>JBGTLT010000050.1:0-61716 GCA_041743975.1 Zeaxanthinibacter sp.
GGTAAAGATAACCACCCCGTCCCGGATAAGCCTGATACTGGAATTACGGAATATTTTGCCGCTGGTTACCATACAACCGGCGATGGTTCCGATCTTGGAAATTTTAAAAGTTTCCCGAATTTCGGCCGTCCCCTGAATTTCCTCTTTCATCACCGGTGAAAGCATACCTTCCATGGCATCTTTCAGGTCGTTAATGGCATCGTAAATAATGGAATACATCCTGATATCAATTTCCTCTTTATCTGCGATATCCCGTGCATTGCCCATGGGCCTTACATTGAAGCCTATTACAATGGCATCCGATGCGGAAGCGAGCAACACATCCGATTCCGTAATGGCACCCACTCCTTTGTGTATAATATTCACCTGTATCTCGTCTGTTGACAGCTTTTGGAAGGAATCTGTCAGGGCTTCCACAGAACCGTCCACGTCTCCTTTCAGGATGATGTTCAGCTCTTTGAAGTCTCCCAATGCAATCCGTCTTCCGATCTCATCCAGGGTAATATGGCGTTGAGTCCTTACGGATTGTTCCCGTAGAAGCTGACTCCTTTTGGCAGCGATCTGTTTGGCTTCCTTTTCATCTAACAGAACGTGGAATTTATCGCCTGCCTGGGGGGCACCGTCCAGTCCCAAAATGGAGATGGGTGTAGCCGGGCCTGCAGTTTTGACAATCTTGCCCCGTTCATCATGCATGGCCTTTATCTTACCGCTACAGGTACCCGCCAGAACATAATCCCCTATTTTCAGGGTACCTCCCTGTACCAGGATGGTGGATACATAACCCCTTCCCTTGTCCAGGAATGCTTCAACCACGGTACCGGAAGCCAGCTTATCCGGGTTGGCTTTCAGTTCCAGCAGCTCTGCTTCCAGCAATATTTTTTCCAACAGTTCCTTGACCCCATTCCCTGTTTTGGCGGAGATATCGTGGGATTGGATTTTTCCACCCCAGTCCTCTACCAGCAAATTCATATTGGCAAGACCTTCCTTGATCTTTTCGGGATTGGCGGTTTGCCTGTCCGTCTTATTGATCGCAAATACCAGGGGTACCCCTGCGGCCTGGGCATGACTGATCGCTTCCTTGGTTTGGGGCATGATATCATCATCCGCCGCAATCACAATGATGGCAATGTCCGTAACCTGTGCCCCCCTTGCGCGCATGGCAGTAAAGGCTTCGTGTCCCGGAGTATCCAGGAACGTTATCTTTTGACCCCCGTCCAATTCAACCGCATAGGCACCAATGTGCTGTGTGATACCACCACTTTCCCCGGCTATTACATTTTCTTTCCGGATATAATCCAGCAGGGATGTTTTACCATGATCCACATGGCCCATGACGGTCACTATAGGCGCACGGGGCTTCAAATCTTCCGGGGCATCTGCCTCCTCCTCGATAGAGTCGTCGATCTCCGCGGTCACAAATTCAACCTCATAGCCAAATTCTTCGGCAACTATGGTCAGGGTTTCGGCATCCAGTCGCTGGTTCATGGTAACCATGATCCCAAGGGACATACAGGCCGAAATAATATTGGTCGTGGGAACATCCATCATGGTGGCTACTTCCCCGGCGGTAACAAATTCGGTCACCTTCAGGATTTTGCTTTCCAATTCCTGTTGTTCCAGGTCTTTTTCGGTCTGCTGGCGGTGCTGGTCTCGTTTATCCCGCCTGTACTTGGCGCCTTTCCCTTTTTTGGATTTCCCCTGTAATTTTTCAAGGGTTTCCCGCACCTGTTTTTGTACTTCCTCTTCGGTAGGCTCCACCTTTGGTGCGGAGGATGAAAACCGTTGCCCCTTTTTGGCTATGGTCCTGGTCCTACCATTGCCCGGGCCGGTTCCCTCACTTATAATTCGTTTCCGTCTTTTGCGTTTATCAGCTTCTGCTTCCCTGGCCTTGGATTTGGCAGTATCCGGTTTCTTTTTAGGCTTATTGAACTGAGAAAGATCAATTTTATCCCCCATTATCTTCGGTCCTGAGAGCTTCTGATACTGTGTTTCTATTGCCTGGGGTTCCTCTATGGCATCTTTCTTGGGTTCTTCACTGGCAACAGGCTTTTCCTCGGCCGGTTCTGCCTTCACCTCTTCTTTTGGCTTTTCCTCTGCAACTGCCTCCTGGGGTTTGATTTCCTCAACCGGGGCTTCCATTTCCGTAGTGCCCTCATCAACAGGCTTCACCTTTTTCTTTGGCGTCAGGTCTATTTTACCAACCTGCCTGGGGCCTGCAAGTTCCACTCTGGCTTTTACAACTTCACGTTCCGCAGCCCTTTTTTCACGTTCCAGCCTCCTTTCTTCCTGTTCCTGTTCAAGCTGTATCCTCAAGGCCTCCTTCTCCTTGCGCTTCTCTTCCCCAACTTCCTTAGATGCAACCTTTTTGCTCATATCGGTCTGGAACTCATCCAAAAGAACCTGGTATACCGCATCGGAAATTTTGGTCGTGGGTCGGGAATCCACCTTATGCCCTTTGGACGCCAGGTAATCCACTGCCCTATCCAGTGAAATATTGAGTTCTCTCAAGACCTTGTTAAGTCTTATCGTTGCATTATCTGCCATAAAATATATATTCCTAAACCTTATATATGCTGCTAATATATAGCTTAATCTTCAAATTCTTCTTTCAGTATCCGTACAACCTCCAAAATCGTCTCCTCTTCCAAATCGGTTCGTTTAATGAGGTCATTCACATCCTGTTCCAATACGCTACGGGCGGTATCCATTCCTATTTTCTTCAATTCATCAATGATCCATCCTTCTATTTCATCGGAGAATTCGGTGAGTTCCACATCCTCCTCAACACCTTCCCGGAAAACATCGATTTCATAACCCGTAAGTTGCCCTGCCAACCTGATATTGTGCCCTCCCCGGCCGATAGCCTTGGAAACTTCTTCCGGCCTCAGGTAAACCTGTGCGGTCTTTTTTTCATCATTTAATTTGACCGAAGAAACCCTCGCCGGACTCAATGCCCGGGTTACCATCAACTGCGGGTTGTTGGTCCAGTTGATCACGTCTATATTTTCATTGCCCAATTCCCGAACGATACCATGGATCCTGGATCCTTTCATCCCTACACAGGCACCAACCGGATCAATCCTGTCATCATAGGAATCCACCGCAACCTTTGCTTTTTCCCCGGGTATCCGGACGGCCTTCTTGATGGTGATAAGTCCGTCAAAAACCTCGGGGATCTCCTGGAAGAACAATTGTTCCAGGAATTTGGGGGATGTCCTGGACATGATGATCATGGGTTTGTTCCCCTTCAGTTCAACGCTTTCTATGATACCCCTCACATTATCACCTTTCCGGAAAAAATCGGACGGGATCTGCTTGTCCTTGGGAAGGATGATCTCATTGCCTTCATCATCCAGTAAAATAATTGCCTTGTGCCGGATGTGGTGTACTTCCGCAGTGTATATTTCGCCTTCCAGGTCTTTGAATTGCTTATAAATGGTCGTATTGTCGTGCTCGTGTATTTTGGAGATCAGGTTTTGCCGCAAGGCCAAAATGGCCCTTCTGCCCAGGTCGATCAGTTTCACTTCTTCCGACACATCCTCCCCCACTTCGAAATCGGGCTCGATCTTGCGCGCCGCAGACAGGGAAATTTCCTCATTGGGATCCTCAACCTTGCCATCTTCCACTACTGTACGGTTCCTCCAGATCTCGAGATCCCCTTTATCCGGGTTGATGATGATATCAAAATTATCATCGGAACCGAATTTTCTCTTGAGGGCACTGCGAAATACTTCCTCCAATATCGCCATTAGCGTTACCCTGTCAATGAACTTATCGTCTTTAAATTCCGAAAAAGATTCGATCAACGCAATATTTTCCATTTTGATCTACAATTAAAATTTTAGTACAACTTTAGCTTCTTCAATTTCAGAAATGGAAATTTCCTGCCTTTTCTGAACTGTCATTTTCCCCTTTCCAATGGTCTTGGGTTCCCTGCTTTTCCACACCAGGGTAATGGTATCTTCCGTAGCTTCCAGCAACTTACCTTCAAAGGTATGTCCGGATACTGTAACAGTAAGGGTCCTGCCAATATTTTTTTTATACTGCCTGGGCATCACAATTGGCGTTGTCGCCCCGGCTGAGGCCACCTCCAGTGAAAAATCTTCCTCTTCCCTGTCCAGATTGTGTTCGATGGCACGGCTGACATTCATACAATCCTGTAAGCTGACCCCTTCGTCCCCGTCCAGAATGATCCGGATGGTATGGTCTGGGGCAATGGAAAAATCGACCAAAAAAAGAGCCTCGTTTTCCTTAAGGGCCTGTTCTAAAAGTGCCGTTACCTTGTCTTCAAACATTCTTTGTCAAATAGTACCTTGCTCTGCTCCCGGATGGCCTGAGGAGCCGTTCCGCGTTTTACGATACTCCGGCAAAACACCTGCAGCTTTCCCTGCCTGCCCGACATCAAAATTTAAGTTTTAGTAATAAAAGAGGGGACATATTGTCCCCTCATGAATACTTCGATATCCTTTCAGTGGGGCAAATATACAAATAATTTTAATTATCCCCATACTCTAAATAGGGAGAAAAGGTTATGATCTGACATTGCTGTTATTCGTATGTAATGTTTAAATGGTACTTTTAGGCTGCCATTCTAAACGGCATCGTATCCTACCACAACCAAAAACGTATGGAATTATTAACTTCCTATAACCTTATTATTGCCGCTTCCATTATCCTTATTCTGTCTTTCTGGTTTAACGGGATCGCTAAGAAAACCAATATTCCCTCGGTTCTCATGCTTATCGCCCTGGGGGTTATCCTTCAATATGTACTGCGGTATTTCATTAAAGTACCCCTTGATTTTTTCCCTCTGCTGGAGGTACTGGGTATCATCGGCCTGATTATGATCGTCCTGGAAGCCGCATTGGAGCTCGAACTGAAGCGTGAAAAGCTCTGGCCTATCCTCAGATCCATGGCAATTGCCCTGATAGGGTTACTGGGTTCAGCCTATGTGGCAGCACAGATATTGTATTATTTTATCCCGGAAATGTCCCTGCACGCTGCCTGGCTCTATGCCACCCCCTTGTCTATCCTTTCCAGTGCTATTATCATCCCCAGTGTCGGTGGTTTAGCCCCTAACAAGAAAGAGTTTCATATATATGAGAGTACTTTTTCCGATATTATGGGCATCATCATGTTCTATTACCTGGTTGGCCAGCTCGATCCCCTGACAAGTTCAGGTGCCTTAGGGTTTGCGGGCAATTTATTGCTGACCATTGTGCTCTCGGTTGTTGCCAGTTATGCCATCATCCTCATCTTCCAGGAAATCAAGAGCCAGGCCAAACAATTCCTGCTAATTGCCGTTTTGTTGCTGCTCTATGCCCTGGGGAAAAAAATGCATTTGTCCTCCCTGATCATCATCCTGATTTTCGGATTGGTCATTGCCAATATGAAATTGTTCTTCGGGGGCAAAATGATACACTTTTTAAAGGCGGAAAGGGCGCACCAAATCTACCTTGAATTACATATCATCACGCTGGAAACCGCCTTCGTTGTACGGACATTTTTCTTTGTGGTTTTCGGAATTACCATAGCCCTTGCTTCCCTTTTTAACACCACTGTGGCCCTGGTCAGCCTGCTTATACTGGTATCCATATATGCTATACGGTTTCTCCTGCTGCGGCTTTTTTTAGGCACCGATATCCTGCCCCAGTTATTTGTTGCCCCCAGGGGTTTGATTACAGTCCTCCTTTTCTACGCGATCCCGGCAGAAGCCGAAGTGGCAACCTTTGAACCGGGGATATTGCTGTTCATCATCATTGGCACAAGCCTGATCATGACCTTCGCCATGATCCGGGACAAACGAAAAATAGGAACACTGATCGATGAACTTGATGAAGAATACAGGGCCCGTGACGAGTCCTATGAAGGCATTGCACAGGAAGGGCTGGCCTCCCCTGACATAGAGGTATTGCAGGAAGATCCATTTACAAAGCAACCGGATCCGGAAGATCCTGAGGAACGGCAGTATGAAGGCTGAAAAGGACCTCCGGCTCATGTTCTATAAAGCTCATCCGATTGTTCCCACTGCGCAACCTGTCCGAACTTTTATAATGAACACATATTATGGATAAAAAAAAGCTACACCAACGAAATAATATTACCGCCCTCCTTAAAATGCCGGCGATCGACTGGCAGGAGGTGCTGTCAGCAGTGATCGCCAATTTTGAGTGTACCACGGGTACCATCCATTTCCTGGACAGGGAAACGCAACTGTTGAAATTACAGGCTGCACAGGGTATCCCCGATTTTTTACTGCCGAAAGTATCTGAAATTCCAATTGGAAAGGGGATGGCCGGGATAGCCGCCGAACGCCGGAAACCGGTTGAAATGTGCAATTTGCAAACCGATAGCTCCGGGGTTGCCCGTCCTGCCGCTAAAGAAACAAAGGTAGCAGGTTCCATTGCCGTTCCCATGCTGCTTCACGGGAAGCTGTATGGAACCCTGGGCGTGGCCAAGCCCGAGCCATACGATTTTACAAAGGATGAGACGCGCAATCTCCTGGAGATCGGGGAAGAAATAAGCAGGCACATCACCGGGACGTAAGGGAAACCACTTTTAAAACTTAGCCCGTCAGGATCGTATCCCTTGCCGGTATGCCATGCGCTTCATGCCAGACAAAAAAAATCCTGACAGTTGAAATGTCAGGACTTGGATCATCTTTTTAGTTGGCCTACTAGGACTCGAACCTAGAACGACTGGACCAAAACCAGCTGTGTTGCCAATTACACCATAGGCCAGTACTGCTAAAGAGCCCGCAAATTTAAGACAAACTTTTGTTTGCGCAAACATTTTTAAGACAATCCCATAATAATTGGCGTCCCTGCTGCCGTCCTCGGGTATAGAAGGTTCACATGGGGATGGCAGGCCAGGGACTTCACCTGGGAAGAATGCGCCGGTGTCTCTGGATTGCCGGGGTGCCTGAAACCATTGCCGAAAGTGCCCCAAATGTCCCTGCATGCAAAGGTTCCGGCTGTTAAACCTTTATCAATAATTAGCACCCATTTCTATTTAAATTACTAAATTCGCGACTATTGCTAAATTAGGTATTGCATGTTTTCAAAGAATTTCGAGAAATGGGACACCATCGTAGGATGGGTCATTTTTTTTATAGCCCTGATCACTTACGGCATTACAGTTGAACCCACCGGAAGTTTCTGGGATGCAGGGGAATATATTACCACTTCTGCCAAATTACAGGTGGCGCACCCTCCGGGTGCCCCCTTGCTTCAAATGATAGGCGCTTTTTTTGCCATGTTTGCCTTTGCGGATGACCAGATCGCCAGAATGGTTAATTATATGGCAGGTGTGTCCAGTGCCTTTACCGTGCTTTTTATGTTCTGGACCATCACCAACCTCACCCGTAAGCTGGTGTCTAAAGGTGGGGAAGTAAGCAACAGCAATAGCCTTGCAATATTGGGGAGTGGGGCGATAGGTGCCCTTGCCTTAGCGTATTCAGACAGCTTTTGGTTCAATGCAGTTGAGACCGAGGTCTATGCCATGGCAAGCTTTATTATGGCCTTATTGCTATGGATGGGGCTCAAATGGACAGACGATCTCGATAACCCAAGGGGGGATAAATGGCTTATATTGATGTGTTTTGTAGTGGGGCTTACATTTGGTATTCAATTCATGGGCTTCCTGGCGATCCCTTCCATTGGGTTGTTATACTATTTTCAGAGATATAAAACCACCACGGTCAAAAATTTCCTGCTGGCTAACCTGGCGGTTGTCGCTGTTCTTTTGATGGTATATAAATTTTCACTCACCTATGTCTTAAAACTTTTTGGATGGAGCGAGGTATTTTTTATCAACAGCATTGGGCTCCCCTTCAATTCCGGGACCATCATCATGGGCCTGATCTTCACTGCGGCATTCTATTTTGGGTTGCGGTATACTAAAAAATACAACTATACTACCGCAAATACACTGGTTTTATGCGGCATGTTCCTGATACTTGGTTTTTCTTCCTGGCTTATGTTGCCCATCCGGGCCAATGCCAATGTGGTGATCAATGAAAACAACCCATCCGATGCACGGTCCCTGTTGGCTTACTACAACCGGGAACAGTATCCCGGGGTGGACAGCCCGATCTATGGTACCTATTATTCGGATCTCTTTGCCCCCCCTGGAGAGGAAGTAGATGACAAGCCCAAATATGAAAAGGACGAGGCCCTGGGCAAATATATCATCGTAAACAAATACAAGAATGCCATCCAGGGTCCCAATCCGGGCCATCGGGGAATCCTGCCAAGGATGTGGAGCGATCAGAATGCGGAAAACTATATGACTTATTTCGGGCCGCTCGACTTTAAAATGAAGTCTTCCAATGAGGAATTGCGCAAAGCGGTCTCACAGATACAAACGGGTTATGCCAATGGGGAGATAGATGCGGAACAATATATCAGCTTCCTGAAGCAATTTGGCGAATACCTGGAAGTTCAGCCGCCCACTGTCTGGCAAAATATCAGGTATATGTTTGAATTCCAGTTCGGTTATATGTACTGGCGGTATTTCATGTGGAATTTTGTAGGGAAGCAAGATGATCTGCAAGGGCGCTACAACGGTAACGGGGAGTGGCTCAGCGGCATAGGGTTTATTGACAGCCTAAGGCTGGGGAGCCAGGAAAACCTCCCGGCTGATGAACTCGAAAATAAAGGGAGGAATACCTATTTCTTCCTGCCCCTGCTCCTGGGGATCGTGGGACTGGTGTTTCAGATATCAAAAGACCCGAAACAGTTTTGGGTCTTGTTCGTGTTCTTCTTCTTTACCGGCCTTGCCATACAATTCTATACGAACCCTTCTATTTTCCAGCCGCGGGAACGCGATTACTCCCTTGTGGGTTCTTTTTATATTTTCGCGCTGTGGATTGGTATGGGCGTATATGGGATTTTTGAAGAATTCAGAAAGTGGGTAAAACCCAAAATACTGGTGCCCCTTGTAATCGGAACCTGCCTCCTGGCCGTCCCCGGTTTAATGGCTTTTCAAAACTGGGATGACCATGATCGTTCCAACCGGTATACCGCAAGGGCCAGTGCCCTGGCATACCTCACTTCCTGCCAGGAAGATGTTGATGCCATGTTGTTCACCATTGGCGACAATGACACATTCCCGCTCTGGTATGCCCAGGAAATTGAAGGGCAACGAACAGATGTCCGGGTAATTTGCACCAGCCTGTTTGCCACTGACTGGTATGTGGACCAGATGAAGCGAAAGGCGTATGAAAGCAGCCCCATCCCTTCCCAGCTTACCCACGAACTCTACCGGTACGGGAATCGGGACGTGATTTATTACCAGGCCCTTCCCGGCATTGCCGAAAAGCGATGGGATATCAAGGATTTTATGAACTGGATTGCCAGCGACAAACCGCAGACCAAACTTCGGTACATCCTTGAAAAACAAGGGGCAGACCTCAGCGAGTACCCAGAAAACACCCTGGACCTCGTATATTACCCCACTAACCAGATAAGAATCCCTGTCAATAAACAGAACGTCCTGGACACCGGGCTGGTAAAGGCCAGGGACAGTGCCCTTATTGTTGATTATATCGATGTAGACCTTCCCAAAAGTGCCCTTCCCAAGAACAGGATTATGATGCTGGACATCATGGCAAATAATGACTGGAAACGGCCCATTTATTTCTCCGGTGGCAGTTTTGACCAGGCAGAATATATATGGATGAAGGACTATCTGCAGCTCGATGGCCTGGCGTATAAACTCGTACCCATTAAAACCCAGAACAAAAGCCCTTATGAAATGGGCAGGATAGACAGCGACCTGATGTATGATATCGTAATGAAGTGGGATTGGGGTAATTCAGGCAGCCCGGACATATACCACGATCCACAGACCCGTACGCAGGGCCTCTCCTTCCGGGGGAACCTTGCGCGGTTAACGGAAACCCTGATCGCCGAAAACAAGATAGACAAGGCCAGGGACATCATCAACCTGGCCAGGAAGAATATGCCAGTGGAATTTTTTGCCTTTTATACCTTTGTGGAACCCTTTGTTGATGGGTATTACAAGGTGGGGGAAACCAACAAGGCCCGGGAGCTCTATAACAAGTTAAAAAAGATATACCAGAGCCGGTTGGAGTATTATTCCGGTATTCCGCTGGATGAACAATATGACAATATAGAGGATATCATTGCGGATATGGAAGGTTACCGGAGGAATATTGATATCCTCATTACCAATGACGACCGGGAGATGGCAGAAAAGGAAACATTGATTTTCAATGAATACATAGACCAGTTCAGCCATTTCTATAAGGATGAGCTGTTGGAGGAGGAATCCCTTTCTGAACCGGCTGACCCGGACATCCTTGATACCATGCCCATATCGGATACGATCGCGACAGATAACACCAGGACGGAGGTGGAAACCGATAGCATCCCTGATATCAGGTAGCCTTGCCGGCAAAACATTGCAATGGCCTTTTTCGACCTCTCCAGGGGAGAGGTGCCAAGGGACAAAGCCCCGAGAATGATGTCTATGACTATTATAATGTGATTTTTTGATTGCGCAACCGAACAACATTCGCGAAGTATGGGAGCGATGTTGTTTGATGAATCCTTGTTCTTACAGGTATTCGTTCAGTATCCCTATCAAGGTATTGGCATCCTGTTCCCCACTCTGCCGCCATACCATTTCACCTTTTTTATAGATCATCAGGGTGGGCAGGCCTTTTACGCGTAAGGCCTGGGAGAGTTCCTTGTTCTTGTCCACATCAATCTTTATCACTTTCCCCTTATCCCCAAGGGCAGCGGCCACATCCCGGAGAACCGGGTGCATGGAAGTAGATTGTTCATTCCACTCGGCATAGAAGTCCAGCAACACTGGGATATTCAAATCTATAAGTTCACCGAATTTAGACATAGATAATTGATTGGGTTATAGGCCAAAAGTAAGAAAAAATGTTAAAAAACCGGGGTTGCCCGTAATTTTGTGGGACTTACATGAGTTAAATTCACGTTAAAGATTTCCTTTTTAGGGTGATAACCGTGATTTCGGGCCAAATCCCCACCCTACCGGGATATCCCAAAAATCCAAAACCCCTGTTAACATTGATCATCTGTCCCATTTCCTCATAAACACCGGCCCAGTATTTATAGCGCCATTTTACCGGACTCCATTTTACAATGCCCGGGATTTCGATCCCGAATTGCATACCATGTGTATGCCCACTCAACGTAAGCTGGAAATGATAATCATGGGGGAGTACAATATCTTCCCAATGAGAGGGGTCATGGCTCATCAGTATCTTAAAATCATCACTGGCCACCTCAGCGGATGCTATCTCTATGTCCCCCGCTTTCTTAAAGCCTCCCCTCCCCCAATTTTCGACCCCAATCAGGGCCAGCCGGTCCTTGCCCCTGGTGAGGTATCTGCTTTCATTGAGCAGCAGGTCAAATCCCATATCCTTCTGCAACCTTTTGAGGGCTTGCAGGTTTTCCCACTTCGCTTCCTCGGTTTCCCAATCCACATAGTCACCATAGTCATGGTTGCCCAGAATCGAAAATACCCCATCGGGTGCGTGAAGGGTTGAAAAAAGTTCAGCCCAGGGTTTCATTTCTTCGGCTTTGTTGTTTACCATGTCCCCTGTGAACAGGATAACATCGCTTTTTTGTTGGTTTACCAGGTCAACGGCATAGGAAACCTTCTTCCGGTTATCAAAGCTCCCGCTGTGGATATCCGATATCTGGGTGATCTGGTATCCGTCAAAACCTGCCGGCAGATCTTCAAATTCAAGGTTGTATCTCAATACCTTAAAATTGTATTTGCCCCAGTACATCCCATATAACAGCGCGCTAAAAGGCAATGCGGCCAGGCCTAATGCAATCATGCTCAGGAAACGGCGCCGTGCGGGCAGGCTGAATTCAGTAGCTGAACCGAAGAATTTCTGATAGCCCCCGGACAGAAACCGAAAGATATCTTCCGAAAAAAGAAATAGGATGGTGATGACCTTAAAAGTTAGGATGGTGATCAGAAAACCGAATGCATAACTTTTTGGCCGGCTCAGCACACGCCCGGGGTAATCCCCCCAGTTAAACTGATAGATGAAATTGCCCAGTACGATCAGGGAGACGATGGTAGTGGTATAGTAAACCCATGGGAATCTGGTAACGGTTTTCAGGGCCTGAAGGGTATAAAAACCCATGATAAAGTAGATAATGACAAAAATAATCCAGCGAAGCATAGCTGCTTTTCTGCAAATATATTTCTTTACACCCCCAACAGTTGACTTATTTGAACTTTATTTAACTGTTTTGATGATTTCCTTTATCGTTTCCGGATGGCTTAAAGAAAGCGCAGTGTCATTAAAAAAAGCAGGGTTAAACATGGAAACCGGTGGGGCCGCATCAAGTGTTCTATGAAAACGGGTGCCGGAAAAGTGAATGGCCCGGAAACCCGCCTCTTTAAAGAGGGAGACATTGGACTTCCGGATCCCCCCGCCCGGAATCAGGGTACATATAGAAGCCTGTTCCTGCAATTTTATTAAAAGTGGCAACCCTTGCTGTGCCGTTTGTTGCTGTCCGGAGGTAAGTATATAATCCACTCCCAGGGTCTCGAGTTTCCCTAGTGTCCGAAGCGGGTCCTGTACCCAGTCGAACGCCCTGTGGAACGTAAATGCCATATCGCGGGCATGCGCCATCAATTCCCGGGTGCGCTCCGTATCCAGGGTAAGGTCCCGGTTCAGGATACCCGCAACCACACCGGTAAACCCCATTTCCCTGCAAATCCCGATATCCTCCAGCATGATTTTGAATTCCATATCTGAATAGTTGAAATCCCCGCTCCTGGGGCGGATAAGTACATGTACCGGAATGCCGAGCGACACCTTTACCTGTTTCAGCAGCCCGTAGGAGGGTGTAATCCCCCCAACCCCCAATTCCGAGCAGAGTTCAATCCTGTCTGCCCCGGCACTTTGCGCATTCAGGGCAGATTGATGGGAATTGGCGCAGACTTCTATGATCATTATTCTTATATTTAGTACCATAAAAATAAACATCCGCTTCCCATGAAACGCAGAAATTTTCTCAAAAATACCACCCTTGGCACAGCCGGGGTGCTTTCAGCCCCATTGATACCTGCGTGCCACGGAGCCACAGCATATTCCGTAACGGATAGCCCCCTCACCCTACCTATTGTCATAGCAACCTGGGATGTTCCAAATGCAACACAAAAGGCGTGGGAGGTCCTGGCTACGGGGGGGACCGCCCTTGATGCCGTGGAACAAGGCGTAATGGTCGAGGAAGCTGATGAAAACAATCAATCCGTAGGAAAAGGAGGGCGCCCGGACCGGGATGGCAATGTTACCCTGGATGCCTGTATCATGGACAAGGACAGTCGTTGCGGGGCCGTGATCTACCTTCAGAATATAGTTCATCCTGTCGCTGTTGCCCGGAAGGTGCTGGAGGAGACGCCCCATGTCATCCTTGCCGGAAGGGGTGCTGAACAATTTGCGTATGAACAGGGATTCAAAAAAGAAAACCTGTTGACCGAAAAATCAAAGCAGGATTGGCTTGAATGGAAAAAAACATCCCGATACCAGCCAGTGATCAATATAGAAAACCATGATACGATAGGGTTGCTGGCCATCGACAAGAATGGGGACCTGGGCGGGGCGTGTACCACCAGTGGCATGGCCTATAAGATGGCCGGGCGTGTAGGGGATTCACCGATCATTGGCGCCGGGCTCTTTGTCGATAATGAAGTTGGCGGTGCCACCGCAACCGGCGTGGGGGAAGAAGTACTGCGGATGGTGGGTAGTTTTCTGATAGTGGAACTGATGCGGCAGGGAAAATCCCCGCAGCAGGCATGTGAAGAAGGCGTAAATCGAATCATTGCCCGGAATAAGGAGAAACTTGATTTCCAGATCGGGTTTATTGCGATCAACAAAAAAGGTGAGACCGGTGCCTATTGCATCCAACCGGGCTTTACCTACAGAAGTTTTACGAGTGACGGGCATATAAACAATCCGGTACGCAGTTATATTACCTCTTGATTTTTTCCATAAAGCACTTAATCTTTGTAGTTTTGGTGGCGCAGACGGACAACTAAAATGACAACACAAAAACGACTTTTTTTACTGGATGCTTATGCATTGATCTTCAGGGGATATTTTGCCCTGATCAAAAACCCGAGGATCAATTCCAAAGGAATGGACACTTCCGCGATCCTGGGTTTTATGAATTCACTTTTTGATGTGATCAAAAGAGAACAGCCAGACCATCTCGCAGTCTGCTTTGACAAAGGCGGCAGTACGGACCGAACGGAATTATTTGCCGATTATAAGGCTAACAGGGATGAAACCCCCGATGCCATCAGGGTAGCGATTCCTTATATACAGGCAATATTGAATGCCATGCATATCCCGGTTGTTGAACTGGAAGGCTGGGAAGCCGATGACATTATCGGTACGCTCTCCAAACAGGCCGAAAGGGAGGGCTATCAGGTTTTTATGGTAACCCCTGACAAGGATTTCGGTCAATTGGTCTCAGAGAATATATTTATGTACCGGCCTTCCCGACTCGGGAACGGGATTGAAATATGGGGGATACCGGAGGTACAGAAACGCTTCGGGGTAGAACGCCCTGAACAGGTTATCGATTACCTCGGAATGATGGGCGATGCCAGTGACAATATACCCGGACTCCCAGGGGTTGGGGATATGACGGCTAAAAAGTTCATCAAGCAATTCGGATCCATGGAAGCATTGCTTGCCAATACCGATAAACTGAATGGGAAGATGCGCGAGAAGGTGGAGGCCAATGCCGAACTGGGGCTGCTCTCCAAAAAATTAGCCACCATCTGTATCGATTGTGATGTCAGCTTTCATGCGGAGGACTATGAACTCTCCATCCCTGACGGCGACAAAGTACAGGAGATATTTGAAGAACTTGAATTCCGGCGACTGAGAGATCAGTTCATAAAGCTGTTTTCCGGGGAAATTGAACAGGTCCCCACCCAGGTCTCCGGTACGGCAACTGCGGTTCAAAACCTCCAGGCAGCGGGCAGTGGCCAATTTTCATTATTCGGGAATGACAGTGAATCCGCGGGGCTGACCATCAGGGAAACCACCGGGAGGAAGACCATAAAGGATGCTCCCCATTTTTACCAAACCATCCAGCCAGGGATGGCACTGGAGCTGCTGATGCAAAAATTACTCCAACAATCCTCTGTTTGTTTTGATACGGAAACCACCTCCATCAACCCACTCATTGCTGAATTGGTAGGCATCGCTTTTTCATGGGAGGCAGGGAAGGGTTTTTATATACCATTCCCCGAAGAACGTCCGGCCGCACATCAGTTGATTGAGGTACTGCGCCCCTTTTTCGAAGCGGAAAAAATAGAAAAAATCGGCCAGAACCTTAAGTATGATATCAAGGTGTTGCACAAGTACAGGATTTCTGTCAAAGGTCCGCTTTTTGACACCATGCTGGCACATTACCTGATCAACCCGGACATGCGACACAATATGGACGTGCTTGCCGAAACGTACCTCAACTACACCCCTGTGTCCATCACCGAACTGATAGGCAAAAAAGGGAAGAACCAGTTGAACATGAGGGAGGTTCCGCTCGACCTTCAAACGGAGTATGCCGCAGAGGATGCAGACATCACGTTCCAGCTGGCACAGCATTTCAGGCCAGAACTGGCGGAAGCCGGGACCGAAAAGTTATTCGCCGAGATAGAGGTGCCCCTCTTACGGGTATTGGCCGATATGGAGTTGGAAGGGATCAACCTCGATGAACAATTCCTGAGGTCCCTGTCTTCGCAGCTCGATACGGATATACAGGACCTGGAACAGAAGATTTATGAAAGCGCCGGGGAAACATTCAACATATCCTCCCCCAAACAACTGGGCGAAATACTGTTCGACAAATTAAACCTTATCGAGAAACCCAAAAAAACAAAGACAGGGCAGTATTCCACTGCCGAAGATGTCTTATCCTACCTTGCCAAAGACCACCAAATCATTAAGGATGTGTTGGATTACAGGGGTCTTACCAAACTAAAAAGCACCTATGTTGACGCATTACCACAACAGGTAGAGACCGCAACAGGCAGGGTACATACGGATTATATGCAAACCGTGGCTGCTACGGGCAGGTTGAGCAGCAATAACCCGAACCTTCAAAATATCCCGATACGGACAGAGCGAGGCAGGCAAGTGCGGAAAGCCTTTATCCCCAGGGATGAAAACCATGTTTTACTGTCTGCGGATTATTCGCAAATTGAACTGAGGATCATCGCGGCCCTGAGTGAAGAAACCACCATGATAGAAGCTTTTAAAAAGGGGGAGGACATCCATGCATCTACCGCTTCCAAGGTTTTTAATGTGGCCCTGAACGAAGTTACCAGGGACCATAGGAGCAATGCCAAGACTGTAAATTTTGGTATTATATACGGTGTTTCCGCTTTCGGGCTCAGCAATCAGACTAACCTTTCCCGCGCTGAATCAAAGGAGCTGATCGACACCTATTACAAGACCTATCCCAAGCTCCGGAATTATATCAGTGAACAAATCGATTTTGCCAGGGAACATGGATATGTGCAAACGGTACTGGGCAGGAGGCGGTATCTGAAGGATATCAATGGATCCAACCAGGTTGTCCGTGGCGCGGCAGAACGGAATGCCATCAACGCTCCCATTCAGGGCAGTGCCGCGGATATTATCAAGATAGCCATGATCCGCATCCACAGGAAACTGGAAGAAGGCAACTACAAGTCTAAAATGTTGCTGCAGGTCCATGATGAATTGGTATTTGATATCTACAAGCCCGAATTGGAGGAACTACAGAAAATCATCAAGTCCGAAATGGAAAATGCCTATAAACTCGAGGTCCCCCTAGATGTGGAGATGGGTGTGGGGAAAGACTGGCTGGAGGCACATTGAGCAATCAAAAATCAAACACAAAATTATAGGTTACAGCGAACAACGGGCTGTTCATGACAGACAGTTCATAGGTGCCCAGAGGCGATCCCAGGAAGACTTCCGAATTCTCGGCCCCGGTACGTTGGGCATAGTAGAGGTTGAAGGGGTTCCTTCTTGCATAGACGTTATAGATTGTAAAGGTCCAGTCGCCTACCCAACGCCGGTTTGCTTTTTTGCTGTAGCTTACCTTCCACGAGAAATCAAGCCTGTGGTATGGCCGCAGGTGGGCATTGTTCCTCTCAATGAAAATGGGGATATCTATGCCTTCCACCGTAAACACACTGTTGGCCTCCGTATAGGGACGGCCGCTTTGGGCAGTAAAGTTAAAGCTCCAGGTATTGTATTTATCACCTTCAAAATTAATGGTGCTGTTAATAACATGCGGGCGGTCAAAATCCGAAGGATACCATAGGTTATTATTTACCCTGTCTGCTTACCGCTCATTTTCTGACCGCATCAGGCTCCTGGAAAAGCTGTAATTAAACCAGCCATTTATAATGCCATTGGGTTTGTTGATGCTGAGTTCCACTCCATAGGCCTCCCCTTCCCCCTGCACCACATCGCGTTGCAGGTATTCCTCAAGGAAGAAGTCTGCCCCGGGGCAGAAATGGAAAATGCCAATAAACCCAGGGTCCCCCCTGATGCGGAGGTGGATATGGGGTAAGACTGGCCCGAAGCTCACTAAGGAGCCGGAGCGGATACGGAACGGCTACTGGAAAACAAAATTGTACGTAACGGCAAACAAGGGGCTATTGAGTATGGAGAGTTCATAGGTTCCGAGGGGACTTCCGAGGAAGACATCGGAATTTTCCGCCCCGTTTCGTTGAGAATAATACAGGTTAAAGGGATTTCGCCTGGAATAGACATTGTATATAGTAAAGGTCCAGTCGCCCATCCATCGCCTGTTTTCCTTTTTGCTATAGGCCAGCCTCCAGGAGAAATCGAGCCTGTGATAGGGGCGTAATCGCACATTATTCCGGTCGATATATATAGGGACATCAAACTCTTCCAGTTTGAAGACGCTATTGGCAACGGTATATGGCCTCCCCGATTGGCCCGTAAAATTAAAACTCCAGGTATTGTATTTGTCGCCTTCAAAGTTGATGGTTCCATTGAACACGTGCGGCCTGTCAAAGTCCGAGGGATACCATTTATTGTTGTTGACCCGGTCACCTAACTTTTCATTCCGGGAACGCAGGAAGGACCTGGACCAGGTATAGTTGAACCAACCGTTGAATTTACCCTTCGCCTTTTTAAAGCTGAGTTCCACCCCATAGGCTTCACCCTGCCCCTGGACCACATCCCTTTCCAGAAATTCCTGGAGGAAAAAATCAGCCCCGGGTTTATAGGTAAGGTTATGATCCGATTTCCGGTAATAGCCTTCCAGTACCGTCTCAATGCTGTTATCCGACAGGTTTTGGTAAAGGCCAAGACCATAGGTATTGCTCTTTTGGGGAAGGATATGGGGGTCAGCCGTTTTCCATCGGGAGGTTGGCAGGGGAGTTGTGGTATTGTAAATGTTCTGCAGATACTGGTTTAGCCTGGCATAGCTTGCCTTGAGGGAGGTAGCCTCGCCCAGTTGAATAGTTGCGCCCAATCTGGGTTCCAGACCATTGTAGGTTTTTACGCCATCCCCCTTCCCAAATACTTTAGTGCCGAGTAAGATACCGCTGGTGTCATTAAAAGTTGCCTGCACATACGGCCCGACGAATACAAAATGGTTGAACCTGAGCCCTCCTGAAAGTATCAGATTCTCAGAGGCTTTCCAATTGAGGTTCCCGAATCCGGCAAACTCATAACTCGTTTCAGTAGCCAGGTCCACCTGGTTTACGCTTGATGCGGTCCCGGGATCCAGGGTACCCGGGTTTATCTGGTAACGGGAAGCCTGTGTCCCGAGGTAATAATCCAGTGAGTTATCTATTGCATTGGAATATTCCGAAACAAATCCCAGGTAGCCAATTTTAGATTCAAAGGTGATGGTATTTGAATTCGCGCTTTCCGGGAAAACGGTTTTGGGTGTATAATCACTGCTGATCAACAGGGTTCGTAAATTCGCCTGGTTCGCGAATGTGTGCGTCCAATTCAGGGTTCCGTTGAGCGTCTGAAAATCATATTGATTGGTCTCGGCATTGATATTCTTAATTTTGGTGACCAGGTCGAGCTGATAAAAATCCTTGCTGAAAAAACCCGTAAAGGAGATCTGATCATCCTTTGTTGGCAGGTACACCAGCTTTATGGTGGCATCATAGAAGCGTGCTTTCGTATTATCGAGTCGATCCGAAACCAGGGGGAGCAGGAAATCCGTAAAGCCGGCCCTTCCACCTGCAAGTAACAGTAGCTTATCCTTTATAACAGGTGTCTCTATTGCAAGCCGGCTGGAAACCAGGCCCACGCCACCGGATATCCTGGTCTTTTCTACAAAGGGGTTTTTGACTTTAACGTCCAGGACAGAGGTGGACCTACCCCCGTATCTGGCGGGAATATTTGCCCGGTACAGGTCAACTGTGGCCAGGACATCGGGCGTGAATACTGAAAACAGCCCGAACAAATGGGTTGGATTGAAGATAGGGGCATAATCGAGCAGGATCAGGTTCTGGTCCAGGGATCCGCCCCTTACGGAAAGCCCGTTACTGATCTCTCCTGCGTTGTTGACGCCGGCAAGCAGGGTCATTCCCCTGAGTACATCGAATTCCCCAACTGCAGCGGGTATTTTTCTAAGGTCCCGTGCAGTTAGCTGCAGTGCCCCCATCTGAGGGCTCTCCAAATTCTCTACGATCCGCTTCGCCCTTACCACAACTTCAGATAGTTGCTCCTCTGCTTCAGACATGACCACTTTAATAATCCGGTCACTGGTAAGATCAATAGTTTGAGTATATTCCTTATAACCTATATAGGTTATGGTTACCTGATACGTGCCACTTGCCAGTAAAATGGAAAACCTTCCGGCATCGGAGCTAATCCCTCCACATGCACAGGGTGTGATGGCTATCTGTGCGTTTTCCATTGGTAAGCCGGATTCCTCAGCCAATACCTCAAAAGACAATGTGAAATCCTGTGCCTCTACATAAGACCATAGGCTAACCATAAGGAAAAAAACGATACAGCTTGATTGTCTTAGCATGTTAAGGATGTTAAAATTACTGATCTATCCAATCCTCTGGTCTTATTGCCGTCCTGAACCGTGTTTCACTGCAGGGGGCGGAGGTTGTCTGGGGGGCTGGGGTCTCGCCAAAACCTTCAGTTATAACAGGCTCGGATATTTCAAGAGGGGTTTCCGCGATAGCGCTCCGGTCGATGAACAGTGTTGCAACGGATGCTGCAGCTGCAGTAAACCGTCCGAAAACAAAATCCTCAGGGTTTTCAACATTCCTCATATTGCCGATGAGGGCTGCAGGGGGTGGGGCATTAAATCCTTTGGTATCGTCCAGGATATCCTGTAACACCTGATAATAGGCAAAAGCCGTCGGGGATAGTGAAAATTGCTGAATCTGCACCACCAAATCTTCCCGGGTATAGAGTGGAAGGTCTGCAACACGAAATTGCAATACTTCATTTCCATTTGTAAAGGCATCATCAAGGATGGTAATGGTTTCCGGAAAGCGAATACGCCAGCACTCACTTTCACATTTATAATCGTAATAAGGCCTTAAATTGGAATTAGGCGGGTTGGCAATACATTCCCCGTCCCGGTACAGACTGAACCTGCATTTTTCACAAAAATCCAGGTTTTCGAAGGTGCGAAAGTTCCAGTAATAATAATTTTTATCTTCTGCGGGGTCTTTATAGTCTATATATACGGCATGCCCCGGAACGAAATCCCCCGAATCATCCCGGAAGAAAAGCCTGGGATCATACGTAGCTTTTATGGCATCCATTTCAACCGCTTTCAGGACTGTTTCAGGCAGGGATCGGTAATGGGTCCCATCTGCCAGAAGGATGTCGAGTTCCCAGGTCTCCCCTGGGGCAACTGCAAAATCAGGGGGTGGGACATACGCATCCCTCAATTCCATTAATACAATCTCATCCCCGGTGACCGTGTTGGACATGGTTACCCGGGCGCCGGCAATGAAGTTGACCACACTAACGGTAAATTCAATGGCAGAGATACGGACGGATACAAAAGTAGCACCGGGGGTAGTGGATGCGATTCCTTCAATAAACACGAGCCCTTCCCGGATCTCGAACTCTGGTTCCACCGGGTCAATACAGCTCAAGGTGGCCAACAGGCAGGAGTACGCCAAAAGCCTGGCAATCGAAATATGCAGGTAGTTTGGTTGTTATCAGCTTCTAAATATAGCAGGTTAATCCTGATATAACACATTTATTACATACATACGGTAATCCGTCCCTGGCTAATCGCAATCCTGCTGCGCTATCTTATATGAAATAAAAAACCCCCGGAATTCCGGAGGTTGTGAAATTTTTAAAACTTAGAATGATTACCGCCTCTGGAAAATCAATTGTCCACCAGTGTTCAGTTCGGCAATGTCCAGATCCGTAGCGTCTACGGCCATGGTATCCCCGGTTATAGAAACGCTTAAGGTAACCGTCTGGGAATTCGCATCCACAAAGGTAACCACGTTCCCGTTATACGTGTAGGTACTTGCATCGGTATCCTGTTCTGTAGGGCAGGGAATATCCAGGCCAGTCCCTGATCCATTTACATTGATCTCCAGATAATTAAGGGAGTTTTCGGTTATCAGACTAAGGTCCTCATTGAAAGTAAGTTTGAGAATGTAACATTCTTTGGCTGTTAAAAGGTTCAGCAGGTCCCTGCCGTTTTTTTCATCATCGCTGGCAGTTTCCTCATCGATCTTTAGTTCCCGGGCTTCCCAGGTACCGACAATACTATCCGGCTCTCCGGGGTTCTTATCCTTGTCAGAAGAACAGGACCAACTGATAGCCGAAGCAACCAGCAATACTATGATAGTACGTTTCATCATCTCATTTTTAATATTGTTATCCTGGGCTAAACGAAAAAAATGATTTAAAAGTATGATGGGCACACACTTTCTTACAGTACAAACCTGTAGGTTGCCTTCAACAGGAAGGTATTATCGGGTGTTTGGCCAAGTATCTGCCGGTCCAGGCTGGCGCCCAATGAATCCATAGGTTCCCCAAAGCCGGTAACTCCCTGGGACCAGACCAGGAAGATCTCGGAACCCGGGATGTACTCCCACCGCAACACCAGGTTGGACCTGAATTGTACAAAGGCAAAATCAGGATCCCCGATTTGGTAATCCGTTGCGCCATCTGTGTTCTCGTCCACTTTGTAAACCCCGGTGTCAGAGCTGATCTGGTCCGGTTCAAACAGGGTAACACGGTTGGAGAGATCCGGTGCCGTTGGGTTGTCAACAAAGTTAAAATCTGAATAGACACCCCGTGAAATAAACGGCTGGCCATAATACTGCAAACTAAGGTTGGGGTTAAGGCTATAATTAAACCGCAGGGAGGTATCAAATGTCTTCTGGACTATATGGGCTGTGATGTATCTTGGGAGGCCGTTAAAACTGGTTTCCGTAACATACTGGGTTTTATTGGGTGCTTCCTCATAGCCGAGTTCAACTGAAATATTGAGGCCGTCAAAAGGCTGGTACTGGAAGCTGGAGCTGTACCGAACGAGTGCAAAATTATCCTGTTGTGCCTGACTGTTCACATATCCCAATGTAAAAAAGAATTTTTTAGTGCGGTCCGAGCCCAGAAAAATATACCCAAAATTCTCCTCTGACCATCTCCATCGGGGGCCTCCTCTTAAAACCGTATTGGAAAAGATGCGGGGTTTGTGGGCAGCTCCCACCTCGGTCCACCAATTGTTCTGGTAGGTTATATCGCCACCGAACTCATATTGAACCCTGTTGTAATTCCCTTCAAAATCAAAGGTGGTAAATTGTTCGAGGCCGAGTTGAAACCTACGGTAAAAACCGGTGGGTTTCAACCATAGCCTCTGTATCACAGCATTTTGCGTAATGATATCGGCTTGCCTCAGAAATCCTACATCATTCAATTCCAATCCAGGGGAATTCCAGGTTACCCCTCCATTGTACCTCCAATTCCCACCACCGGCCTTTCCTGCTTCCAATTTTCCACCTGTGCCGGAGAGCGAGGTCCGGGCAGGATCTACTTTCACATGCCCTGCGTCTACCCGTTGGAAAAGGTGGACGATGCTTTGCTGGGTTGCTGTGATAGCTTCAGGGCTCCCTTCCACCCTGCTGGCTACCATGCTTCCCTCAACATAATAATTTCGGTCTTTCCAGCTATGCCTGAAATCCACACCGCCTGTGTAAGCAGCCTCGTGGAGGAACTGTAACTGGGTTCCCAGGCTCCTGTTGGTAGCCGTAAAAATTCCCCCTACATAAGAATTACGGTTATACAGGTCTTTCTGTACCCGTCCTACCAGGTAATTTGTCAGGGGTTCCACTAATTCCCGACGCCGGCTCCCGTCGCTGTCAATTTCAGCATACATTCTGGAGGTAATACTTTCCAGCAATCCAACGGACCACCCATTTTTTGTTTTCCCTGAAAACTTGGCGGCCCCAAGGATGGTGGTGTTGTTGGGCCGATCCACATTTTCCCCCTCTGATAATGTGACCGGTCCCTGGGGGTCCCTCCCTATCCTCCGGCTATAGAATACGTTGTCATTCTGATCGCCGAACTGGTAGTCGAATATATTTTTGTTCTCTACAAAAAAAGGCCTCCTTTCTTCAAAGAAAATCTGAAACCCATCCAGGGCTATCGCCCCGGGATCGGCATCTACCTGCCCAAAATCCGGGTTTACCGTAAGGTCGAGGGTAAGGTCATTCGTAATACCGATCTTGGCATCTATCCCGCCGTTGAAGCTGAAATCGGAGCCGTCGCGGTACGGGTTACCCGCCTCTGATGGGTAGGTATCATACTGGTTGACCATAAATGGCTGGATCTCCAATTGGTTTTGCGGCCTGATATTCCGCAATCCGTGTAGTTCCCCGATCTCACTGACCCATCCGGGGGCATCCTGGCGCATCCGCTGCCAGGCAGACCATTCGTTTTGCCGGAAGACCATACGCAGGCAATTCATCCCCCAAAGTTGTTCATCTGCATTGCCGAATTTTAATTGGCTGAAGGGGATTTTCATTTCAGCGGTCCATCCTTCGGAATTGGTATTGGCTGCGGTATACCATATAGGGTTCCAGCTGTCATCAATACTATTGCCGTTGTCAGATACAAATTCATCTCCCTTTACCCCTGCCGAGGTAACTACGAAGGTATATGCGGTGCGTTGGTCATGGTTGCCGTCGATTATAAGCGCCACCCTGTCTCCAACAAAAGTATCCCTTCTTGCCATCCGTTTTACCATTTTGTGGGGAATGGAATCATAACAGCGGAAGGCGATATAGAGGAATTTCTGGTCATAGGTAATTTTAAAAGTTGTCCGCTGGCCAGGGGGGGTGTTCTCATCAGGCATCCATTCAATGAAATCGCCCGCCCAGGGTACGACGTCCCAGGCCTCGTCATCCGGAATCCCATCAATCACGGGTGGTGCATCAGCAGTGATCACTGCGGTTGTATAGAGACGTTTTGGGGTTGTTGAAGCAGAATCCTGGGCTTTTGCACTGCAAATTATAATTGGGAGAAGTAGCAATTGAAGGAATACACGCATGGGGTGGTATGGTCAGTTAGCGTATTGATTGATGGCCCTAATATAGTAGTGTTATCAGGCACGGGCTTCGCGTTTATCATATTTTTAACAAATATGGGTCCGCTAATCGATCCCTAAAAAACAAAGCGGTACGTAGCTTTTATCAGAAAGATATTAAGGGGTTTTTCCCCTCCGAAAACATTGTCGTTCAAACTCCTGAAAAGGTCTTGTTGCGGATCCCCGGTACGGGAGAGGTCCTGAGACCATACCAGGAAGATTTCGGAACCCGGAATATACTCCCACCGTACCACCAAATTGGAGCGGAACTGTATAAATGAAAAATCGGGGTCCCCGAAACTAAAATCGGTTGTGCCATCCCTGTTCAGGTCCACCGAATAGTTGTCGTTTGCAAGGGAGACCTGATCTTCCGTGTAAGACAGGATACGGTCTTCAAAAATTTTGGCCAGGGGATCGGTCACCTGTTTAAAATTGGAATAGCGCCCCTTGGAAATAAAAGGCTGCCCCCAGTACTGAATGGATAGATTGGGGTTTATGGTATAGTTGAGCCTGAAGGACATACTGAGGGTACGCTGTGCTATTTCCCCGTTAAGGTACAGGGATTCTCCATTGACATCCAGGTTGTTGATGAATTGCAGTTTGTCATCATTGATACTGTATTCCGGAAAGGCAGAGATCCGCAGGGCATTAATTGGCTGGTATGTAATCCCGAATTGCACGTAATATTGGGCATAGGAATTATCCAGGCCTTTACCTCCGTTGTGAAACAAGGAAAAGCTTAACTTTTTCCGGCCATCGGATTCAACGCCATTGAAAAAACTGACCCCGGTGGATTGCCTGAGCCTGGGCCCCCCCCTCAGTGCAAAATTAGAATACTGTACCGGCGTGTAGTTGAACCCTATATTGGAGAACCAGTTGTTCTTCCAGTTTTGCCAACTGTTGGTATTGAACTGCAGCAGGTTGTGGTTGCCCCCGAAGTCCCAGGCTGTCCAATGGTTATAATTGATCCCCACCTTTCTGAAAGTACTATCTGGTTTCAGGGTTTGATACCCCACCCAGGTGTAATGTCGTATGTCATCTGCCCTGCGTTGAAATCCAATATCGTTCAGCTCCAGTTTAGGGGACCGCCAGGTTCCCCCTGTTTCAAATTTCCAGTGCCCGTTCCCGATTTTTCCCAGCTGCAGGTTGCCTCCGGTACCTGTAAGGGATGTCCTTGTTGTATCGACGGCCAAATAATCCGCATCGACCCGCTGGAAGAGGTGTACGATAGCCTGCTGGGTATTACTAATAGCTTCCCTACTGCCTTTTACATGGCTCCAGTTTATATTTCCCCCCAGGTACCAGTCGCGCTCGTTCCACTGATGTTTGAAATCGAACCCTCCGGAGTAGGCAGACTGGTGTAGAAAGTCAAGCCCCCCCGTCAGTTCATCCCGGTTGGTTGCGGTAAAAATGCCCCCAATAAATGTATTCTTGTTATTGAAGTCTTTTTGTAGCCTGCCCACGAAGTAATTGGTAAGGGGTTCCACCAGTTCTTTCCTGCGGTTCCCATTATTGTCAATATTGGCATATCTATTGGCGGTAAGGCTCTCCAATACACCGATGGACCATCCTTCCTTTGTCTTCCCACTGAATTTTGCTGCGCCGAGGATGGGGGTATTCTCCGGTATTTCTATGAATTCACCCTCTGAGGCATCCGGAAAACCCTGGGGGCTCCTTCCGATCCTCCGGGAATAAAAAACATTGTCGGAACCGAAGGTATTGCCGGCCTGGGAATTGGATAAACTAAAATTGAAGATGTTTTTGTTTTCTACAAAGAAAGGCCGCCTTTCTTCAAAGAAGATCTGAAACCCGTCAAGGGCTATGGCCGAAGGATCTGCTTCAACCTGCCCAAAATCCGGGTTAACGGTAAGGTCCAGCGTTAGGTCGTTGGTCACTCCTATTTTGGCATCCAGCCCAGCTGTGAACTTTCCGTCATTACCGTCGCGAAAAGGGTTGCCGGCCTCGGCTTCAAAAGCTTCCAACCGGGCGAGTGTATAGGGTTGGATCTCCAGTTGCTTCTGGGGCTCCAGGTCCAACAAACCTTTTAACAGGCCAAATTCACTTACAAACCCCGGGATATCCGGAGGCAGCCGTTGCCAGACGGAGCGCTCCTCTTCCCTGAAGAGCCTGCGCATGACCTCCAAACCCCATACCTGTTCCGGGGCCTTCCCAAATTTTAACTGGCTTAGGGGAATTTTCAGCTCCGCGGTCCAGCCTTCCGTATCAATATTTGTCCTGGTGTACCAAATAGGGTTCCAGCTTTCATCCTCATTTCCGCCGTTATCTGACTCCAACAGATCAGCCTTCACCCCGGCTGCTGTCACAATAAATCCAAAGGCGGTGCGCTGGTCGTGATAGCTGTCAATAAAAACGCCGACCCAGTCCCCTTCAAAACCATCCCGCCTGGAGAGCCTCCTGACGATTTTATCTGGTTCTGCATCAAAACAGCGGATGCCGATATAAAGGGATTTTTGATCGTATAGGATTTTAAATTGGGTCTGAAAATCAGGGGCGGTATTTTCATCAGGCCTTTGTTCCGTAAAATCCCCGCCCCACTCAACGACATTCCATATACTGTCATCCAGGAGGCCGTCTATCACAGGGGGCTCTTCAGTAAGTATAGGCTTTGCGATATATTCGCGTTTGGGAATTACGGTTGTGGAATCTTGTGCACTCAAATAAAACGGTATAATACAAAAACTGGCCAATACAAATAAACAGGATCTCATAATGGTTATTAAGATGCTTTAGCTAAAGACAATTAAATCTGAAAGGAGTTACAATCGGAATGGGTTTTTAGATAATTTTAACAAAATTGAAGGTTATAAGGACCTCGCTTCTTTTTTAGACAAAATAATGACAATCGAGGATTTGGAATTCAAGTTAATAATTGTACATTTGCAGCCCGCTAAACGGGATTATAGTGTTTAATCATTAAATATATAGGTAGTGGATACATTGAGCTACAAGACCATTTCTGCCAATAAAAAGACTGTTGACAAACAGTGGTTATTGGTAAATGCAGAAGGTCAAACCTTAGGTCGGATCGCTTCTGAAGTGGCAAGGTTGCTTAGGGGAAAGCATAAAACAAATTTTACACCGCATGTGGACTGTGGCGATAATGTAATTGTTATCAACGCCGAGAAGGTGCATTTATCGGGCAACAAATGGGCTGATAAAACCTACATCCGACATACCGGGTACCCCGGTGGGCAACGATCGCTGACAGCTAGTGAGTTGTTGGTGAAGAAGCCCGGGAGCATCATGGAAAAAGCGGTAAAAGGAATGCTTCCAAAGAACAAGCTCGGGTCTGAACTTTTTCGGAACCTTCGTGTTTACGTTGGAGCTGAACACGGGCAGGAAGCTCAAAAACCAACCGAAGTTAATTTAAACGAGCTTAAGTAAATGGAGACGATTCATAAAATTGGCAGGAGAAAAACAGCAGTTGCCCGGGTATATGTAACCGATGGGAAAGGTGCAATCACCATCAACAAAAGGGATCTGAATGATTATTTCCCGACTGCTACATTACAATACAAAGTAAAACAACCCTTCACGCTTACCAACAACCAGGAAAATTTTGATGTAAAAGTCAATGTTTATGGGGGTGGGATAACCGGACAGGCTGAAGCAATCCGCCTGGCACTTTCCAGGGCTTTGTGTGAAATGGATGCGGAGCACCGTATTGTATTAAAGCCGGAAGGCCTTTTAACAAGGGATCCGAGGATGGTAGAGCGTAAGAAATTCGGTCAGAAAAAAGCGCGGAAGAAATTCCAGTTCTCCAAACGTTAATCAGTATCGCATGGTTCTTCTTGGTCTTTATGGATGCGTTTGAACCCATTAAATAAAAGGTCCCTTACAAATAACAAGGGATAAAATCAATGTTCATTGAAAATCTCCGAATCCGGAGATCCCTAAAAACCTGATGCAGCCGGAACCAATATTTATTCCATCCTGCCCGGGACCAATTTAGTTTAGCATCTAAATATTAAAGGCAAGTCCGGGAAACCGCGAATACCACTTTAATATTGCTAATTCAAAGGAACGTAAACTAAGTATAACAAATGGCAAAAAAAATCGAAGTAAAAGAATTATTAGAAGCAGGTGTCCACTTTGGCCACCTAACCAGGAAATGGAATCCGAATATGGCGCCCTACATCTACATGGAGCGCAATGGGATACACGTAATCAACCTCTACAAAACAGTTGCAAAATTGGAAGAGGCCAATGAGGCCCTTGCAAAAATTGCGGCGTCCGGAAGAAAGATCCTTTTTGTGGCTACCAAAAAACAGGCCAAGGATATCGTGGCGGAAAAAGTTGCAAAAGTGAACATGCCATACATCACCGAAAGGTGGCCGGGCGGTATGCTAACCAATTTTGTAACCATCCGGAAGGCTGTCAAAAAAATGGCATCAATTGACCGGATGAAAAAAGATGGCACCTTTAATACGCTCTCCAAGAAAGAACGGCTGCAGGTAGACCGGCTTCGTGCCAAATTGGAAAAGAACCTTGGCTCCATTTCTGAAATGAGCCGATTGCCGGGTGCACTTTTCGTAGTGGATACCATGCGTGAACATATTGCGGTAAAGGAAGCCCAGAAACTGAATATCCCCATCTTTGCAATGGTGGATACCAATTCGGACCCAAGGGCAATTGATTATGTCATTCCTTCCAATGATGATGCCTCCAAGTCCATTGATGTGATCATGACACATGTTACCAATGCGGTTGCTGAAGGACTGGCAGAACGTAAATCTGAAAAACAGCCAGATTCGGATGATGGTGACTCTTTCAATGAGGAAACGCCGAAACGAAAAATGAGGGCACGTATTGACGATGAGGATGCCGATGATAGGGCAGAAGCCACTTCAAAACCGGAAAAGACCCAACCAGTTGCTGAAAGTAGCCCCGTGACACCGGAAACACGGAAACCAGAGAAATCAGAAACCACCACAGGTTCTTCCGATACGAAGACCCAACCCGATGAAAAGCAGGCAGACGATCTGACCAGGATAGAGGGTATGGGCCCCAAGGCCGCTGAAGCCCTTGTAAATGGAGGAATAGAGACTTTTGCAAAACTGGCAAATGCCGAACCCGAAGAGATCAAGGAAATCCTTACTGAAGCCAATTCAAGGATGTCCCATCTGGATACCAATTCCTGGCCTGTTCAGGCTAAAATGGCTGCTGATGGCAAATGGGACGAATTAAAGGAATGGCAGGACAATGCCAAAGCCGGGATTGAATAAAGATTAGTTAATTGAGAACAGGATACGCCAGGCGTATTCCATTAAAGACAAAAAAAATGATGGTAAAAGTTACCGCAGCAGATGTAAATAACTTACGGAAAACCACAGGTGCAGGTATGATGGATTGCAAAAACGCCCTGGTGGAAGCCGAAGGGGATTTTGACCTCGCCATAGAGATACTGCGTAAAAAAGGACAGAAAGTGGCAGCCAACAGGGCAGACCGGGATTCATCCGAAGGAGTCGTTATCGCTAAGGTGAATGATGCAAGTACCAGTGGAGTAATCATCTCCCTGAACTGTGAAACGGATTTTGTTGCTAAAAACGAAAGCTTTGTTTCCCTGGCAAATAACCTTGCAGAATTGGCCCTTGGATTTGAAAATAAGGAAGCATTTCTGAATGCGGATTATGAGGGTCACAATGTGCAGGAAAAATTAACGGAGCAGACCGGAGTCATTGGTGAAAAAATCGAAATCGGTGCATTCAGGAAATTAAATGCCCCTTTTGTGGGTTCCTATATCCATGCGGGAAACAAAATAGCTACTTTAACAGGGCTTTCTGCAGCAATAGAAGGTGCTGCGGCGGTGGCCAAGGATGTCGCCATGCAGGCAGCTGCCATGAACCCGGTTGCACTTAATGAAGCAGGTGTAGATCAGTCCATTATTGATAAGGAAATTGAGATCGCCAAAGAACAGTTGCGCCAGGAAGGCAAGCCTGAAGCCATGCTCGATACCATTGCCAAGGGCAAACTCAATCGCTTCTTTAAGGATAATACCCTCGTCAACCAGGATTTTATTAAGGACAGCAAGTTAAACGTTGCCCAGTACGTAAAATCCATAGGTCCGAAGCTTGAGGTAATCGGCTTTGAAAGGGTTGCCCTGGGGTAATATTCCCGGAAACCGTTTATACTGATAAGACCGCGTTCCCATTAGGGATACGTGGTCTTTTTTTGGCAGTTACTTCGTTCCCATCACACAACTGCTTAGGTGATTTCGGCCGCTCCAGAGGAGAGTGAAGTCGGAAACCCGGGGGCTTTGCCCCGGGGAATTCTTTTGATTAAGGTCTGAATAGGGTAATCTCCTTTTTCCGGAAAAGGCTATAGAAACTGCCCTTTACAAGATACTTTTTTAACAATAAAACTATCACAACTGATAGGATGCTTCTGGTATAGCCCCCAGGAAGCAATAGGGTCCCAAGAATGTATTTTGGACAACTACGGCATCATTTCAACCATGCTTCCCGGAGTAGCAGCTGTTGATCGGTGGCGTCTTCATCGGGTACAATGGTTTGCACCGTTACAACCGGTTTTCCCACCTTCCCGGATAGGGTCAGTTCCTTTCCTCCCCGGTCTACCTCCATAGTGATCTCGGTATCGGGTGTCCAGGCAAAACTCTCGCCTATGATGGGCCTTATAGCATCGAGGTCAATAGTGGTTCCATTGATGCTGCTGATCACATCTCCCCCCTCTAAGCCCAAATCTGTCATAAAACTGTTGAGTTCTATCCCTTTCCTGATAAAAATGGCATTGTTATGAGCCTGGTCCACATCTATGTACGGCATTTCCCCCTGAAGGAAATAACCGCTTTCCTGCTCTTTGGAAGTGGTGGTAAGGCCCACTTTATTAAGGTAAACTGCATAATCGATAGGGGTATCACCTATGACATATGTATCAAAAAATGACCTTATTTCAGGGTAGGTCATCGCTACTATTTCATCAATGAGGTTTTCATCTTCAAAGGGGGTGTTGTTGTCATATTTTTTGGATAATTCCTTCATCAGCCATAAGACGCCTTTTTCCCCCCCACTGAGTTCCCGCAGGGTGATGTCCAGGGCCATATTGATCAGGGCACCTTTTTCATACACATTCGCGTAATTTTCCTTATAGGGATCATCCAGGATGTTTTTGCTCATTACCGTAAAGGACATGGCATCATCAAAGGATTGCGAATTGTTTATTTTCTGCATGATGCGCTCGTAAAATTCCGTGGCATCGATCAATCCCTGCTGGATTTGGAAAAGGTTCGCAAAATATTCGGTTGTTCCTTCATACATCCATAAATGTTCCGACATTTTCGGGTTATTGAAATCGAAATACTGGATTTCCCGGGAATGCACGCTCAGCGGGGTTACAATATGGAAAAACTCATGGGAAACCACATCAACCATGGCCTGCTCCAATTGATCTTTGGGCATTTGTTCCGGAAGTACCACTACTGTAGAAGTATGATGTTCCAGGGCACCAAACCCCCCGGCATCTGTATCGCCCAAGGTTGAAAGGTACAGCAGGATATTGTATTTTTCCGTTCCGTCTATGTCCCCCAAAAAAGCTTTTTGAGCCCCCATCATCTTTTCCATCCGTGGCTTCAGGTCTGCAGCTTTGTATACCCCATTTGGTGAATAAACACTTAAGGTTACGGTAATGTCATTGATCGTGAACGTTTCAGAATTGGGCCTGGAATACAGGATGGGGTTGTCAATTACCTCGAAATACCTGGCGGCAAAGAAGGTATCACCTGCCGTACTGTCCTGGCTCATCCTCCTATCCATTGAAGTTGAGGCCTCCAGGCCTTTCGGTGCCTCCAGGGTCAATTCATACGGGATTTCCTTAAGTCCCCCAAAATACCCCACAAACCCATGGAGGTTCAGCATGTAATTTTCCCCTTTCAGAATATTGGTACCGGCCGGAGAAAAAACAGCATGCTCCTGTTCCCGTTCGGAGTCGTATGTATCATTTACATAATACGTTATTTTGTCAAGGTTTTTGCCGCCGGCAATAGTCCAGGTATTTTCATCTGCTTTGGAGAAAGGCAAATCCTTTCCATCATAATCCAATGCCTTGAACCCTTCAATATACTTGCCGTAATTATCGGCACTATAAGTGCCCGGAACAGTTTTAGGAATAAAGAAGGACACCTCATCTGATCTGAATGCACCGGGGTCAACCGTAACCATAACCTTATCATCAACCACGTTGATGAGATCAATATTTGCCTTCACAGGGGCTTTATCTGCCGTGACCAATGCTTTTCCGGTCCCGCAGGCATTTATTACCATTCCTATAAGGAACAGATACACTACTTTTTTCATGTACACTACATTAAATTAATTCCGCACAAGATTATTAAAATTTATTTAGCTACCGGCACATATTTGCATATAATTGGCATGTTATTGTACAGGCTACTCCACAAATGCACTATTTGTGCCCCAACTAAATAACGTTATGCAGCAGTTCAGCGATAAATGACCTCCAACAATATTTCCGGGAAGGGATAGGAAGTTATCAAACCTTATAAATTTTGATTATTTTTGTCCCCAAATAAGAAAAAAGCTATGCTCTATAAACGGATACTTTTGAAGTTGAGCGGGGAAGCCCTGATGGGCGAAAAGCAGTACGGGATTGATCCGATAAGGCTTTCAGAGTATGCCGATGAGATTAAGGGCGTGGTTGACAAAGGAATTGAAGTTGCCATAGTTATCGGGGGAGGCAACATTTACAGGGGACTTGCCGGGCAGAGCAATGGCATTGACCGGGTCCAGGGCGACCATATGGGCATGTTGGCCACTGTTATCAATGGCCTGGCCCTGCAAAGTGCCTTAGAAGATAAAGGAGTTCAGACCCGCTTGCAAACAGCCATACAGATCAATGAGGTTGCCGAGCCTTTTATACGCAGGAGAGCGATGCGCCACCTGGAAAAAGGCAGGGTGGTCATTTTCGGTGGTGGTACCGGGAACCCCTATTTCACTACAGATTCAGCGGCTGTACTCAGGGCAATAGAGATAGAGGCAGATGTAATCCTTAAAGGCACCCGGGTAGATGGCATCTATACCAGTGATCCGGAAAAAGATAAAAACGCTACCAAATTCGATACCATTTCCTTTAAGGAGGTCCTGATCAAAGGTTTAAAAGTTATGGATACCACGGCCTTTACGCTGAGCCAGGAAAACAAGCTCCCTATTGTCGTTTTTGATATCAACAAGAAAGGGAACCTGATGAAACTGGTATCCGGAGAAAATATAGGCACCGTCGTAAATTTATAAGTTTGGTATAGTTTTCGCATTTTACCTTAAATAATTTTTAGCATATGAACGAAGATGTTCAACTGATTCTCGATACAACTTTAGAAGGTATGGAACAGGCCATTTCGCACCTGGAAAAGGCTTTTGTTAAAATCCGTGCCGGGAAGGCCAGCCCCGCGATGCTCTCTTCTGTATTGGTGAACTATTACGGTTCGCAAACCCTCTTATCCCAGGTATCCAATATCAATACCCCGGATGCGCGTACCCTTTCCGTACAGCCCTGGGAAAAGAACCTGCTCCAGGAAATCGAAACAGCCATTATGAACGCCAATTTGGGCTTCAATCCAATGAATAATGGGGATGTGATCATTATCAATGTACCCCCGCTAACGGAAGAGCGAAGGGTGCAATTGGTTAAACAGGCCAAAGCGGAAGCGGAGGAAGCGAAAATAAGCGTGCGCAGTGCCCGGCAGGAAGCAAACAAGGAAATTAAAGACCTCGATATCTCGGAAGACCTTCAGAAAAATGCGGTTATAGATGTTCAGGCCCTGACGGACAAGTTTACCCGAACGATTGACAGCCTGTTGGAAAACAAGGAAGCGGAAATTATGAAGGTTTGATGCCGGAAGCAATTTTTGTTTGCATAAGTCCTTTCATTGCTTCAATACATACCAATCCAAATCTTTCAGATTTTCCCGGCGACCTTTCTCAACCGGGGGATAATTCCCAACCAGGTAATTGACAATGATCTCCTCATTGTCCCCCAGGTCCCATAAGTTTTGGGTTTCCTGCATCCAGCGGATATTGGCAATCCACCCGTCCCGGTCCAGCCTGTTCTGTATAATCAGATCGGCAGAATGACAGCTTGTGCAATTATTGACAGTTTCCTTCAGGCCTTCCGCGGCAATAAGGCCCGTACGAACATGGATGCCATTCTCTATCCTGTCAAAATCATCAGCAGGGACCGCTATATATCCGGACTCTTCCTCCTTCCTCTGATCAGAAGTGCCCTCTCCCCGGAAATAGAGCGTGGCAATAGCAACCACCAGTACCAGGGCGCATATAACAATGAGGAACCGGAATACCATCCGTTCCATTTTCCAGAATGTAGTATTCCTTGTCATTTATTCCACTTTAATGGCTATACGGTGGCAGGCATTATTAAGGTAGCCTTTTGGGTTCCAGGCAGGTATTACCATGGGTTGTCCCTGGCCGTTGGTGTCCGTTGCACGGGCCCAGATCTCATAGTATCCCTTTTGTGAAAACGGGATGGTAGCCGAAAAGTGCTGCCATGCAAGCCGATTGACAGGCTTTTCAAGGGAGCATGCCCTCCAGGTTGACCCGAAATCCACCGAGTATTCCACATTCCTGACTTCCTGTTCACCAGCCCATGCATGTCCGTTGACCTTTAAGGAATCCCCCTTTCGGATGATTGCCCCGGACCTTGGATAGGTTATCAGCGATTTAACCGGCAAGGATTCAATGATACACAACGCTTCCTCCGCCACCCGTTCACCAGGAGCAACGGGGTCACAAGGGATACGGTACGAATCGCCCATCATTTTTTCACCGTCATGCACCCTGTTGCGGATACTGATCCTGTTGATCCATTTTCCAGACACAGAGGCAGGCCATCCCCCCGCGACCAATCGCAAAGGATAGCCATGAACCAAAGGAATGTCCTTGTCGTTCATCTGAAATGCCAGAAGGGTTTCCTCCTGCAGTGCTTTGGAAACAGGAACGCCCCGTGATATGGGCTCTTTTCCGGGGTCCCGACTCAGATGGATATCGCGGCCGTGATATCCGATGTAGACCGCGTTGTCTTTCATGCCAACATCCAGGAGCACGTCTTTAAACCGCACACCGGTCCATTTGGCACAGGAGACGGCCCCTATGCTCCATTGGTTCCCCTGTGCCGGGGGGCTGAATTCACTCCGGCCATTCCCCGCGCATTCCAGAGTAAGGTTGTATGAGTAGGGTTTGAATCTTGATTTCAATTCAGACAGGGTATAGGTCTTTTCCTTCTGTACCGCCTCCCCGTCTATTTTCAATGTCCAGGTCTCGGCATCGATTTCATCCGGAAGGAGCCCGTTATTCCGGATGAACATATATTCGTTGGGAGTTACCCGGTCATTTAACAGGTGGGCTTTGGCCTCCATATTCCAGGGTTTGTCTCCTAAAACCACCATGCGCCTGTCTTTGCTGAATAATTTAAAAGGGTCATCCCCCTGCAATGCCAGGGGAGTGTAGCCATAAGGCAGTACAGCACCGTAGACAATATCGGCACCCAGGGTAGTTGCCATGGCACCCCATACCGTCTTCGAAATGAATTTTCGTCTTTTCAAGGTACTTCGCTTAAATGAGGACCTAAATTACGGAATTTTTACCGGCACAAAATGGTGGCGGGGCTAATTAAGTAGTTGTTTTTACTGCAGGCTTTCTAGGAACAGAACTTCTCATTTTCTACCTTTACTCCCGACAAAAATAAAGAATGGCAGGCAAGCTTATGGACGGTTTTTGGGCCAAAACAGCCAGGATCATCCTGCGAAACAGAATTGGTATCCTGGTTGGAATAGTGGCAATAACCGTATTTCTGGCCTTTCAATGGGATAAAATGCGGTTCTCCAATTCGGAGGCCAATCTGCTACCCGATGACCACCCTACCAACCAGGAATATCTCTCCTTCCTCAGGCTATTTGGGGAAGAAGGCAATGCAGTGGTCCTGGCCGTTCGCGACAGCGCCTTGTTCCTCCCCGAAAATTTTAACCGATGGAACCGGTTGAGCAAACAGTTGGATGCTTTCCCTGAGGTAGATTTTGTATTGTCAACAGAAAACCTGCAGGAACTGGTAAAAGACACAACCGGCCAGCGGTTTGTATTGCAGACATTTATAAAGACTGCACCCACCAGCCCACGCGAAATAGACAGTCTTACGAAGCACCTTTTCACACAGCTCCCCTTTTACGACAACGTCATTTACAATGCAAAAAGCCGGACCATCCGTTCCATCGTTTACCTGGACCAGGATATAGTAAATACCTCCGTGCGGAAGGATTTTATTTTACAGGACCTCCAGACCCTCGTGAATAATTTTGAATCCGAAACCAACCTGGATGTGCGCATCTCCGGTATGCCCTATGTTCGCACGATGAATTCCCAGAATATCATTGATGAAATAGGGAGGTTTATCCTGGCGGCTTTGGGCGTTACCTCCCTCCTATTCTTCTTTTTCTTCCGAAGTTTGCGGGCAACCCTGATAACCATGCTGGTTGTGATCATTGGGGTTATGTGGGCATTCGGCATACTGGGCCTGCTGCAATATGAGATAACAGTCCTTACAGCACTCATCCCCCCGCTTATCATTGTCATAGGGGTCCCCAATTGCATATTCCTCATCAATAAATACCAACATGAAGTTCAAAAACATGGCAACCAGGCACTCTCGTTACAGCGGGTAATTTCCAAGATCGGGAATGCGACGCTGATGACGAACGTAACAACTGCTTCCGGGTTTGCGACATTTATCATTACGGACAGCAAGTTACTAACCGAATTCGGGATCGTAGCCTCCATCAATATTATCGGGATATTTTTGCTGTCCCTGATGATCATCCCCATCATCTACAGTTTTATGCCGCTGCCCAACACCAAACATCTCAAACACCTGAACACCCGGTGGATAGATACTTTTGTAAATTGGATGGAACGGATCGTTCGGGAAAGGAGGATCACAGTATACATCGTATCCCTGGTTCTGCTGGTAGTGAGCATCATCGGTATATATCAGATCAATATTTCAGGGAGCCCCATTGAGGACATGCCCAAAAAGGCCGGTTTTTTTGAGGACATACGATTTTTTGAAGAAGAATTCGATGGTATCCTGCCTGTTGAGATTGTCATAGATACGAAACGGGAAAAGGGCGTTTTAACGCCTCCAACCCTGAGACGTATTGATGAATTGGGCAAGTTGATAGAGGAGATTCCGGAACTCTCCAAGCCGATCTCTATTGTCAACCTCGTTAAATACTCCAAACAGGCTTATTACAGCGGGATCCCCAAATACTACCAATTGCCCACGGCCCAGGAGAATACATTTATTATGGAAGTGGTCCGAAACTCGGGTGGAAATGGGAATCTCCTGAAAAGTTTTGTAGACAGTACCGGACAGATTGCCAAGATGACCACATTTATGCGGGATGTGAAAACCGAACGCATGGAGGAGATCGAACAAAGGATTCGGGAAAACATTGCCAAGATATTCCCTGCCGACCGCTATGAAGTAACCGTGACGGGGAAGGCATTGTTATTCCTGAAGGGGACTAAATACCTCGTAAAAAACCTGATATTATCCCTGGCATTTGCCATATTCCTGATCGCATTGTTTATGGCCTTCCTGTTCAGGTCCTTCCGAATGATCATCATTTCCCTGATCCCCAATTTACTGCCCCTGGTCATCACAGCGGGGGTAATGGGTTATTTTGGGGTCCCCATAAAACCTTCCACAATTCTCGTCTTCAGTATAGCTTTTGGGATTTCTGTAGATGATACCATCCATTTCCTGGCAAAATACAGGCAGGAACTCACCACTAACCAATGGCGCATCCAGAAATCGGTATATGCAGCCTTGCGGGAAACGGGCGTAAGTATGTTCTATACTTCTATCGTATTATTCTTTGGATTTGCTGTTTTCGTTATCTCCGATTTTGGGGGAACGGTAGCCCTGGGATCCCTGGTTTCTGCCACGCTGCTCTTTGCCATGCTCGCCAACCTTATACTATTGCCCTCCCTGCTGATTTCCCTGGAAAGGAGCATAGCGAATAAAAAGGTGCTGAAAGAGCCACAGATAGACATCCTCCCCCATGATGAGGATAATGCGCCTCAATAGCACCCTCAATTCCATTATTTATGACCGGCATTGATAACATAGTTTTTATCAAAAAGTTATCTTTGCCACTCATGTAAGAATTGCATTTGAATGAACGTATATAGTATTAAATATTTGCTGCAGGAACCACCCATGATAAAAGAGGTGGTAGTCAACGGGTGGGTTAGGACATTCAGGAGCAATCGGTTTATTGCCCTTAATGATGGGTCTACCATCCAAAATATCCAGTGCGTGGTGGATTTTGAAGAATTTGATGAAACCCTTTTAAAGCAAATAACAAGCGGGGCCGCCATCCGGGTAACCGGAATGTTGGTGGAAAGCACGGGAAAGGGGCAGCAGGTGGAGATCCAGGTAGGTGATATTTATATCCACGGGCCTGCTGATCCGGAAACCTATCCAATACAACCCAAGAAACACTCCATGGAGTTCCTCAGGGAGCAGGCACATTTAAGGATACGCACCAATACATTTGCGGCGGTAATGCGCGTAAGGTCTGCCTTGTCATTCGGCATACACCAGTATTTTCAAAAGAATGGTTTTTTTTATTTCCATGCCCCCATTATCACTGGATCGGATGCGGAAGGAGCCGGCGAAATGTTCCGGGTCACTACGCTCAATGACCTTGACCCGCCTGTAACTGATGAAGGTGATGTGGATTACAGATCCGACTTTTTTGGCAAAGAGACCAAGCTAACCGTTTCCGGTCAGCTGGAGGCAGAAGCCTACGCGATGGCCATGGGGAAAGTCTATACCTTTGGGCCAACTTTCCGGGCGGAGAACTCCAACACCTCAAGGCACCTTGCAGAATTTTGGATGATAGAGCCTGAGATGGCTTTTTATGACCTGAATGCCAATATGAGCCTGGCAGAAGACTTTATCAAAAGTGTTATAGGGTACATCCTGGAAAACTGTTCCGAAGATCTCCATTTTTTGGAACAACGATTGTTGGATGAAGAAAAAACCAAACCTCAGGCCGAGCGCAGTGAGCGGAACCTTACTGAAAAGCTACTGTTTGTAAAGGATACACCTTTTAAGAGGGTGACGTATACCGAAGCGATAGATATCCTTCGGAATAGCACGCCGAATAAAAAGAAAAAATTCAAATACCCTATTGAGGAGTGGGGAGCTGATCTCCAAAGTGAACACGAACGGTTCCTGGTGGAAAAGCATTTTAAATGCCCGGTAGTCTTATTTGATTATCCGGCGAAAATAAAGGCATTCTATATGCGTTTAAATGATGACGGGAAGACTGTTCGGGCCATGGATATCCTATTCCCCGGAATTGGGGAGATCGTCGGGGGTTCGCAGCGGGAGGAGCGCCTGGAGGTGCTCCGGGAGAAAATAAACGCCCTGGATATTGACGAAAAAGAACTCTGGTGGTACCTGGACCTTCGCAAATTTGGTTCTGCGGTACATAGTGGTTTTGGACTTGGATTTGAACGGCTTGTACAGTTTGCAACCGGTATGGGGAATATCCGGGATGTTATCCCATTCCCCCGTACGCCCCAAAATGCCGAGTTTTAATTTGAAATCTTTAACTTTATAAGGCACATAGTATCAAATCCTAATGCTAAAACAACATCTACAGTTTAAATTATCGCAGAAACTATCTCCCCAACAGATCCAGTTGATGAAGTTGATACAATTGCCTACCCAGGCATTTGAGCAGCGACTGAAACAGGAACTTGAAGAAAATCCGGCACTGGAGACCGGAAAGGAGGATATGGATAGTCTGGAGGATGATTATGAGGAAAACACTTATGAAACTGAAAATGACAGTGAGGCCATCAATGCGGATGACATCAACATAGATGATTATTTAAGTGATGACGAGATCCCTGATTACCGGACAAAAAGCAATAATTACAGTGCGGACGATGAGGAAAAGAGCGTGCCCTATGCGGCAGGCATTTCCTTCAATCAATACCTTATCACCCAGTTGAATACAGAGTATTTGAATGACCAGGAATGGGCAATTGCCGAATTTATTGTAGGCAGTGTTGATGAAAGCGGGTATTTAAGAAGGCCCATATCCGATATTATGGACGATCTGGCCTTCACCCAGAACATCTATACAGAGGAAGCAGAAATTGAAAAGATCCTGAAGCTGGTTCAGGATTTGGATCCTCCCGGGGTGGCGGCAAGATCCCTGGGGGAATGCCTTATCATCCAACTCAAAAGAAAAGAACAGCAGCCGGCAGTTCAACTGGCTATCACTATCCTGGAAAAGTCGTTTGACCAGTTTACCAAGAAACATTACAAAAAACTGATACAGAAACACAATGTCAGTGAGGCCCAGCTGAAGGATGCCATCCATGAGATTGAGAAATTAAATCCCAAACCAGGGGGGTCCTATTCCGGGAGCAACAAGGTCATTGAACATATCGTTCCGGATTTTGCCATTCGTATAGTCGATGGGGAACTGGAATTAACCCTGAACGGCCGTAATGCCCCGGAATTACACGTCTCCAGGGAATATAATAATATGCTGGAGGGGTATAAAATTGCAAAGGACAAATCGAGGTCCCAAAAAGATGCAGTCCTCTTTATCAAACAGAAACTTGATGCGGCAAAATGGTTTATAGATGCGATCAAACAACGGCAGCAAACCCTTTATATTACCATGAATGCCATTATGCACTACCAGAAAGAATATTTCCTGACGGGTGATGAGCGCAAGTTACGGCCCATGATCCTAAAGGACATCGCTGATTCCATTGACATGGATGTTTCCACAGTATCGAGGGTCGCCAACAGCAAATATGTAGATACACCTTATGGCACCAAATTGATCAAAGAATATTTTTCGGAGTCCATGAAGAATGAACAGGGGGAAGACGTTTCCACCCGGGAAATCAAAAAAATTCTCGAAACCGTGATCGCCGAAGAAGAAAAGAGAAGGCCCCTTACCGACGATCGCCTTGCCGCTATCCTTAAAGAAAAAGGCTATCCCATTGCAAGGCGGACAATCGCCAAATATCGGGAACAGCTGGGTATCTCAGTGGCACGGCTGAGAAAGCAGATATAATGAAGCTGTCCCTTACCATTCTATCCTACCTTTTCCATCCCCTTTATATTCCGTTCGCAGGTACCCTCATTTACTTTGTGGTGACGCCCAAATACAGCCCTTTGGAGATGCAGAGCGCCAATATCCTCCCCATATTTATCCTGACTGTCGTCATCCCGGTAATCTGTTTTCTGATCCTCAAAAACCTGGGATTGGTACAAACCGGCTTGATGCCAGGGAGGCCGGAACGCAAATACCCCCTGATTATAAGTTTACTCCTGCTTTTCATTGTACTGTTCAAGGTAATCCCCGATAATTACAACATAGAGCTTTATTTTTTCTTTGTTGGCTTAATCGCCGCCAATGCCAGTTCCCTGTTGCTTGTAATATTGAATTACAAAAGCAGCCTGCACCTCACCGGGATAGGGAGCCTTCTGATGTTCCTCGTTGCACTGAGCATCCATTTTGAGATCAACCTCACCCTCGCGATCAGCATGTGCACCCTGGCCGCAGGATTTGCCGCTACGGCCGGACTTTACCTACACCTGTACAGCAGGGCAGAAATGCTCATTGGCTTCCTGTTGGGGTTTGTATCACAATTACTGATGATACAGTTTTGGCTCTGATCTGTGTGGAATGTTGTCTTTAGCCTCTGACGGATCCCCATACATACGGCAGCATATTGAAAACCTGCAGGTCCGGGGAATTACAAAATATAGAATATGATCCCAATCCTCAGGGGTGTAAAGCCAATGCTTTCCCCGGTAGTCGTTACTGTCCCGTTTTGAAAAAGATCATTGAGTGCGTAATATGCATGGATATTAAAAGTATTGTACCCAAAGTTCAGCATCAAGCCATACTGGAAGTTAGTGGTATCGGTGTTATCAAAAGACTGTTTGCCTGAGTTCCCTACAAACTTGGAGCGACTGCCAGCGACATATGCAAACTTGAAACCCGTATAGATACGCCAGAATTTAAAATTTTGAGGGGTTGAATTCCGCCATCGGAATTCGAGGGGGAATTCTATAAGATGGGTTTCTATTTTGTTCCTCTTAAAGCTACTGCCATCCAGGACGGAATACTGATAGCCGTCACCCATTTCTTCGGCCAGTAAATTGTAGTTATAGGAGGTAACCGAGTAGCCTGCTCCTACGCCCAATCCAATATTTCTATTACGGTTCAGGGGTATGTCCTTAATAAAACCTACCATTAAGCCATATGACAAATTCCGTTGGGTGACACCCTGTGGTTTATTCAACAGGAAATTGTAGGTTAGCCCAATATAAAACTGATCCTCCAGGTACAACGGATCGACAGCGACCGTATCTGTTTCAGCTTGTGCGGAAAGGCTAGCGGAAACTGTAAGAACGAGGATAATCAAATGACGCTTCATACCGGAATAAAGGTAAAATAATAAATAGGATAGCTACCAAAAAAAAACACTTCAAACCAATTTCTGAAGTGCTTTCCGGTATTAATTAAGTTTGAAATAAACTATTCTAAATTCCTGAAGGCGTCGCCTTCATACGTTGTATAATTTACTTTTAATGCATTTACCTTTCTCAACTCCTGTTTGATATCGGAAAGCAAACCCATGTTCGCATCCTTGTCTACCTTTAAGGCTGTGGTCAATACATTTTGCAATTCCTGTGGCTTTTTGGCCCTTTCCAGTAAAATAAAATCCCCAACTTCAGAAACGCTTGCGTATTTATCATTTAACTGGATCTTAGGCTCTGTCCCGTACACTTTCTGATATTCCGGGGTAGGCTTCCCAACATAAATATACAATACCCTGTCCTTTTTTTCCAGTTTCTTGGTCTCACTGGCGTATGGCAGCGTATTTTCCACCTTTATGGTGCTGTCTTTCATCACGGTTACTGTCATAAAGAAAAACAAGAGCATAAAGACTATATCCGGCAAAGATGCGGTGTTTACCGCAGGCAAGGCTGCACCTTTTTTCTTGTTGAATTTTGACATATTATTTTTTTTAGCTGCTTGTTAATTACTGGTGGCAGTTTCCGCTTCTGATAATTTCTGAGGAAACAACTCCTGAACCTTTTTCACTTTTTCCTTTAATTCATCCCGTACACTGGATGGGGTTTCCGGGTTGAGGAAAAGTGATTCCATTTCTGTGAAATCCCTTTTATAAAGCCTTTGAGCCTCCCGGTTTCTCAGCTCATTATAGGCACCTACCAATTCATTCTGCACTGTTATATAAGTGGAATACTTGGTCTCCCTGTCATTCTTGAGGGAGATGATGGCCTTATCCGGGTTATCGGAGGAATCGGGATTCCGCTTGCCTTTACAATAATTACAATACAAGGGATCCCCGGTCGGTGCGCCCCCATTATCCAAAAATGCAATGGCCTTTGCCCTGAGGTCCTTGAGATCGGTAAGTTCTTCTTCTACCAACAACTGGCCATTCTTGTTGATATTTACCGTAAAGATGTTCTTTTGCCTGATAATGACATTTTCATCGGGCGGCTCCATCGGCGGCAACATCCTGTCCAAACCTGCATCTGTTTCGATAGTGGTTGTCACTAGGAAAAAAATGAGTAGTAAGAATGCGATGTCCGCCATCGAACCGGCATTTACCTCTGGTACTCCTCCTCTTCGTGGCATAGCTTTATCTTTTAATTATTATCTACTGGTCATTTTTTTAACTCCTCCCCAAAGCATTGCCCCAACGGCAATAATGGTAAGAATGAAAAATACATTGAGCCCCATTCCGATTTTTTTAACCGTGGACTCACTTGTATTAATCCCTTTGGTAGCCATTGCTTCAACGGTTCCATCGGCCCCGTCAGCTAACACGTAAGACACTCCGACAACAATCAGGAAACCCACGATTACAACAAGGGTTCTCTTAAGACTCTGTGGTTTAGAAAATAAACCGATCAGGGAATAGAGCAGGCTCGCTAAAATGGCGATCCCCAAAAGGATGTAGGTGATGATAAACATAAAGTTCATTGCCCCGTTTTCGACTGCCTGTCCCACAGGGACGTTTTGATCCGGAAGCTGAAACCATAACACGGCTCCAATAAGTCCCAATACAACCAGAATTATTTTAACTATTTTGTGCATAATGCTTTTGTATTAAGTGTCCGAATTACTTTTTGTGGTCTACCAACATATCGATCAAAATGATGGAGGAATCCTCCATGTCATTTACAATACTATCAATTTTCGCAATGATATAATTATAGAAAATCTGTAGAATAATCGCCACTATAAGTCCGAATACCGTAGTCAATAATGCCACTTGTATATCACCTGCGATCAGGGAAGCACTTAAATTCCCAACAGCAGAAATTTTCTGGAAGGCCTGTATCATACCGATTACCGTACCCATGAACCCGAGCATCGGAGCTACCGCAATAAACAGTGTAAGCCAGGATACGTTCTTTTCGAGTTGTCCCATTTGTACACCACCGTAAGCGATTACGGCCTTTTCAGCTGATTCAATGCTTTCACCGGCCCTGTCCAGACCCTGGTAATAAATGGAGGCAACCGGGCCTTTTGTGTTCCTGCAAACTTCCTTGGCTGCTTCAACACCCCCTGAGGCAAGTGCATCCTCAACCTGTTGTCTTAATTTGGTGGTATTGGTACTGGCCATGTTCAAAAAGATGATCCTTTCAATAGCAACTGCAAGGCCTAAGATTAAACACAGCAAAACGATCCCCATGAAGCCTGCGCCTCCCTGGATGAACTGCTCCTTTAATACTTGGGTAAAGCCCTTCTCAGTTTCTGCAGCAGCTTCATCCTGAAGCATAACTGTAGCAGCAGCCACTGTGGAAGACAGATTCGAAAGTAGTACGTTCGCATTAGCGCTAACTGTATTTGTGCTTAAGACAAATAGCCCAGCCATGGCCAGGATTGAGAATAATTTTTTCATTTCTTTCAAACTTAAATTTAGTTAGTTAATAGGGTTAAAGATAAAAAAAAAATACAATTAAAAAATTAAATCTTTCCGTATTTACAAAGGTTTCGGAAGTTGTCTTCAGAAGTAATTCCGCCTTCTGAATATTGCATAATCCTTTTCTGTACCGGGGGGATATTTCAAGAAAGGTAATCAAAAGTATATTGCAATCAAAACTTTAATTATCCATTTCCTGCTTCGATTCCACCCGGACCTTAATGGGATGAACCCCCTGCCCGATCCCCAATGAAGGTCATCCTTTGAAGTCTTCAATCCCGGAATCGATGATTGGTTTAACCCGGCTTTGCAGAGAGGAAGGGATTAACTGCGTTGATCCCCACACCCCCAACAGTGGGCTGTACAAGCATAATGAAACCCAAATTGGCTGGGCCAATTTGTATTCCAAAATCTGCACAGGTTTACAAAAGCTGGCTTTTGACACCCGCTGGATTTTGGAATACAACGGCGTGGTAGTTTCATCTTTTGAGCAGAGAGGAAGGGATTCGAACCCTCGATACACTTGTGGTGTATACACACTTTCCAGGCGTGCGCCTTCGACCACTCGGCCACCTCTCTTAATTCCCCATTTAAGGGGCGAGCAATAAACAAAAAAAAAATTAGTTCCCGAAATTTTTAGCAGGGTTAATTTCAATTCATTTCCCCCCTCAGGGACGTTTCAAAAACTGTTTTAAAGGATTTATCCGATACCCCGCTTCCCAGAAGGTACATCAGTTTGGTGATGGCTGCCTCCGTAGTGATATCCCTCCCGTTGATAACCTGCATCCGCTGCAGTGCTTCACTGGTTTCATACTGCCCCATGATTACACTGCCCCCGGCACATTGCGTTACGTTGACAATATGCAGTCCGCGGTTCAGGGCCGCCTGGAGATCCTCCAGCAGCCAGCTGTCCATAGGGGCGTTCCCGGCACCATAGGTCTCCAGGATGAGCGCCTTAAGATCCGGGCATTCCAGGGTGCGCTGCACAACTGCCCGGTTGAGCCCTGGGAATAATTTCAGGATGGCCACCCTGTTGTCGAGCCTCGTATGTACAACCAGATCCCTGCCACTGTCATCTCGCAGTAAATGTTCGCTGTTGACTTTCAAATGCACCCCGGACTCCGCAAGGGCCGGGTAGTTTAGGGAGGCAAAGGCCTGGAAATGATCCGCATTCAATTTGGTAGTCCTGTTGCCCCTGTAAAGTTTGTATTCAAAATAGAGGCAAACCTCCCGGATGACCGGTTTTCCCTTTTCCTGTAAAGAAGCGATCTGTATGGAGGTAATCAGGTTTTCCTTTGCATCGGTCCGCAGGTCACCTATGGGGAGTTGCGACCCTGTGAGAATAACGGGTTTGGCCAGGTTTTCCAGCATATAGCTCAGGGCTGAGCAGGTATAACTCATGGTATCACTCCCATGCAGCACTACAAATCCGTCATATTTCTCATAGTTATCCCCTATAATTGTTGCCATGGATGTCCAATGGTCGGTATTCATGTTGGAAGAATCTATAGGCCTTTTAAATGATATACTTTCTATATCGCAATCCAATAAGTTTAATTCAGGTATGTTGGATACCAGTTTTTTAAAGTCGAATGCCCGTAAAACCCCGGATTTATAATCCTTTACCATCCCGATGGTTCCCCCGGTGTATATAAGGAGGATCTTTGTCTTTTTCTTCAATGTAATACTATTTTGATCCCGCAATACGCTACGGGCAGCATTTGGAACTTTTTGATAGCCGGGCCAACTTCCAGAAGGACCAGCTAGTGTTTCTCTTCAGCGCTTAAACCCCGAATACTTCCTTTGAATTGGCAGTAGTGACCGCCGCAACCTGAGCCGTATCAACCCCATAAATTTCCGATAGCTTGTCCAGTATATGGATCAGGTAGCCACTTTCGTTGCGTTTGCCCCTGAAAGGCAGTGGTGCGAGGTAAGGCGAATCTGTTTCCAGTACAATATGATCAAGGGGTATCTGTCCCAAAAATGTATCGATCCTGCCATTCTTAAATGTCACTACCCCCCCTATTCCCAGTTTCATCCGGTATCCAATGGCCTTCTTCGCCTGATCGTGCGTCCCTGTAAAACAATGGAAGATCCCGAATAAGTCTTGTCCCTTTTCGTCCTCCAGCACCTCAAATATTTCATCAAATGATTCCCTGCAATGGATAACAATTGGCAATCTATACTTTTTCGCCAACCCAATCTGATGTCTGAAGGCAGCCACCTGCTCCTTCAGAAAAGAACGGTCCCAGTAAAGGTCAATCCCTATCTCTCCAATGGCGACGAATTTACGCCGGGCAAGGAGGCCTTCAACATGTTCCAGTTCCGTTTTATAGCTTTCGCTTACACTTGTGGGATGCAGGCCTGTCATTAGAAACACCTTGTCCGGGTAGGATTCTTCCAACCGGAGCATCGCCTCGGTATGGGAGGAATCAATGGCGGGGATAAAGAACCGTTCAATCCCTTTATCGATGGCATTGCGGATAACCAAATCCCTGTCTGCTTCAAACTTGTCACTGTAAAGATGTGTATGCGTATCTGTCAGAACCATAGGACAAAAATACCACTATAAACGAAATGGCCGGGATAATAATTCCCATCCGTAATGTTCAGACTCCGGGCTATTGCCTTCCGCAAAATAAGCTTGCCATCATATTTGCGGAAAATGCAATCGGCAAATCATGGCGTCATAAGAAGTATCTTTGTAAGCGCATCCCATACAGCTGCAGAAAATGAACCTCAAATCCTATCTGAAGAAGAAACATTACATAAAAATCCCCCTGGTATTGACGGCCACCAACCATATTGAGGTCACGGCTACCCTGAATGGTGTCACCGGCCGATTTATCGTAGATACGGGAGCCTCCAACACCTGCGTGGGTTTTGATAAGATCGACTTCTTCAAACTCAATTCAAAGGCTTCCGAAATTATGGCGGCAGGGGCAGGGGCCACGAATATGCATACGATGCTTTCCACAAAAAACACCCTTGAAATAGGCAGTTGGAAGACCAAAAAATTGAAAATTGTGTTATTTGACCTCGGCCATGTGAATGAGGCTTTGATCACCCACAAGGCACTGCCGGTTGAGGGGATCATTGGTGCTGACATCCTCCGCAAGTCGAAGGCAATCATCGACTATGAAAAATGCTGTATCTATCTGCGTTCCCGGAAACACAAAAGATAAGAGGCAACTACTCCGGGAGGCCCGGAACCGTCAACCCTATAGCTCCAGGGCCCTTTTGACATTTCCATCCATCAGCAGTTCCTCCGGGCTTTCAAGGGCTTCTTTTACAGCCACCAGAAACCCGACGGATTCTTTCCCGTCAATGATGCGGTGATCATACGAGAGGGCCACGAACATGACCGGGGCAATAACGACTTTGCCATCCCTGGCTATCGGCCTATCCACTATGTTATGCATCCCCAGGATCCCGCTTTGGGGGGGATTGATGATGGGTGTTGACAGCATAGAGCCAAAAACGCCTCCGTTTGAGATTGTAAAGGTTCCTCCCGTCATTTCATCTACCGTAATCTGACCTTCCCGCGCGCGTATCGCCAGCCGTTTAACCTCATTTTCGATGCCCTGGAAGGAAAGGTTTTCCGCATTCCGTATCACGGGAACCATAAGCCCCTTAGGTCCGGATACCGCTATGCTGATATCATAGAAATCATAGGTGATCATTTCCTTGCCGTCTATCATTGAATTGACAGTAGGATACAACCCCAGGGCCCTTATAACCGCTTTTGTGAAAAAGGACATAAAACCGAGGCTTACCCCGTGTTTGTCCTTGAATGGTTCCTTATATTGGAGACGTAACTCAAAAATGGCCGACATATCTATTTCGTTGAATGTCGTAAGCATGGCGGTCTCATTCTTTGCAGATACGAGACGTTCCGCTACTTTCCGGCGCAACATGGAGAGTTTCGTCCTGGTTTCGCCCCGCTTGCCACCATGTGAACTTCCTTTGGAAGGGACCGCATCAATGGCATCATGTTTGGTAATCCGGCCATCCCTTCCGCTTCCTTCCACCGAAGCCGCATCGACATCTTTTTCGTCCAGAATCTTTCTCGCCGCGGGAGAGGGAACGCCTGAAGCATAGGTTGTGGCAACCCGCTCGGGCCGGGCCGGCTTTTCGCTGTTTTTCTTCTCCGGGGCCACCTCCTGTTTTTTGGCAGGCTCTTTCCCGGCCTTGCTGTCCGGGCTTTCATCTTTTTTAGCGTCCTTGGCTGCTGCTTTACTTTCACCTTCCGGTTTCCTGGCACTCGTATCAATAAGACAGACTATTGCCCCGACCGCCACGGCATCTCCTTCCTGGGCTTTTAATGTAATGGTTCCACTTTCTTCTGCCGGCAGTTCGAGTGTAGCTTTATCAGAATCTACTTCAGCAATGGCCTGGTCTTTTTCCACATAATCCCCATCGCTTACCAGCCATTCTGCAATTTCTACTTCGGTTATGGATTCCCCCGGTGACGGAACCTTCATTTCTAAAATCATCCTGTATACCTTTATATATTACTTTTCTGTTGCTTCCTGGTCATATTGTTCTTCTCCTTGTCGAATACATAGTCAATGACCTGCTGATGCCGCATCTTGGATCGTACCGAACTTCCGGCTGCCGGGGAAGCGTAAAATCGCCTGGAGGCTACCCGGAATCGGGAAACGTCACTTACATACATCATAAGATGGCTCCAGGCACCCATATTCCGGGGTTCTTCCTGGGCCCATACCAGGTCATCTGCCTGTTTGTATTTTTTAATGATCTCCCGCATCTGCTCCGAAGGTAAGGGGAAAAGCTGTTCCACACGCACCAGGGCAACGTCTTCCCTTTGGAGTTCTTCCCGGGTTGCCAGCAGGTCATAAAAGAATTTTCCGGTACAAAATACCAGGCTTTTTACCTTGCTGACATCGGCTGTTGCATCATCTATGACTTCCTGGAACCTGCCATTTGTAAATTCGGCAACTTCAGATACCGCTTTCGGGTGCCTGAGCAGGCTTTTGGGGGTAAATATGATAAGGGGCTTTCTGAAGTTTACCTTCATCTGCCGCCTGAGCAGGTGGAACAAATTGGCCGGTGTCGTGCAATCTGCTACAAACATATTGTCCCTGGCGCATAGTTGCAGGAATCTTTCCATCCGGGCGGATGAATGCTCTGCCCCCTGCCCTTCATAGCCATGTGGCAAAAACATTACCAGCCCATTCTGCAATTTCCACTTGTCCTCTGCCGCTGATATATACTGGTCTATCAGGATCTGCGCCCCGTTGCTGAAATCTCCGAATTGCGCCTCCCAGATGGTAAGTGTATTGGGACTGGCCATGGCATATCCATAATCAAACCCAACTACCCCATATTCCGAAAGCAGGGAATTATAGATCTCGAATTTGCCCTGTTCTGAAGAAAGTTGGTTCAGTTGTATAATCTCCTCTTCACTTTCTTCAACCTTCATGACAGCATGTCGGTGGGAAAAAGTTCCCCTTTCCACATCCTGCCCGGACATCCGTACATTATATCCTTCCTCCAGGAGGGTACCATATGCCAGGAGTTCCCCCATTGCCCAATCCAGGTTGTTGTTTTCAAAGAACATATTCTTACGGTCCTTCACCAGTTTTTCCACTTTGCGCAGGAATTTTTTATCCTTAGGTAGTTTTGTAAGTGATTCCGCAATTTTAGTAAGTTTATCCAGGTCATAAGTGGTGTCAACGGGTTCCATCATTTCCCATTCCCGTGCATTTTGAAAACCGCTCCATTCATCAGCCATAAATGGCGTGATCTGTGTCTTGTCTTCCTTACGTGAATCTTCCAGTTCCTCTTCCAGACTATTTTTGTATTCGTCTTCGAGTTTTTTTACGAAGCCCTCATCTATTACCCCTTCGGCCAGTAACCTCTCCGCATAAATATCACGGGGGTTCTTATGTGCGGTGATTGCCTTGTACAATTTTGGCTGGGTAAACCTGGGTTCATCTCCTTCGTTGTGGCCATATTTCCGGTATCCCAGAAGGTCCAGGAAAACATCCCCTTTAAACCGCATGCGGTATTCCAGGGCAAACAATGCCGCATGCACCACAGCTTCCGGGTCATCTGCATTGATATGGAGGACCGGACTCAGGGTTACTTTGGCTACATCCGTACAATAGGTGGAGGTCCTGCCATCCAGGTAATTGGTGGTAAAACCAATCTGGTTATTCACAACGATATGTATGGTACCGTTTGTCTTATATCCGTCCAGGCCTGCCATCTGGACTACCTCGTAAACGATGCCCTGCCCTGCGATAGCAGCATCCCCGTGTACCACTATGGGCAATACCCGGGAAAAATCTTCCGGGTAATGGGCATCCTGCTTGGCCCTTGTGATCCCTTCCACCACCGCGCCCACCGTTTCCAGATGAGATGGGTTGGGGGCAATATTCATATTGATCATTTGCCCGTTTTCTGCCTTCCGCTGCGAGGTCCATCCCAGGTGGTATTTTACATCCCCGTCAAAGATCTCCTGCTCATAGTCCTTGCCGTCGAATTCACTGAAAATATCCTTGGCAGATTTACCAAATATGTTGGTGAGGACACTCAGCCTTCCCCTGTGCGCCATCCCCATCACAAACTGTTTCACCCCGAGCTCCGCCGCCCGTTCCACAATGGCATCTACCGCTGGAATCAGGGATTCATTCCCCTCAAGGGAAAAGCGCTTTTGCCCCACATATTTGGTGTGTAAAAAAGTTTCAAAGGAAACGGCCTGGTTGAGTTTCCTCAGGATGTATTTTTTCCTTTCAGGGCTGAATTGCGGGTGGTTGTCATTGACATTCAGCCAGTCCTGAATCCATTGTACCCGCTCCGGGCTTCGGATAAACATATATTCCACACCGGTGGCATCACAGTATATGCGTTTTAAATGCTGAATTATTTCGCGCAATGTATTCTGCCCTATCCCGATAATTTCCCCCGCACTAAAATTGATATCCAGGTCCTTTTCTGTCAGGCCGAAGTTCTCCATATCAAGGGTTGGCGAGTATTTTCGGCGCTCCCGGACCGGATTGGTCTTGGTAAACAAATGCCCCCTGCTCCGGTAGCCATCTATCAACCTGACCACCTGAAATTCTTTTTGCAGCGTCCCAAACAGGGCAGGATCCCGGGTTTCGTCCAGGACCGGACTTCCATTGGCAGAAGCAATTCCGGCCTCCCCCAGCCCACTCTCCATGCCAAAATCGAATCCCTGGAAAAATGCCCGCCAACTGGGTTCAACACTGTCCGGATAAAGTAGGTACTGATCGTATAATTCGGCAAAAAAGGAAGTGTGTGCCGTATTTAAAAAGGAATATTTATCCATTGAAATGAGCGATGACTTTACAAGAATAATTCATCAAAAATACAACTTTTAGAGGTTATTAGGTTTATCTTCCAAACTAATATTTTCAAAATTCAGCCGTAATGATACATATAAAATCGACCCTTTCAAAAATGATTTTTATATTCCTGATCTTTGCCCTCCTTCCTCTGGATTCCTATACCCAGGGCATACGCGCTCAAGGGGACTTCTGGCAGAAAATACGCTATGGCGGAGGCCTTGGCCTCGGCTTTGGAAATGATACTTTCAATGCTGCGATATCTCCCAGCGCCATCTACCAGGCCAATGACTATTTCGCCATAGGGCTTGGCCTTGGCTTCAATTACGCTAAATTTCATGAATCCAGATTAATGGCATATGGGGCAAGCATCCTTTCTTATTTCAATCCAATAGATGTTATCCAGTTGTCGGCAGAATTGGAACAACTCAGGGTCAACCGGAAACTCGCTAACCCCACAGGCAGCCTGGTAGATAATTACTGGTCCCCTGCCTTGTTTTTAGGGGTAGGCTACAGCAACCGCAATGTGACGGTAGGTATCCGTTATGATGTTTTGTACGACGAAGGTAAAAGCATCTATTCAGATGCCTGGATGCCATTTGTGAGGGTATATTTTTAAGGTCTCAGGAGGTATATCGCGACTTCAGTTTCAGTTTTTGCATTTCCCTCCTAAGGATCAGAAAAACCACCTGGTCCGCCACCTCCACCACATCTGTAAAGATCAGTTCCCTAAAGGCCTTTTCAGGGACATCAACAAAGTACATCAGGTTCAGGTAATCCGGAAAACCTTCCAGGATGAGGTAGTACACCTTTTCCCGTAAAACAGCATGCAATTCCTGGGGGGACAGTACTACGTTGAGGCTTATGGGTACATTGGCCCTGCCAAAATCTTTGGAAAGCTGTGCAATAAGGCCGGGATAAAGTTTTTCCTGTACCGCAGCATGCAACAGTTCGAGACTGTCAGAAAAATTGGAAACCATAGGCTATTTACGTAGGTGAGGGGTATTTTGGTTTACGGGTAAGTCCTGAATAAAACTTCCCCCGCTGAATAGGGGTAACTCCGTGTAACCTGGCGGCCCGCCACCTTCCCTAAATCAAACAGGAAAGAAGCCGTTGTCCTATTGTTTATAGACTTTCCCGTCCTTCATGACAAACACTACATTTTCAAGCGTTTTGACATTTATTACAGGATCTGCAACAACCGCAATGATATCAGCTATAAACCCAGCTTTTAATTGCCCCAGTTCCCCCGCCATCCCCAACAATTCAGCCCCGGTGACAGTGGCCGCCTTCAGGGCTTCCATAACCGGCATCCCGGCCTCCGACATGAACCCGAATTCAATGGCATTCTGCCCATGTGGGAATACCCCCGCATCGGTGCCGAACACAATGGGTACACCTTTTTTATAGGCCTTTGCGAAAGTGCCCTGGCTTATGGGACCAATTTCCCGGGCCTTCTGTGCGATCACCTCCGGGAAAAATCCGGGCACTTCCGCTTTTTCCGCAACTTTTTTACCTGCGGAGATGGTAGGGACAAGGTATACATCGTATTCTTTCATCAACTCCATGGTGGCTTCACTCATGTAGGTGCCATGTTCTATGGTCTTAATTCCCCCCAGGATAGCGCGCTGCATCCCTTCATCACCGTGCGCGTGTGCTGCTGTAAGCATGGCATAATCCCTGGCTGTTTCCGTTATAGCTTTAATCTCATCAACCGTAAACTGTGGGTTTTTGCCGCTTTTTGCAATACTCAGCACACCTCCGGTTGCCGTTATCTTGATAACATCAGCGCCCTCCTTGTAGCGTTGGCGTACGGCTTTTTTCCCTTCTTCCGGCGAATTGATCACCCCGTCACTGGGGCCCGGATCTCCCATCAGGTCTTTTTTGCTCCCATTGGTTGGATCCGCATGCCCGCCGGTGGTGGCAATGGCTTTCCCTGCCGTGAAGATCCGGGGGCCATCCACCAACCCGGTATTGATGGCATTCCTGAGGCTGATGTTTACCCCGCTTCCGCCCATATCGCGCACAGTTGTAAAGCCCGCCAGCAGGGTGCGCCTTGCATACCCAACCGATTCAAATGCAACATCAGCGTCATTTTGGGTATATTGCCTGAGATAGGAGTCGGGCCCTGATTCACTTTCAATATGTACGTGCATATCAATAAAACCTGGCAGTACCGTCTTATCTTTGAGATCTATGACCGTTGCCCCTTCCGGGCCGTTGATAAAACCATTTTCCACGGATTTAATGGTAGTGCCGGATACTATTATTGTTTTTTGGGTAAGTGTTTCCCCAGTCTGGGTATCCACCAGGGAACCGCACTGCAAATATAGATCCTGGGCGGTCAGGACCATGCTGAAAAATAGTGCGGCACAGGTCAGATATCTGTTCATATTCCGGTTATTTTTGATTCCTTATTTTCTGTTCCCAGTCCCAGGCCGATTTCATGGCGTCATCCAGGGATGATGCAGATTTCCATCCCAGTACCTCGGAAGCCTTGTTAGTATCTGCGAAGGCTTGTATGACATCCCCAGCCCGCCTGTCCACAATACTGTAATTCAGCTTCCTTCCCGAAACCCGCTCAAAACTTGCTATGACCTCCAGGACTGAATTGCCCTTCCCGGTGCCAACATTGAACACCTCGTAATTGTCCTCGTTCCCTGATTCTATAAGCCTGTTTAAGGCAACCACATGGGCTTTGGCCAGGTCCACTACATGGATATAATCCCGGATGCAGGTGCCATCCGCCGTAGGATAATCATCCCCGAAAACGGACAGCTTTTCCCTGAGTCCAATCCCTGTTTGGGTTATAAAGGGAACCAGGTTTTGTGGCACCCCAATAGGGAGTTCCCCTATTTCAGCGCTGGGATGTGCTCCCATGGGATTAAAATACCGAAGTGAAATGGCATTGAGTCGGGGGGATACCGCGCAGGTATCCCGGATGATTTCCTCCCCGATCTGCTTGGTATTTCCATAAGGCGATTCCGCCGGTTTTACCGGGGCATTTTCCGTTATGGGCATCTGATCTGCCTGCCCGTACACCGTGCAGGAAGAACTGAAGATAAAATTAGCTTTATCCTTTTGGGTGAGTTCCTGAAGGAGGTAGACCAGCGTATTGAGGTTATTCTCGTAATATAAGAGTGGTTTTTCAACACTTTCTCCTACCGCCTTTGAAGCGGCAAAATGGATGACACCCTCCAGGTCCGGATGCCTCTTGAAAAAATCCAGGACGGCAGGTTTTATCCGAAGGTCCAGCTTCTCAAAAACAGGCCTTTTGCCGGTAATGTTGTGGATCCCATCCAAAACCTTTTCCGATGAATTGGAGCAATCATCAATGATGACCACCTCATATCCTTTTTGAAGCAATTCCACAACGGTATGGGACCCAATGAATCCCAGGCCGCCGGTCACAAGTATTTTCATGCTAAGAATTTATAAATTCAATCACGTTTTTGGTGATATATGCAATTTGCTGGTCATCGAGTTCGGTATGCATCGGCAGGGAAATGACCTCCTTTACAAGCTGGTTGGTAACCGGAAACTCGGATTCCCGGTAACGATCATCAGCATAGGCTTTTTGCGAATGAAGGGGGATCGGGTAATAGATACCATGCGGGATTTCCATGCTGCTCAAATGTGCCGCGAGCTCATCGCGCCTGCCATTTGTGATCTTCAGCGTATACTGATGGAAGACATGGCAGTCGCACGTATCACAAATCCCGGAACACACATTTACAGTTTCGGGGGTTACAAGGTTTTGCACCCCTGAAAAGGCCATTGAATAGTTACGGGCCGCATCCCTCCTCTTGTTGCAATAGGCATCCAGTTTAGGCAATTTGGCCCTTAATACGGCAGCCTGTATGGAGTCTAACCGGGAATTTACACCCACTACATCATGGTAATACCTTTGGTACATCCCATGATTTACGATACCTCGGATAGTATGTGCCAACGCATCATCGTCCGTAAATACAGCTCCCCCGTCACCATAGCACCCGAGGTTTTTGGAAGGAAAAAAGGAAGTGGTACCAATGGTCCCCATGGTCCCTCCTTTTTGCTTTGTTCCGTCCTTAAAAGTATATTCGGACCCTATTGCCTGGGCATTGTCTTCGATGACAAACAAATCGTGCCGCCCGGCAATGGCCAGGATAGCCTCCATATCCGCGCACTGCCCGAAAAGATGTACCGGCACTATGGCTTTTGTCCTTGGGGTGATGGCCCGGGCAATGGCATCAGGATCGATGTTAAAGGTTTCCGGGTCAACATCCACGAGGACCGGAGTCAGCTGAAGCAAGGCAATAACCTCAACGGTTGCAGCGAAGGTAAAATCGGCCGTGATGACCTCATCACCGGGCTGCAACCCCAGGCCCATCATGGCTACCTGCAGGGCATCCGTGCCATTGGCACAGGGAATTACATGCTTTACGCCAAGATAGGCCTCCAGTTCTTCCTGAAATGCATGTACCTCCGGTCCGTTGATAAAGGCAGCTGTTTCCAGGACCCGGGCAATAGACCCATCAACCTGTCCTTTTATATCCTGGTACTGACCTGCAAGGTCTACCATTTGAATTTTCTTCATAATGCGTTTTGGTTCCAATAAGAAATGCTGCTGAAGCAATATTACAAAATTAAGGAACGGTCACAAATGAATTTCCTCAAAGAAGCGTATTTTAGCGGCAAACATCTTGTCCGTGTATTTCTTGTATAACCTGGCCGTACATTTTGCCTCATTTTCCCTTCAAATTATCGCCATCTTCAACCCCAAAATAAGGCTCTTTACAAAGGGCCGTGCGCAAAGTTTTGGATACCTCGAAAGGAATATTTCACCTGATGACAACATCATATGGATGCATGCGGCATCCCTGGGGGAATTTGAACAGGGGTTGCCTGTTATTGAGAAACTCCGGCTGCAATACCCCGGCCATAAAGTGCTGGTTACCTTCTTTTCACCTTCCGGTTATGAGGTAAAAAAGAACAGTAATGCGGCTGATTTCATATGTTACCTGCCCCTGGACACATACGCCAATGCAAGCCGGCTTGTTGCAATGGTAAAGCCTAAAGTGGCCCTGTTCGTAAAATATGAGATCTGGCCCAATTATCTGAATGTATTGAAGGATTACGGCATTCCAGTGATCCTGATTTCTGCAATTTTTAAAAAACAGCAGGTTTATTTTAAAGGTTACGGGGGATTTATGCGACAGGCACTGCGGATGGTATCCCACTTCTTTGTTCAAAACAAGGAATCCGATGAATTGTTAAGATCCATTGGTATTTCTGACATAACGATCAATGGGGATACCCGTTTTGACCGGGTAGCTGAAATTCTGCTACAAAACAATGAACTCGTGTTCATGGAAGAATTCAAAAATGGACAATTATGTTTTGTTGCAGGGAGTACCTGGAAAGAAGATGAGCAATTTTTGGTTGATTTTATAAATAGCTGCACACTAGCCGTACAATTTGTAATTGCCCCGCATACAATGGATGCAGATCATATGGCAAACCTCCTGAAAAGGCTCTCAAAAAAAACCGTACGCTATTCTGAAATTGAAACCGGCACCATAGGGGATTTTCAGGTTTTGGTTGTGGATATCATAGGACTGCTTACCAAAATATACAGTTACGCTGATGTCGCCTATGTGGGGGGAGGGTTCGCGACGGGATTGCACAATACGCTGGAACCGGCGGTTTTTGCCATCCCGGTGATCATAGGCCCTAATTACAAGGGGTTCAGGGAAGCAGAAGACCTGGTCCACCTCAGGGGGATTATCTCTGTAAAAAATGGGGAGGAATTTACCGATGCAGCTATGGGTCTATTGGGGGATACCGGCCTTGCCCGGGAAGCCGGACAGATCAACGCGTCCTATATAGGTAAAAATAAGGGGGCAAGCATCCAAATAATTAACCATATTAACACGTTATTAAAGTATTAATACTTGTTTGATATGAAATTTGCCCTGATTTCATCAACGTTGCTTTGTTGTTTGGTTTTGTTTTCCTGTGAGGACCACAAAAGGGATCGTATGGATTCGGAACCTCGCAACACATTTGAAATTCAGTACGACAAGAACAGGCCCCGGAGGGACCCACAAGAGTCGCCTTCAGAAGGTACACCGGAAGAAGGTAAACCAGACCGGACGATTAAGGAAAAACGCGCCCGAATTGCAATAGATACATTACGTGCCATGACCGCCTAATTAAAATTCCCCCTCTAATCCATTTTTTGTTAGATTTACGGAAACCAGCAAAACTTTCCGTATGAACTCAAAGATCCTTCGAATTTCATTAATCGCGGCCCTGGCCGGCTTTTTATTCGGTTTTGATACTGTGGTTATTTCAGGAGCCGATAAAAAACTCCAGTTATTATGGAATTCCTCTGATGGCTTCCATGGCGCCATCGTAATGGGGATGGCACTATGGGGGACTGTTGTCGGTGCCATATTCGGTGGATTTCCCACCAACAGGATCGGCCGTAAAAAAACACTGATATGGATCGGCATCTTATATACCGTATCTGCCATTGGATCTGCATTTGCGAATGATCCGGTTACCTTCGCAGCCTTCCGGTTCATCGGCGGCTTGGGGGTAGGGGCATCAACCATAGCCGCCCCGGCCTATATATCCGAAGTAGCCCCGGCCAAAGACCGGGGAAGGTTGGTAGGCTTCTATCAGTTTATGCTGGTTTTTGGTATTTTGATGGCCTTCCTGTCCAATTATATGCTCAGTGGCGTCAGTGAAGATGACTGGCGATGGATGATGGGTGTGGAAGCGATCCCGGCTTTGATCTATACCTTGTTTGTGTTTACCGTCCCGGAAAGCCCCAGGTGGCTGCTTACCAAAAACAGGGTGGAAGAGGCAGGACGTATACAGAAGTCCCTCGACCCGACCCTCTCCATTGAATCCCTGCAGGCAGATATGGCCTATGAACTCGAACAAGGCAGCGCTTCGGAAACCATATATATGAAGAAGTATCGTTTCCCTTTGACCCTGGCATTTTTGATCGCCTTCTTCAACCAGTTTTCCGGGATCAATGCCTTTTTGTATTATGCACCACGAATTTTCGGGGAAGCCGGACTCGGGGAAAGCACTGCCCTTCTAAGTAGTATTGGAATTGGGGTGACCAACTTTGTATTTACGTTTCTCGGAATTTTCCTTATTGACCGACTCGGGAGAAAGCAACTGATGTATTTTGGTTCAGTGGGCTATATTATTTCGCTCTCCCTGGTTGCTGCCGCATTCTTTTTCGGGTGGGGAGGGCTTTGGGTACCCATATTCTTATTTTTGTTCATTGCCTCCCATGCCATTGGGCAGGGTGCTGTTATATGGGTCTTTATTTCTGAAATATTCCCGAACCACCTCAGGAGCTCCGGACAGGCTTTTGGAAGTTCCACTCATTGGGTGCTGGCAGCCATCATCCCCTCCACGGTACCCTTGCTATTTAGTTGGATCGGGCCCGGGCCTGTGTTTGCATTCTTTGCCTTCATGATGGTTCTGCAACTGCTATTTGTAATGTTCATGATGCCGGAGACCAAAGGAAGATCGCTGGAGGAGCTGGGGAAAGAGTTAAGTTCCGGCCACCATGGGTGACAGGATACATGCTGATTATCGGATTAACGGGCAATTCAACCCGGATGTGCAATTGGGTGTAGCAATTTTGACGAAATATGGCAGGATAGTGATGACTTTTAGGCATTTATGCTTAAATTGTATTAAATTATTTCAACTATGGAAGAAGAATTAACCCCGGGCACCAGGATCCTCAATGGATTCCTGAGTGTAATGGTGGTGGTTTTGGTAATTATCCTAATTTCCGTGGTCGTATGCCTTATACTGGCAGGCCTTGGTTTCTTTTAAATCCGGGATCAGACTTTCCATTCGTTCTGCCTATATCACAGATACTTCTGCAGATTTTCCATGTATTGCCCGTCCGTTTGTAAAACGGGATCCTGCCCACCCCGCGAATTATTCCTGACATCTCCATTTACATTCTCCACGCAACCAGAATCCGGATCTACCGGAAATTAGCTGCTTTTCCAAAATACGGCTGGAATTGAATCCTTTTAATTTAAAAATAAGGCACTTACAATTTGTTTTATTAGCAAAAATTAACTTTTTTTGCAGTTCGTAGTTAAAATCGATCATTTCATCGATCATAATTTGAAATATCTAGGATTCTAATGAGCGTCAATAGCAGCTCATCCCCATAATATTGTTTGAAGAATATATAAGCAGTTATCCAATTTTAAAAATTAACACTATTTCACATCAATACTTTCTTCTTTTTGTAACCCCACAATCCATATAATTATGAAACTAAAAATTACTCTTTTACTATTTTTAACCACCATTGGCTTCTCGCAGCTGCAAGCCCAATGTAACGGAGCACAGTTCCAGGAGGTCAATGGGATCGCGGTAATTGAAGCCGAGTCAGGATCAGCACCTTCCACCTGGAGGAGGGAGACGGCAAGTAATCCGTATACCGGTAATTCTTACCTTGCTTACAGGGGTCCCAGCGCATTTAACAATCCGGGCACCAATGTCATCAATTACAGTGTCCGTATCAATTCACCAGGGACCTATAGATTTATCTGGAGAAACAAAGTAGGAATCATCGCCAATACCAATCCCTCTACAGAGCACAATGACTCCTGGCTTAAAATTCAGGCATCCAACTTTTATGCGCAGAAGGGAAACAGC
>JBGTLT010000051.1:0-51538 GCA_041743975.1 Zeaxanthinibacter sp.
GATGGGAACCAGTATGTTCTGGACAAAGGATTCGCCTATATTTGATGCAACACTGAAGAAATTTGAAGCCACCCTGGCAACCCATAATTTTGTAGGGCATATTGACATCAACTGTATTGTGAATGGCAACGGGATCTACCCATTGGAATTCACTTCCCGTTTCGGATATCCGCAGATCATGATCCAGCGTGCCGGGATTTCAGAACCGATAGGCGAATTTTTCTTTAAGCTTGCCTCAGGCAAAAATTTTAAGATCAATGTCAGGAAAGGTTTTCAGGTTGGCATTTACGTGGTGGTCCCCCCGTTCCCGTATGACGACCAGAAAACCTTTGAGCTGTTTTCCAAGGACGCTGTGGTAATTTTTAAGAAGGATATGAAGGAGGGGGCGCATCCGATGCATGTGAAAAAGATCAATGACGAATGGCTGATTACGGGTGATACGGGAATTGCCGTTCTGATCAGCGGCCTTGGGCTCACCATGAAGGATGCCCAGAGAAATGTATATAACAGGGTCCACAACCTTATTGTCAATAACAGTTATTACCGGACCGATATCGGGGACCGCTGGCAGGAGGATTCGGATAAGCTCTGGTCCTGGGGACTATTATAAGAATGCCTTTTTTTAAAGACATAACGGATGAGGCCTTCGCCTTTTTTGATACCCTGCCACCCGACTGGCAGGAGGCTATTGTTCCGGTCTGGGATCAATACATGGAACACTCCCGGGTATATATACTGGAAGAGGCAGGGCAAATTTGCGCCGGGGGCATCGTCTTTTTTGGAATGCCCCCTGAGATGGACCATTTCAGGGAGGAAGCTACCCGCTGGGTAGCAAAAGGCTACCATTATATCGGATTTGTTTGGGTTCCGGAAAACCAACGCAAAAAGAAATACGGATCGGCCTGGCTACTGTCACTGATTCAAAGAAACCCTGAACAGGGATATTGGCTCACAACAGAGGAATCCGCCTTGACGGAGTTTTATACCCGGAACCAGTTCCGGTATATTAAAACCTTACGATATCGGCATTGCGAAGAACAATTGCTGGTATATATTCCCGCTGCCCATAGTGAAATTTCAGTAGAAAATGATACCTTGTGATATAGCCACAACAAGTATTTAAATTCATATGATATGGACAAGATAGCCCTGATTTTCCTCATAGTATTGAGTGCAAGTTGCGGTTCGCCCCAGGGGGCAACCAGCCTTTTCAACGGTAAGGACCTAACCGGCTGGCATGTTGACGTCCCGGAAATGGATAGTATCCCGAATACCATCAATCCATTTCTGATCAGGGACGGGATGCTGGTGAGTCTGGGAACCCCGCCGGGACATTTGATTACTGACTCGGTCTATAAAGACTACCGACTCGAAATAGAATACCGTTTTGCCGGCGTGCCCGGCAATTGTGGGGTATTGGTGCATGCCTCGACCCCCAGGGCATTGTACAAAATGTTCCCGAAATCCATTGAAGTTCAAATGATGCATGAAAATGCAGGCGATTTCTGGTGTATTGTGCAGGACATCACTACAGATGATATGGTTCAACGCCGGGGCCCTGAGGCCGAATGGGGTATTACCGAAGGCAAACAACGCCGGATTATGAACCTTACCGATGGATCAGAAAAACCACTCGGGGAATGGAATACCATGTACGTTGAGTGCCTGGGTGACAAAATCAAGGTTTGGGTTAATGGCGACCTTGTCAATTATGGGTTCAATGCTACGGCCAGTAACGGCCAGATAGCGGTACAGGCAGAAGGCTCCGAGGTGGAATTCCGAAAAATACTCCTCACGCCAATTACCAGCTTGAGTGAAGAGGCTCCCCGGTAAAAACCGACCACTTTTGGTGACATACTCTCTTGATCAGTTAAAATTCCCGGCGAATGAAAGCGGCTGTATACGAACAATTCCAACACCCAATTGCAATCCAGAATGTTCAGGACCCGATCCCTTCCGAAAATGGGGTGATCATACAGCTTGGCGCCAGTGGTTTATGCCTGAGTGATTGGCATGGCTGGATGGGTCACGACCCGGGCATTGTATTGCCACACGTCCCGGGTCATGAATTGGCAGGTACCCTAGTGGAAGTAGGGAAAAAGGTTACTAAATGGAGAGGGGGGGAGCGGGTTACCGTACCTTTTGCAGGAGGCTGCGGAAATTGTGAACAATGTAAGTCCGGCAATCAACAGGTATGTGACTACCAGTTCCAGCCGGGGTTTACGGCCTGGGGATCCTTTTCAGAATATGTAGCCATAGACTACGCGGATGAGAACATAGTGGAAATCCCACCCAATATGGAATTTGTGGCTGCCGCGAGCCTTGGCTGCCGTTTTATTACAGCCTATCGGGCTGTCAGGGACCAGGGCAACCTGAAACCAGGCAATTTTATTGCCATTCACGGATGTGGGGGAGTGGGACTATCCGCCATACAGATAGCAAAGTCCCTGGGGGCTATCGTAATCGGGATTGACATTACAGATGATAAGTGCAAACTGGCAAGAGAAATGGGGGCAGACCATGTCATCAATGCCACCCATACAGATGTTGTCCCCGCCGTGCTGGAATACAGCCAAGGGGGTGTACAGGTTTCCGTTGATGCACTCGGCAACCGCAACACCTGTATCAATTCCATCAATTCCCTCCGGAAGCGCGGTAAGCACATACAGGTTGGCCTGATGACCGGCGAAAATGCCACTCCTTCCATTCCAATGTCCACGGTTATTGCCAGGGAACTGGAGATACTGGGAAGCCATGGCATGCAAGCCCATCGATATTCAGATATGTTCCGGTTCATTGAAGCCGCGGGACTGGATCTTAACAGGATGGTTACGGATACCATACCACTGGAACAGCTGCCAGATAGGTTAGCTGCTATGGATACCAACAAATCAGCCGGCATCACCGTAGTGCATACATTTTGAATTTTGTACCCCCGCAGATTTTTAGCAAGAGTATGGCTTGTATCAATCAGAACTGAAAATAATTTAGTACCTTAGGATACAGCGTATTGGCTTAATACCAAAAAGAAAACTCAGGTAGTAGGGGGAAACCACTAGTGTGTGATTTTAACCTATTATTGTGAGGTGCCGGAACACAAATCCTGTACTGGACTATTTTGAGTCAGGGGGCATAAGTAAATGTTAAAGGACCTTCGTAAAAGTGTATAAACAGGGAACCACCTTATCAGCAAACCAATACCAGGCAGACAGTGCTGGGGATGGATCCGGGAGCCGTATTTTTATGGTCCTGGAAACAGGGAATAAATTGGTCAGGCCGGGAGTAGGGCAGTTGAGCATATTCCGGCAGAAATTCCATAATAGTGTATCCAGAACATTCCGCCATTTTGAAGCGAAAATCATCAGCCAGGACAGCAACGAATACCTTGTTTTATTCCCCACTGCATCCAATGCCGTATTGTGTGCTTTAAAGATCCAATCCGATTTTAAATATATTACCCCGAAATTTGATGAGCAAAACCGCAGGTTCAAGATTGGTATAAGCACGGGTTCCCCACAGGACAAAGACTTATGTGATGCCAGGGAACTTATTTCCGCTGTGCTGTATCTCTGTGATTTTCCAACTCATGAAATCGTAATTACTTCCGATATAAAGGCCCTCTATGAAAAGGAAAACCGTAAGGCCCATATAGATAAAAACCATATTCGTTCCCTGGCACACGCGGAGGAAGAAATGTTGATAAACCTGCTACAAAAAGCCAATACCTTATGGCAATCCCCACAATTTACCGTCAGTACCTTAAGCAGGGAATTAGGGTTCAGCCCTGCCCAGTTCCGGAGGAGACTTAAACGCCTGACCGGAAAGTCCCCTAACATTTTTATACGGGAATTCAGGTTAAAACGCGCCCTTGACCTGATGCACGGGCAATTCGGGCAGATCTCCCAGATTGCAAAAGCAAGTGGCTTCCAATCCCCTTCCTATTTTACCAAATGTTTCAGGGCTAGCTTTGGCATACGACCTTCCCGGTACAACCAGTTGCTTAAAGCCTGATACTGCCCGGCCTGTAATTTCACTTCAGCTTCATACAAAGTTTAGCTTGCGGCGACCACTGTTTTAGTGGATGAATCCTGAATTCTGAACCTCCTTCAGCAAAACCAATTTATGGTTCACTCGCGGAAATTGCCATTTCACCTGCCACTTTTTCCGTTTCACTCAGATTCTTACCTTCTAACCCTTTTTATGCTATTAAATTTGTGTCATAAAGGGAAAAAAAAAGCGATAGTTCCCTGAGTTTAAATAGTACAGATCATGAAAACAACAATTCTTCTTACAGGTTTTGGGATACTGACAGCAGCGTTTTTATCCTTATCCAACTTAAATTTATTTGAGCCGGGCCATGCTGCGGATGCCGGTAAGCAACAATCCACGGTTTCAGAATCCTATGCTTTTGGCCATGACTACCAGCTTCCATTAGAGGCGATAGCCTATACCGGGGCAAATGAGGTCTCCAGAATCACAAATAACCCTGACAAGGGTACTGCTCGTCTACTTTTACACAATCCGGCGGAATTGGAACATATCTTCTTAGATGCCATCGAGTATATTGAAGAAGCGGAAACAATAGACCTTGGATTTGATGTGGATGCCTATCTGCCCGCAGATTTTGATCCCTATGCGGGTATGATGGTGAACCCGGACAAGGTTCCTTTTATAGAGGACGAGGAACCGGTTGAGTTGGGATTTGAAACAGCGAAATACCTTCCAGTTGGATTTAACTCCTATTCCAATAATGTATTGAATATTGAAGACATCAATTATATGGAGGAAGAGGAAGGGATTGAATTAGGGTTCGATGTAAATGCATATTTGCCTGCAGGTTTCGATCCATATGCCAGGATTGCTCAGAATACAGACCCCCTGAACCTGGACGATATCAGTTACATCGAAGACGAAGAGCCGATAGAGATCAATACGGGATTGCCCGGATCTTTAACTATATTTTTCTATCCCAATTGATTTCTAAAGTTTTGGAAAGAAATACTAAATAAGCTTTCTACTTTTGTAGGAGGCTTATTTTTGTTTGGTGAACCTTATATAATAGGTAGGCTCTCAATAACTTAATACCCTAAAATTGCTTAAAACGTAGCTGAAATGAAAGTCAGACAGGTTAAACAGATAGAATTATGGAAGATTGCCGGATTGGTGGCCGTTTTGGTTACACTGCCGGTGACAATTTCACTTTTCCGGATACAGGCATTTAATGTTGAGAATATTACTGGTGTTTCAATTGGGTACCTGGTCATACGGCTCCTGTTTATATTCCTGTTTTCCTTTATTGTTTTGCAATTCAATTCCAATCTGAAATACAACTTCCCTGAATTTAAATACAATTCCCTGGTGCGGCAAACCCTTGTGGTGTTCATCAACCTGGGGCTATATTTTGGAACGCTGGCCGTTATGACATCCCTGTATTCCCTGTTTGCCGGAAAGGCACTTGAAGGCGGGGAGCAGAAGTTTCTTTATTTTATATTTGGAATAGTCCACATCATCCTGCTGTTCATTGCCCGCATCCTGCGACTTGGAATTATCAGGCAGGACAACATGATCGAAAATGAGCGACTACAGCAACAAAACCTACAGAAGGAACTGAGTGCACTCAAAAACCAGCTGAACCCACATTTTTTATTCAATTCATTGAATACCCTTAATTCCCTGATTCGGGAGAATTCGGAAGCCACTATGTTTGTAAACAAGTTGTCCCATATGTATCGCTATATCCTCCAGAGCTCGGACAGGGACCTGGTATGTTTGACAGAAGAGCTCAAATTCCTGGAAAGTTATACCTTTCTGATCAAAACGCGATTTCGCCAGCATTGTCTTGCTATTGATATGGATATCTCCCAGGAACACTTGCAGATGGAAATCCCGCCAATGGCGTTGCAGCTGCTGGTTGAAAATGCCGTAAAACACAATGAAATGTCAAAAAATTGCCCCTTGCAACTAAAGATATATTCGGAAGGCAGCTCCCTGGTAGTACAAAACAGCTATCACCCCCGGACTACAGAAGTTGACAGTACCGGTAATGGTTTACTTAACCTGGATAAGCGGTATTTCCTTTTGCGGAAGGAAAAGATCACGATACAACAGAATGAAAACCTTTTTACGGTTAAGTTACCTTTAATACCCATGGCATGAAAGTGGTGATCGTAGAGGACGAATATGCTGCCAGTGATAACCTCACTTACCTGTTAAAACAGATAGAACCGGAAATTGAGGTCCTTGAAGTCCTGGATTCGGTGAAGGGAGCGATCGGTTACTTTTCCAAACCGCATGTGGCAGAATTGGTATTTATGGATATTCACCTGGCAGATGGCAGGTCCTTTGAGATATTTGAGCGGGTTACGATCACTTCCCCGGTTATCTTTACTACAGCCTATGATCAATATGCGTTGCAGGCATTTAAAGTTCATAGTATTGATTACCTGTTAAAACCAATTGACCGGCAGGAGTTGGAAGCTGCGATTGTTCAGTTCAAGACCCAGGTTCAAGGGAACATTGGCCTGAATGAACAGATGGAAAGGCTTGTGAGTCTTATTAAAACCAGGAAAAGGACCTATAAAGCTACTTACCTTGTTAGCCAGAAGGATCAAATGGTACCCCTTAAAACAAGTTCTATAGCCTATATTTATATCGATGCGAGCCTTGTGAAAGTGGTAACACTTGACAAACAAACTTATTTGCTTGACAAAAAACTGGAAGACATGGAATTTGAACTGGATCCGGACTTTTTCTACCGGATCAACAGGCAGTATATCGTCAACCGGGAAGCCATCCTGAATATACAGCATTATTTTAACAATAAACTCCTGGTAAACCTGTCACCCCCGTCAAGGGAACGGGCGGTAGTAAGCAAGGCAAAGGCAGCGGAGTTCAAGCAGTGGCTCAATACTTAGACCCGCACACACATTTTACCTTTATTTTTCCCATCAAACAGGTCGATAAATGCCTGGGGGATGTTCTCAAATCCTTCCCTTATCGTCTCGGTGTTTTTTAATTTACCTTCCTTAAGCCATTGTGCCAATTGATTTTTGGCACCATCATATTTATCGGCATAATCAAAAATAATGAAACCCTGCATCAGGGCGCTTTTCCGGATGAGAAATGTTTGGTATGCCATGCTTTTGGGCATGGAGGTTTCATTATATACGGAAATAGCCCCGCACACCACAATTCTCGCAAGTTTGTTGATATTGAAAAGTACCGCATCTGAAATTGAACCCCCGACATTGTCGAAGTAGATATCCACACCATCCGGGCAACAGTTTGCTATGGCTTGCGGCATTTTTCCGGTGGAAACGTAATTGATCCCTTCATCAAAGCCAAAGGATTTTTTAAGCAAGGCTACTTTTTCATCAGAACCGGCTATACCTACTACCCGTAACCCTATAATTTTTCCTATCTGACCCACAATGCTTCCAACTGCTCCTGCGGCACCGGAAACCAACAGGGTTTCCCCCTTCACGGGTTTCCCAATTTCCGTCAACCCAAGATATGCCGTAAGACCCGTTATTCCAAGTACCCCCAGATAGGCAGATAAAGGCGCCTGATTCCCGTCTATCTTCTGCAGGCCTTTCCCGTCAGACACCTGCCATTCCTTCCAGGCCAGCATCCCGGAAACATGGTCGCCTTTGCTGAATTTATCATTCCCGGATTCCATAACCTCTGCAATTATACCTGAAGCAATTGGTTTGTGCAGCTCAAACGGGGTAATATAAGATTTTACATCGTTCATGCGCCCCCGTAAATAGGGGTCAACAGAAACATATAACGATTTTAACAGAACCTCTCCCGGACCAGTTACAGGTATTTCTTCCCGGGTTAGTTTAAAATCAGAAAGGGCCGGTTTTCCTATAGGCCTTTTATCAAGAAGGAATGTTTGGTTCATCTGGTTCAATTTATGCCTGCAGCCTGCAACAAGGTACAGATAATTTGATTGAGTGGCCCTGTGAACGTATTAATGCTTGGAAACCATAGAACCTTGGGTAAGGTGTAACAAAATAATTTGTCAGCCATCTTTATAGAGGATCCGATGCCGGTAAAATATGGTACATATGACGAAATCCCACTTATATATTTTAATTATTCTGGCCTGTGGAATGGTTTCGGCTCAGGATGCCGGCACGAATACCTCAGTTATCTATAATGTTAATATTGTCCCTATGGATTCCGCTCGGGTCCTGTATAACCAAACCGTGCATATTGAAGATAACCGGATAGTTTCAATAGGGGATTATGAAGCAGATCCAGCATTTAAGGAGATACCTGGGGTACTTAATGGGACGGGGAAATACCTGATCCCCGGCCTGATGGATATGCACATGCATATAAAGGAGGACAGGGAGCTAGATCTTTTTTTATACCTGGCCAACGGGGTCACTACCGTACGAAACCTCCATGGCAGCCCCTGGCATATTAAACTGCGCAAGAGGATCGCACAGGGAGAGATAATGGGCCCGAGGTTTTTTACGACCGGGCCTACCACATATTCTGCCAATCTTGAGGATACACCGGAAGCGGCTTCAAGTTTTGTCCTGGAACAAAAAGATTTGGGGTACAATGCCATCAAGATGTATGGCACACGGCCTGATTATAACATGTCAAGCGAAACATACAGAAGTTTATTACAAACGGCAAATACCAACAACATCCCGGTAGTGGGCCATACACCCCGGGGAATCCCCTTACAGGAAGTTTTAGACGCCGGTCAGCAGTCCATAGACCATCTGGAAGAAATTTATTATGGTTATCTGCCATTACAGCAGGCAATGGGCAAGATTGCCGATTTTCAGTTTGGTCGTATCACCCTGGCGGAATATCGGCAGGCTAAACCGGAATTTCCAGATATGGAGAAGATAATAAACCCCCTGATCGTGCAGTTGGCGGGGGAAATCAAATCTTCCCAGATACGGATCACTCCAAGTTTAATTGCATTTGAGGCAATAGTTGCGCAGATAACCCCATTATTTAAAACCCCGATCCTGGACGAGAGGATGAATTATATCTATCCTGTTGATAGGTTGTACTGGGAAAGATATAATTCATATCGCGGAAGATGGGCAGCCTATTTACCGGAAATGCTGGCAATACAGCAATTTATATTACAAATACAGCATAAGATGCTTAGAGAATTCATCAGGTTAAAAATTCCTTTGATGATAGGCACCGATGCCTCCCTTCCCTTCGTACATCCGGGATTTTCCGTTCACCAGGAAATGGCTTTGTTCGTTGCGTATGGCGCTTCCCCCTTTGAAGCTTTGGAAGCGGCAACCGTTATTCCCTCCAGACTACTCGGCATTGATGGGGAAGTCGGTTCTATACATCCCGGTAAACTGGCGGACCTGGTATTGCTGGATGAAAATCCCCTGGAGGCTATTGATAACACGCTCAAAATTTATGGGGTGGTGGCAGGAGGGAGATGGTATTCCGGAATTTCGATCAAAGAAGTGTTGAAAAACATGGCTGATGGTAATCAGGTGCTCTGGAAGAAAATAAACGACGCTGAACATTGATTTGAAAAAGGGGAAGTGGAAGCGATTCTGAAAGAATACAGCCAAGGTGATTCCCATGATGATACTTTTGCCCATTACCTGGAAAATGCCGTGAATCGCAAGGGGTATGAGCATGTTAGGAACAATAACCTGGAAATGGCACTTAAAATTTTTGAATGGAATACCATTTACTTTCCGGATTCCTTTAATACCTGGGATTCCCTGGCTGAAACATATCTGCGTTCAGGAAAGAAGGAAATGGCGGCCCGATATTATGAGAGATCACTGGAATTGAATCCCGAAAACAATAACGCCAAGGAACAGCTTAAAAAACTCCAATCCCCAAGGTAGGTTTATTTTCTTTCTTAGTGAGAAACAGACTTCCGCTTTCATAACCTCCTTTTACCTGCAGGTTAATCTATAAAATGAATGGTTGAATAATACAGATAAGTTGTAAATTTCCAAAACCATTTAATATAAAGAGCCACGCTTGTACCTTCAATATGTATGACCAGTTGAAACAACACGTTTCCCGTGTGATTACCCTTACGGAAGCAGAAATGGCTGAGTTCCTCAGCCTGTTCACTGAAACGGAGATCCGGAAAAAGAAATTCCTGATACAACCCGGTGACAGGGTTACCATGGAATACTATTTAGTGGCAGGATGCCTAAAAGCGTACTACCTGGACCCCATGGGGGAAAAACATATCATCCAGTTTGCAATTGAAGATTGGTGGATAAGTGATTTCGAATCGTTTTTTGGTGAGGAACCCGCCCAGCTTCATGTGGAAGCAATAGAAGATTCTGTAGTGCTGGGGATAGACAAGGATGTGTTGGAAACTTTGTACGCCAGGATTCCCAAATTTGAACGGTTCTTTCGGATCAAAACCACGGCTGCATTTGTTGCAGCCCGGAAACGCATCCTGGCTACCCTCCAGAAATCAGTTGGGGAGCGCTATATTGAATTTTGCGATACCTATCCCAATATTGAAAAACGGGTAGCCAATTACCATATCGCCAATTATCTGGGGATACAACCTGAAAGCCTGAGCCGTATCCGGAAGAACCTGGAACTCACCTCTTAACTTTTTATTAACAGGTTTCCCTAACCTATATCAAGCAATTCCAGTCCCTTTTCAGCTTATATTTGTAGGGAACACACAAATGCAGATAAGATGAAAAATTTGGGATTACTGGCGATACTCAAGGCAAAACCCGAACAGGCTGCCACGGTAGCCAATTTTATAAAAGGAGCCGTAGACCTGGCCCGTAAAGAACAAAAAACCCTTACCTGGTATAGTTTCCGGGTTGATACGAATACCTTCGGAATATTCGACACTTTTGAAAACGAGAGCGGTCGGGAAGCCCACCTGAATGGGGAAATTGCCAAAGCCCTCATGGGGAAGGCTGATGAGTTGCTGTCATCCGCTCCGGATATCAAAAAAATTGACATCCTTTCTTCAAAATAATTTAATCATTAACCACTTAGTGCGCAACTCCGGCAATTGCCGCCGGGGCCCGTCGCTATATTATAATATGACATATGTCAGAACTAAAAGTTTTAGAGCCCTATACCATAGGTGACCTTTCACTTCCCAACCGGGTGGTGATGGCACCCATGACCCGAAGCAGGGCAGATAACAAGCAGCACGCACCAACTTCCGGCCTGCACGTTCCCTATTATACACAGCGGGCCACAGCCGGACTCATTATAACCGAAGGATGCCAGGTTTCAAAAGAAGCAGTTGGGTATATCAATACCCCGGGGATCTATTCTGAAGAACAAGTGAAAGCCTGGAAGGAAGTTACCGATTCCGTTCACAATGCCGGCGGGAGGATTTTCATTCAATTATGGCATGTTGGCCGCATGTCGCACCCTGATTTTCACGAAGGTGAATTACCCCTTGCTCCATCAGCACTAAACCCACATGAAAAATCCTATACCCCGGATGGTTTTAAGGAAACAGTGACCCCTAAAGCGATGACCCTGGAGGATATCCAAAGGACGATCGGAGATTTTAAAAAAGGCGCTGAAAATGCCATGGAAGCAGGTTTTGATGGGGTTGAGATACATTCCTCGAACGGATACCTCTTCCATCAGTTCTTTAGCAGCACCAGCAATATACGTACAGACCAGTATGGTGGGAGTACAGAGAACAGGGCACGCTTCTTTTTTGAAGTGATGGATGCGATCAGGGAGGTAATGCCGGAAAACCGCATTGGCGCCCGCTTTAACCCATCGCTCCATGATAGTTTTGGCATGAAATTAAATGCAGATACTTTGCCCACTTTTGATTATATTATCAGTAGGTTGGACAAAGAGTATAACCTGGCATATATTCATTTATCGGAACCGTTCAATGATGTAACGGAGATTGAATTTGCAGAACCGGAGATCGCTAAGCGATACCGGCCCCTTTATCAGGGAACCCTGATGATCAATGCAAATTTTGATCGTGAAAAAGCCAATAAGGTCATTGCTGCCGGTGATGCGGATCTGGTGGCATTTGCGAAGTTATATATCTCTAACCCGGACCTCGTGGGAAGATTCATGGAAGGAATAGCCACCTCCCCGTGGGATCAAAGTACGTTTTATACCACCGGGGAGAAGGGGTATACAGATTACATCGCGAAAACCCGGGAATTGCAGCCGGCCAATAGGTAACAATGAACCCTTAAAAACCTTGCGAAGAAGTGGGTAAGGGATCAGGGTAATTAATTATTTCAATTTATTAAAAATCAGAACTTATGAAATTTAGCAGAAAAGCTCAGGCCCGGTGGAAGGGCAGCGGAAAAGAAGGCAGCGGTACCCTCACTACCGCCAGTGGGGTATTGGAAAATACGCCCTACTCCTTTAAAACCAGATTTGAAAACGTAAAGGGCACGAACCCGGAAGAACTTATAGGAGCGGCGCATGCCGGTTGTTTTACCATGCAATTGAGTTTTCTCCTGGGGGAGGCCGGTTATACACCCACTTCCCTCGATACGGAAGCCAGGGTAAACTTCGAGGATGGCAGTATTGTTCTAATCACACTTCATTTAACCGGGGATGTCCCCGATATCAAAGACGAAGAGTTTAAGAAAATTGCAGGAAAGGCAAAAGAAAAATGCCCGGTATCCAAATTGCTCAATACAGATATAGAGCTTGTGGTAAAACTTTCCTCCCGGTAGCATCCTTTTAGAAATTTAAATTTTAACAGTACCTCCTGAGAGGTGACCCTAAAAAGTAGAACAATGAGCAATAAAATAAATGCCTATGGTGCCCACGCAGCCAAGGGAGAGTTGGAACCATTACAGATCGAAAGGCGGGAAGTGGGCCGGGATGATGTCAAAATTGATATAACCTATTGCGGTGTATGCCACAGCGATATCCACACGGTCAACAACGACTGGAAAAATTCTGTCTATCCCGTGGTACCCGGACACGAGATAATTGGAAGGGTTGTGGAAACGGGTGAAGGAGTAACGGCCTTTAAAAAAGGTGACCTGGTAGGAGTAGGGTGCCTGGTTGATTCCTGCCAGACCTGTTCTGCCTGTCAGGAGGACCTGGAACAATTTTGTGAAAACGTACCCACCTTTACATACAACGGGGAGGATAAACACCTTGGTGGTCATACGTATGGAGGGTATTCCACAGGGGTAGTGGTCAATAAGGAATTCGTACTTCGTATCCCGGATAATATAGATGAAAAAGCCGCAGCACCCCTGTTATGTGCCGGTATTACAACCTGGTCGCCACTGCGTCACTGGAAGGTAAAGAAAGGGGATAAGGTTGGAGTAGTAGGATTGGGAGGCCTGGGCCATATGGGCGTAAAGTTTGCCAATGCCCTCGGTGCGCATGTTGTCATGATAACCACTTCTCCTTCCAAAGCATCAGATGCCAAGGAATTGGGAGCTCATGAGGTACTGATCTCCAAAAATGAAGATGATATGAAAAAGCATGCCGGCAGTTTTGATTTTATCCTCAATACGGTTCCGGTAGCCCATGAAATGGATCCCTATATCGCACTCCTTAAAAGGGATGCTACCATGGTTTTGGTAGGTGCCGTAGAGCCCTTAAAGCCTTTTCACGGAGCAGGGATCATCCTGGGCCGAAAACGGATAGCAGGTTCTTTGATCGGGGGGATAAAGGAAACACAGGAGATGCTCGACTTCTGTGGGGAGCACAATATTGTTTCCGATATTGAACTCATCAACATACAGCAGATCAACAAAGCCTATGAACGGGTGGTTGATGCGGATGTCAAATACCGTTTTGTTATAGACATGGCATCGCTTAAGAATTGATTACCTGATTTTCAGTATAGAAAAAGAAGCCTTGTGCTTCTTTTTTTTTGGATACAGCTCAACCTCCGCAGGAAGATGAAAAATGTACCCCTTCACATTTATCACGGCCAGTATTCAGCGAGTTTCTTCCTTAAAAAAGCAACGCTTCGTTCCAGTTGGGGCATGCCCTCCACGCCGTCTTCAATACTGATCCACCCTTCAAATCCTGCTTCTTTCAACCGTGTAAATATAGCATCATAGTTATTCAGACCTTTTCCTATTTCTCCATGCCGCAATCGTTTAGCATAGCCCTGGGCCCCATTTTCTTCCCGGCGCAGATCCTCCAGGGTGCCTTCGGTCAGGAAGCGGTCACTGGCATGCATGGTCACAACCCGGTCTGCCACCCGGTCCAATAACTCCAGGGGGTCATCGCCTGCAAGGAAGGCATTGCTGGGATCATAGTTGATACCAAAATACGGATGGTCTATACGGTTTGCAAGGGCACAAAAGACATCTATCTGCTGTGCAAATTCAGGATAATCCCAGAAATCATCTTTATAGTGGTTTTCAAGGATAAGGGTAACACCATTATCCATTGCATACGGAAGGCATGCTTCAATGCAGCCGGCCGCCAGGTCGAGCCCGGCTTCGATGGTAAGCTCCGGCCTCCTTTGGCCGGACAGAACCCGGCAATAGGAACCCCCAAGCATCTGGGTCATATGGATCCAATGGAGTTGTTTTTCAATTTCCTTGAGGCGAAAGGCAGCATCCGGATGTGTGAAATCCGGGGAGCAGCAGAGCATGGGGATCACCTTGCCATGGGCCTCCACCTGCTGACGGAATTCATCCCAGTTGTCCTCCCGGGCCATTTCCAAAAATCCGGCATACCATTCCAGGCCCTGCACATCCAACTTGACGGCAAGGGCTATCCACTCTGATAATTTCATGGTTCCATCCTTGCACAAGGCCTGCATATAGGCTTTTGGAAATACGGCTAATTTTGGCACAATTATAAATTTAGTAAGATTCCTGAATACGCTAGGTAGGCCGCCAGTTTTTGGGAATATTCCGGCCTATCATTGGAAATTGCTCCAGCTCGATCACCTGTCCGCTGACCGGGCCGCATTCGTCTGAAAGGAGGTAAATGGCTGCAGCAGCGATTTCCTCTGGTTTAAAAAGCCGGTGGGCGGGCGAGAATACATCCGGTAATTCCAGGTGCCAACCTTCTTTCATGCCTTGCTGCCGCTGGTTTACCAATTCATTTTCTGTAAGCACCCACCCCGGGTTGATCTGGTTAACACGTACCCCCTTTTCCCGAAACAGGCTGTCGCCTAAATTCCTGCTCAACGTCATCAGGGCCCCTTTGGAAATGCTATAGGGCAAGAGATTGGGTTCCCCGCTCCAGGAATTGATAGACCCAATATTTACAACACATCCCCTGGTTTCTGTGAGGTAGGGGAGGGCAGCTTGTATAATAGCAAAGGGCGCCAGCGTATTTACTTCCAGCATCCGCCGAAAAAAGTCCATCGTAGTCGTATCAATGTTGGAGGAAGCCACAATCGCAGCATTGTTAACTACCCCGTCCAGTTTGCCAAAAGAATGGATCGCCCGTTCTACCAGTAACTGGGGAGCTTTAGGGTCTGTAATATCCACAGTACAGGGAACCGCATTTTCTTCCCCCAGTTGGGAGACCAATGCCTGTCCGAGATCTTCCTGTAAACCATTGATGACCACCTTAGCACCTTCCCGGACACATTGGCTGGCAATCGCTTTTCCGATCCCGGTATATCCCCCGGTAATTATAATACTCTTTCCGGCTAATCGCATAGTTGTCAGATAGGTTTCAAAATACTTTTAACCACTTTCCCGGAATGCATGGATTCGAAGGCATCCTTCCAGTTTTTCAGGTCCCATACACCCCCGATGATGGGGGAGACATCCAGTCGGCCCGAAGCGAGGAGCGAGATCACCTTCTCCCAAACCGGCCAGTTATGGCTGAAACTACCCTGCAGGGTTACATTTTTTTGTACCAGCGGATCCAGGGAGCAACCCAGCGGTTGTTTGCCCCAACCAACTTTGGTAATTTGCCCGTTGGGGCGAACCAGGTCCAAGGCAATTTTGAGTGTAGCGCTGACCCCGGCGGCATCAATTACACAGTCCGCCCCAAACCCATCGGTTTTCCTTGCCCAGGTTGTCGCATCACCCACCAGGCCTTCACAACCATATTCCTCCGCGATCTTCAGGCGTCCCGTATCTGCCTCAAGTCCGAGTACCGCCACTTCCGCTCCACATAATCGGGCTACCGCGGCACATAGGATCCCTATAGTGCCCGGACCAAGGATCAATACCCTGTCACCCGGTTTAATGGAAGAATTCATTACCACAGCGTTGTACGCCACAGAGCAGGGCTCCGTAAGGCATGCCTGTTCAAAAGGAAGGTGGTCCGGAATACGGTGGAGGCATCGGGCGGGGACCCGTACAAAGCGGGTCATGGCGCCGTCCACCCCATAGCCAAATCCTTTTCGGGTTGGATCGAGGTTATAGAGGCCCTGTCTGGCAAATGGGCCTGCAGCATCGATAAGAGCTGCCGTTTCACTGACCACCCGGTCCCCCTCCTTCCAGTCCTTGACGTTTTGGCCCAGTGCCGCTATCTTCCCGCCAAATTCATGTCCGAGGACAACCGGATAATTTACAGGCCAGCTGTGGTCTGCAGTCCATTGGTGAAGGTCACTGCCACAAACGCCCACATTGGCCACTTCCAGTAACACCTCCTCATCACCTATGGTTGGAACAGGAATTTCCCGTATTTCCACACTGCCCTTTTCAGGGGCATAGTTCACAACGGCTATCGATTTCATAAGCGTTTCTTAGGTAGATGAAACTTCCCCATAGGCGTGGATTTTTTGACAAATGACCCGTAAGGTGCCCTCCAGGTCCCCTGTTGCTGTTTTAAATGCATCGCTGTCTATGGTCAGCGGTGCCCCAAGGACAACAAGGGGTGCCCCATATTCCGGACAACGGATAGCCTGTTCAAGGGATAAGCCCCCCACGGCCTGCACCGGGATCATCACAGCTGCTACCACCTCCCGCAATTGGTCGAGCGGACTCGGCATGGGATTACCCCTGGCGGCAATCCCGCGGCGTTCGTCATAACCAATATGGTGGATAATATAATCACAACCCAGTTCTTCCAGGCGTTTTGCTGCACCTACCATATCCGGGCATGCGAGATTGTCTCCCATAACCTTGACCCCAAAATCCTTTCCGGCCTGTACCACAACTTTTATGGTCTCATCATGTGCCCTGGCCATCACTACCACATGGGTGGCGCCCGCTTTGGCCATCATCTCTGTTTCCAGGTACCCGCCATCCATGGTTTTCAGGTCAGCCACTATGGGCACCCCGGGAAATGCTTCCCGCAGTTTCCTTACTCCGTGTAAACCTTCTGCCAGGATCAAAGGGGTCCCGGCCTCCAGCCAATCCACACCGGCCCGAATAGCAAGGCCAGCGGTTTCAAGGGCTTCTTCAATATTGGTGAGGTCGAGGGATATTTGAACGACAGGTTTCATAGGGTCTTTATCTTATAAATATATGCATTTTAAAGATTGGCAAAGATTTGGATAGCCGGGTAGTTGCGATATATATTCTATCATTTAGGGTGGGACTGAATATTCTTAAAAAGGATATCCCGGAATTCTACCTTCATTGGAGGGCCCACATGCACCTGGAACCCCAGTAGACCGCTGGTGCTGCGGTTTATGGTGTCATTGTCAACCACCTCACTCATGAGGATATCATTGATATAATGCTGCATCCGGTTTCCTTTTACAACAAGGTGGCAACTGTTCCATGCTTCGGGTTTTATGTTGCCCTTTAAAGAATCCCGATCCCCCAGGGATCCCAGGATTTCGCGGTACTTCCAGGCATTGTTTTCCACTGCGGCACGGAGGGATCCCGGTCTGTCCGGCTCCGGTTGTGTCCGGACACTGGCCCGTTCCCCCCGGTACGCAAGGGTTGTACGCTTTCGTTCTTCGTAGTTCTGGCCCGTGTAGGTCCGTCGCCCATCAATATCTGCCTGATAGCCCCGCAATGCATTCGGGATGCTATCTACCTTTTCACTCCGGTAATTGATGCCGCTGTTGCCGGCTTCCGCTATGCGGAAATCCAGTTTGAGTTCAAAATCTGCAGGTTTTTCACCCTTCCAGATAATAAAGGTATTGTTTTTTAAAAGGGTTTCCGGCCTTACCTCACCTATTAGTTTCCCGTCTTCCACCCGCCAGTATGCCGTATCACCCTCCCAGCCGGCAAGGGTTTTGCCGTCAAATATCCTTACAAACCCCTGGATTGTATCAAGAACCATTTTTTGATCCACTGAGCCATCCTGGTTTTTGTTTTTACAGGAAATCCCCAACAGAAGCAGGAGGATTGGCGATATAAGAATCCGGGCGTAGTGTAAATGTGGTTTTGCCATATATAAAGTTATATCGGGGACAGCATTTTCCCCGTGGTACTACCAATATAAACAAAAGTTCCCTCGCTACTTTCAAATTTGCCCTTTGAATCGCACTTTTGAATGCAGTTTCCCGTGGAGGGTATTGTTGCCCGGATCCGCCTTGGAAAGGCAAGCAAAAATTTACTTTCGGAGTTGGGGTGGGAGGGGGAAACCATTTTCTGGTATATTTTCATTACATTACTCTACATAAATTAAAGCCATGCCAATATTTATGGACAGACATGATGTCTCGGCGGAAGTAACCGCAGAACATGTAGCCCAGTTACATCAGGAAGACCTGAAGATTCAGCATACCTATAATTGCAAAGGGCTTACGTATTGGTTTGACGATAACCGCAAGACCGCATTTTGTTTGGTGGAAGCCCCGGATATGGACGCCATCAAAAGGATGCATGATAAGGCCCATGGCCAGGTACCCCATCGGATCATTGAGGTGGATAATACGGTGGTGGAATCCTTTCTGGGGCGTATAGAAGATCCTGAGAAATCCAAGAATACAAAGCTGAACATCATAAACGATCCAGCCTTCCGAACCATAATGGCAACGCGGTTTATACCAAAATCACTTCTTCAAACAACTACCGGACAGTTTCAGGACAGCATGAAGGCCGGCACTGAGCGGGTAATCAATACCATAAATTTCCATAAGGGCCGTATCGTAAAACAAAAACCCCATTATTTCCTTAGCTCATTTGACTCGGTAACCAATGCCGTAATATGTGCAAAATCGATCCAGGTCAACCATGATGCACTATCTACTGATATCATTCTGAAAACAGGCCTGAGCGCCGGTGTACCTGTCACTGAAAAAGAAGGCTTGTTTGAGGAAACGATCAAAATGGCTGACCGGCTCTGCAAGGCGGTTAAAGGTATTATCACCACCTCAGGGGATGTCAAAGACCTATATGAAAGTGAAAACCAGAATATTCCCATTGACCCAAAATTATTTCGTTCACTCGGACGTGATGAAGAGCATTTCCTGGAAATGCTGATGGACTATATGGACAGGGAATGGCACAATACTGCTTTGAATGCAAATGATTTCAGCCAGCGCCTTGGTTTTAGTAAAACCCAGCTCTATCGTAAGATGATTGCAATTACAGGGCGATCACCCCATACTTTTATGATGGAATACAGGCTTTTAAAAGCGCTTACCTTATTAAAACAGAATCACAAAAATATTTCGGAGATTGCGTTTGAAACCGGCTTTAACAGTCCGGCGTACTTTTCAAAATGTTTTGTAAAATTGTTCAGTATACTCCCTTCTGTTTACATCCGCAATATATCCGGAAATTGACAACTTCCATTCTTCGACGCTTGTCATTCCGAATAAATCGTATAGTTTTTTGGATGAAATGTGCCATTCCCGGCAATGCTGCCTCCTTAATTTTGAGTAAACAATTATATCATCAAAACAATGGAAGTAACAGTTAATGCATTAGACACGGAAAAAATAGCAACCCTGGCATCCATGCTCAGGGGGAAACTGGTGATGCCCGATGATCCTGAATATGAACAAAGCTGCAAAGTATACAACGGCATGATCCACAAACATCCCGGAATGTTCGTAATGTGCGTTGATGTGGCCGACGTTATGGCAGCCGTGAACTTCGGGAGGGAAAACAACCTACTGATTGCCGTAAGGGGAGGGGGACATAATGGAGGTGGCCTGGGGCTTTGTGATGATGGCATGGTCATCGATCTTTCCGGACTGAAATCCGTAAGAGTAGACACCTCTGACAGTACTGTCCGGGTTGGCGGCGGCAACTTATGGGGGGAAGTGGACCATGCCACCCATCCATTCGGACTTGCCATCCCCGCAGGAATTATATCAACCACAGGGGTTGGGGGGCTTACGCTTGGAGGGGGCATAGGATATTTAGCCCGGAAATACGGCCTTACAATAGATAATTTGCTGGAAGCCGATATGGTCTTGGCAGATGGGTCCTTTGTAACCGTTAGTGCAAACAAGCATCCTGACCTCTTCTGGGCCATTCGTGGGGGCGGGGGCAACTTTGGGATCGTTACTTCCTTTAAATTCCAGGCACATCCGGTAAAAATGGTGTATGGCGGCCCAACTCTTTGGCCTATTGAAAAAACCGAGGAGATCATGAAATGGTATGATGAACTGATTCGAAATGCCCCTGAAGACCTGAATGGGTTTATCGCTACCATGGTCATCCCGGGTCCCCCCTTTCCAGAAGCCTTGCATAACAAGCAATTTTGCGGAATTGTCTGGTGCTATACCGAATCCGCCTCGAAGGCCGAAGAAGTTTTCAAACCCATCCGTGCCATGCAGCCTGTATTTGAACATGTGGGTGAAATGCCATACCCTGCCTTGCAGACCTTGTTTGATGGATTGTTACCCAAAGGGATGCAATGGTATTGGCGGGCCGACTTTTTCAATGATCTGGGGCATGAGATACGGGCGCAACATTTAAAATTTGGGTCAGCCATTCCTACCCCTTTATCCCAGATGCACCTCTATCCCATTACAGGGGCTGCCGCAAGGGTTGGCGAAGAAGACACTGCCTGGGCATATCGCGATGCCCGTTATTCCGGGGTAATTGTTGGTGTGGATCCCGACCCGGCCAATGCATCCCTGATCACATCGTGGTGCAAATCCTATTGGGAAGCCCTTCATCCATATTCCTCAGGTGGGGCCTACTCAAATTTTATGATGGATGATGAAGGGCAGGAGCGGGTGAAGGCCAGCTACCGGCAAAACTATAAACGACTGGCAGCCATAAAAGCGCAATACGATCCAAAAAATCTGTTTCGGGTGAACCAGAATATTAAACCAATTAAACAATCCTAATGCTAAAATTATGAAAATACAAAAGAAAAGTTCCGTCCTGAAGCAGGCCATATTTCTTCTAACATTCGGATTGGCGTTCGTTATGAACGCACAGGTCCCCGTTGAAAATTCAGTAGAACTCTCCGTGGTAAGGACCGCCGATGACACGGATCTAAATTGGGGTCCCTGCCCGCCATTTATGCCCGGGGGATGTTCCATTGCCGTACTGCACGGCAATCCGGCAGAAATAAATTCCGATATTTTGTTTAAAGTGGAACCCAATTCGGATATCCCTAACCACCGGCATACCTCTGCAGAACGTATGATACTGGTTTCAGGTGAAATGGTGGTCACCTATGAAGGCGAACAACCGCAAACATTAAAAGCAGGGTCCTTTGCCTATGGCCCTCCACAAAAACCCCATACCGCCAGATGCGGGGATGCAGGACCCTGTATCCTTTACATTGCTTTTACGGAACCCCTGGATGCAATTCCGGTGGATTCCGGGAAATGAGTATAGTTACAGGCTTATCAAATGGCAGTCCCGGGATACAATAATCCCGGGATAGCTATTTCTATCAAGACCTCCCATTATTATTATCCTTAAGCAGCTGCTAATTATAGTAAGGAAAGCTCCGATACCCCCCTGTAAAAATCAACAAACCAGCTGTCTGTAAACAGGATCAGGAATATGTTTCGGTAATTAAATAGATACCTTCGGACAAGGAAATGGCTGCTTCGCAAAAAAAGCAATGGATTTGAAAGCTGAGATGCCTACCTTTCTGAGACCGCAAAAGTGCAATTTGCGGTCAGGAAAAGGCTGTAAAATTTGAATTATCAGGATATTAGCCATCCGTTACAAAAAAATGTGTAAATTAATCAAACCGTACAAGTGATCCGGGCATACCGATTCGCTAACCACAAAAACACTATTATGAAACCAAAAGCGATTAATCAGATACTTGTATTCTTCGTTCTGTTTGCCTGCAGCATTTCCGTTTTTGCCCAGGAAACACATACCATTACCTTATATGTAAATACCGCGGAAATAAGCAACCAGGACACCAATGCATACTGTGATTTCGGACAGGAAGAAGGAATTCCCAATGAGGAGTTTACTATCACTGTCCGCAACCTTGACACGGTGATATGGCAAGGAGAATCCACATCTTCTCCTGATGATGAAGTCATGGTCAATGCCATCAACCATGAGGGGGGTAAGAATGTTTTTGGAAAAAATGTATTGAAGGACACCCGGGATAATCCGGGGGTGGTGCAGGAGCAGGTTGTAAATGGAGTGGACGGGGATGAGCAAAAATATAAGATATCCTTTAAAGTAAAGAACAAGAATGGCACCTTCCACATTGACCCAAAGATTAAAGTAACAAATTAGATTTTTTAATATCGATTTTTTAATCCTGATGGGAAACTATTTTGAGGCACTGCCGCTATGGTTACAAAAAGCCTTGCTTACACTGGGCTTTTTTTTTATAATCAGTGTTGGTTGCCATGCCCAAAATCAACGAATTGCTGACAGCCTCGAAAAAGTATACGCCCGTGGCGCATTTGAAGAAAAGGACCGCCTTGAAATTTTAAAAACCCTCGCGTTCAACCATACAAATCCTGAAATAGGGTTAAAATACAGTGAAGAGCTGCTCAGTAGGGCCAAGGAACTCGACTCTACGGAATATATCCTCGCAGCATGGCTACAAAAGGGAAATGCCCTGAAGTTAAAAGGGGACCTTAGTAATGCCCTTGAGAGTTATTTGAGTGGCGTGAAAATAGCCCTGGACAGCAGGCGAAACAGGAACCTTGGATTGTTGTATAATTCCATTGCCGGTGTTTATTCGGTGATGGGCAACTCCCAAAATACCATACGGTACTACCGGGAGGCTATCACTATATTGGAACTTGAACAGGATTCTGTCAATTATGCTTCGGCACTGTTTAATTTGGGCGATGAATACGTAAATCTGGCCAAGCCTGATTCAGCCCTCTTGTTTTTAAAGCCCTCAGGGGATATTTTCAAAGCATTGAATCATAAGTCGGGTCTGGCCTATACCCTTGGAGATACAGGAGTTGCATATGCCCAAAAAGGTATGCCCCTGCCGGCTGAAAAATATATGATGGAGGCGATAGGGATGCTTTCCGAAATGGAGGATTACTATCCCATATCGGTCTATCTTACGTATATGTCCGATATCTATGTGGGACGGAAGGACTGGGGTAGTGCATTCGAATATTCCCGGAAAAGCCTTGACCTTGCGAGGCAGTATCACCTGAAGGAACAGATCAGCAGTGCCAACCTGAAACTGTCCGAACTCTATGAGCAATACGGGGATTATCAAAAGTCGCTGGAGTATTACAAGGATTATATCCTTTACCGGGACAGTGTAACGAATATCCGGACTGTCCAGGAAATGGCAGATATCCGGGCCGATTTTGAAGTTTCTCAAAAACAGGTGGAAGTAGATTTGCTCGAAAGGGAGGCAGAGGTCAGGGAACTGCGCAACAAACGGCAGCGGATTGTGATCTTTGGTACCGGGATTACACTTATCCTTGTGGTAATCCTGGCGATTTCGGCACTGAACCGGACAAAGTTTATCAGTAAAACGAACCGAATCATTGCGGAGGAGAAGCTCCGGTCCGATAACCTCCTCCTGAATATCCTTCCGGAGGAAACGGCGATGGAACTTAAGGAAAATGGAAAGGTGCAGGCCAAAAAATTTGACTCTGTCACGGTCCTGTTTACCGATTTCGAAGGCTTTACACAATCCTCCGGGGACCAGACCCCTGAGGAACTGGTGGAAGGGGTAGATTTTTATTATTCCAGGTTTGATGAGATCATAGAGAAATATGGCCTCGAAAAGATAAAAACGATCGGGGATTCCTATATGTGTGCCGGGGGCCTGCCATTTCCTACCGGTGACCATGCGTTCAAAATGGTCAAGGCTGCAATCGAGATCAAAGAATTTGTAAAGGAATCGAAAGACCAGGCTGCTCCAAACCAGGCACGATTTGATATCCGCATTGGCATTAATACCGGTCCGGTGGTGGCTGGGGTAGTAGGCAGAAAGAAATTCGCATACGATATCTGGGGAGATACGGTCAACGTAGCATCACGTATGGAATCCATGTCGGCCCCCGGGAAAATAAATATTTCAGAAAATACCTATGAATTGGTACGTGATGCATTCGACATGGAATACAGGGGAAAGATAGCGGTAAAGAATAAGGGGATGATGAAAATGTATTATGTAAAGGGGGAGAAAGGATACAAGCAACTGTAAAATTATAATATAATATGAAGAAGAAATCTATCATGTAGTGTAGGAAGAGTAGGAGAAGAATGTTAAATTTTCCTTTTAAAATATTCTGAAATTGACTACATTAATGATCTGGTTAAAATATTAGGTTTGCGGACTTATTCCCCCGAAATCTATCTGCATTAAAAAATGTTTAAGCTAATATGTATTATCCATTATACTTTCAAATTGTTTTAAAAATTACAGACCATGGCTAAAAAAGTAGTGATAACTCTAACATTCGAGGCACAAAATATTTGCGCTAAACAAGGTGAAATTGATGAAGAAGGCATTGTTGCCAATACCGACATATCCGATGATAATAATGGATGCTCCCCAGGAGGACAAAAATTAAAGGATTTTCAATCTCTTGTATATCTGGGATATGAGGTTGAATGGAAAGCCAAGGTTAAAAATCAAGTTGATCCAATAGCACCATACATGGTTCAAATTGTTAAAGTTGAAAAAAAGCCCGGGACTGTCATCGATTTTTTTGATACCGACCCCATGTATCCGGATACCAATGGCAAGGTAGCCGGCACAGTGAAAAATAACTCCGATCTGTTAGATATGATCTATAAGTATAATGTGACAATATCTGTATATGAAGCTGGCAATACTGATCCTTGTAAAACATATGTTGTGGATCCCAAACTACAGGCAAATAACTGAACGAAGACTTCCCAACATTCCTTATTGGTTGATCCCCTTATCATGCAATAGCACAACCTGAGCGTTCATGGTCAATGCTCAAAACAATAGCATGCTCCCTCGGCCAGGATTACCCCTGTCTACCTGCAAGTAAATTGATAGTATTTAATACGCCATCTCTTTTCAAATATTGTAAAAATTTGTTAATTTAAACATCCCTATGGTGACGGTCTGTGATTTTAGAATTAGAACAACACCACCAGACTCTAAAAAAATGTTCTTTCATAGGATAGTAAAACCGCCCCCCCACTCAATTATTGTTAATACTGCAAGATATGCCGCCTAAAAGACATAAGTATTGTCCTGCCCTTTGATGTGGATAAGATCTGTGCACTTAAGACACGAAATTACGAACTAACACTCAATTCGATCATGGAAGAAATAAAGATTAAGCCAAGAAGGATCGCTGTATTCCTGTTTCTGCTATCAGTACCCTGTATGGGAATGCACGGACAGGACCAGTACCTGGCTGAAAACCAGTCCGGAAAGTCTCGGGTAAGTGGGGGTGCGATTGCAGAAAATAATGATGTGCTGCATAGCCCGACCTTGCAAAATTAAGTAACAATGGCTCAAAACGTAGAAATTGTGTTGACTGTAGAGGTCGATAGTATACGATCATTAGAAAATCCGACGGAAGAAGAGATCTTAAAGTATTTCCACTTATCTGATGGAGCTAATAACAGCGACAAAAACCTAAAGGACTTCCTCACTGATGTGCACTGGGAAAATTGGGTGAAATGGAAGGTTTAGCCTAAAAAGAAGGGTAAGGTGAAATTAGTAATGGTTACAATCAATCCCGGGGATACTGTACCTTTTGAAGAGGATTACATCCTTAATTTGAAAAAAGGTGAGGTCATGGGAAAAATTAAGAGTAAAGCTAATTTATCCGATTTCACAAGTGATTATACCATCTATTTTAAAATTAAGAAATTTCTGGGGACTTATGGTACCTATCGACTGGACCCGAAATTACAGGCAAATAACAAAAAACTATGATCAAAAATATTTTGAGACCTATAGCGGTATTCTGGTTAGTACTAACCTTACCCTGTTTAGGGGTGCAGGGCCAGGGGATGGCCAAAGACGTAATAATTACCCTGAGTGTTGACGTGAAAGAGATTCTGGAATTAGGCCTGACGGATGATGCTGCAATAGTACCGTATTGCCAATTATCGGATGACCATAATGGATTTGGTTCAGATCCGAAGAATTTCCAATCCGACGTCTATGGGGGTAAAAAAGTGAAATGGAAGGGTAAATCTGATAATAAGGGGTCCGTTAAGATCATATTGATCGCCATCAATTCTACAGATTCGATCCTTTTTCAGAATGGTCGCATCCTCAACCGAAGACATTGGAAAATGTCCGGCAATATAAAAAATGATGCAGGGTTAGATCAAAAGATAAGCCAATACACAATCTATTTTGTGATTAAGAAGGGATTTAAAACATACGGCCCCTATCGCCTGGACCCGAAATTAAAAGCTAACAACTGATTTGGTGAATTTCAAGTCGAGACAGATCGCAGTTATCCTGTTCGTGGTAACAGGGTCATTTACGGGCATCCGTGGACAGGACCAGCGCATTGCCGACAGCCTGGCCGGGATCTACCGGGAGGGCCGCCTTGCCGGTACCGAAAAAATGGAACTGCTGAAGAACCTCGCATTTCATGAGGGCAATGACCTTGATTTGGGTCTTTCCTATGCCGATGAACTCATCGCTTTAGCATTGGAGACGGACAACCAGGCATACCTTCATAGCGGCTACCTGCAGAGAGGGAATAAGAATGCGTTGGCGGGTCAGATGGAAAAGGCCCTGGAGGCTTACTTTCAAAGCGTGAAGGCCGCGTCTGCTGCCAATTCCCGGGTGGGGGAAGGCATAGGCTATATGGCCGTAGGCGACATCTACTCCCAGAAAAATGACAGCAGCAACGCCTCCCTTTATTACGATAAGGCTATTGTTATCCTCCGGCAGAACAACGACCCCATTTTACTGGCTACCGCCCTGCTGAATGCAGGCGAATACCATATCCACAATGCGCAATATAACCAGGCACTCGCCTACCTCGAGGAAGCGGGCCCCATTTTTGAACAGGAGAAGCACGCGAGTGGGATAGCCTATACGCTGGGCAATATGGGGATGGTTTATACGGGCCAGGGAGATGACAAGGCTGCCATTATTAATTTTACCGGTGCGATTGCCCTCCTGGAAAAATTACAGGATTATTCGCCCATTGCAGAGTACCTGATCTACCTCTCCGAGATACAAGCCCGGAATCAGCAACCGGCCGCCGCCATACAAACAGCGGAACGAAGCCTCAACCTGGCGAACCACTATGGTTTTAAACTGCGCATTCAGGAGGCCAATTTACAGCTTGCCAGGCTCTATGAGCAAATGGGGAGGCCAGCGGAATCCTATGCCCATTACAAACAGTATATCGCATACCGGGATAGTGTTAACAACCTGGCAGCCATCCAGAAAATGGCCAACCTGCGCACTAATTTTGAAGTCGACCAGAAGCAGACTGAAGTGGATTTGCTTGAAAAGGAGTCGGAAATACAACTGTTAAAGGAAAAGCGCCTGGGAAATATCATGGTGGCCTCCTTCATAGCCCTGGGCTTTGTTTTCCTTTTAGCCATGGGCCTGTACAATCGCAATAGGTATATACGAAAAACCAGAAGGCTGATAGAGCAGGAAAAGGAGCGGTCCGAAAGGTTGTTGCGGAACATCCTCCCCGAAGAAACCGCCAGGGAATTGAAGGCCAACGGGAAAGTACTGGCTAAAAAATTTGATTCGGTCTCCGTACTCTTTACCGATTTTGAATTGTTTACCATGCATTCTGAACACTTATCCCCGGAGGAACTGGTTGCAAGCGTGGATTTCTATTTTTCGAAATTTGATGCGATCATTGAAAAACATAAATTGGAAAAGATCAAAACTGTGGGGGATGCCTATATGTGCGCAGGGGGGCTTCCGTACCCGTCTGAGGACCACGCGGTCCGGATGGTGCAGGCAGCCATTGAAATTGCGGAGTTCGTGGAAGAAACCAAAGCTGATTCAAATGGTAAACATAAACATTTTGATATCCGTATTGGAATCAATACCGGCCCGGTTGTTGCAGGGGTTGTGGGAACCACAAAATTTGCATATGATATCTGGGGCGATACCGTCAATGTTGCCGCCCGAATGGAATCCAATTCCCAGCCCGGGAAGATCAACATCTCGGATAACACCTTTGCCCTGGTCAAGGATGCTTTCGACTGTGAATACAGGGGGCAAATTGCGGTAAAGAATAAGGGGATCATGAAAATGTACTATGTAAATGGAATTAAGACGGGTTCCCGACAGGACGGGAACTTAATCGCCAGAAACACCCTGTAAATTTTACCAAATCTGAATTATTCCTTTTCCATCAAGCGATGAATCTCTTATTTTATAGTGGTTGTTGGGTTTATGGATTGGCCATGTCAAAGATCAAAGCCATCTTTCTAAACCGTACATAGTAGCTATTGATAAGATCCCGTATTTCGGGGATTCGGCAATAATCCATTATACGGGAATTGGCGAAAGGTTAAGGCCCCTGTAATGAGTGATCCCGACCTTAATCTTAGAAAGTTTCAATACCGTATCTATCTATGTTTTTCTTATGATGACCAATGCTGCTGTTGTGTTATTATCGATCCAATGTTACAATCCAATTCAGCTAAACTTATTTAGAAATTGGTAGTGAATAAATAACCCCAAGACATCCCTGGCGGGTAATCACAGCAATATTGTTTCTCTCGTTCCTTGTGGAACCTGGTTTATCCGATTAATGTCAGCCTCGGAAAACATTCTTTATCCCTTTAATTTCATACTTTTACAGCACTGATTATGGTGTTGATTAAGAAGCTTTGTACAGGATTATTTTGCAATATTGGCAGGAGGATCTGCCCAAAACCTGCTATACTGGTTCCCTGTATACTAAATACTAAATTTAAAGAAAGGACAAAATGAAAATAATTCCGCTTACCATGGCCCTGATGCTCGGCATTTCCTATGCAGCCAGCACTGCCCAAATCAAAAATAGCAAGACCGAATCCATTGCCCTGAATGTCAATTGTGACCTGTGTGAAAAAATAATCGAAGAGGCTGTTTCCGTGAGAAACGTGGCATCCATTGAGTGGGGACAAGGATCCCAAACGGCAACCCTGGTTTATAACGAAGATAAAACGAATCGGGAGGAGGTCCTGAAACGACTAGCACTGGCTGGATTCGACAATGAACTGTTTTATGCCCCCAATGAAGCATATGCTGCTTTGCCACCTTGCTGCCGCTATCAGCGGAACAGGCCCGAACAGACACCTTTGGCAGCGGGCATGGCCATGAAGGAAGACGCGCATTCAAATATGGAAATGCCTATGGAAGAACACCAGGATCATGTGGCTTCTCAGGAGGTAGCTGTCAATAATCCCCTGGGTCCGGTTTTTGACGCCTATTTTTCCGTTAAGGATGCACTGGTTGATTCCGATGCTTCCGCTGCATCCTTGAGTGCTGGAATATTATTGAAAGCCTTGCAAGCAGTGGACATGGGCAGTTTGGAAATGGATACCCACATGGCCTGGATGAAAGAAAAGGACAAGCTGGTTGAGAGTACCAATGAAATGGCAGCAACCAAGGACATCGAATCCTTGCGTAGTAATTTTATGGACCTCTCCGAAAATATGTATAGTCTCATGAAGGCTTCCAAAATGGAAATGCCTGCGTATTACCAGTTTTGTCCCATGGCGAATAAAGGCCAGGGGGCCAACTGGCTGAGCCTCGAAAGTGAGATTAAAAACCCATATTACGGTTCACAAATGCTGAGTTGTGGCAAAACTGTGGAAACCATCAAGTAAATGGAGCTTTCTATCAGGAACATGGTATGTAGTCGCTGCAAAATGGTGGTCAGGTCTGAACTGGAGAAAGTGGGGCTGCATCCGGTTTCGGTAGATTTGGGGAAAGTCATACTGGAGGAAGAAACAATAGTTCGGCAGCGCAGCGAACTCATTAAGAATTTGCACGCCCTTGGCTTTGAAATTATCGATGATAAAAAAGGCAAGACTATTGATAAAATAAAGACCCTGATCATAGAATTGATCCACAACCAGGACAATAACCTAAACCAGAACCTGTCTCAATACCTGTCTGCCCAACTAATGCAGGATTATAATTCCCTGAGCAACCTTTTTTCTGAAGTGTCCAATATAACAATTGAAAAATATTTTATAGCTCAGAAAATTGAGCGGGTAAAGGAGTTGATGATGTACGATGAATTGACATTGAAGGAAATCGCCTATAAACTCAATTACAGCAGTGTGGCCTACCTGAGCAACCAGTTCCGGAAAGTTACCGGGTTTTCACCGAGCTACTACAGACAATTAAAAAACCAAAAACGAAAGCAGATCGAAGATCTGTAAATCTTACAACTCATTCCCAAAATTACGTAATGCACATCTGTCTTTAATCCAGGACCTTTGAGGTATTAAGTTAAACCTAAAATCTGTTAGCAATGAGACATTCGTATCAAATTCAGGGAATGACCTGTAATGGTTGCCGCACCCATGTGCAGGAAGCCCTTAGTGGTGTTACAGGCGTTCAGGATGCCAGTGTTGACCTGGACCGGGGCTCAGCTACGATTGAAATGGAATCCCATATCCGGTTAGAAAAGTTTCAGGAGGCATTAGACGGCATCAATGGTCAATATACCATTTCATTACCCGGGAAGGAGCCACATCATACCCAACATAAAAAGGAACCATCCAAAGGAAAAGGGACCGGGACATTTTATTGCCCCATGCATTGTGAAGGTGAAAAAACCTATGACCGGCCCGGCAATTGCCCGGTATGTGGTATGGACCTGGTTGAAGAAGTTAGCCTTTCTGCAAAAAAAGCACAGTACACCTGTCCGATGCATCCGGAAATTGTTTCGGATGATCCAGGGTCCTGTCCCATATGTGGTATGGACCTGGTGCCCATGAACGCCGATGGATCAGAGGAGGAAACAACCTATCGAAAATTACTGCGGAAATTCTGGATTGCGGTGGCCTTCACGCTCCCCATTTTCCTGATCGCCATGTCTGAAATGATCCCGGACAACCCCTTATATCAGATACTGGATCAGAAAAACTGGAATTACGTCCAGTTGGCCTTATCCCTGCCAGTGGTCTTTTATGCCACCTGGATGTTCTTTGAACGGGCCTGGACATCGCTGCTTACCCGGAACCTCAATATGTTTACGTTAATAGGTATCGGTTCCGGGATCGCCTGGCTGTTCAGCGTGTTTGCGCTGCTTTTCCCTTCTGTTTTCCCACAGGATTTCAGGTCTCATGAGGGTAATGTTTTTGTTTATTTTGAAGCTGCCACAGTGATCCTGACCCTGGTCCTCCTGGGCCAGTTATTGGAGGCCAGGGCACACAGCCAGACCAGCGGGGCCATAAAATCCTTGTTGAAACTTGTTCCTTCCGTAGCTACAATTATTGTAGATGGGGAAGAAAAGGTGATCGCCATTGACAAGATTAAGGAAGGCGACCTGCTCCGGGTAAAACCGGGGGACAAGATCCCGGTAGACGGTACCATCACAGAAGGCAACAGCACGGTTGATGAGTCTATGATCACCGGGGAACCGATTCCCGTGGAGAAAAATATAGGTGACCCGGTTACCTCCGGAACCATCAATGGTGTGCGGTCCTTTGTGATGAAAGCAGAGAAGGTTGGATCAGAAACGCTGCTTTCCCAAATCATTCATATGGTAAATACCGCAAGCCGGTCCAAGGCACCGATCCAAAAACTGGCGGACCGAATCTCTAAATATTTTGTTCCTGCGGTCATTATCAGTGCGGCCATTACCTTTGCTGTGTGGGCCCTTTACGGCCCGGAACCAGCCTATGTATTTGCCTTTGTAAATGCCATTGCGGTACTTATCATCGCCTGTCCCTGCGCCCTTGGACTCGCAACCCCCATGTCGGTGATGGTCGGGGTTGGTCGCGGGGCCCAGGCGGGAATTCTTATCAAGAATGCCGAAGCATTGGAAAAGATGAACAAGGTAGACACGCTTATCATAGATAAAACCGGGACCATAACAGAAGGCCGGCCTTCAGTCGAAAAAGTGGTGGTTATCCAGGGTGCTGAAGAAGCAACAGTGGTGTCACGTATCGCTTCCCTCAACCAGCAAAGCGAACATCCGTTGGCGGAAGCCATCGTCCGCTACGGAAAGTCGAAAAACAGCCCGATGTCCCCGATAACCGATTTCGAAGCCGTTGCGGGGAAAGGCGTTGTTGGGAAGGTAGGTACGGAGCAGGTGGCTTTGGGCAACGATAAGCTGATGCAACAATTGTCCCTGGAAATCCCGGAAGCCCTTAGGGGACCGGTGGTAAAGGAGCAGGAGCAGGGGAAAACGGTTTCCTATATTGTCCTTGGCGGGAAGGTGGTAGGATATGTAACCATTTTTGATGCCATAAAGGAAACCAGCAAAAAAGCCATAGCTGAATTGCAGCAAATGGGCATTGAAGTGATCATGCTCACCGGTGATAATAAGAATACGGCAAGGGCCGTCGCTGAGAAACTGAACCTGGGCCGATATAAGGCCGAATGCCTGCCCGGTGATAAGCTGGAGGAGATAAAAGAGCTCCAGGCACAGGACAGGATTGTTGCTATGGCCGGGGATGGAATCAATGACGCCCCTGCCCTTGCCCAGGCCGATGTGGGAATTGCCATGGGGACCGGGGCCGATGTTGCCATCGAAAGCGCCGTCCTCACTTTGGTGAAAGGAGACCTGCAGGGTATCGTTAAAGCTAAAAAACTGAGCCATAAGGTGGTAAAGAACATCAAGGAGAATTTGTTTTTTGCATTCCTATACAATGTCATTGGCGTGCCCATTGCAGCCGGTGTTTTGTATCCCGTTTTCGGGCTTTTATTGTCCCCCATGATAGCGGCCCTGGCCATGAGTTTCAGCTCTGTTTCCGTCATTGCCAACTCCCTGAGGCTAAGGGGTGTTAAAATTTAATCACTTAGGAAGTCTGGAATAATGGATACACTGTTTACCTCAAAAATTGCGATGCTGAGCAGCGCAATCCTTATACTGTTAGGGTCCAATAGCATCAGTGCACAGCAGGTGGTCCGGTACGACCTTTACGTAAGGGATACCATTGTCAATTTTTCAGGCAAGGAAAAACGGGCTATTGCCGTCAACGGACAGATACCCATGCCCACCCTCACCTTTACGGAAGGGGATATTGCGGAGATCTATGTACATAATGAGTTACAGGAAGGCACTTCCCTCCACTGGCACGGGGTGTTTTTGCCCAATCCCGAAGATGGGGTGCCGTATCTTACACAAATGCCGATCGCCCCCGGTACGGTTCATAAGTACACCTTTCCAATAGTACAGAGCGGCACACATTGGTACCACAGCCACTCAGGCATGCAGGAACAAATCGGGATGTACGGATCCTTTGTTATGAATAAAAAAATGGACGATCCCACTACCAGGAAAGGTATCGATGATCTCCCGGCGATTCCGGTTATTTTAAGTGAATGGACAGACCTTGATCCGGACAATGTCCACCGGATGCTGCACAATGCAAGCGACTGGTTTGCCATCAAAAAGGGGACTACCCAAAGCTATTTGGAAGCCATCCGGGAAGGACATTTCAAAACCAAATTCAATAATGAATGGAAACGGATGCTGGCCATGGATGTCAGCGATGTGTATTATGAAAGATTCCTGATCAATGGTGCCACTGAAACTCAGTTCCCCCAATTTAAGGCCGGGGACAGGGTACGGCTCCGGATTGCCAATGCGGGAGCATCCTCTTATTTCTGGCTAACTTATGCAGGGGGCAGGATGACCGTTATTGCCAATGATGGGAATGACGTGGAACCCGTAGAGGTAGACCGACTTATCATTGGCGTGTCGGAGACCTACGATGTAATTGTGAATATACCGGCTGAAGGTACGGCCTATCAATTTTTGGCGACCCCTGAAGACCGTACTGGCTCTGCCTCCCTTTACCTGGGGGAAGGCATTAAACAACTGGCAGCACCTTTGCCCAAACTCAAGTATTTTGAGGGTATGAAAATGATGAATGACATGATGAACATGGACGGGAGCATGGACGACATGGGCATGGATATGAGCCTGCAAAAAATGGACATGAATACGGTAATGTACCCTGAGGTCAGTGGGGCAAAGGCCGTAACGAAAAACAAAGGGCTGCGGCAGACAGATGAAAAAATGGACGGGAAGGAAGAACCAATGGACCATTCCCAACATACTATGGGGGCCGCCACCGATCTGGTCACCCTTAATTATGGAATGTTAAAATCCCCGCAACCCACCGAACTCCCCCCGGATGCTCCCCTGCGGGAATTGCGGTTTGAGCTCACCGGCAATATGAACCGTTATGTCTGGAGCATGGATAACAAGGTTTTGGCGGAAACTGACAAGATCCTGATCAAAAAAGGGGAAAACGTACGAATTGTCATGGTCAACCAGTCTATGATGCGACACCCAATGCACCTCCATGGACATGATTTTCGGGTTTTGAACGGACAGGGGGAACATGCCCCGCTTAAAAATGTGCTGGACATTATGCCTATGGAAACGGATACCGTTGAATTTAATGCGAATATTGAGGGAGACTGGTTTTTTCATTGCCATATCTTGTACCATATGATGTCCGGGATGAACAGGGTTTTCAGTTATGAAAAGCAATCCCCCAACCCGTATGTGCCCAATAAGGCCTGGGCATATAAAAAACTGCAGGCAGAGAGCAATTCTTTTCATTTAATGGCCGAAAATGATTTCGCTACGAATGGCAACGACGGGATGGCCATGATGGCTAATACACGCTGGAGCATCGGAATGGAGTGGCGGTTGGGATACAATGACATGCACGGATATGAGTCCGAAACGCATATCGGTAGGTTTATCGGGAAAATGCAATGGCTGATGCCTTTTGTGGGATTCGATTGGCGCTATCGGAAAATGGGGCATAATGAGGTTGAAAGGAACCTTTTTGGGCAGAAAAGCACCAAGGATATCCGCGCCGTAATAAGCTTGGGTGCTGAATATACCTTACCCTTATTAGTGAAAGCACAGGCCGAAGTATATACCGATGGTATTGTTCGATTTCAGTTGATGCGCGAAGATATTCCGGTATCTCCCCGACTGCGCATGAATTTTATGGTAAATACAGATAAGGAATATATGGCCGGTTTGAAATACATACTGACAAAAAATATGGGGCTTACTACCCATTATGACAGCGACATGGGATGGGGCATGGGCCTCTCCCTGAATTATTAGGGGTACCCATCACATATAAATCACCCCTGTGGATTATCCGGAAAAGAAAGTCCCGTTGCCGGCAGGCCTGTGATATGTAAAGGTTGCACTTCTCCAGGCTCCAGATTACCCAGATACAGGGTGCCGATTCGTACCCGTATCAGCCTTAGCGTTGGGTAGCCAACAGCGGCGGTCATTTTGCGGACCTGCCGGAATTTCCCTTCGGTCAGTACCACCCGGATCCATGATCCCCAACGGTGGCGTCCTAAACGTATCCCCCTGTCCGGAGGGGGGAAATCGGGAGCAAAATCCAACTTTTCCACCCGGCATGGTTTTGTAGCATATCGTTTCCCGGCAAAGCCGATTTCTACCCCCCCGGAAAGGCGTTGCACTGCCTCATCAGGGATTTCGCCGTCCAATTGTGCCATGTATTCCTTTTCGACCCCGGCACGGTTGATTTGGTCGCTTAATTTCCCATTCGTGGTAAGCAGCAGCAACCCTTCCGATTTTTCATCGAGTCTTCCCACTGGCATGATGGCTTCCGGAAAAGTAAAACAATCACTTAAAAAACTTTTTTTCCGGATTTCCCGTGGATCATTGGAGGCCAATTGGCAGAGCATCCCATAGGGTTTGTACATTTTAAAATGCAAATGAGAAGCTCCGGTCATGCGACCAAATATAGGGAAGATTGGGGAGAGGCTGCAGCTTGCAGGCATCCTGAAATTGTTTGTGCAGCAGTACATAATCAAATTAGTCATTCATTTTATGCCCGCAGCTTGAAGGCATCCTGGAGCCCTTTCCATAATCGCTGATGCAATCTATAGGGATATTATACTTGTACTTTCAATAGCAACTGATATTGAAATGAATATCAACTTTCGCAGGACTTACAAAGGGTTAGCGTTTCTTATAGGATCCATATTACAAATAATGCTGTAGTGGATAGGACTATGATACCTTGCGCCATGAAACCCGGGTGGAACTAGCGTTCTTTCGGAAGGATATTAACGCTGGTTACAGCAGGCACCGGTTGCGGCTAACAAAAATAAAGGAAAACATACACCCTGAAATTAGGGCCATAAACAGCAATCCGCTATTCGCGCGACATTCAGGCATACTTCAAATATGACGCAGCTTGGTTAATAGTGTAAAGCACATATACCAAATAGTTCCTGATAGAGGAATTTAGGGTAGGAAAGCAGGATTAAATGCCAGAGAGGTGAAAAAATGAACAGTCGGAATGTCCCGTACTATTCCGGTAATAATTTCAGGACAGTGTGGTCCCTACCGGGCAATCCATCCCATGCTATGGTATGCACTGTAGTACCGTTTCATGCACCAGCCCTCTTTGATGCTGTAATACAGGCTTCGTTTGTCATATGTCATCACTGCAGTTTTCATGATACAAGATATTATATTACTGACTATTATAAAGACGATTGGATATCGAAATTGTTACGCATACTGTTAAGTGAACGTATCTGATGATTAAAATATTTCGGCATACAGCCATATAAGCAATACTAAGTTGTGAAAGAAGCATTTTGCATGGTATACGGGTAATATTAGCATTGCGTTTGGATCTGAAAGTCCCTCTGTTTTCTGTGGATATTAAAAATATTTTGTAACTAGCTGCCATGTTAGAAGATCTTAAAAAACTGGAAGAAGTAGCGCGCAAACTGGAGCCTTCCCCCGGGGAAAGGGCCAATTGGGACAAAATCGTCCAGGGGTATGCAAACCATTTTTTGGATGAGTTCAATCATCATCACACCTTTGTGCTGTCCCGGGAGATGGGAAGCAAAATATATGATTTTCCGATAGGCGAAGAAGGCAGGCCCCTGGAAGAAATACTCGACTGTCTCCGGGAAAATGTGGATACCCCCAACCTGAATCCGGCATCAGGAGGCCATTTTGGGTATATTCCGGGGGGTGGTGTCTATACCACTGCCCTGGGCGACTACCTGGCAGCAGTGACCAACCGGTATGCCGGTATTTTTTTCGCCTGCCCGGGTGGGGTCCGGATGGAAAACATGATGCTGCGCTGGATGTGCAATATGGTGGGCTATCCCGCCGATGCCCTTGGCAATCTCACTTCCGGGGGTTCCCTGGCCACCCTTTCAGCTATCACTACCGCCCGGGATGCCAGAGGGATCAGGGCACGGGATATAGAGCGTACGGTCATCTATATGACCGGGCAGTTACACCATTGTGTGGAAAAATCCCTTCGTATCGCAGGACTGGAGGAAGGTATTATTCGCTATATCCCTATGGATTCCCGGTTTAAAATGAAACCTGCCTTGCTTGACAGGCAGATAAAGGCCGATCAAAAAGCAGGTTTGCTTCCCTCTATGGTATTTGCCTCTGCAGGTACCACAGATACAGGTGCCATGGATCCTTTGGAGGAGATCGGTATTATTGCAAAGGAAAATGGCATATGGTATCACATTGACGCGGCCTATGGCGGCTTTTTTATGCTTTCGGAATCCTTAAAACCGGTATTTAAGGGCACGGAACTATCCGACTCTATGGCGATCGACCCGCACAAAGGCTTGTTTTTATCCTACGGGATAGGGGCTATTTTGATCAGGGATACCAAAGCCCTCTATGAGACCCACCACCAGACTGCAGGTTATATGCAGGATGCCTTTAGCAGAGATGAGGACCCGTCCCCTGCAGACCTTTCCCCGGAACTCACCAGGCATTTCCGGGGCCTGAGAATGTGGCTTTCCCTGCAACTGTTGGGGATCGCCCCGTTCAGGGCTGCCCTGGAGGAAAAGGTACTCCTCTGCAATTTTTTCTACAGGGAAGTACAACAATTAGGGTTTCTGGTTGGGCCACCCCCGGAACTGTCCATTTGTATCTTCCGGTACTCCCCGCATTCCGGCAACGCCAACGCATTTAACGAGCAACTGATTGAAGCCTTCAAAAAAGATGGCCGTATATTTCTTTCTTCCACCACCCTAGACGGGGTGTTCTGGATCCGCTTTGCCTGCCTGTCTTTCCGTACCCACCTGCAGCAGGTACAGCTGACACTTCATTTATTAAGATCTTTCGTGATGTAGCCCGTGCTGTCAATTTTGTATTGGGGAAGCATCTTTGATACTGAGTTTGGCCGGATAACGGATGGTAGTTATGGGAATTGACGGGATATGCGTTCCATTTAGTACCTTTAATTCAGATGAAAGCGCCATCCACTATCGGAGTCTACACAGCCACGGCCATCGTAATTGCCAATATGATCGGGGCCGGGATTTTTACCAGCCTGGGCTTCCAACTTGAGTCCGTCACTAATACCTGGTCCCTGTTGATTCTTTGGTCCCTGGGGGCACTGATGGCTTTTTGCGGGGCCCTCAGTTATGCCGAATTGGGGACCTTCTGGCAACGTTCCGGTGGGGAATACCATTTCCTGTCCAAAGCCTTCCACCCCCTGCCCGGTTATTTGTCGGGCTGGGTATCCCTGACGGTGGGTTTTTCAGCCCCGGTGGCCCTTTCGGGAATGGCTGTAGGGGAATATGTAGCTCCTTACATGGGTATTCCCGGGTGGCTTTTGACGGTGGTGGTTATACTTTTTATCAGTCTGATGCATTCCATAAGCCTTCGCAGGAGCAGCCACCTTCAAAACGTGACCACCCTGTTGAAACTTCTCCTGATCGGGATACTCCTGTATTTCGGACTCACCAGCGAGCCGGTTGTTTCCGCATTGTCGTGGGATTACAACTGGCAGGAAGAAATAGTGCTCCCTGCTTTTGCAGTATCCTTTGTGTTTGTCAGTTTTTCCTATTCGGGATGGAACGCAGCTGCCTACCTGGTGGAAGAGATCCGGGACGCCCGGCGAAACCTGCCGAGGGCCCTTTTATATGGCACCGGGGTGGTCAGTGTATTGTACCTGCTGCTGAATTATGTTTTCCTCAGGCATAATTCCCTGGCCAGCCTTCAGGGCCAGTTGGAAGTCGGGCAACTAACGGCCATAGCGCTTTTTGGGGAAATAGGGGGGGAGCTCATTAGTTTTGGGATCGGGACGTTGCTTCTTTCAGGGATCAGCGCCATGGTGTGGGCCGGTCCGCGCATCACCCAGGTAATGGGTGAGGATTATAAACTCTGGCATTGGTTTTCCAGAAAAACCCCTAACCATATCCCCGTACGTGCCATCTGGCTGCAAACTGCCATTACCCTTGCATTGGTCCTAACAGGGACCTTTCAGCAGGTATTGATATACAGTGGTTTTGTATTGCAACTCTTTGCGGCCCTTACCGTCGCAGCGGTTTTCAGGGTGCGTAGGAACCAGCCGGCAGTAACTGGTTTTCGAAGCCCGTTCTTCCCGATTCCCCAGTTGCTTTTCCTTGTGCTCAGCCTTTGGGTTTTGCTGTACCTGCTGGTGGCCCAACCCCTGGAATCTCTAATAGGCCTCTTAAACCTGGCAGTAGGGATGTTGATCTATAAGATGGACAGGCGTAAACCCATCGAATACAAGCAGGGGTAATGGAACGCAAATCAAGTCGGGTGCAGGAAAGAAATATGATTATATTTAAATGCAGAACCGTGCTATGAAAATAGATTTTCCAACCAGTACCATCTTTTACACCATTGAGAACGCCATCAAACAATACCGGAAGATGAGCCAGAAACATATTTCGGAGGTAGCGGGGGATATCACTATAGACCAGGCACTGGTGTTGATTATCGTACAACAGAATCCAAATTATTCCCAGGTAGAGATCGCAGCGATATTGTTCAAGGATTATGCCTCCATCACCCGGATGATCCAATTGATGGTCCGGAATGGGTACCTGAAACGCAGCACCCATAAAGGAGATAAGAGAAGATCATCCTTACAGATTACAAAAAAAGGAATGGGAGAGATTGATTTGCTTATTCCCGTCATCAGTGCCAACCGGTCAAAAGCCCTGCAAAATATCAATACTGAAGAGATTGCCCAGTTGAATACAATACTTCAAAAAATGATCAGGAACTGCCAATAAGTATCGAATGAAGCAGTAGGGACTCCTCTGGAGATGTGAAATCGGAAACCTCGGGGCTTTGCCCCGAGGAATTCTTTTGATTTAAAGGGTACCTGGTTTGGAGGTTGATGAGTATCCGGACTGTTCGTTTTTTGATGACGAAATAAATGTAGACAATTATTTTGTATTTCATTGATATATCAAATACATTTAACAAAATTGCAACATTTCTGTAATGATCCAAGGCAATTACCGGCAGGGGATAGCTCGTTAAAAATTCGATGAACTGCCTATAAAACCTGTCAGAATGGAGGTATCGTGCTCTATAGCATAAATTAAAGCCTGTATCACATGAGGGCCGTATGGCACTTCCTATTTTATTGTAAATTGAGGTACAAAATTTAAAGAATGGACTCATGCATCTAAAATATACCTTAAAAGATCTGGGAAGGAGTTGTATACCCTTCCTTGCATTCTCTTGCTTACTGATCTTTTATGTCGGTTGTAAGGAAGATAAAAAAGAGGCAGATAAAATGGAATCCCCTGCCACGACTGAAGCGGAGGCCGCCATTCAAACGGAGAACGAAAAAGAAAGGCAACGCACGGAAGCCATATCCTCCAGTATAGCCGGTAAGGCAATGGCCTCAACAGACCTGGATACCCTTGTTTCAGCACTTAAAGCGGCGGACCTTTCAGATATGTTTTCCCAACCCGGCAACTTCACGATTTTTGCACCTTCAGATAATGCATTTGCCAAACTCAAAAAAGGTACCCTGGATGAGCTGTTAAAACCTGAAAACAAGGAGGAACTGCGCAATGTTTTGCAATATCATGTGGTTAACGGCCGGATTACTGCGGACCAATTGGCAAAAGCCATAGAAAACAGCAAGGGGAAGTATTCCTTTAAAACTGTCTCCGGCGAAGAACTTACTGCTATGTTGGATAAGGGACAAATTGTTTTACAGGATGGCAAAGGCAATAAATCCCAGGTTGTCCGTGGCAATGTTGTCGCCTCTAATGGCGTTATCCATATCATAAACGATGTGCTTTTAGCGAAACGATAAGCAAGTGACCTGGGGGCTTGTTCATATCCAAAGGGGTAAAAGAGGAACCGGATCACTTCATGGAACCAGGGCTATTCCTCATCAAACCGGATGGAACTTTGTACAGTGCGTCCATCCAAAGCATGCCGTTTGCCCGGCCGGAATTTGATGCGATTCTCAAAGCAATACGATATATACTTAAAAAAGCCCTTCCCGGCACGGGGTGAAGCCTGATGATTTTTCTGAAACCAATGCCGCCTGCTTATTTGAATCCAAATTTACGCAGGCCTTTATGGCTTATTTTGATGGCTTCCAGGGGTTCCATATCAAAGGTGCGGTCCTGCTCTACCATGTAGTATTGCATACCTGATTTTTTCTTTTGTGCAAGGATACGGGCAAAATCAATGGTGCCATTCCCCACAGGGGCAAACCTCCCTTGATCGTCCATATCCTTTACATGCCAGATCTTAAACCGGCCGGGGTACTTTTCGAAATAGGCCACCGGATCGGCACCGGCCTTGGTCACCCAATACAGGTCCATCTGGAAATTCACTATTTTGGGGTCTGTATGTTCCAGGAGGTAATCGATTGGGACGATCCCATCCGCATCTTTTTTAAATTCAAAATCGTGGTTGTGGTATAATAATTTAAGTCCGGCTTGCCGGCATTTTTCACCCAGGGTGGTCAGTATGCCGGCCAGGTTTTCAGCGCCCCCGGTCATTCCCATCGCACTGGTTTCATTGTCAACCGTAAAATGCCCCATGGGCGGCACCGGTATCACAAAATATTTAAAACCCGCCGCTTTAACATCCGCAATCATGGCATCTGCATTTTCCAGGGTCACGGATCCCTGGTGGGCGCTGATGGGTTTTAACCCCAGTTCCTTGAGAAGTTCCCTGAATTCCCGGGGTTCCATATTGTAGAATTTCCCATCTGCATACCCGGCAGCTTCAATATTTTTGTATCCGGCATCCGCAACGGCCTGCAGGGTAGTGCGGGCATTGTCCTCCATGGCGTCACGGACGGTATAGAGGGCTAGGCCGCCGAATTTTTCCTGGGAATTGGAAATAAATGGTGAAAGGGATAAAAGGGCTATCAGGACCAGTCTGCCCATGGAATAGATACCAGGATTTTTCATGGTGTGTTATTAGGGTTCCATTAAAAATAAGGAATTGTAAGGATTGATCCTGATAAATCCCAGTAAAAAATATCAGACATCAGCTTTTGCCAAAATTGGAATGGGGCAAGTTGCCCGGTTTAATGATGCGTCAAAAAAATCAAGGTCAGGTTCCTTGAAACTATTGGCGGCTTTCACCATCAGCGTGCTCCCGATGATCTCAAATAAATAACCACCAATTCCGTTGGTTGTTCTACCCGGAAATTTGGGTACCGTTTGCAGTGGAGGGGGAAAGCAGTTCAGCGGAGGAAAGTATACAGGATCCCAAAATTGAAGGTGTTCCACGTTCGGCTTTCGAGGTTTATGGAAGTGTATGAGAGGTTGATTGCTGCCCCGGAGCTCACCAGGTACCCTGCTATGGGGCGGTAATAAAGGCCCCCATCATTACCTTTGTTGATGCCAACGGCATACCCGCCTTCAAGCCCGAAGGAGAATGAATTGGAGGGCCATATATGTACAGCGGCCGCAACCGGCAAAAATTGGATATCCTGCAGGTCCCGGATCACCACCTCCGAATGGAAGGTTTCATGGAACCCGTAAATTAATCCAGTAACAATTCCGGCATCCACTCTTTCCCCCAATGCATGCATATAGCCCAGGTCGATTCCGGTGGACATCGCCACCTCATCATTGAAATCATTGATCGGCAATCCGCCTTGTATACCCAGTTTAAATCCCTGCTGTGCATTCAAGCCTATGCTGATGAGTGCAATCATACAGGCTATTATATATTTGTTCATCTGCTTCGCTTTAGGCTTTAAACGCAGAATGCCCATCTTATTTATAATCCGGTCGAGAATTGTTGCCTAAAGCCTGGAATTGGTTGTGGAATAGGCTAAAAGGGGCATTTGGCGTATAACCCTGCTTATCTTAAACAAAGCAGGGCAGCTATTCCAATTGAACAGTTGGCCTTATGGTTGGGACAGGAAGGCCATTTTTATATATATTTTTGTTTTTCAAGGGGTTATCCGGGCTGAAATACAATAAAATACCCCGAATGTTGCACGGTTTTCGTTAAAGAGGATATCCCTGTAGTTTAGTTGCTGAAATTTGCATAATTTAGGGTAGCAATACGGCAGACCGGGTAGTGGAAAGTTTAACGCAGGGGCGAAGAAATTAGATATCCGGATTTCAGCTATAGCCTTGAAGTATGTGCCGGAGTATAAACATATAGCGGATAGTGCTAAAATGCCAATATGGCCCGGTGAAGTCTTCACTATCCATAGTAGCAGCTTCAGAAAGCAGAGACATTTTATAGTTTTTCTTATACCTTCGTTTTGCAGTAAATATCAAAACATCCAGTCGTTCAACCTCAATCAAATGCATCATGAAATCTGTAAGCGTAATTGGCAGTTTTGTTGTTCTGATCTTTTGTATGCTGTCCGGGTGCAGGGAAAAATCCCCTGACCCCGAACTTTTGTCGATTGACCTGCTGCGGGGCGACCTGCGGCTGTGTGGCAATCCTGAATTTGGAAAAGTGGAATTTTCCCTTTCCTGCGATTTTCAAACACGGGAGGATTTTGAGTTGGGCCTCGCTTTGCTCCACTCCTTTGAATATGAGGAGGCGGAAAAAGCATTTGTCAAGGTCATTGATGCTGACCCGGAATGTCCCATGGCGTACTGGGGAGTGGCCATGAGCAATTTTCATGCCCTCTGGAAGCAAACCGGAACGGAATACCTTGAAAAAGGATCCAAAATACTCAGGCTGGCCGAAAACCTGCCCCAATCTGAAAAGGAGAACGATTATTTAACGGCAATCGGAGTTATTTACAAAGACTGGCAAACACTCGATCATAAAACCCGGGTTGAATTGTTTGAACAGAAAATGGAAGCGCTTTATACTAAGTATAAGGAAGATAAGGAAGCTGCAATTTTTTATGCGTTAGCCTTATGTTCCACAGCAGATCCTACCGATAAAACCTATAGCCGGCAACGAAAATCCGGCAAAATCCTGGAAGGACTATTAGCGGCAGAGCCCGATCACCCCGGCATTGCCCATTATATAATCCATAATTATGATTCCCCCGAATTGGCGGAACTGGCATTGCCTGTAGCAAGGCGTTATGCGCAGATTGCGCCGTCCTCCGCCCACGCACAACATATGCCATCCCATATTTTTACGAGGCTGGGGCATTGGGATGAGTCCATCCATTCCAATCTCCGGTCAACCGAGGCTGCCTTGTGTTATTCCAATAGCGTGAACCCCAACGCCCATTGGGGGGAAGAACTGCATGGGATGGATTATCTTGTGTATGCATACCTTCAGACGGGCAATAACGATAAGGCTGTCGAACAATACGAATATTTAAAGACTTTTCGGGAGGTATTTCCGGCTGATTTTAAAGTAGCATATACGGTAGCGGCTTTACCTGCCCGTCTTGCAGTGGAGACGAGGAATTGGGAACAGGCTGCAAACCTGGAGTTACCAGGACGGTTGATCGACTGGCAAAAATTCCCCTGGCAAAAAGGGATTGTTCATTTTGTGAGGGCACTTGGTGCCATCCGACTCGGTGAGTTGGAAAAAGCGGCTGTGGAACACCAAACACTGGTGGAATTTCAACAGGAATTGATAAAAACCAATTCGGCCTATGAAGCGAACCAGTTGCAGATACAGATAAAGGCCATTGAGGCCTGGATGGCATTCTCCAGGGGCAATAGAGAAGAGGCCCTTGCCCTAATGGAGGAATCCGTCACCCTGGAGAACAGCACCTCTAAACACCCGGTAACGCCCGGGGAAGTAGTTCCGGCAATGGAACTCCAGGGCGACCTGCTCATGGAACTGAAGCGTCCGGCTGAAGCATTGAAGGTATATGAAGGGAATCTGGAACTCCGCCCCAACAGGTTCAACGGATTGTACGGTGCCTTTAAAGCCGCTATGGATTCGAAGGATTTTGAAAAAGCCCGTTTCTACGGGAAGCAGTTGCTTGCGATTACCGCATCCAACAGCAACAGGAAGGAAGCGGCTGAAGTGAGGAAATTTCTCGGCACGTTTAAAACAACACTATAGTAGATGCGGACAGGATGAGCTTCACGATAATAGCTCTGAATATGGAAGGCTAATTGGTAGCAAGTGGCAGTCCATATGAAAAATTATAAGGTTGAGTTGTGCTGAAGGGGTGGGCCCGTCGTTGCCATCGGGGGTATGGCATTATTGGATGGCAACGGGGGAGGGTAAGGGATATTGGAGTGCAGACACGGCAATGCCTGGAAACGATCAAAACTGTGGCTGAAAAGTCGGGTTCGGGGTTGGGGGATGTTGCCCGAAACCGCGCGAAGCTGAACAATATGGAGGTCCGGAAGAAAGCTGCCCGGGTCCGGGCTTTGTACCTCAGCGATTGCAGGCCTGTGGCACTGTAGTACAGGTGTCAGGTTTTATCTGCCCCGACAGCTTAATTTAAATTGAGGTGGACACCGTTAAGCCGTTTGCTGTCCCGGCGGAAATCAGGCCATGATAATCTTTCAAAAATAAACGAACTAATCTGCTGCATTTTAATTATATAGCCCCATCTTTGCAGTTCAATAAATAAAAATTTAATTACAATACAATGAGTAAAGGAACAGTAAAATTTTTCAATGAAACTAAAGGTTTTGGTTTTATCACCGAAGATGGTGTTGAAAAAGATCATTTTGTACACGTTTCAGGATTAATCGACGAAGTTCGTGAAGGCGACGAAGTTGAATTTGACCTGCAGGAAGGAAACAAAGGATTGAACGCAGTAAACGTAAAAGTTATCTAATACATACACTTCTAAGTTTAGTAAAACCCATCAGCAATGATGGGTTTTTTTGTACACCCTTGTGACCGGGGCATTGCTGTTTTGATGGGTACAACCTATTGCTGTTGGAGGGGGAAATGGGCAGGAAGGAGAGAGCTCCCTAAAAAATAAACGTATGTATGTATTTAATCAACACCGACTGCGTTTCGGTGGTTGGCAAGGTAGGTGAATAACCATACCGGTTTGTATTGAGTCCCGTATTGAAAACCACCCAGAGGTCCTGCCCTTCCCTGAAATTATACCGGAATCGGACATTGGCGGAAAAAAGGTCTGCAGCACTGTTGTATTGCACCAGGGCATTTGTTGAAAACTCCCGGTTCAGGGCTGTACCGATGCTCAACCTGGGTATATGGGCAATAAACAAGTCATTCCGGTCTGTAAATCTTGCATGGTTAAAGGAATACGTTAAATTGAACTGGATGTATTTAGACTGGTACCATGAAGGGGTTAGTGTTACGCTGTGCAGCCATCCGTCATAAAATGGACCCGTTTCCAGACTGACACCGGTTCGTATGGTCCTATCCACGGACATCGTATAAGATCCGGTGAACCGGTAAAAATTATATTCACCAATCGGGATACTTACATCATCTGAAAGTATGAATTCCTCCAATAAATTCTCATGTACCCGCCTGACCGAAATCCCCCCTGCATCCAACCTCCGGGTAGAGAAGGTCCATTCCGGTCCTATTTCGGATGATAACAGCTCATTACCCGAGTTGCTGAAATACATATTACCCAACATTTCAGCTTTATGCCAGATAAAAGGCCCCCGGGTATTCAGCCAGGTTTGCGATAGCGCTGCCGTCCCGAATTTAAAGTCACTCCGGTCAACAAATCCCACCCCCGGGTTATAGTTGACCCCTGAAAAAATGCCCCCTACATTATAGCCGAATCCACGCCGTCTCCTGCGATTCAGGTCAACGGCAAGCCGCCCGCTTTTAAAATTTTGTGCCGCGCCGCTTTCTGAAAGGTTGTCAAAAGTCTGGGCCCATTGGACGGTGAGATAATCATCGGCAAATAGCCTGATCAGCCCGTCTATGCCATACGCCAGATTGTGGTTACCTTCAGTATCTACCCGGCTGGTCAACATACCTCCGACAAAGCTGTTTTGATTAAAGACCCGCCTCCTGACACGCAAGACACCAAAATTTTCAGAAGGAATCGTGTCAAGGCGTTTCGTCTGCATATTCATAAGCCCCACATCCCAGGTCTTCATCCTCCCTATAAGGCGTATCCCACCATAAATGGGAACCTGCTGCCCGTCCCCGGTAAGGCCTATCCGGCGGCTGAAGAACAACCGGCTCAATCCTCCTGTCCTGAAATCAAAGACAGAAGCCCTTTCCTGGAAAAATTGCCTTTTTTCCGGGAAAAACACCGAAAAACGAGTGAGATTGACCAATTGGTCATCAGCCTCAGCCTGTGCAAAATCGGTATTGATGGTAAAATCAGCTGTAAGGTTATTTGTAATGGAGTATTTGATATCTGCACCCACCGCTTTTTCCACTTCGTTTTGTCGGCTGTAACCCGTTCCAGGTTCATTCAATTCATTGAAGCTTGCATGGCCACCCAGGATATAGGGTGTTATATAGAGTGTTTTCCCGGGTTTGATCCCGGTCAGGACAATTTTTTGTGCCAGGGAGGGCCGGAGGAAGGCCCAATCCGTTTTTGGCGGGACCGCCGGAAAAACCAGCCTTTCCTGTTTTCTCGCTATCTTACGCTGAACAGTTAACCCCATGATGACCTTGCCATCTGTTTCCTGAAAGCGCAGGCTGCTGAAGGGGATTCTTATTTCCGTGAACCACCCCTCATCCGTAACGGTACTCTCGGCATCCCAGAAAGTATTGAAATCCCGGTTTAACCAGGTGGCAGAAGAAATGGTCCCCCCGGTGGCATCGTTCGCAATTTCCAGATCATTCCGGATACCGGTAGGGGTGGTGGTAAAGACGTATCCTGTTTCATTGTCGTTGTATGTATCCAGCAATAGTTCAAGGTGATCAGAACCCGCAATCTGGTCGCGATAGAGGGAGGTAGCCCGGACGCCGGAAGGATCGGTATCATATGCCCTCATGGACGCATAGAAATAACGATCATCATATGCAAAACGTATCTCGGTTTTTTCTGTGGGGGGAGCACCTGCATCAGGTTCGTATTGTACCATGGGTACGGGGTCAATCAAATTCCAGACCGGTTCATCAACCTTTCCGTCAAAGGTAATCCCATCAATCCTGGGAATTACATAGGGACTGTCCGATTGTGCATGGGAAACCGTAATAAGGACCGTAGACAAAAGCCAGGGTAACAGGTATTTTGCTGCCATTTGTTTCTAAATTACTAAAAAAGCCGGCAAAAAAGAGGGAACAATATCAAAATGTTGACAGTCAGTTTAAACCCCTGTAATCGGCCATTGCACCCTTCCTGCACTGCACGCCTGCAGGCATCTGAAGAATAACATGTGTAAATTCCATCCCGAACCCTGTAACAAATCCCATAAAATTGTAACTTATTAATTATCAATCAATCCATCAATCACCAACTATGAAACAGTTCATTTTCTTTATGTTAAGTTGCCTGGTCGCACAGGCAGCAGCACAACAGGCCCTGACCGCTCAACAGTGGCGGGAAGACCTGAAATTCCTTCAGGAAACGGTCCATGCAGACTATCCTTTTCTATTTAAAAAAACAACTGCGGAGGACTTCGATAAAGCGGTGGATAAATTGTATGATGAAATCCCCGAACTGCAGGAACATGAAATAGTTATAGGCCTGGCACGACTCGTATCTTCCTTTAAATACGGGCATACCGTACTGGGGTTCCGGTACAAGCCGTATGCCTTCCACCAGATACCTGTCAATTTATATGAGTTCAATGACGGGATGTTTATCCAGGGTGTCCATATGGAATATGCCGAAACACTGGGTGCAAAAGTCATCGAAGTGGCAGGGATTCCTGTAGCGGACGCCCTTAAAGCGATCTACCCGGTTGTTCCGGCTGAAAACGATCAGTTTTTTAAGGCATATGCCGGATCCTACCTCACCTGCCCGGAAGTACTGCATGCCCAAAAGGTCATTAAAGAACTTTCAGATAAAGTGGAACTGACCCTGGAAAAGGACGGTAAAACCTTTAAACAAATCTTTAAAGTCCTCCCGAAAGGAGAACGCGTGCCAACAGCGTATGGCTTTGTAAAGCAGGAGGGAGACTGGCTCGATGCCCGGGAACAGGATGCCACCCCCAACTACCTGAAGGAGCTCGATAAGATCTATTTTTATGAATACCTGCCGGAACATAAAACCGTATATGTCCGGCACAGCCAAATCCAGGATGATTCCCTGGAAAACATCCCGGCCTTCTATGAGCGGGTATTCCGGTTTATTGAGAACAATGATGTGGACCGACTGGTTTTGGATGTGCGCCTGAATGGTGGCGGGAACAATTATAAAAACAAACCGGTAGTTACCGGTGTTATTAAGTCGGACAAGATCAATAAAGTGGGGCATTTCTTTGTGATCATCGGGCGAAGGACATTCTCGGCATGCCAGAACCTGGTGAATGAACTCGACAATTATACCAACGCGATCTTTATCGGGGAGCCTACTTCGGAAAACATCAATTTCTATGGGGATAACAATAAGGTTGAACTACCCAACAGTAAGATCCCGGCCTATTTATCCTTCGCCTGGTGGCAGGACAAGCCCCAGTGGGAAGGGGAGGAGTGGCTGGCACCTCATATTGCCGTCGACATGAGTTTTGAAGAGTTCAGGACCAATAAGGACCCGGTATTGGAGACCGCCCTCACCTTTTCAGACCCAGATTATGTGCTTGATCCCATGGACCATATGACCGCGTTATTCATGGCTGATAAGATTGAAGAAATCAAAAGCGAAGCAATTCGCATGATCAAAGACCCCGATTACCGTTTCTTTGATTTTGAGGGGAAGTTCAATAATACCGGGTATATGTTGTTAAACCAGGGAAATAATAGGGATGCCCTGTTTGTTTTCGGGATGGTAACGGAATTCTTCCCGGAATCGGCCAATGCATGGGACAGCCTGGCAGAAGCCTACCTAAGATCGGGCGACACCCAAAAAGCTACTGATTACTATAATAAGGCAATCCTGTTGGATCCTGACGGACCCACAGGGAAACATGCACGGGAGATGTTGGGGACGATGAAGGAACACCCGGGGGAGGGCATGGAGAAGGAGTGACGATATGCCGCTGCCGGGCATGATTGCTTTGCAATCCTTTGGCAGGGTTGACGGATGAAAGTTAGCGCACTCCTTTCTGGAAGTGTGCCATCAACCTGAAATCCATACCATTCCATATTTGACTTTAATCAAAAGAATTCCCCGGGGTGAGGAAGCATTTTATCGTTTGTGCTGATAAAATGTTGCATTGTAAAAAATAGATTCCTCAGGGCAATAATCATTACTTTTATAAAACGACTTGTTAAAAAAGTAATAAATAGAAAAATATCGTGAAGGCAATAGGGTTTAAACAATCATTACCGATTACGGACAAAGACAGTTTTATAGAATTTGAAACAGAAAAACCGATTCCTTCCGGAGTTGACCTGTTGGTTAAAATTGCGGCGATTTCAGTAAATCCGGTTGATTATAAGGTCCGGCAAAATGCGGCCAGGGACAGCATACTGTACACCCCGAAGATCATCGGTTGGGACGCGGTGGGGAGGGTGGAAGCCGTGGGGAGTAATTCTTCGAGATTCAAGGTGGGAGACGAGGTATACTATGCAGGGGACATTACCCGAAGTGGGAGCAATGCGGAATACCAGCTCATTGATGAACGCATTGTAGGGCATAAGCCCAAAAACCTGACCCAAGCGGAAGCCGCGGCTATCCCCCTGACGGGATTGACGGCCTGGGAATCGCTCTTTGACCGGATTAAAGTAAATCCGGAAACCGACAAGGAAAAAACAGTTTTGATCCTGGCAGGTGCGGGGGGCGTAGGGTCTATAGCCATACAACTAGCCAAAAAGGTGGGCAAACTGAACGTCATTGCCACGGCATCCCGGCCTGAATCTGTTGCCTGGTGCAGGGAAATGGGTGCCGATTATGTGGTAAACCACCGGGACCTGAAAGCCGAACTGGAAAAAATAGGGTATCGTGAAGTGGACTATATTTTGGATTTTGTCGATTTGGAAGGATACTGGGAAACT
>JBGTLT010000052.1:0-35144 GCA_041743975.1 Zeaxanthinibacter sp.
AATAGTTTAACAAGAGAACCCTATATTTTGATAAGCCCTCAGCACGTTTTCAATCCGGGCGTTTTCCTGCGGATCAATTATTTTCTTATCGGGATGCTTATCGAGCCATTCAAGGGTCCGTTTGATGCCAGTGGCAAAAGGAATGGTAGCCTTAAATCCCGGTACAAAGGATTTAATTTTTGTATTGTCAAAAATGACACTTTCGGCCTTATCGGCAAGTAGCGTCCCGGTATAGGAAGGCTCAACTTTGCAGATAAAATCAGAGGCTATGTGCACTACTTTGGCCTCACATCCTAAACCAGCGGCGAGGATCTCATAGATCATGTTCCAGCTTAAGATTTCATCCGATGTAATATGGAAGGCGTGGCCAAGGGCCTGAGATAAGCATAATAACCCTACGAACCCTTTGGCAAAATCGTCGGAATGGGTTACGGTCCATAAGGAAGTCCCGTCCCCATGAATGATGATTTCCTTACCCCTTAAGATCCTGTCGGCGGTAGTGTATTCTTTAAACCCTCCAATCGCAATGGGAATAACGGTGTCGTAGGTTAAGGACGGCCTTACGATGGTGATCGGAAAACCTTCTTCCCGGTATGCTTTCATCAACAGATCCTCGCATTTTATCTTATCACTGGAATAATCCCATAGATTATTGCACAATGGGGTGGACTCTGTAATAACAGGATAGCGCAATGGTGTCTGGTAGCAGGATGCGGAACTGATAAATATATATTGGTTGGTTTTTCCCCGGAACATTGCAATATCCCGCTGAATATCTTCCGGGGTAAAGGCTATCCAGTTCACCACCACATCCCATGTATGCTTTTTCAGCCCTATTAAATCGCCGGGCTTATTAATATCCCCCAGAATGGATTTTACCCCCGTTATTTTCACGTTGCTCCTACCACGATTAAGGTGGTAGAGATCCATCCCTTTAGCGATCGCCAGCCTGCTGGACGGGGTGCTTATATTTCCGGTCCCCCCAATAAATAAAACTTTCATATGGCAAGTTTATTATTGTTGACAATTGATGTAATATAGGCAAAAAGCTCGCAAATAAGGTAGTTGCACAGCTTAGTTCCTATTTCCCAAGGTATCAAATATATACAGTTACATATATTATGATGCTGTCTGGAGCATTCGTACCGGATCGGTGCATTTCCCTATAGTATGTGTTCACGGCATACGTTCGATCCACAATCAACTGGCAAATCCTGTCACTGACCTTTAAAAATTGAAGATTGAAAAATAAATTTTGAATATTAAATTTTTCCCGCATACTTCAAATGCCGGCCACTACTTCCATGGGATTAGATCACAAGTGCGGGCCTTGTCTGTTTGGTTCATAATTTATATATCGTACTTTGTATTTAGTATGCATCCATAACCCTTTCTAATTATGAAGCTCGACCTGCCTTTTGTACGATCCCAATTTCCTGCTTTTGCTGAACCTTCCCTGGAAGGGTGGGCATTTTTTGAAAATGCCGGAGGATCCTATCCCTGCCGACAATTTATTGATCGCCTGAACGAATTCTACCTGAAAAACAAGGTACAACCCTATTATCCGTACGCTGCTTCCCTCAGGGCGGGGGAAATGATGGATACCTCCTATATACGGATGGCCGGGTATTTGAATGTAGCTGCATCTGAAATCCATTTCGGCCCTTCCACCACACAAAATGTATATGTGCTCGCCCACGCCATGCGCCCCATGTGGAATGATGGTGACGAGATCATCGTTTCCTGTCAGGACCATGAAGCCAACGCGGGGGCATGGCGAAAATTAGGGGATCGGGGAATGAAAATTGTGGAGTGGCATGTGAATAGGGATACCGGGATATTGAATATAGCGGATTTAAAAAGCCTGTTTTCCAACCGCAGCAGGATGGTGGCTTTTCCGCATTGTTCCAATCTGATCGGCCATATAAACCCGGTCAGGGAAATTAGCCGGATGGCCCGTGCCTATGGTGCTCTTTCCGTAGTGGATGGCGTTGCCTTCGCCCCGCACGGTTTTCCGGATATAACTGATCTGGGAGTTGATATTTATCTTTTTTCATTGTACAAAACATTTGGCCCCCATCTCGGTTTGGTGTATGTCCATAAGGACCTGATCCATAAGATGGCAAACCAATCCCATTTTTTCAAGGAAGGGATTACAAGAAACATGGTAACACCGGCGGGCCCTGATCATGCACAAATTGGTGCCGCAAGCGGCATATTGGATTATTTTGATCTCCTATACCAACACCATTTTGATGAGGAGGCCATTCCTTCCCAGAGAAATAAATCCCTGGGAGTGCTCTTCCGGGAGCAGGAACAAACGCTGCTGGCACAATTGCTCGATTTCTTAAATGCCCGTGAGGATGTGCAAATCGTTGGGCCTTCCACCTTGGAAGGAAGGGCACCGACGGTATCCATACTTCCCCGGACTAAAAATCCAGCAGCGGTATATGCCGACCTTGCCAGGCAGAAGTTGATGTTGGGGATTGGCGATTTTTATGCGGTCCGTCCCCTGATGGATATGGGCATTTCCAGAATACCAGGGGTATTGCGAATCTCTTTTTTACATTATACGAGCATGTCGGAAATGGAACAGCTGATCAATGGTTTGAAAGTTGCCCTGGAAACCGGTAGCTGATGATTTTTAGGATCCCGAAACACACAATCGTGGACCAAATCCACGTTTAGCAAGATAAGACCCACCCCTAACCCCTTCAGGGAAGGGAAAAGTTATAAGGTAAGATAAAATTCTTACTAAATATTTGAAACAAACGGTTGGCAAAATACACTTAGCAAATACTTGCCTCACGCTATCGACAAGATATACAGTTATCTGTAATATCTATAAGCTTAAAACCAAATGCATATTTTTCCCCTGGGGAAGGGAAAAGCCAGGAGGACTAACCAATAGAATACCATTGACAAAATAGTCCTTAAAAACCTTACCATCGAGATCTGATTTAACAGCAAAATAAACACTTTCTTAGGTCTGTTTACATTGGAGATCCGGGGAGATTTTATTTCCCTGGATTTTGATATATCCACTAACAATATACAGGACCCTTAACAGAATTTTCAACCTTGAACCTTGAATTAATTTATATCCAACTGCCACTGACTATCGCTTAAAGCTAACTAATCACCCGCTGGTCCGGCTTGATCTTCCCTGAACCTGGTTACCCGCTTGTGTATCTCATGGCTCCCCGCTAGCGTGAGCGTCACGCTCGTGCCTTTGCAGTTGTCCTCCATAGATTAAATATTCAAAATTACATCATACCCAAATGCATTCCCCGCTAGCGCGAGCGTCACGCTCGTGCTTCATTATCAATTTTGAGAACGATTTTATCATTAGCATAATTTCTTGCGCTGCTGTATTTCCAATGGATGGGATCGGGTACAAAGTTTGAGGTACGAGGTTTGAGGTACGAATTTTGGGTATATTAGTAATGTTTGAGTTTGTTTTTTTTGGCAGTTTTAATAGAAGTAACAATAATTGCCAATAATTCATTGGCTTCCTGGATCAACATTATGGTTTCTTCTTTACCCGGGTCCAGGACCTCCTGGAATAATTTTAACCAATAAATAGATTCATCTGCTTCCTCTTCCACGATTTTTAGTTTATTTATAAAATCTGATGATGATTTTGCCCTTCTGGCAGCCCGATAATTAGCGCCAACTGAACCTGAACATTTTATTAATTGTCTTGTCCATGCATCAAATTCCCGGGAATGGGGTATTTGTGCACAAAACTTCCAGCATGCAACAGCGAAACATTGAGTTCTAACCTTAAGATTTTGCATAATGATAAAATGTTAAGCCCACTTGTTGTATCAGCTTCTTTGTACTTTTTACTTTGTACCTCGAACTTTCTTCACCCCAACCACCCCTCCCTGTCTAAACTCCGGTATTGAATGGCTTCAGCAATGTGTTCGGCATGTATGGCCTCCGATCTGGCCAGATCGGCTATGGTCCGCGCTACTTTGAGTATCCGGTCATAGGCCCGGGCTGAAAGGTTTAAGCGTTCCATGGCATTTTTTAAAAGGGTCATGGAGGATTCGTCCAATTTGCAGTACTCCCGGATCTGCCGGCTGCCCATCTGGGCATTGTAATGAACATGGTGTCGATGGCCTGCTGATGTGGAAGTATTTGAAAAACGACGTGTCTGGACTTCCCTGGCCCCGGTCACACGTTTGCGAATCTCAATGCTCCCCTCCCCTTTGCGATCTTCGGATAATTTCTCAAAAGGCACCGGGGTCACTTCAATATGGATATCTATTCGGTCCAGCAACGGCCCGGATATCTTGCCAAGGTATCGCTGCATATCCATAGGTGATGTGGCAAATGGGGAGCCCGGGTCGTTAAAATAGCCACCCGGACTCGGGTTCATACTGGCGACCAACATAAAACTACTGGGGTAGGTTACCGTAAATTTGGCACGGGAAATAGTAACTTCCCGGTCTTCGAGGGGCTGTCGCAAGACCTCCAGGACACCCCGCTTGAATTCCGGCAATTCATCCAGGAACAAGACACCGTTATGTGAAAGGGATATTTCACCTGGTTGCGGATAGGTCCCCCCTCCTACCAGTGCCACATCGCTAATGGTATGGTGTGGGCTCCTGAAGGGCCTCTGGCTGATCAATCCCATGTTCCGGACCTTCCCTACCACACTGTGTATTTTAGTGGTTTCCAGGGCTTCCGGTAAGGTCATGGGCGGAAGGATGGAAGGCAACCGCTTGGCCAGCATGGTCTTGCCGGCACCCGGGGGTCCGATGAGTATTATATTATGACCGCCCGCCGCAGCGATTTCCATGCAGCGTTTGATACTCTCCTGGCCCTTAACATCGGAAAAATCGAATTCAGGAAAATCATGGCCTTTATGGAACTCTTCCTGTATGTCTACCCGGGTCTGTTGCAACGGGATACCCTTATCAAAAAATTCGATTACCTTTTTTATATTGTCAACGCCATAAACCTCCAAATCCCCCACAATTGCTGCTTCCCGGGCATTGGCTTCAGGCAGTATGAAGCCTTTGAAACCTTCTTCTACGGCTTTTATGGCTATTGGCAACGCGCCCTTGATGGGTTGCAGGCTCCCGTCAAGGGAAAGCTCCCCCATGATGATATACCGCTCCAAATGGTCCGACCTGATCTGCCCGGATGCGGTAAGAATCCCCAGTGCAAGCGTGAGGTCATAGGCTGATCCCTCCTTCCTCAGGTCGGCCGGCGCCAGATTAAGGGTGATTTTTTTTCCGGGGATCCTGTATCCATTGTTCAGCAAAGCCGCAGCAATCCTGTAATTGCTTTCTTTGATTGCATTATCCGGCAGCCCTACCAGGTGATACCCAACCCCCGAATCTACATTCACTTCTGCGGTAATGGTCGTTGCTTCCACTCCAAATACAGCACTGCCATAAACTTTTGTGAGCATATATCCATAGCTTTTGTAACCTGCCGGGCTGGTATATTTATGCTGTCAGGGACAGAAGAACCTATAAAATCGCAAAGGGAACAGGGCCCAAATTGAGGTTACACCGATCTTTGCATCCCTTAGGGAAAAACTTCCCCCTCAATGCTGCAAATATCGGAATGCCTCCTGCAAAACTATTTCAGGCGGAAGTAATTAATCTAAAGAATTTCCAGTGGCTTTTACCAGGGGTCTCCGATTTCTCCGCTCCTCCAGAGAGGTCGAAACCGCCTAAGCGTTTTCGTGTGAGGTATCAGTGATAAGTATCATTTGGGGTTGCTTATTTATCCGTATCGGGAATCAATGTAATAAGGGATTCAGCTGTTTCCATGATCTCTTCCCGGTTCATCATCATTTTTCGAAACCCACCCTGGTTATAAAGGGCAGCCTGGTTCCTGTAGTATGGGCTGAATGGATTGCCCGACTGTCCGGTTGGAAGAATACTGATACTGTTTTCAATATCCGAAAAATCTATTACCCGGCGCGTGGAGGGACCCGAATTTACCTTATAGTGCCCGTCTGCAGAATAGTTAAAGGCCATATTGTTGATCACCTCGCGGGTTCCATGGATGGGAAAAGGGCCAACATTAAAAAAGGACCTCAGGCTGGCAACCCTGCCAATGGGATGGCCATGCTCCAGGGTATGTACGGTACCCCATGTCCAGTTCGAGCTAACCGTCCCCAAATCCGACGCTAAAGATTCCATGGCATCCACAAAGGATGAATGCACAATGTCCTTTTTTGTTTCTGCGATTCCTTTGGTCGTGATATCATCCCACCAAACGGATGAATTTTTCCGCGCCATGGGGGCAATCAACCTTTTATGAAAATGGGTTAAGAGAAACTGTTCAAATTGCTCCGGCCCCAGTTCATCCTCAAAAGTATTTTTCAGGAAAAAGTAGACCCACCGATGAAATTCAGTGGCCTGTATACTCCCCAGGGGATAGTCGCCCTTCCAGGCGCTGAGCATGTCCAATTCCCTGGCCTGTTCATTTGTAAGATCAGTGACATCCACCAATCTCGACAGGTTGGCCACAATGGAAGGATTTACAGAAGACGTTATATCCGTAATCATACCGGCCACCCCCTCCCTGTCCCAGTCACTCCTGGATTCCAGGAGCTCCACGATACGCCGGGCCCGGTTTTCCGGAAGGTAGTAGCCAGGATATAGCATCCCAACGACAGAGTCTGGTTGGTTATTGGCGGAATATACATATTTCCAGGGTGGGTTTATGGCATGGGGATTCTCGGTGAAGTCGAGAAAATCTCCCGGCTCGTCCTTTCCTGAGGCCCCATTGAGGATAAATTTGGTATTGGTACTGTCCGGCATTTGATATAACCTGGCTGTTGCCCACCAGGCTATATTGCCCAAAGCATCCCCATACATAATGTTCAGGCCCGGGGCGTGGATGTCCTTCAAAGCACTTTGAAAAGTTGCCATATCGGCAGCATGTGATATCCCATAGAGGGCTTCCATGACTTTATTGTCCAATTTGGTATAGATCCAGGACATGCTGATGGGTGATTCACCTGAAACCTGTTCTGCTATGCCGTTCAGCACAGGACCATGGATCGATTTTTTATAGGTAAAACTCACCGTCTCCGAATCCTTGATCTTGATTTTTTTGGTGATATATTCAAACGCTTTCCATCCTCCCGGTATTTTGTATTGTGTTGAGTCACCTGGCTTGTTCTCCTCATAGTAAAAGTCGACATCATCATTTTCAAACATGGTTATTCCATAGGCCAGGTTTCTGTCATGGCCCAACAGCGGGAATGGGACCCCGGCCAGGTGGTATCCATATTTTTCATATGTAGGTGTACTCAGGTGGGCCTCATACCAAACTGAAGGCTGCGCAAAGCCTATATGCGGGTCATTGGCGAGAATGACAGCGCCCTTTCTGGTCTTTCCGGGCGCAATCACCCAGCTGTTACTGCCGATGAACTGGGGAATGGGTAATTTTTCCAAAGCTTCGGAAACCATGGCAGGGATTGAATTGGGCATACCTTTCGGGGCAGGTGGAAAATTTTTGATCCCCAGGGTGCTGCTATCGGAATCAATTTCAAGGTCTCTCATGTACTCCCCGCCCAACCGGTCCCGTATGCTGGTTAGCAAAGGATCTGTTTTATGTGCCATTGCAAAACTAAAGCCCATATATCCGACGGAATTTAAAATATCGCGCATCGTAAAAGGATCCTTGTCTAGTCCGGTGAGGTAAAATTCAACCGGTGTGGGACCTTCTTCCACAAATTGGTTCACTCCGTCCAGATAAGCCTCAGACAATCGGATGAAAGGGGTATCCTTCTTATATTGGGCAAGGGTTTTGGTAGTAGCATCGTCAATGCCCAGGGAAAGGAATAACTGGTCCGTTTTCAGAAGATCCCTTCCAAAAACCTCTGACAAGCGTCCGGGAGCCACCCTCCGCAAAAGCTCCATCTGCCACAGCCGGTCCTGTGCATGTACGTATCCCAGAGCCCTGAAGGCATCTTCTTCATTTTCAGCATACATATGGGGGATTCCATAGGGGTCAAAATACACCTCAACATTACCGGAAAGGTGGGTAAGCACCTTATCCCCATCATAGTCGGGCTTAAGCGATTCTACGAATAACCATCCCGCAAGTAGCATAACCAAAAGGATAACCAGGATTACGATCCCGGTCTTTTTTAATTTTTTCATCAACTCTTTTATTTAATAAGTTATTAAAAATTAAAAAGTTGCAAATAATTATCTTATGCAGTTCTTTAACCCTGAATCCTAAAACCTGGTCAGGGCCGCCACCGGTAAACAGAGTCGCAAATTATGGAAAAAAAAACATTTTCACTGCAGTTTATTGTCGAAAACGGACTTCTGAATACAGGTGAAAGTACGGAATTTGAAGTAAAATTACCACTGTCAAAGCGGAACATAATTATTCAGGAGATTTCCCGATATAGCCGTCAGGCCCTAGTTACTGCTTTAGCAGTTCTGCGGATTCCCGATGCCTGTTTAAGCCGCTCAGTAACCATTCTTTGTATTCCTCGCTGTCAGCATTTTGAATTGCTGGGTTCAGTAGTTCCAGATCGGGGGAAAGCAGCACATAATAGGGTTGGGAAACTGCCCCAAAATTAAGGGCCTGAAAGGTGCCCCATTTTTCGCCTATCGTTTCTATTTCCTTCACTGCCCCCGAAGGATACTGAAAGCTAAACCGATCACTTTCCGGCAGTTTTTTCCGGTCATCCACATACAAAGAGATCAGTACATAATCTTCCTTAATAATGGGATAAATATCGGGTTCGCTCCATACATTCTCCTCCATTTTCCGGCAATTCACACAAGCCCACCCGGTAAAGTCGAGCAAAATGGGTTTATCGATCTTTTTTGCATAGGCGAGGCCTTCATTAAAATCTTTAAAGCAATCTATCCCAAGCGGGCAATCGCTCTCCTTTTCGAAAATACTGTAGAAGTCCGGGGGTGGGAAGCCGCTCAGGAGCTTAAGGTTGGTAACCTTCAGCAGCCCAAGGGTCAGGTAAACAACCAGTACTGCACTTAAAAACCCGGTAACTTTGCGGGTGCCTGATATCTTTTGAACAGGCCCTTCCTTTGAAAATGTAAAGACGCCGAACAAATAGAGCGTTAAGGCCAGGGCCAGAAGGATCCAGATACCCAGGAAAATCTCCCGTTTAAGGAGTCCCCAATTCCCTACCAGGTCTGCATTTGAAAGGAATTTGAGTGCCAGGGCCAATTCAAGGAAGCCGAGTATGACTTTTACGGTATTCATCCATCCCCCTGACCGGGGCAGGGAATTCAGCCATGCGGGAAACAATGCGAACAATCCAAAAGGCAGTGCCAGTGCAGCCCCAAAACCTACCATTCCTGCACTAAGGTTGGTTGCAACATCACCTTCAGCCAATGTGGTGCTGCCCAATAAGCCCCCAAGGATAGGTCCTGTACAGGAGAAAGATACAATGGCCAGTGTAACCGCCATAAAAAAGATCCCTAATGCACCCCCTGCCCTGCTGGAAGCGGAATCCATTTTATTCGCCCAGGAATTTGGCAGGGACAATTCGTAATAGCCGAAAAATGAAAAGGCAAAGAAGATAAAGACCAGGAAAAACAGGACATTAAGCCATATATGTGTGGCAATGGTATTCAATATCTGGGAATCCACCGAATCAAAAAGGTGAAACGGAAGGCTCAACAGGAAGTAGATCAATATAATAAAAAGGCCATAGAGGACGGCATTGAAAAGGCCTTTGGATTTTTGTTGTGAATGCTTTGTAAAGAAGGCAACCGTTAGCGGGATCATCGGAAAGACGCAGGGGGTAAGCAAGGCGATTAACCCCCCGAGGAAGCCCAGGCCAAAAATCATCCATAACCCGGATTCGGTTCCCGCGCCGTTTTCCCTGCCTGTTGAGAGTATCTCCTTGTTACCCAGGTCCAGTTTAAGGCTGTTACCCAATGACTGGCTTCTTTCATCCACCGTAACTGCAGCTATTTCTACTGGACTGCCATCGAGGGAAAAAATAAAGGTTTGGTTTTTGGGTATGCAGACCTCCTTGCATACCTGGTAAAAGAAATCCACCTGTACCTGGGTGACCTCAGGTTGCAACAACTTTATTCGCTGGGTAAAAACAGCCGATCCTTTAAAAAAGGTCTCTTCAACCTCAAAGATCTCGCTGTATTCTTTAATGGTCTCACTCTCTTCTGTTTTCCCAATCAGTTCATATTCCTCCCCTGCAGCCTTAAAAGTGAACTCACCTGGCAATGATCCTCCGGCCGCAGTATATTGGGAATAGACATGCCAGCCTTCATAAATTTCCGCTTTTAGTATCAAAGCGTATTCACCCCCCCCAAGCTGTTTTACCTCCCGGGACCAGGCAACGGGTTCCTGATCACTTTGGGCGAAACCCAATGTCAGGGTCAATAGAAATACCAAGTGACTTAGCATCCATTTCATTCTTTCAGGGTAAATTTTAATATTTTCCATGTCTTGCTGCTCACTTTAAACCGGTCATCCGCCCTCCTTCCCATAATCCAGACTATATCATCGCCGCTACACAGCAACCATTGTCCTTCTTTGGCAATCTTATCCATTTTTTCATCTTTGAAAAATTTGGATACTTTTTTACTGCCCGACATCCCCAATGGGCAAAAATAATCCCCTTTCTTCCATTTCCGGATCGACAGCCTATTGTTTAACGTTTCTTTATCAACATATAGTATGGTTTTGGAGCGTTCCCCAAGCAGGTCCACATCTTCCCTGATGAGCTCAAACGGGAGTCGGCCCCAGTTTTCTTCCAGGTATACATCCAGGTCTTCGGGATTGCGATCCCCCAATTCCTGCAGCAGCAGATCCTCCCGGTCCCTGATAAGCCGATGGGAAGCAGATTGGATTTCCTTACCGCTCATGGCGTCTAACAGTTCGATGAGGGTATCCCATTCCTTAAAACCATAAGGCCTGAAAAGCTCCACTATATGGTCCTTACCTGCCTCCAATCCCCTCAGGGAGTTTACGGATATGCGCAAATAATCCTTTTCCGGCACGAAAATCGCTTCCCGGGTTTTCGCCATACAATTTTCCAAAAGCCGGGCCTGTGCAGTCAGGTTTTCCAGGGAAATCCGGAAGTTCTCCAGGAAAGCAGGATGGATATCCTTAAGCTGGGGAATGATGTTTTGCCGTATTTTATTCCGTAGGTATTTGGTGTTTTCATTGCTCGAGTCTTCCCTCCATTCAATTTTTGACGCCTCGGCAAATGCCAGTAGCCGGGCCCGTGAAAAAGGGAGCAAAGGACGGGAAACTATAGCTGTCTTTTCAGGAATTCCACTCAAGCCGTTAATGCCTGTCCCCCTTGACAGGTTTATAAGGAATGTTTCCAGGTTATCATCTGCGTGGTGGGCGGTAACCAGGGGGCCAACCTTATTTTGTGTCATAATTTCTGCAAACCAGGCATATCTGAGGTCCCGGGCAGCCATCTGAACAGAAACTTTATATTTACTAACATAACCCATTGTATCAAAATGTGTTGTAAATATTTTTTTTTCCATTTCTTCAGCCAGGGCCGCGACAAATTCAGTATCCCCGTCACTGGCAGGTCCCCTGAGTCCAAAATTGCAATGGGCCAGCGCAAAATCGAGTTTGCTGTGAAAACAGAGGTGGGCAAGTACTGTACTGTCCAAACCCCCGCTACAGGCCAAGAGGAATGTGTTCTCCCGCAGTTCGGGAAATTTTGATGCGATATGTTTCTGGAATTCCTGTAACACCCGTCAAAGGTAAAAAAGAAAATGCGAGCCTGTACATTCCACCCATAAGCCGTTTACGATCATACCTTCCGGTCATTCACCGCCCTAAAACCAGCGTTATCCTTCCAGTACCTCCCGCATGGCCTTAGCCTTAAGCAGACATTCCTCATATTCTTTTTCCGGATTGGCCCTTGCCGTAATAGCGCCTCCAACGGAGTATGAAACATAGTGTTTGGATGCGTTATACAATATACTACGGATAACCACATTGAAGTCAAAATCCTTGTCAGGGGTAAAATACCCTATTGCCCCACTATACAAACCCCTCTTACTGGTTTCCAGTTCTTCTATGAGCTTCATAGCCGAAATTTTTGGTGCGCCGGTCATACTGCCCATAGGAAACGTTTCCCGTATGAGGTCTACAGCATCCTTTTCGGGCGTTACGGTTGCCTCAATGGTGGAGATCATCTGGTGAACCTGCTCATAAGTGTACACCCTGCATAATTCTTTAACGGTAACACTGCCTTTCAGGGCACTCTTGGAAAGGTCATTACGTACCAGGTCAACGATCATTATATTTTCTGCCCGTTCCTTGGGATCGGTTTCAAGTGCGGATTTTAATTCCCTGTCCAGCTCATTATTGGCTGATCGTGCTGCCGTGCCTTTTATAGGCTGTGAAATCACCGTATCCCCCCGTCGCTTCAGATACCTTTCCGGCGAGGCGCATAGGAGGTACTTATCAGCCAGCCTCAGGTAGGCAGCAAACGGGGCATGTGATATATCATTTAGCTTGTGATAGGTTCGGAGAGGGTCTATCCGTGTATCTTCAGCGTAAAATTCCTGGCAGAAGTTTGCTTCATAGATGTCTCCCCTATGTATGTGGTGCAGTAGCTGCCCTACCTTGCTGAAATAGGCGTCTTTAAATATGCGCAGCCTTATTTTAACCGGCTCGGGCTCCGGCACCGGCACCGGCAAGGCCAGGCTACTATGGCCCATGGAATTAATATGTTCATAATCTGACGGGGCCTTATGAGCAACCTCTTTTAAGTACCTGAATTCCACCATACCATCGGAGATTGAGATGATTTTTTTAGGTTGAAAAAAGTACAGGTCGGGAAATCCCAGGTTATCAGTGTGGAAGGATGACAGATTTTCTATTTCGTTCTTCAAATCATATGAAAAAAAGCCAAACAGCCAGTCGTGCGCCTTTTCCCGATACGCAATTAACTTTTCAAAAGCATGGTGGCTGCCTGTAGCCAGGGAGGTTGCCGCATCTACGGCAAGGAGGGTATCAAAGGAACTATACGGATCCTCATTGCCATTGCCATCCAGCCATACAACTTCTTCAAATTGATGGCCCCATAGCAGCAGGTTCTCCTTGAAATGCCCCGGATCGGTCAGTTGGTAAGTAATACATTCGCGCAAGATAACTTATAGTTTGGATAGGAATGACTCAAGTGCCTGCAGGTGTTCCCTGGCTATTGCCTCATCTGTGATGCCTTTTTCCCTGTCAAAATTCTGATGAAATGAAGGAAGTGAAAAAGTTCCGCTTATAGTAGCGCCAAAGCTGGGGAGCAAACTTTCAATGACTTTCAGGGAACCCGATGCGCCTCGCTTACCTCCGGAGGTTGACATCAAAAACACGGTTGTACCAGTCAGGAATTTCAATTCCACCCTGGAAAGCCAGTCCAGCAGGTTTTTGGTATAGGCAGAAGGGTTTCTATTGTGTTCATTGACAGAAAGAAGAAGCCCGTCTGATTGTTGCATTTCGTTTTTAAGTTCCACCAGGGAATTGGAAAATCCCTTCTCCCTTTCATAGTCTTCACTGTATAAGGGAAAGGGATAATTGGTCATATTTAAGGTCCGTACCTTATGCCCATTTATCAAAGAAACCGTGTAAGTCACTAATTTATAGTTGATTGATGTGGATGAATTACTACCTGCGAAAGCCAGAATGTCTGCCATATTATGATTTTATAGGTTCACAAAACGAAAATACCCCATTTAAGATTGAATTGCGAGGAATTTGATTAATTTTGCGCTTCAAAAGATCTAAACCAACTGTTAGACAAGTATATAGATATAGATCGTCACCAAACAACCCGACTGATCACTTTTACAGTACCAGGCTATCAGTCCTGTTGAAAGGAACATCCAAACAAGTAGTAGTGGAAAATAAAACTGCCAGATTATATTTTATCGATGCCATGAGGGCCTGGGCAATCCTCATGATGTTGCAGGGGCATTTTGTAGATGGCTTGCTGGATACCGCTTTTCGGGATCCCAACAGTATGGTGTATACTGTATGGAAATATTTCAGGGGTATTACAGCCCCTGTGTTTTTTACCGTTTCGGGGTTTATCTTTACGTTTTTACTGATTCAGAACCCGCTCAAAGGCCTTGAAAACCCAAGGGTGGTTAAAGGTGTTAAGCGCGGGCTACAACTCCTTTTTATTGGATATCTCCTCCGCTTTAACCTTTTTGGCATCTTTAAGGGGGAGTTGTATGATTCCTTTTACCTGGTGGATGTGCTCCATTGTATCGGACTGTCCATTCTAGGCATAATAGCCGTTTACCTGCTGACGCTGAAGCGGAAGGGATTTAAATTCCCGGCAGCACTGCTGGCAATTACCCTGATGCTGTTCCTGCTGGAACCCATTTACAAATTCTGGGATTTTGGGTTTTTGCCCGATGCGCTGGCGAATTACTTCTCCAAAGTCAATGGTTCGGTATTTACGATCAACCCATGGCTTGGATATGCTTCTTTTGGTGCATTTCTGGCAGTATTGTTCGCGCGGTACAGAGAGCATCGGTTACTCTACCAGGCAGCAGTACCAATGGCAGCCGGATCAGGAATTGTACTCTTACTGCTATCTTCCCCTTTCTTTTTAACGCTCTCACAATGGAGCGGCATTCGTTTATTTGCTGACATCTATTTCAACAACTACCTTTTTATACGTTTGGGTGATGTCTTGCTGATCTTCGCGATATTCATGGTCTTCCGGAAGTTTATGGAACATCAGATTGTATTGCGATTGGGTCAAAATACGCTTTCCATTTATGTCATTCACTTTATACTGCTATATGGGAGTTTTACCGGAATAGGGTTCTATTACTTTTTTGAGCATTCCCTTTCCCCGTATTTCGCGATTCCAGGTGCTGTGGCTTTTATGGTCCTGTGCTCCTACCTCGCTTTCCAATATGCAAAACAGGAAGAAACGATCAAAGCAACCCTCGTGAAAATTCCCAGGTTACTGCAGGATACCGCTGAGCCCGTTGCATTGAATATGCAAAGGTTAGCAAAGAGTGCTATTGCAAGACTTCTCCGGATCTTTGGACTGGTGAAGATCAAATAACTCCGGCACAGGCAGATGTATCGCCCATGTACCGTTTTCCTAAAGCGAATTTAACTGTGACAGGGATATAATGCGCTACAACCATAAGCAACTGCAGGCTAATCTTTATTCAGGAATCACCAACAGCACCTAAACGTGCAATGCCCTGTTCTCTGTAGCAGCAAGCGCGGCTTCTTTGACTGCTTCGGCATACGTGGGGTGCGCATGGCTCATTCGTGCAATATCTTCCGCTGATGCCCGGAATTCCATTGCAACTACGGCTTCTGAGATCAGGTCCGCAACCCTGGCACCTATCATATGAATCCCAAGTACCTCGTCTGTTTCCTGGTCCGCCAGTATCTTCACAAAGCCATCCACATCCATACTGGCCCGTGCCCTGCCCAAGGCACGCATAGGGAATTGTCCAACCTTATACGCCACACCGGCTTCTTTTAATTCTTCTTCCGTTTTTCCAACTGCAGCGACTTCAGGCCAGGTATAGACCACCCCCGGAATGAGGTTGTAATCGATGTGGGGTTTCTGTCCAGCAAGCAATTCCGCTACCATAGTACCCTCTTCCTGAGCCTTATGGGCCAGCATGGCACCCCGGATCACATCCCCGACCGCATAAATATTGGCTGCAGCCGTCTGCAAATGTTCATTGACCTCAACCATTCCTTTTTTGTCGATCTTTACACCTGCAGCTCCTGCATTAAGCCCATCGGTATAGGGTTGGCGGCCAACAGATACCAGGCAATAATCCCCTTTGAAGCTTACCTCCTCCCCTTTCGCATTATCGGCTTTGACCACGATTTCCTTCCCTTCTTTCTCCACAGATTTAACCTTATGGGAGAGAAAGAACTTTACCTTTTGCTTTTTTAGCACCTTCATCAGTTCCCTGGAGAGGGAGGCATCCATTCCCGGTATAATGCGATCCATAAATTCCAAAACGGTCACTTCAGATCCCAAACGCCTGTATACCTGACCCAATTCCAAGCCAATAACACCCCCGCCTATAACGATCAAATGTTTTGGTATCTCTTTTAAGGCAAGGGCTTCCGTTGAGGTTATTATCCTATCCTTGTCGAGTTTTATAAACGGCAGACTGGCAGGTTTGGAACCTGTGGCGATTATAGTATGTTTGGCTTCAATAGTTTCTACCTTCCCCTTGTCGTCTTTGATCGCGATATGGGTAGCATCCTTGAAACTACCAAGGCCTGTATAAACCTCAATCTTATTCTTTTCCATCAAAAACTGGATACCTTTGGTAGTCTGGTCCACAACTGCCTGTTTGCGGGCTATCATCTTTTCCAGGTTGACTTTAACATCCCCCGGGAGCTCAATCCCATGTTCTTCAAAATGTTCCACTGCTTCCTGGAAATGGTGGCTTGAATCGAGCAAGGCCTTGGAAGGGATGCATCCTACGTTCAGGCAGGTTCCCCCCAGGGAATTGTATTTTTCAATTATAGCGGTTTTCATGCCCAACTGGGCACAACGAATGGCGGCCACATATCCTCCCGGACCTGAGCCAATGATAGCTACATCATATGAATTCATAGTATTCTGGTGTTAGTGCAGTATTAATTCTACCGTTGTTTCCTAATTGAACAGAACAACAAAAGTACGAATGTTTTTATGTTGCACAAAGGAGTGGATCAATCGGGATTATGGACTTTTTGAAAGCCTGATTGCTGTATGATGAAATATCCCAGCCATATCCCTGCAACCAGGGAAAGCCCGGAAAGCACATCGAACCAAAAGGGTCCGGGTAAAATTCCTGTCGAAATTAAGTAACTGGTTTCCAGCAGAATGATAACAGATATTACCAGTGGCGGAATGTGATTTCTGTCTTCCGGTATAACGGCAGCTATAGCACCTGCCATAACAGCGGCAAGGATTGTAGCAAGTCCTCCCAGGATGATATCAAGCCTCCCAGATGTATAAAAATCGATACCGTTGAATAACACCTCCTGGGCAACACTGGTCAGCAACACAAGGGCAGCTTCACCCGCAATGATCGCAAGGAGGACCCGTGCTATTCGTATTCCCTTCCCCATAGTCCTTCAATTAGCTGTTAATACAACGCCACCTGCATCTCAGAGGCCCCCAGTGATTTAAGATATTCCTTAACTTCCAGGGCATCATCCCCCCCTTTCACCGCGTGGTGTAGCAATGTAAGGCCATGGGGGGCCCTTGCATGCAGGGTGCTCGGAAAAGCTTGCAGCATGGGCTTTACAATTTCGATCTTCCCAAAAAGGCAGGCCGTAAAGATATTTGCCTGTGCGCCTTTATCCATAAAATACTGTGCCAATTCCTTGTGGCCCACATGGCAGGCCGCCCCAAAACCTGTTTCAAAATCCCCCTTTTTCCAGTCGTGCGCAGCATTGAGCAAGGTAGGATATTCTTCCAGCATCGCTTTCACCTTTTCCATGTCTTTATGGGAGGCGCCAACGAATTCCTGTACCAGAACCTTATTGAGCTGTTCGTCCTGTTGGGACTGGAAGGAAAATAAGGGAGTGCTTGCCAGGACAATTCCGGAACCTCCCAATACATTGATAAAGGTGCTTCTTTTCATGGTTGAGTTGCTAGAGTTGTAATAAGGTAAGAATAACCCCGGGCCCGCAATTCTTGTTTAACACCAATTTAAGTAACTTTTTTACCTGTAAGTTCGCCGCGGTGGTGTGTTTTACTTCAGTGATCGCTAAGCAGCTCTGATTGCACCCAATATGGTTGAGGGCCGTTAGTTTGTTCACCATGAACTCCCGGTATGCTTCCATATCGCTTACGTGGATATTTAAAATATAATCATAGTCACCACTGATGTGGTAACATTCGGCGACATCAGGGGTGGGCATTTCCTTCTCAAATTGCAGCACATAGTCCTTTGGGATTGTCAGCCGGATTGATCTGTTTCTCAATCGGTCTGTTTCTCAATCGGTCTGATTCTCGATCGGCCTGGACAATGAAATCCACAGGACGTATGAAATGATGAAGGGATGCATGCTGACGCTGGGGATCCTCCATTGCGATTCACCAGCGGTCTGAATCGTGGGGGTTCAGGAACGTTTGCAGAACACTGATCAAAATCGTAATATTACCGGCAAACAAAAGCAACCTCCATGGCCTTAAAGAACCATAAAGAATTCAGACAGGATGAACACATTGTAGATAACAGGGAACTGAGTATCTGGGAGGCCCTGATACCGGTTGTAGCACTGGTAAGTATGCTGGCGTATAATGTTTATGTCTTCGGCGATAATGCGACAAGCGGATCCAACCAATTCATTCTCCTTATGGGCGGTGCTGTTGCCGCCATTGTCGGGTTCTTCAACAAAGTTTCCTACAAACAGATGTTGGCAGAGGTTGCTGAGAACGTAAAATCTACTACGGGTGCACTCCTGATTTTATTACTGGTTGGCGCATTGGCCGGTACCTGGATGGTCAGTGGCATCATCCCGGCCATGATCTATTACGGGTTGCAGATTTTAAACCCTACCATATTTTTGGCGGCCTGTGTGGTCATTTGTTCCATTATATCAGTGGCAACCGGAAGCAGCTGGACAACCTCTGCCACTGTTGGGATAGCACTCATCGGGATAGGGGACGCCTTAGGAATTTCCCTTGGAATGACCGCCGGGGCCGTGCTTTCCGGTGCTTATTTTGGAGATAAAATGTCCCCCCTCAGCGATACTACCAATTTAGCGCCTGCCATGGCCGGGGGGGAACTTTTTGACCACATCAAATATATGACGCTCACCACCTTCCCTACCATTGCCGTTACGCTTGTGTTTTTCATCATCCTGGGGCTGAACCTGGATCCCGCAGGTATTGCGGATACCGCCTCCATCCTCCGTTCCATCGATGCAACCTTCAACATCAACGGCTGGTTGTTTCTGGTACCCCTGGCAGTTATTTTAATGATTGTTAAGAAGGCACCGCCACTCCTGGCCCTGTTGATCGGTACACTTTTAGGCGGTGTTTTTGCACTGGTATTTCAACCGGGGATCGTTGCCGGCCTGACAGGTGCTGAAACACTGACTTTTGAATCGGGATACAAAGGAATCCTGAACGCTATCACCGTCAACACCTCTGTTGCTACTGACAATCCTGCCCTGAATGAGCTGTTTTCCGCCAAAGGTATGGGGGGTATGCTAAGTACCATATGGCTCATAATTTGTGCTATGGTTTTCGGGGGGGTAATGGACGGCATAGGTGCCCTTTCCAGGATAACAAAGTCCCTATTGTCGGTGGCCAGGACAACCTTTGGTCTCTTTGCAAGCACCGTGGGGAGTTGCCTGGCCCTCAACCTTACCGCTTCCGATCAGTATCTGGCTATCGTGGTTCCGGGTAAAATGTTTGCAAAAGCATACAGGGATAAGGGCCTGGCACCTGAAAACCTTAGCCGTACGCTGGAAGATTCCGGTACCGTAACATCTGTGCTGATTCCCTGGAACACCTGTGGGGCTTACCATAGCAGTGTACTTGGAGTAGGTGTTGGGGAGTACTTTGTATATGCCATTTTCAACTGGTTAAGCCCAATTACTACCTTAATTTTTGCGGCCTTGCGGATAAAGATCAAACAATTGTCCACTTCCGTAAATTTAGCTGCCACAAAGGGCTGATCCTTCCTGCTTCCTTTACCCCTGGACGGGGGTATCGCCGCCCTCTCGTTTTTGACACAGGTTTAGCCCGGGAAGCTTGCTTTGTGGCAGGGTTTCAACGCAATTACCCGTTGGGGCATTTCAGGATTGAATCCAATGTACAGCCCGTGATATAGTTTTTGTTAGAAAGGCCCCGGCACATATACATATATTTTATAATTTCGCACTGAATTATAAAAATCACAAATGGCTTCTGTTATCCTGAACGGGAATAAAACACCTACATTGGGTTCCCTTCCTGCTATCGGGACTCTGGCACCCGATTTTAACCTTAGCAAACGGGATCTGACACTCGTTTCCCTTGCAGATTTCAAGGGGGAGCGATTGATCCTTTCTATTTTTCCCAGTGTTGACACCGGAACCTGCGCCCGATCGGTAAGGAAGTTTAACAAAACAGCTGCGGCCCTTAAAAATACCCGTATACTATGTATCTCGAAGGACCTTCCGTTTGCCCAATCCCGATTTTGCGGGGCTGAGGGAATCGAGAATGTACTGATGCTTTCGGACTACAGGGACGGCAATTTTGGAAAATCGTATGGCGTTGAGTTTGCGGACGGAGCCTTTATAACTTTGTTGTCCCGGGCTATAGTGGTCATTGATACCCATGGTAAAATACACTATACCGAACAGGTGCCGAATACTTCGTATGAGCCCGATTACGGGGCAGTCCTTCAAACACTCATGGATGACTAAGGAAAGTTTTTTCAGGAACAGGGTCAGGAGCGTAGGTTTTGCAATGCGCGGGGCCTGGCTGCTAATTACTACAGAAGGCAGTATTAAGGTACAGCTTGGGATTACCGTTATAGTCACCGTTGCCGGGTTCTATTTCAATATTTCCAACACGGAATGGATCCTTCAGATCCTCGCCATCGCATTGGTCCTGGGGGTTGAAGGCGTCAACACGGCGATTGAAAAGTTGTCCGATTTCATACAGCCCAGGTTTGATCCCAAGATCGGATTCATCAAGGATATTTCTGCCGGCGCGGTGATGCTGGTATCCCTGGCCGCCACCATTGTGGGGCTTATTATCTATGTCCCTAAATTTTTTTAAAGAAATCAATTTCCACCCTTCCTTTGTAAATTTGTATTTTTGCCCAAAGTATAGCTTGATTTAATGGCAAAGAAGAGAAAAAAATCCAGTCCTGCATCTTCCAAAAAAGGATTTTCTTTACGGTTTTCCAAACAGAACAAAATTATATTTGGTAGCCTTCTGGTACTACTGAGCATAGCTTTGTTCTTTTCGTTTATCTCCTTTTATTTTACCTGGCAGGAAGATCAGAGTTTACTTACAGAATTTGCGGTTCGCAATGCCCAGGCCCAGAATTTATTGAACAAGTTCGGTGCCAGTGTCAGCCATTTTTTTATGTACCGGGGATTCGGGCTGGCTACCTTTATTTTTCCCTTCCTGCTTTGCATTACCGGGTTATACCTTTTTCTGGGAATGGATAAATCGGGCTTATGGAATAAATGGATCTGGGGCCTCGTTTTTTTGGTATGGGTATCCATCGCTTTTGGTTTTTTTGCTTATGACCAACCATTGTTGGGGGGGCTTGTAGGATTTGAGATGAACGACTTTCTTCAGGATTATACCGGAAAAATAGGTGTTCTGCTGATCCTGCTCTTCGGCCTCACCGTAATTATGGTAAGGTTCTTCAAATTTACACCGGAAGGGGCTGCAGGATTTTTCAGGAGCAAAAAAGATTCCCTGGCCTCCGAATTTAAAATCGCTGGTTCCGGAAATAAGTCCGACACCCTTATCCTGGATCCTGATGAAGCCCCGCTAATCATCGATACCTATACCCATAAAACGAATATCCCGCCACTGCGCACTGAAGATCCAAAAAATCAGGACTCCGAAAGCAGCCTGCATAATCTGGATAAAGAAGATAGTATTGAGATGAAGGTGGAGAAGATTACGGAAGAAAAAGAGGAGAACGACCTGCTTTCGGAGAAACTGGTGGAGGATTTTGGTGAATTTGATCCAACCCTTGAGTTGGGCAATTATAAATTTCCACACCTCGATTTGCTTGATGCACACGGGTCTTCGGGCGGTATCACCATAAACCAGGAGGAACTGGAAGAGAACAAGAACCGGATCGTAGAAACCCTCAAGAACTATAAGATCGGGATTGCCCAAATAAAGGCTACCATTGGCCCTACGGTAACCCTGTATGAAATTGTTCCCGATGCCGGGATCCGTATTTCAAAAATTAAAAACCTGGAAGACGATATTGCATTGTCACTCGCGGCTTTGGGAATCCGTATCATTGCTCCTATCCCTGGTAAAGGGACCATTGGAATTGAGGTACCTAATAAGAACCCTACTACTGTCTCCATGCGATCCGTCATTGCTTCGTCTAAATTCCAGAAGGCCGAAATGCAGTTACCAGTGGCATTCGGAAAGACAATCAGCAACGAAACATTTGTAGTAGACCTGGCAAAAATGCCCCACCTGTTGATGGCCGGGGCTACCGGGCAGGGAAAATCGGTGGGCCTGAATGCGGTCCTTACTTCCCTTCTCTATAAAAAACATCCGGCAGAAGTAAAGTTTATCCTGGTAGACCCTAAAAAGGTGGAACTTACCCTCTATAACAAGTTAGAGCGGCACTACCTTGCCAAACTTCCCGATTCCGAAGAAGCTATCATCACTGACAACAACAAGGTTATTAATACGCTGAATTCCCTCTGTATTGAGATGGACAACCGATACGAACTCCTTAAGGTAGCAATGGTAAGGAACATCCGGGAATACAATGTAAAATTCAAGGCGCGTAAACTCAACCCCAATGAGGGACATATGTTCCTGCCCTACATTGTAGTGGTGATCGATGAGTTTGCCGACCTGATCATGACCGCCGGAAAGGAAGTGGAAACACCTATTGCCCGCTTGGCCCAACTGGCCCGGGCCATCGGAATCCACCTAATCATCGCCACCCAGCGTCCTTCCGTCAATGTGATCACAGGGATTATAAAGGCAAACTTCCCGGCCCGAATAGCCTTCCGGGTAACTTCCAAAATAGATTCCAGGACCATCCTTGATACCCAGGGAGCTGACCAGCTAATCGGGCGTGGGGATATGCTCTTTACACAAGGAAATGATATAACACGGATACAATGCGCTTTTGTTGATACCCCGGAGGTGGCCAAAATAACGGAATACATCGGAGCCCAGCGAGGCTACCCTGAAGCCCATTTATTACCTGAGTATACCGGGGATGATTCTGGCACAAGTATTGATTACAATATAGAAGACCGGGATGCCATGTTCCGGGATGCCGCTGAAGTGGTAGTAACGGCCCAGCAGGGATCAGCTTCCCTTATCCAGCGGAAATTAAAATTGGGTTACAACAGGGCCGGCAGGATCATCGACCAACTCGAAGCAGCCGGGATAGTCGGACCCTTCGAAGGCAGCAAGGCCCGGCAGGTATTGGTGACGGACATGAATAGCCTCGATCAGTTATTGCGGGAGGAAAGAGAATGAAAAAAAATAAAAAAGCATACATGAAACGAACACTACTTATCTTATTTACGGCACTGCTCTCCAATGCAGGAATGGCCCAGGATTCCGACAAGGCCAAAAACCTGTTGGATGAAGTATACAACAAGGTGATGAGCTATGAAAATATCTTCGTAGACTTTAAATACCAATTGCATAATTCGGAGGCTAACATAGACCAGGAAACGAGGGGCGATGTGACCATGCAGGGTGACAAGTACCTTTTCAATTACCTCGGTTCCCTACAATTGTTTGATGGCAAAAAAGTATATACCGTGGTTCCTGAGAATGAGGAAATAACAATTGAGGACCAATCAGAGGAGGAAAATACCATTACCCCTTCCAAGATGCTCACCTTTTACAAACAGGGGCATACTTACAGCTGGGATATCCTGCAAAACGAGAATGGCCGCAAAATCCAGTTCGTAAAACTGTTCCCCATCGATACCAATTCGGAGATCAAATCTATTTTACTGGGAATTGATGCTGAGACCAGGCATATCTATAAACTCATAGAAACCGGCAAGAATGGTACGGTTACCACCATTACTGTTAATTCTTTTAAAACAGATCAACCGTTGTCCGAAAGCTTATTTACTTTTGATGAAGCCAAATATAAAGACGAAGGCTACTATATCATAAGAAATTAAGGCCTTGCGAATACTAGATCAGTATATTTTAAAACGGTTCGTATTTAATTTTTTCAGTTCGTTTGTGATCCTGATGTTTATCTTTATCTTTCAAACGATCTGGCTCTTTATTGATGACCTGGCAGGAAGGGGCCTGGATATCGTAATTATCGGTAAATTCCTGTTTTACCTGATGCCCAACCTGACGGAAAAAGTATTGCCGCTTACCGTATTGCTTTCCTCCATCCTTACCTTTGGAACCTTCGCGGAAAATTATGAATTTGCGGCCATGAAAGCCTCAGGGATTTCCTTGCAGCGTGCTATGTTAAGCGTGATATTTTTTGTGATCATCCTCGGCGGGGTTACCTTCTATTTCGCAAACAGTGTCATCCCGGTTTCGGAACAAAAGATCTATAACCTCAGGCGAAACATTGCAACGGTAAAACCGGCGGCAGTCATCGAAGAAGGGGTGTTCAGTGATTTTGAGGGGCTCAATATCAAGGTGGATAATAAATACGGCAGTAACGACAGCTTTCTGGAAAATGTGATTATCCATAAAAAATCCAACCTGCAAAAAAACAATACGGTGATTAAGGCACATACAGGGGAACTTGTCAGCAGCGAGGGGTCTGATGTCATCCAACTGGTGCTGAGGGATGGCTACTATTATGAGGACCTGGTCCCGAAAGCGAGCGATGATAAGCGAAACTATCCGTTCGCCCGGTCCAACTTCGAAACATATACCATCAGTATTGAAATCCCGGACAATAACCAGGATCTTGAAGAGGAAGGCAATATCCGCACTGATAAAATGAAGAATATATGGCGGCTATCCATGGATATTGACTCCCTCAAAAAATATAATGTAAGGGTTGTGAAGGCATTTTCAAAGAATATTGCCAATAGGATGGGTGCCTTCGAACCAGTGAGTCCGAGGGATACAAATGCATTGAAGCCGGGTGTAACACTGGATAGCCTGGCAAACAGGCCGTTCGGTGCCGGTAATTCCATCCCGGACAACACCACCATTACCATTGCATCGGATTCACAACCAGCTACCATAACGGATGTTAATGAAATGAAGATGCCGCGAACGGATGCTGCAACGCTTAACATTCTGGATCTCTACAAGGACTGGCAAAGGCCCCAGATGCTGGGAACCGCCAAAAATAATGTTTCCAATATCCTCAATTCTGTAAGGGGTAAAAAAGAAGACCTGCAACGTTCCTATAAGATATATAACATGCATATCCTGTCTTTGCATAATAAATACGCCCTGGCATTTTCATGTGTCATCCTCTTCTTCGTGGGAGCCCCCCTGGGTGCTATCATCCGGAAAGGTGGCCTGGGATTACCGATGGTCATAGCAATTGTCTTATTCCTGACATACTATTTCTTTGGGGTTTTTGCAGGAAACTATGCGAAGGAAGGAAATATCCACCCTATCCTGGGAGCATGGCTTTCTACACTAATAATGTTACCTTTGGGAATCTTTTTAACCAGAAGGGCTACGGCAGACAAAGGTTTGATGACCTTTGGCCATATAGCAGATTTCTTTATGAATCGGTTTAAAAAGAAAGATAAATCCGAGGCAGTATGATTGCAGGCAGGGTAGAAAGGATAAAATTGAATACAATAGAGGAGGCTATAGCTGATATACGGGATGGCAAGGTTATTATTGTGGTTGATGATGAAAACCGGGAAAATGAAGGTGACTTTATTGCGGCTGCGGAAAAAGTAAGCCCGGAGATGATCAACTTCATGGCTCAGCATGGACGGGGCTTGATATGCGCCCCCCTGACCGAGGAACGCTGTGAAGAACTAGGGCTTACCATGATGGTTGAGAACAATACGGTGCTGCACCATACGCAGTTTACCGTATCGGTAGACCTTATAGGCCAGGGATGTACAACGGGAATCTCTGTTCACGACAGGGCAAAGACCATCAAAGCTCTTGTAAACCGCGATACCAAACCACAGCAGTTAGGGCGGCCCGGCCATATATTTCCCCTGAGGGCAAAAAACGGAGGGGTTCTGAGGCGTACCGGGCATACCGAAGCGGCAGTTGATCTTGCACGCTTAGCCGGCTTTGAACCAGTTGGGATCCTCGTTGAAATCCTGAATGAGGATGGTACCATGGCGCGTTTGCCGCATTTGGTTGAAGTGGCCCGAAAGTTCAACCTCAAACTCGTATCGATTGAAGACCTGGTTGCATACCGCATGCGGCATGACAGCCTTATAGAAAAAAAGGAATCCTTTGAAGTGATTACCCGTTTTGGCAGTTATACCCTGCACGCCTACCAGCAGACGACCAATGATCAGATCCACCTTGCCCTTACAAAGGGAACCTGGAACCTTGATGATGTGGTACTAACAAGGATCAATTCAACCCTGGTAAACAATGATATCCTCGGAACACTTACCAACAATGCGGATAAAAAGCTTGATGATATGTTCCGGCTCCTCAATGAGGAAGGGAAGGGTGCCATTGTTTTTATCCACCAGCAAAGCGATTCGTTCAATTTGTTAAAAAGGATAGCCGGGCTACGGGAAAATCAGGAAAAAGGGATAATGAAAACACCCAACATTGAGATGGATGCCAAGGATTTCGGGATCGGGGCACAGATATTGCATGATCTGAATATCAGTAAAATGCGACTCATGACCAATACTTCCCAGACAAAGAGGGTTGGTATTGTAGGCTATGGCCTCGAGATCGTGGAATATGCTTCCTATTAGCCCCCGCAATATTGCTTTCCCCAGGGCTATCTCCCCACCTGGCTGTACCCGTTAAAACGCAAGAGCCAGCGTAAAATTTACACGTCCCCCTTCGGTAGTGGTAAAATACGCGAAGTTCGCCGTCGTCAACCCAGCAATATTAAAATACAACCCCCCGCCTGGAGAAGTATGCCACTGACTGGAATCCTCCCGGGGCATCCACACCCGTCCATAATCAAACCCCCCGTAAACCCCGAAGGAAACCGGGATGATGGCGTTTCTGATCCTTCCTAACCTAAGCCTCAGGTCGGACGTTTGATAATAGGCGTATTTCCCGGCGAATCGCTGTTGCCTGAAACCCCTGGGCCCATTGCCGTCCCCGATACTGGCCGCCTGGTAGAATTCGTAACCATCTCCTAAATTCAGATGTCCCTGGAATTTTGTGGCAAAGACCAGCCAACCGCTTTTATCAACTCGTGTAGTGAACCGGAACTGGGGTATAAGGTACCCATAGCTCCGATCTACATGCAAGTTTGTGTTATAGCCAATCGTAAGTCCAAAACCAATCCCGTTTTTTGGCAAGGTAGGATTATCAAAATTCTCATAGGTATAGCGGAGAGCTGTTCCTATGAATTCCTGGTTCTCAAATACCCTGGGATCCAGACCGGCGGTCTCAATAAAACGGCCCTGGGTGCGTTCAATTTCCAATCCTTCATATTGAACCGACAATGTCAGGGCACCTCCTTTATGACCCCGGTATATAATAGAGGGAGACAGGAATAATCTTCGCATCCGTACCCGGTTGTAATCAAAATCCAATTCGTCGTCAAAATTGGGGGTCTCATTTCCCAGTCCAAAGAAATTTTGTGTAAAGCTTGGGCTGCTGTAACCCAATGTCAATCCAAAATTGAATTGGTCGGTAATGTTGGCAAATTCCCCTGTATAGGAAAGGTCTATACCGGAAGTTTCTGTATAATACACTGCGCTGATGTCATGGTTTTGTGTAAACGGGTTCCGCCACAGGGAATTTTTGGTATAGCCAAAGCTGGCGCCCAGACCCAAACCATTATCCGGATCATATCCCAGCAGGGGTATCATCCGTGAAATATCCCTGCGGTTCTTTTTAAAGAAATAGGTATTAAGGTCGTAATTATCTGACAGTGACCTTGATACCGGTGTTTCGAATGTATTCTTCTTTGTTTTCTGATCGAATACCCGAATATTATTCGGGTTTTTGATACGATAGGTGTCGTTGTCCCGTCCCCCAATTATCTTGATCTTCAATTTACCATCACCCTCCCCTTCCGCCTCAAAAATATCCTGGTCGTTTAATCCATAGATCCATATTTCACTGGTAACTGCCTCATCATAATCTGAATCCCAAAATTTTGGCCCTTTTTCGCCCTTAATTATACGGTATCCGGAAACATTGGTTATCCCACCCGGCTTCCTGGTAATTATAAACCAGTCATCCTTATCCGTTCCGGTAACCAGCACATTTTTGCGCAATTTTTCAAAGAGGTCCATGGCATTTTCCTCCACCTTATCCACCCGGCCCATCATTGCCTTTTTTATCCGGCCCAGTTTATCCTGGTCCATTTCCTTCGGGATATTTTCAAAAGCCTTGTCAATGACCTCCTGGGAAAGGTGTTCCTTGATGAATTTTGCTTCGCGAATCCAATCCGCCGGGGTATGGTTGATCAACACTGCCAGGTCTACATCATCCCCGGCATCATTGAACCAGCGGGTATGGTTATAGGTTTCATCATATCGCTGCATAAAGCGCAGGGGCGGGCTCAGGAATGTCAAAGCCGTCAACATAAAACCATCAAAATCAGAGAAGGCCTGATCCCTGTCCCTCGGTATAGGCTCATAGAGGTCAATCCCATTATCCTGTTCCCGTACCAGCCACCGCCACTGGTCCGCGTGCCTGTCCCAATCCCCGATTATATTGTCAAATAACCGTGTCCTGATATAAAGTGACTCATTGATTGAAATCTTATCCTTTCTGCGCTGTTTTTCGAGCAGCTCCAGTGTACTTTCTATCCTGGCGGGTCCAATATGGCCTGGAATGTCAAAGTGCCCGGTATCTATCCTTTCTTCTATAAAATATAGATTATCCCCATAATCCTCATTATAGGAACCGAGGGCTTTTTGTTTAGGAACATAGTATATTTCAGGATTGGCATGGTAGATGGAAAGGGCATCCGACAGGTCGCCTATGGGAAGGGTTCCATATGGATATGCAGTGGTCCAGAAATCCTGGAGTAGCTGTATAAAATAGGTGTCTTCTACCTCTGGATCAAGGTATTCCGTTTTAAAGATAAAGTACTGGATAAAACGTAATGCACTTTTCTTGGCAGCCCGCATTGTATATTCCCTGCCATTTGGGGAAACCAGGCGGAGGGAACTCGTTTGGTGCCCACCGCCTTTTCTCAGGGGGGATAGTCCGCCATACAGGGTATCCAGTAAGGCGGTTTTTAATTTGATAGGGGTCAGGAAGTCCTTCCGGTAGTGATCACCCCATAGCGCTTTATAAAATCCGGTCCGCTCTAATTCCACTGGTTCATAAATAGATTTATACACGTACGCAGGGGATTCATATTCATTATAATCCGGCAGCGGAATACCTGCTTCTGGTACCTGGATCTCTGCAGTGAACAGCGGGGTTATAAAATTATTTGCAAGGCCATAAAAACTCACCCAAACGGCACCATCCTTAAACACGGATATCTTTGCAAACCCGGGATCATTATAATGAAACCGGCTGTTTTTTCCTTTACCCGCTTTTGAGATTTGGCCCCCTGCCCCACTAATAATTATCGGGATATTCTTTTCGCTGATGTATTGCAAGTTGTTTTCATGGCCAGAAATAAAAACAACATTTTCAGAAAGCTGTGCAATGGTAAACAATCGTTCGCTGAACTCTTTATATTGTCGGTTGTTGATGTTTTGTGAATTGATCCCGAGTGCAAAACTGTGACCGTATCTGCCATATGTTGCTATGGGGTGGTATGTGGCGATAAGCACCGTTTTGCCCTGGCTTTTTATGATCTCGCTTTCCACTTCCTCGTAGAATGCTGTCTTATTCTTGATATCACAGTCCGCATTTATATCAGGAATCTCATCCCAGTCAGACAATACCCATTGCGAATCAAGGATAAGTAAGTCTACCGCTGCGTCAACATTTATCTTTATCAGGGGGCACCCATTTTCAGGTTGGAAAACATTATTGTTATTGAGTTTTGTCTCAAGGAATACCTCCTGCTTTTTAAGGGATTTCAAACCCGCTTCCCAGTCAGATGCCCCCGGAATGAAAATTGTGTTTTTCGCAAAGGGTTGGATCTTTTCCAGGAGTTGTTCCGAAGACTTTTCCGGCAGGTTATTCCCCACTAACAACAAAGTGGCTTCTTTTCCTGCTTCCCGCATCCTCTCAGAAAGTTCATCCATTACCCTGTTTTCCTGGTCAATCCGTGCAGTTCCCAGATTTCCGGTGGCATAAAATGTATGTGTAATTTCGGTTTCGGGGAGCATTTTAACCTCTTGTGAATGGCCACAAAGGCTCCAGAATAACAGTGGCATTTTTAACAGGAAGGCAGGACGGGCACTTACAAATGATTTCAGCATAGTTATAGTATTTCATAAAATTCAACATAGATTCCCAGGAGAATATGCCAAATCAAATAATGTCCCAGCCGGAGGGTAAGGGAGGAAAGAAACCCTGCCTTGCGAAAGTATATAGCCTGCAGGAGGTTCATCAGAAATCCGGAAACCAGGGCATAGACCATAACCCATGGTAGGTTGGACGAAATTTGTTCCAGGGGTTCCCTTATCGATGTCAGGATGGCGCCTGTCCAGAAAAAATGTGTGGCATACCGTCCCTGTTTAAAATAGGTTCCCAGCATCATGAAAATTGTCAATGGGATCAGCCTGTAAACCACCTCCGTTTCAAAAGCCCCGGAAATATACAGGAATACGGAATATGGAAAAGGTTGCAGGAATGGTGGCAGGTCTGTATAGGGTTCCGGGTGCAAGACGATTTTAAATACCAGGACGTCCAATGCTCCAAAAACCACCCCGACAAAAAGGGGCAGGTACAAACGTTGGCTGTTTGTGACCCTGGCATCCCAGAAATTGGGTAGTCCTGCTTTGGACTGTAAGAATATAAAGGGGATACCAATAAGTAAAATAAAAAGGTTAAGCATCCCCCAAACCCGTATATTCGCTTCCGTATCCCCCAAATTGATTCCGTATACCATACCTGTTACCGCAATTAGTGACAATACGGTATAGGTGTAGAAGTTTCCGCGTTCCTCAATTTCCATATGTAAGACCATAACCCAAAAATGAGTTGTTAAAAGCTATTTACAAGGACCGTGCGAGGTCTTCATTGAATTGCAGCCATATTTAGTTTTAATCTCTATCAGGATTTAATACATCCAATTACTTAATATGATGGAAAAATGCCTATTTGCTCAATGCCGTTTCGGCTGCAGGGGGTGGAATGGGCAATGGTACCACGTTATTGACAGGCTTTATAGTCTTTAAGTAGGCAAATATTGCTTTGATATCTTCATCGGGGAAGTTACTGTATTGTTCCCAAGGCATGGGCGGCAACAAGAACCTGTTGCCTTCGAGCCCTTTCCATACGCCTTTTTTAATGGAATTCATGAACTGTTCCTCCGACCACTTCCCGATTCCGGTTTCATCCGGGGTCAGGTTGGCTGAAAAGGAAGTACCCCAGGGGCCTACGGCAGCTGTAAAGTTCATATTAAAAAGGACATAGGCCTTGGAAGTCTCCGGATCATAAGGAGGTAAATCCTCATTTGAGGGATGCCCTGAAAGTAACCTTCCAGGATCGGGTTTGGGACCCTCCGGTGTCATGACCTTGGGGGAATGGCAGTCATTACACCCAATAGCAGCTACCAGTAATTCACCTCTTTTCACATTATCAGCAAGAGCTGCAGTGTCCAGATTTTGAATCTTTTTTTCTTTGGGCGAATAGCATGCCCCTAACATAATGCCGGTTAAAAGAAATGGTGCTAATCGTTTTTTCATATAGTATATAATACCCGTTAATTTGGATCCAGCTTTAACTTGCTACCTTGCCTTCGGGAATTCCATGGCTGTGACAGCTTCCGGGTTTACTCATAAACAACGGAGGTATCAGGGCCAGAATCCTTTCCGGTATTAGGTCATACCAGTCAGTGTCTCTACCAACCGGCCGGTAACGGGCCGGAAACACACACATTTTAATGGGGGAAATAACATCTTCAGAACTGAAGCTGTCTACAAACAGTAAAATCTTTTCCAATGAATTTGAGTATAAAGAGGTTATGGAATTCCCAAAGGCTTTATACTTAATTCCTTTTAAAAATATTAAAAATAATGATACTGCACCAAAATATTTTGACCCAAATCGAAACAGGTCCGGGTGCTACTCAATGAGGTGAATAAATGGGCTCCGGACCTCCTTTTATAAAAGTGATTCCAGGGCAGATACCATTTTTTGTGCACGCTGCCCGACTTCCTGTTCGCTCCAGCCCAATTTGATCAGACAGGAAATATTCCGGCCCACCCAATGGTCAGATTGGGTGAAGTTAGCCTGACCAAGATCCCGGTGTCCCTGTAATACTTCCTGTGGTAGTGGCCCCAGGCTCCTTAAATACCTAAGGTGGTCCCAGCGGGTATGATAATGCCAGTTGTTAGTGAACCAGTAGAAACAGCCATCGACACCTGCGGTTTTCAAAGCCTCCTGCGCAGCCACCGCATGTTGGTCAGTTGGGAGGAAGAAATTAAGGAAGGAGTAATTTTCCACACCCGATTCCGGGACCCGCCGAAACTTGATGGAGGGAATGGTTTGCAGGGCTTCCCTGATCAGGGTATAGTTCTTCTTTTGGATAGCGAGGAATTCATCCAGTCGGGCAATTTGTACGAGACCAACGGCAGCGTTTAGTTCGGAGATCCGGTAATTATATCCCAAAAAGGGGTGTGCCTCGGCTCCCCGGTCGGGCCCTATATGGTCATGGCCGTGATCTGAGTATTGGTCAGCATGCGTATGGTAGCGTTTATTATTGGTGATCAGGGCACCTCCTTCGCCACAGGTAATGGTTTTTACATAATCGAATGAAAAACACCCGATATCCCCGTAGGCTCCCAGGGGTACATTGTCATAACTCCCGCCAATAGCCTGGCAGGCATCTTCCAGCAGCAGCAGGTCGTGTTTATTGCAGAGGGCCTTCAGCGCGCCCAGGTCGGCCATGGAACCGCACATGTGTACCGGCATGACAACTTTTGTCTTAGCGGTAATGGCTTGTGCGACAGCTTTTGGGTCGAGGGTTAGCGTATCATCCACATCGGCCAGGACGGGCACTGCCCCCAGGGCCAAGATAGCTTCAAAACTGGCAACGAATGTGAAGGTTGGAAGGATTACTTCGTCCCCCGCCCCTATCCCTGCACTTGCCAGGGCAACGGTGAGCGCTGCGGTGCCACTGCTCACCATCTGGGCATATTGCACCTGCATGCGTTTGGCAAGTGCCTTTTCCAGTTCAGCGGTTTTCCAGATCCCCTGCCGCATCCCGTCAAACCCGTACCGCATGAGGACTCCCGTGTCGAGGACCTGTTGTACCCCTGCCCTTTCCTTATCCCCAAAAAGTTCAAATCCCGGCATTCTGTCTTTCAGTTTAAATTAAAGTAGATTGGTTTATTGTTTTCTGCCATGCCTTTACCGTTTTCCACATTGCTGCTATCTCAGGTAATATCAATCACGCTTTCATCGAGGTGGCGCCGTACTTTTTTAAAGCCTGAGAACATATCGTCAGTGGCCCGGTAACCCACCGGCAGCACCAGAACGGAAGTAAGGCCCATTTTTTCAAGCTGAAGCAAAGAATCGTATCCTTGCGCAGAGAAACCTTCCATCGGACAGGAATCGATCTTTTCCACCGCGCAGATTGTCAGGAGGTTCCCCAGGGCCAGGTATGCCTGCCGGGTAGCCCACGCTTTGATTTCAGCAGTTTCCATTTGTGTGAAATCCTGTTCCATGGCCACTTTGTATGGTTGGAGGATGGCATCGCTTGTGCCGCGGATCTGCTGCACCCGGTCAAAATAATCGGCAATGTAGGCCCGGTCTATTTTAGTCTCAATACAGAGTACCAGCACATGGGATGCCTGTGCCACCTGTTGTTGCTGATACGAAAAACGGACAAGCTGCTCCTGGAGGGTTTTGTTGTGCACGACAACCATTTTAATTGGCTGCAGGCCATAGGAGGTGGCTGTAAGGTTAAAGGCATGTTTAAGTTTCAGCATTTGTTTATCCGGCACCAATTTATCGGGATCAAATTTTTTGACCGCGTAGCGCCATTCAAGCTGTTTGATAATATCCTTCATAAGCAACTAATTAAAAAACCATAATCTTACGGCCATGACCACCACCATGATAACCAGGAAGGTTTTGATAAAACTTTCGCCTTTATCGACAGATATCCGGCTGCCAAACCAGGCCCCGGAACCATTTCCGATTGCCAGTATCAGCCCTATTTTCCAGATAACCTTCTCATGGAACACAAATACGGCAAGGGCTGCAAGGGTATAAATAAAAACCACCGCTACTTTGGTGGCATTTACCCGGACGAGGTTCATTTTATGCACATAATGTAGAAAAAACATCATTATAAAACCCAATCCCGCATTGATAAATCCGCCATAAATACCAAAGAAGAAGAATGCGATGATCCCGATCCAAAGGTATTTGCCTGTAACCCGCTCTTCGAGGTCTTTCAGGCTTACCTTGGGTTTAAACAGAATAATGACCACTACGGCGATCATAATCACTGCCAGGATCTTATTAAAGGTCTCCCCCCGGATGTCAACTGCGATATAGGCACCGATAAGGGCTCCCAGCAGAGCAGAGATCCCCAGATAGAGATTAAACGGAAATGTGCTTACACCTTTGCTCTTAAATCCGGTAGTAGCCAGGGCTGTCTGGATAACGATTGCCACCCTGTTGGTACCATTGGCAACATTAGACGGCAAACCGAGAAAGATCAATACCGGGAGGGAGATCAGGGAGCCACCGCCGGCAACTGTATTCACAAACCCAACGGCAAAACCTACAACTACCAGGAGGGGGTAATGGTACCATTCTTCCATCACGTAAAAATAGGGCGATTGGGATAAAAAACACCCTTTCGCAAACAATAAATACGGGCAGGTCTATAATCGATTTGAAAAAGGTTAGTATATTTGCGCTCGCATTAAGGAGAAATGGCAGAGTGGTCGAATGCGGCAGTCTTGAAAACTGTTGAGGGTCACACCTCCGGGGGTTCGAATCCCTCTTTCTCCGCTTAGTGATACCAAATCACAACAAAAAAACCTGTAAATAATTGATTTACAGGTTTTTTTATTTTTTTCTATTCAAATGAATTCATCCGAATTCATTAGAAAAGGTGCCCGTTTCGGTGCCACTTCATATCTCATCAAAAAGGGGCACCTAATTTATATTAGATTATTGTTTTACAGTAGTTTACAAGGATCACTATTTAATTTTTTTTACTTAAATTCAGGCGAAATACTACCTAAACAGGTGTCCCTTTTATGGTTTCTCTCTTATTCTACCTCCG
>JBGTLT010000053.1:0-12877 GCA_041743975.1 Zeaxanthinibacter sp.
GCTTTCGCCACTTTCCGCGGGGGGATCGTCCTAATGGACAAAACGGGGAATCACCTGGGAACGGTCACAGAAGATAGCGGGTTACTGAATAACCAGGTCCACGGCCTGGCGGTAGACCGGGAACATGCCCTATGGACCGCACTGCAGACCGGCATCTCAAAAGTAAGCCTTTTGAGGCCATACCAGTATTTTGACAAACGTTCTGGCCTGGAAGGAACGGTTTCGGCTATAACCCGGCATAAAGACACGCTTTATGTAGGGACATACAACGGACTTTTTGTTTTGGAGAAGGGGCCCTGGACAAGACCTTCAAGATTTGTAAGGATCGAAGGGATCGAAAGCGGGTGTTTCTCCTTGCTGTCAATAGCGGGGGAGCTGTTAGCCGCCACGGCGAATGGCACATTCCGAATAGAAGGGCAGAAGGCCGGGGAGATAAACAGGCTGGCAGGGTGCCGTGCCTTATACCCCTCCCGCCAGGATTCCAACCGTGTGTACGTAGGACATATGCACGGCCTCTCCACCATCTACAATTCCAATGGACGCTGGGTTGCCGAAAAGGACCTCGAACAACTTAAGGATGATATATTTTCGATCAGCTCGGATGCTTCGGGGAAACTATGGCTTGGGACCTCCCTCAACAAGGTGATTTCTGTTGAAATCCCATTAAATAGGCAGCAGGAGGTCATCCCGGATTTTGATCGGGCGGTGGTCCGGGATCATTCAAGCGGGTTGCCAAAAGGGAGTGCCACCGTATTTTTAATAGACGAGTCCCTGTTTGTGGTCACCAATGATCCCAAAACACCTTTCTTCGAATACGATGCTATAGCCGGAAGCTTTGCCCCTAATACCGATTTCGGTGTAAATTACGGGCTGGATTCCCTTTCAATATATCCGATCGCACAACAGGAAGACGGGAAATTCCTGATGCTGGAATCAGCAGCCGTTGATGGCATACAATACCGCTATTCTGCCATCAGGGAAAACGGTGGCAACTATTCAGTGCAACGGGTATTCGACGAGGAATTCAGGAGTACCACCGAAACCCGTATATTCTGGGACAGGGATAAGCTGCTGTGGACTGGAGGTGAAATGATCACTAAATATGACCTGGGCAACAGCTTTAACTTCCGTCAATCTTTTAACACCCACATCCGCAAAGTAACCGTTGGGCAGGATTCCACTATTTTCGGAGGGGTGGCTTCTGTTGGTACGGAGACCCTCTTCCCATACAGGAATGGGGGATTGCGGTTCGAGTTCGCCGCCACTTCCCTGGCGAATCCAAAAGGCAATCGATACCAGTACCGGCTGGAAGGATTTGAAAAAAGCTGGTCTGACTGGTCTTTTGAGTCACGGAAGGATTACACCAACCTTCCTGAAGGGAAGTATCGGTTTATGGCCAGGGCACAAAATATATACGGGGTTGTGGGCAACAGTGCCTACTATGAATTTGTAATCCTGACTCCCTGGTATAGAACCCTATGGGCGTATATCGGGTACGCGGCATTAATACTTCTGCTATTATGGGGCGTTCTCCAATGGCGTGCCAGGCACCTGATCGCCAAAAACGAAGCCCTGGAACAAACTGTGGCCATGAGAACAGCCGAAGTACAACACCAGGCAAACCAGTTGAGGATACAGGCAGAAAAACTGCAGGAACTGGACAAGTCAAAGTCACGTTTTTTTGCCAATATTTCCCATGAATTCCGGACTCCATTAACACTTATCAAGGGCCCCATAGAACACCTGGAGCAGCATAGCGACACCAATTTAAGCCGGGATACCATAAAAATGATTCGCCGCAACGCCAACCGGCTGCTACAGATGGTGAACCAGTTGCTGGACTTGTCTAAAATTGATGAAGGAAGCTTAAAATTAACACCTACAGAGGGCGATGTCTTTAAATGCCTCCGGGCGGCTACTTCTTCCTTTAATTCGCATGCGGCCCAGCGGAATATCGATTACAAGATACAGATTCAACAGGGCTCATTATGGACGTCTTTTGACCGTGATAAACTGGAAAATATTTTATACAATTTACTCGGGAATGCCTTTAAATTCAGCGAGGATAATGCGTCCATTTCCTTTCTGGCCACCTATGCTAAAACTACATTAAAACTTGTAGTGACCGATACCGGCAAAGGTATCCCTGCGGAAAAACTACCCTTTATCTTCGATCGGTTTTACCAGGCAGACGACAGCCTTACCAGGGATAAGGAAGGATCAGGAATCGGGCTTTCCCTTTCACGGGACCTTATTAAGCTTATAGGGGGGACAATTACCGTGACAAGTGAAGTGGGGAAAGGCACTATCTTTACGGTTCAATTCCCGCTGGAAGAAATTAAAACCAGGCAGGGCAACAAAGCGGAAGAGCCACAATTGCAACCGCCCTCCCTTCCCAAAAAGGCCTTTGCCTTTTCAAGGTCAGATCGACGGCAACTGCCGCACATTTTACTGGTAGAGGACAATGCAGACATGCGCCAGTTCATAAAGGAAAAGCTATTAGCGCACTATAGGGTTACGGAGGCGGAGAACGGGGAGAAAGGATTAAAAACGGTGATCAAAAACCCTCCGGATTTAATAATAACAGACCTGATGATGCCGCGAATGGACGGGATTGAGTTTTGCAAGCTGATTAAGACAGACCTCCAAACCAGCCATATCCCCGTAATCATGCTTACCGCCAAGGCCGGCAGGGATAACAAAATAGAAGGACTGGAAACCGGAGCCGACGACTATCTTACAAAACCCTTCGACGTAAAAGAGCTTCTCGTCAGGATTAAAAACCTAATAGGACTGCGGCAACGGTTACGGGAGCTTTTTGGCCAGATGGAAGACGGGGTCAGTCCCGGTAAGATTACCGCTACCTCTTTGGACCAACGCTTCCTGGAACAGCTGCTTCAGCTGTTGGAAACAGAGCATGCCGACCCTGGTTTCGGGGTGCCGGAGATGCAGCTGGCCCTGGCCATGAGCAAAACCCATCTGAACAGGAAGCTCAAGGCACTCACCAATGAAGCTCCTGGTGAACTGTTGCGGAACTTCCGATTGAAAAGGGCCGCTCAATTGCTGCGTCAACAGGAAGACAGTGTCACGCAAATCGCCTATAAGGTGGGCTTTAATAATTTATCCTATTTCGCCAAATGCTTTAAAAATCTATACGGCCAGTCTCCTTCTTCCTTTTAATGCAATATCCCTGGTTTTAACCAACCCTTCCCAGGTCGGAAATGAGGCATACTCTTATCTGGTTTGTCATATCTGAGGCAGGGCGGCTTCCGGTGGAACCCTGATGTTAAGATTGGGAACCCTGCTATTAGACCGTTGTAGTCTGCTCAACTAGATTTACACTGTATTGTCATACTCCCCCAATGGCTCTAAACTTTAAAATGATAGTGTCTTAGCCCCCTTAAATGCTTGGACGAATTTTCTAAAACCATTCAGAAGATTTAAAATTAAGGAGTTATGAGCAAAGCGATTACCCAATTCGTAAACAGCTGGTTCCCTATGTAATGCCGAATTGTTAATAGGTCTCCAGAAGATTAACATTAAAAATTATTATTATGAAAACAACAAAAAACTACGAGGTAAACAACCAATCCCTTACCTGGTTGCTAATCCTTTTGCTTATTTTCTTCTCGTTTTTACTTAGCTGTAGTTCCAGTGATCCGGGCCCGGGTCCGGATCCGGATCCGGATCCAATACCCGTGGTAACCACTATCAGCGGGATAAGCCCTACCAGTGGCACTGTTGGTACGGAAGTGACCATCACCGGCACCAATTTCAGCAGTACGGCTTCGGAGAACAACATCACCTTTAACGGTGTGGCGGCCACGGTAACTTCAGCCTCCACCACACAGCTGGAGGCGATAGTGCCCGACAATGCAACCACAGGAAACGTGGCCATCTCCGTGAATGGAAGAAATGCCCAGGGCCCGGACTTTACGGTCCTCGCCGGAAATATTTTCGCATGCGCCAATAAAATCATCACAGAAAATACGGTTTTGGCAGACGTGGAACCCGGAGATGCAATTGACTATGTCGTCCAATGCGACATTTTAGTTATGGGAAATGCCTTGCTCACTATCGAAGCCGGGGTGATCATTGCGTTTGAAGGGGAAGAAAGCGGTATTTTTACCAGCGAAGGTGGCGGGCTTAAAGCCGTGGGTACCTCAGCAAATCCCATAAAGTTTATCGGTACCAGTGAAAACAAGGGGGTATGGAAAGGGGTGTATTTTGGCACAAACCATCCTGAAAACAGGCTTGAGTATGTGACCGTCATGAATGCGGGCAGGACGGCCTCCGGCCAGTCTGGTCAGAAAGGCGCCGTACAGCTTTCCAGGGAGGAGGCCTCAAAAGCAGCCATAGTAAATTGCAACGTCGAAAACAATGATGGTTACGGTATATTTATCACCGATAAAAGCATTGTCGATGCCTTTGCCGGAAATTTCATAAGCAACAACGAATTGGCGCCGGTAGGCCTGTTTTTTAATCAATTGAACGCCCTGGATGAACAATCAGCCTATCAGGGGAATGGCTACAATTACGTGGAGGTGCTTGCAAACGATATTGAAGATGAGGCCGTTGGCATGGCATCCATTGACGTGCCCTACCGGTTTGTGGAAAGCACACGATATAATATCAACCATGCCCTGACTATAAGCCCGGGGAATATCCTGGAATTCAGTACAGGGGCAGGGTTCAGGCTGGGCGAGCAGGCCGCGGATTGTATTACAAATACAGGCACTATTGACGCTACCGGCACTGCAGACGCGCGTATTGAATTCCGTGGCGTAACAGCCGGTAAAGGAACCTGGCTGGGGATTGGCATCAATTCTGCAAGCCCCAACAACAAGCTTATCTATTGCGATATTTCAGGCGGGGGCAGTGATGACCTATATAACGCATCGGATTTTTCAGCGAATATCACGCTTCAATGCGAAAGTTCTGTAATTATTCAGAATACCACTATTACAGAGAGTGGTGGCTTTGGAATCTACCTGCTCGAGGAAGACGCCCGCCTCCTGGCATTTGAAAATAATAGTATTACAGATAATGAACTTGCCCCTGTATTGCTGCACCTGCCTCAGGTGGCAGGATTGGACACCGGTTCTACCTATTCGGGCGCCAATGGGCGGGAGTATATCCAGGTATACGGCCAGTCCATCATAGATGACGACCTCACAATAGCCAGGTTGGATGTTCCCTATAGGATCAGCAGGGACCAGATCGGAAGGGAAACATACGTAGAGAAGGCACTGACTATATTGCCGGGCGTAATCCTGGAATTTGAAACAGCTGCCGGGATAGTCCTGGGATCGCCGGGGGTTGATTGTATTCCATTGACTGGCTCCCTCAATGCTGTGGGAACCGCCCAGGACCCTATTATTTTCAGGGGGACAACAGCCGGCCAGGGAACATGGCTGGGGCTGGGATTCAATTCGAGCACGGCCGCCAACCACCTGGAATACTGTGAAATCAGTGGAGGCGGATCAAGCCAGATGTATAATGCCGGGGGCCAGGGGAGTATCGTCATGACTTGCGGGGCCAGCCTGGAGATAAATAACACTACCATATCTGACAGTGGAGGGTGGGGAATCGATTTTGTACAGGGGGCCAACAGTCTCACACAAGCCAACAATACATTTTCCAATAACGCAAGCGGTGATATCGCGCCTTAGCGCATTGCTATTGCACTGAGTTAATTCAATGGCCCCGGGAACCTTCCCGGGGTTTTGTTTTTTATATGACGGATGTTGATGAAGCACCTTCTGCCCAAAGCCTGTATGTAGCCTCCCAAGTTTACCTATCCAGGTGTTCCGGGTAAAGGAAGTTGTTATAAGGGATGCAGCTGAAGTATTCCGATAAGGCCAATTTCTGGATTCAGAACCCAGGCCTGTGGAGTTAATGAATTTCGTGGTATGCAATTGCTGTAGTCTATCCAGGATTGACATTTTTAGTAAGGCCAACAGTCTGTCCGGGGGCAATGAAAAGGGTATTTTCTAAACTAAGAAGGTGATCAATAGTGAATTTTAATAGGCGAGTTCCGAAATTTTTTCCAGCGTTTTTTTATGATCCACACCAAGACCTTCCTTTTGATGCACCAGTTCTCCCTGTTGATCAAAAACGCTGATAATATTGGAATGGGAAAAATCCATCGGAGAAATTTTCTTATAATTTACCGCTAAAACAGCAGCAAATTCGCGGGTATCTGCTAGTGAGCCTCTTAGAAAAGCCCACGAATCAGTATCCATTTCGTTTTCTATGGCGAACTCTTTTAAGCGTTCCGGGGTATCCGTTTCAGGATCAATGCTAACCAATACGAATTTTACGCTGTTTTTTTGAGTTTCCGGAATCTGTTTTTCTATAGTTCTCATATCGGCTGCCAATCTTGGGCAGGCGGATTGGCAGGAAGTATAAATCATGACCATTACTAAAACGTTACCTTTTAGCGCTTTTAATTCTATCTCCTCGTTATCCTGATTTGTCCAGATCGATGGAAGATTATAGATAGACAGGTCAGAGATTTCGTTTGTTTCCCTGATTTTGGGTTCTACAGGCCGCAATTCCATTTTGCAAATTGCACAAGTTCCCGGTCCTTCGAAGGTTACATCCCCTTCGCACCTCATTGGGCATTGGTATGCCACATCGGCCAGGACGTCCTTCTTTTTTGTGTTACATGAATTAAGGTGGCTGACCGCAAGAAATAATAAAAGGACCGGTGTTATTTTTTTCATCATCACTTCAATACATAGTTATTTCTGCTTAAGCATAAGTCATTTAAAGAGCATCTTTGACACAACGAAATCCAAGATTTTTTATGGAATAGTTGGCCTTCAAACTTCCTCTGAAGGCATAGCGCATAAATGCGGCATAATTCATCAGGTCAGAAGCTCCTATGGCTGCACTACCACAAAAAAGATTACTATCCTTATCAACATCCCTTCTTGATTCTCCCGAAATCAGTACAGAGTTGAAGTCCATGGTCCATTCCCAGACCATTCCGTGCAGATCATAAATGCCCCAGAAGTTTTTAAAGGATGAGCCCACTTTTTTGTCCAGGGAATCAGGAGCCTCGTACCAATCCAATATTTTTTGGTTATAATTCACTTTTTTCCTGGCATCGGTTGAAGTTTCATCAGCCATTGCTGCATATTCCCATTCATCAATAGTTGGCAATCTTTTTCCTTGATATTCACAGTATTTTTTAGCCGCAAACCAGGAAATGTTGGTTACAGGAACCCTGTCCGCAAGTGCATTGCCATAAGAAAGGTCATTTTCCCAGCCAACCAAATAATGGGCATCAGCAAACAATCGTTTTACCTTGCTTTTTTGCCATTCGGGCACTATTTTGACAAACTTTAAAAAATCGGCATTGCTAACAGGATAAACATCCATTGAAAAATCACCAATAGGCACAGTTGTGGAATCTACACCATATAAAGGAATATAGACTCCCCCTTTTACGGTTACCATGTTTTCCTGCGCCTGTGTGGCTTGAAAGACTATAAGATTAAAGAGTATAAAAACAGTTTTAAAGAGGGTTCCCATATTATTTATTTATCATTTCTTACGGCTTTTACCATTGCAGGGGTAACCTCTTTTTTGGAATTCCCCCAGCTATTGTAAACATAGGTCAGTACGTTTGCAATCTCGTCATCCGACAAGGCCTGGGCGGTCATAACACTATTATACTTCTCCCCGTTGACCGTAATTTCACCTGTTTTGCCATACAATATAATATCGATAGCGCGAGTTACGTCTGCGTTCAGGTAATCTGATTCTGCCAATGGAGGAAACGCATTGGGTATCCCCTGCCCTTCAGCTTGGTGACAGGCAAAACAAGTTTGCATATACATTTGTTTTCCAAATTCAATGCGCTCAACCATGGATTTAGCCGGAATTTCGGATTCGGGAACCTCATTAGAGGAAGGCATTTTTTGGATACCCCCTCCTTCCGGCAAATAAATATCATCGCGTAATTCTCCTGAGTAAACCGATTCGTTCTCTTCCCCCTGAACCTTGAGCATCCCTAAAGCGCCTTTGTTGAAAGCCCTAAAAATGGAATGATCCACTAAAATAAAGGTCCCGGGCACTTCAACCTTAAACTCCACTATTGCAGCACCTCCTGCGGGAATCAGAGTGGTCTGAACATTTTCATTAATTAAACTACCACCTTCTACATGGACTTTATCAAATATTTCTCCGATTACATGAAAGGAGGAAACGAGGTTAGGACCACCATTACCGACATACAGACGCACAGTTTCGCCAACATTAGCGGTAATTGCGTTGTCGCCTGTAAGTGCGCCCACCTGGCCATTGAATACTACATAATCAGCTTTTTCATCAACTGCCTTTTGCATATCAAAGGGTTGCAGCCCGCGATCACCATTTTTGCCTTTGGTATAAAAATCCCCCTGCATTATATAATATTCCTTATCAACATCGGGCAGGCCTTCCTCGGGCTCAACCAAAATTAAGCCGTACATTCCATTCGCAATGTGCATACCTACCGGAGCCGTTGCACAATGGTATACATAGAGACCGGGATTCAAAACCTTAAAGGAAAATACTTTTTCATGACCAGGAGCCACAAATGAGGATTCGGCTCCACCTCCGGGACCTGTAACAGCATGGAGGTCAATGTTATGGGGTAATTTATTATCAGGATGGTTTTTTAGGTGGAATTCTACCTCATCGCCAATTTTGGTACGGATAAAACTTCCAGGTACGGTGCCACCAAAAGTCCAGTATACATATTTTACACCATTGGTCATTTCACCTTCCTGTTCGAGGATTTCCATATCAACGACCAGTTTTTTAGCCATTCTCTTTGCTGTTGGGGCCGGTACGTTAGGAGGAGAGGTCAAAATAGCTTTCATTTCAACTGTTGCAGGAATTTCCATGCTGCTTACGTATACTTTTTTTTCGTTTCTATCAGTCATACATGAGGAAAGAGTAAAAGTTCCCAGGGCGAATAAAAACAGTATACATCTAAAAAAATCAGGGTGATTTGTAGTCATGGTCATGGCTTAGTAAGTATTAAATAAAATTTTCATGTCTTTTAATTTGAAATAGTTTAGGATTCCTCTTGTTCCCCAGAATGACAGGAGTCAAATCCTGGAACATATGTTATAGCATTTCGTATTAAACAAAACATGATTGATTCTTATCATGATACCGCCCCAATTTACGGTGATGCCTTCAAAATTGCTTTTGATGAGCCCCATAACAGTGGCCGGCATGGGGTGTGGTTACCTGGCTGATAACGTGCTAAACTTGCCTATGGAATGTGAATAGACCGAATCTGCTTCTATCCCTATTTATTATGAGAAGCAACCTGACAATGTAGGAAAGGAAAATGAAATTATTTATCTCCATGAATGTGATTTTTGACTTAAAATAAGCCCGGACTTGATAATCGGATCCCATTCTAATTTTTATAATCGTGGGTTATGGTATTATTATTTCCATACTTATTTGTCCTGGTTGCGCAAAAGCGGCCTATTGATGATCACCAGTTTCCGGCAGGTTCAAAACAAATTCGAAACTATGACTGTGATGCTGAACAGTACACTTACGAGTAATATATTGAAGGTGGTTTTAGATTTCAATTGAGCCAGTACGGCTCCATTAAAAGCCATGCAGAGGATTGTGGTCAGAAACACGAAAAGCATTCTGACCTCCGTTGGCATCGCATGCATAAGCAACAGCATTACAGCCACCGAGCCTAAACAGCTTTGGCCTATGATGGCAATTGCCTCATAACCAGTTTGCTGCCTTTTAAATTCGGCAAATAGATTATTGTAGATTTTCAACATCCCGTGGGTTTCTTTTTTACTCCCAGAATGCGTCATCGGTATTGTCAATGAATATTTCATCGGTATGTAGTTTTGAGATTATTATTAATTGTTGTTCGGTGGCAACTTTTTGTATTTCATTAAATAGTACCCGCTCCTCGAAGCGGATGTGCTGTTCCAGTTCTTCCCCGATCAAACTAAGGTGCTTGGCGGTGTTCCCTGACCCCTTAAAGAGCCGGGCCAGTCTTCGATGTTCCGAAATGGCCCTTTTTACCAGTTCGTTATCGCTTCTCAAAATCGGAAAGACCTGATTTTCCTCTAATTCAAAGTGGGGACTAATATGATGTTCAAAAAACCAATTGGCATAGCGTTTTATTCTTTCGGCCTCGATTCCCTTTGAGAAACCCGTCCTGATTTTCCAGCATAATAGCAGGCTGTGGTGATGATCACGGCTCAAGGGCTGCAGGTATGTATGTCTTTTGATTGGTTTTTTCGCTTCCTGGTTCATTGTTTTTTTTTATTTTCAGGACATCAAATCCATATTCATTCTTGTGTAGTGACCGCAGGATGGTTTCCTCTTCCATATTGCCATGGATTCATTAGGCCATACTTAAATACGCTCTCTTTACGGAATGGTCGATGTCCAAGTCTCCTGGTTCTAGCCTATTGATCTTTGCCATAATGGGGGGTTGGCTATGCATTCAGTTCTTGTTCCAATGCCTCTGCTTTGGGAAACAGGATATTGTTCTCCAAATGTATATGCTGGTGCAAATCTTCTTCGAATTCCTTCAGCAATGAATAAGTTACCCGATAGGTACTGCAGGCATCTGCTGGCGGATTATAGTTATTGCTTAATGCATCTATTCTGCTAAATCGGTCACCTTCTATTTCATGTTCCGCCATCATCATTTGAATGGGATTTTTAACCGTTCCAAACTGAGGCCTCTCCAGTATCATGTCTTTTAATTTGGCCCTTACCATCTTTCGCACTGCGGGAAAAAGCACCAATTCCTCTTTTTTCATGTGCATGGCAAGTTCCCCGCCACCAGCATTAAAATGTTCAGCAATTTCAATAAGTTCAGGATGTTTTTCACCATGCACCCGGCACAGTTTTTCTAAGTATTGATTTAGGACGGGAATACGTTCCTCTATGTAACGATGATGCTTTTTCTCGATGTAATCAACAAGCAGGTCTAAAGGCCAGGATTTAAAATCGCTGTTTTCAGTGTTGTTTTTTTCTTTAACGGATTTTATCTCTTCTAACAAAATAGCGGGGTCTAAGTTGCTTTTTTCTGCTACTTCCGCAATGCTGCGATTACCCTTGCAGCAGAAGTCTATCTTATGGTTCCTGAAGACCTGTGCGGTACGGTAGTCTTCAGCCACCATCTGTCCTATTGATTTTTCTAAGGTATTTTCCATGATATTTTTATATGAATTTGTTTTCAGATTTAATGCCCATTACAGCTAAAGCTTTTAAGTCTTTTATAATGGTCAGGGCATGTTCTTTTTTTGCAGGAATGATAAAAGTGTCCCCTGCTATGAGAAGGTGATCATGACCAGGCATTTGCAAGAGAGCTTCTCCTTTTTGGCCGACTATGATCGATTCCTGGGGGCTGTGATGCAAGGGCATTTTCATTGTTGTTGTACCCCCTACTTGGGGAATTTTGAGTGTGCTGCCTAGAGTCAAATGGGTCAATTCAGGTTTATTCAGTAGTTCCATTATTTAGTATTTGCTGCTTCCTCCATGTTTATAACCGAAACATGGGAATAGGGTTTGTTGCCGGGCTTCCAATTTCAACTGTCATATTAATAGGACAAAACTATCCGATTTAAAGTTAATTTTTTTTAGCGTTTTAAAAAAGTAACTCCCATTTCCAGGCCTGTTGTCATTTCATAGAGACTTGTATTTTCCAGCATTTGTCTTAAATCATTCCGAATACTCACGAATTTGTCGTGTACCGGACAAGGCTTTTCGGCGTTGCATTCTTTAAGGCCCAACCCACAGCCTTCATATATTGTATTTCCATCGATGGCATTGACTATTTCGCTGAGTTTCAACTTATCTATTTGTGTCCTGGATATTTCAAAACCACCGTGAGCTCCCTTGACGGAATCAACAATATTATTTTTGGATAACAGCTGTAAAATCTTGGCGGTAAATGCCACAGGGGAATTTATTTCCTCCGCAATTTCCTTCAGGCTTACCCTTCTGCTTTCCAGGGATTGCAAGGCTATGTAAATCGACGCCCTGATACCGTATTCACATGCTTTTGAGAACATACATTTTCTTGTTACTGCCAGGACAAAGGTAGTAATTTTTTAATTAAGACAAAAATATCCGAATTAATAGTTTTCTTATACTTTTAGGCAGGCATTATAGAGATTCTCCAAGGTTAAAATATTTGATTTAATCCAATCTGTTTGGCTTTATATAATGGATTAAATAACATAGATGCGATTTGATGATTATGAATGTTTCCTTCTTAAAGTGGGCCCTGATTTTTATAATACAGCCGTTGATCCCCAACATACCCGACAAAAATTTCAGGGTAGTTTGATTCTTTTTTTGTATTGTTATACAATTTGGCAGAACTGATTTCGAAAAAAATTAATACAATCCGGGGGAATTGAAACTGGCTTGTGCAGTTCCCTTCGTAACCTGATACGGAAGTGCCTAAGAACTACACTTCAGTCTTCATATATTCTGTCGGGGTCATGTTGAACTGTTTTTGAAAATTGCGGCCAAAACTCGTCTGGGAATTATATCCTACCATTTCTGCTATTTCGTAGATTTTATAGTCTCCGGTTTTTAAAAGTTCAGCGGCCTTTTTTAGCTTGGCAAGGTTCACCAGTTCATTGGGGCTCAGGTTGGACATTTCTTTGATTTTCCGATAGAGGGTCGAGCGGCTCATGCTCATGATCTCCGCCAGGACCTCAACATTGAGATCAGGGTCCGAGATATGCTGATCAATAATACCATCCAGTTTTTTAATAAAAGTCTCATCGGTCCTGGTGTGTGCAATACTTCGAATGTGTGCCAATGGAGAACTGGAATAGTGATCCAGGATATGCTTCCGGTTCTC
>JBGTLT010000054.1:0-18919 GCA_041743975.1 Zeaxanthinibacter sp.
TCGTTAACACGGCCCATATCCACATAGATCAATTTTGAAGTCGCCACTGCCTGAACGGCTTCCTGGGTGCTCGGATAGTCCCGCACCACAGTCTTGAAACTGGCCAGTGCCTGTTCGTTGCGGTTCGCATTGTAGTGTACAAGTCCCTGCCGGAGCATTGCCTGGGGTACAAGGGGGCTCGATTGATACTCACTGATGAGGCGGTCGTATGTTTGCATCCCCTGCTTTTCCTGACCAATTTTGACATAGGAGTTGCCCAGTTCAAACAAGGCATCATCCTTCAGGGAGGAAGCGGGAAAGCGGGTTACAAAACTGTTCAGTTCCTCTAATTTGGTCTCCCCCCGGTCCACAAATCCGTAGCTTACCGCTTTTTGAAATGCTGCATAGTCCCTTTCCGGACCATTGGCTTCCATTGCCATGTTATAAGCCTCAATCGCGGGCCAGTATTTGCTGGTTACGAAATAACTGTCGCCCAGGCGTACATAGGCATCATTTTTTTTATCGGTGCTCCCGCCGGATTCTGAAAATGTTTTAAAGGCGGAAATGGCCTTGCTATAATCCTTCAACTTAAAATAGGTATACCCAAGGTTGTAGCCAAGGTCCTGGTATTCCGAAAGGGATTGTGCCATGGGGTTCTGCTGAAATTGCAAAAAATCAGCAAGCGCTTCGTCAAACCTGTTTAACTGGTATTCCGCCTCAGCCTTCCAAAAGCTGGCGCGGACCTTAAATAGGGCATCCTCCGCACTGGCGAGGGACTTTTTCAGGTTATCAACCGCGCCGGCATAGTCCGTTTCCAGGAACAATTCCACCCCCCTGTAGAAAGCGACTTTCTGGTAGGTAGTCTTGCTGGCAAAATTACGGTTTTCTTCCAGCAGTGCCAATGCACCTTCAAAGTTCCGGGAAGTGATATAAGAATCTACCAGCAATTCCTGTATTTCCTTGGTATGCTCACTGTCAGGGTAGGTTTCCAGGTAGGTTGTCAGGACTTTGGGCACCGGTTCATAGGCATTACCGATCTCATAGCTGAGCCTGGCGTAGTTGAGGTAGGCATCCTGCTGCATCTCCGGGCTAAAATCCATCTGGGATGCATTCCGGAAGGCATTCAGGGCTTCCTGTTTTTTATCAAGCTTCAGGTAGCATTCAGCCAGGTGGTAATAGGCATTTTGGGAAACACTGTTGGTTCCCCCGATAATTTTATTGAATTGCTGTATGGCGTTGGCAAAATCCCCTTGCTTGTAATAGGAATACCCCAGAAGGTAATAGTCGGTATTGTTCCACTTGCCCCTATTGCCCTTGTATTGCTCCAGGTATGGGATGGCTTCGGCATATTGGCCGAGGTTGAAATAACTTTCCCCTATGATCTTGTTGAGCTCGGAAACTTCCACGCGGTCCGATTTAGGGAGCTGTTTTTTTGCCACTTCAATAGACTCTTCAAACTTGCCGAGTTTAAAATTCATATCGGCCTGATAGTAGGATAGTTTTTCATCGAGCAATTCCTGGTCGGTGATCTGGTCGAACCGTTCGTTGGCCTCAGCATAGTCGTCCTGCTGATAGGAAATATAACCCAGATAATATTTGGCTTGTGAACCGTATGTTGGGGATGTTGTGACCTTGCTCAGATAGCGTTCCGCTTCCTCCGGTTTTTTCGAAGAAAACAAGGCGTATCCCATATTAAAATTAAACCGTTCCTTATCCTGCCTGGACATGGCTGATTGGTCTACTTTGGTATACCACTTCATGGCATACGGATACTTGCCATTCTCAAAATAGTAGTCGGCAACATCCAGGAAAGCGGAATTCCGTTTAGTAGATGTAGGGTACTGGGCAACAAAATCCTCCATCAACCTATCAGCTCCCAATTGGTTTAACCTCACGGCAGCATTCGCCATAAAATAGGCACTATTGGCCTCGGTTTCCTGGTCCTGGGTGGTGTTCCTTACTTTTTCAAAAATTGTCTGGGCAGCCTGATACTGTTGTTCATTGTACAATGCAAGGGCATCCTGGTATTGTTTCTGATCGTGGGTATAGATTTTGGATTCCTGGGCCATGCCAAAGATGGCACTCCCGATAAAACCTAGCAATAGCGCGGTTCTTTTCTTTTGCATAGTGTTCTAATACTGTTAAGAATTGCCGTATTTCTCTTAATAACGTCAAATAGTGTACTCAAGTATATTTAATAGCCAAATAAAGAATTTCAGGAAATTCTTTATTTTTCCTCCCCTAAAACCGTTTAGGCGGTTTCGACCTCTCGAGAGGTGAGGTGCCCCCGGGCAAAAGCCCCGGGGAATTCTATTGATTAAAAGAAATAAGGGAAGGTGACGAATGATATCAGCAGGAACTTATTACTTTTATGTCCACATTCACACCTATGACCGAAAACATCCTGACCCTGAAAGACGTTGCAGTTTTCCAGGTAGATAATATGATTTTGAACAACATTACCCTGGATGTACGGGAAGGGGAATTTGTTTACCTTATCGGAAAGACCGGCAGTGGCAAAAGCAGTTTTATGAAGACGCTGTATGCAGACCTTCCCCTGAAACATGGGGAAGGCAGGATCGCAGGTTTTAACCTTAGGACCATGGCTGAAAAGGACATTCCTTATTTAAGGCGAAAACTGGGGATCGTATTCCAGGATTTTAAGTTGTTGCCAGACAGAACGGTCAACAAAAACCTCCTTTTTGTCCTGAAGGCCACCGGCTGGAAGGATCAGGCTAAGATGGATGCACAGATCACAGACGTTCTTGAAAAGGTAGGGATGAAAACCAAAGGCTTTAAGTTTCCGCATGAACTTTCGGGCGGGGAGCAACAACGGATCGCCATTGCAAGGGCACTGCTGAATGACCCGGAACTCATCCTTGCCGATGAGCCTACCGGTAACCTTGATCCGCAAACCAGTGTGGAAGTCATGAAAGTACTGCAGGATATCAATAAAACTGGCAGGACAATCCTTATGGCTACCCATGATTATGCGTTGCTACTGAAATACCCCTCCAAAACATTGAAATGTGATGGGAATAAAGTGTTTGAGGTCATCCAAAAGGTTGTGTGATGAAACCAGGTTTGTTATATAGCAACCGGACTGGAACGCATCGGACGCATCCTGAATTTGTTTTTCGATGGTTACTGCTTCACTATATGTAAGACTTTACCTCTAACAGCACCCTCACACAGAGAAGCAACTGAAATATATTTAATTTTTGACCCCTGAACAGGAAAAATTCATAATTTAGAGGAGATCAACCGGCACATCTGAACAATTTCAATAGCACATGATATTACCAACAGCAGTGCAACTCCCCCCTACCCTGCCGATCATATTATCGGTTTCCCGCCATTTTCCAGTCACTCATTTATCCAACCTAAACACACCCGTATGAAAATTAGATCAGTAGCATTTATCGGCGCATTGTTGTGTGCCTTTTACGCATGCAAAACCGACAACCCCAAACCAAACCTTGCTGTAAACACGGAAGTAAAACAATGGAAACCTGAAGATACCCGAAGCATAACGGAGGTAAATGCAAAAAGGGGTCTGATACATAAAACGGAAGCAGCAACACCTGGTTACGTGGTCTTCCAGCCTGCACAAAGTACTCAGACCTACCTGATGGATCTGGATGGAAAGGTGGTACATACCTGGAATGGGGATATGAGCAGTATGCAATCCTATTTAATGGATAACGGCAATCTTTTTCGGCTGGAGCGCGACCCGGATTTCCCAACCTTTGCCGCAGGCGGACAGGCCGGAAGGATACGGGAATACGACTGGGATGGTAACAAACTATGGGATTTTAAATACGCGGACGAGAAGGAACTCACGCATCACGACTTTGAGATCATGCCCAACGGCAATATCCTGGCAATTTCCTATGAGACCAAAACACCTGAGGAAGCCATAGCCGCCGGACGTGATCCCAAACATATCCCCAAGGCCGGGATCTGGCCAGACAAGATTATCGAAATCAAGCCCACCCGGCCAAGCGGGGGTGAAATTGTTTGGGAATGGCATATGTGGGATCACCTCGTACAGGATCTTGATCCTAAAAAACACAATTATGGGGTGATAGTGGACAACCCCGGTAAAATAAATATCAATGTTGAAGGTGGAGAAGGAGGGCCTCCGATGACACAGGAACAACTGGACGGGATGAAAAAAAACAGGGCCCTTACTTCCAATGCCACACTGGATAACCGGGGTTCGGATATTACCCATACCAATGCGATAGCTTACAATCCGGTGCTGGACCAGATTGTCATTAGTGTACCAGGATATAATGAGATAATGATCATCGATCACAGCACAACAACAGAAGAGGCCAAAGGCAGTACCGGTGGTAAGAGTGGTCATGGCGGTGACATCCTGTATCGCTGGGGTAATCCCGCTACTTATGGAAGGGGCACCCAGGCCGACCAGAGATTATACGGGCAGCACGATGTCAAATGGATCCCGGAAGGATACCCTGGTGCCGGTAACCTGACTGTATTTAACAATGATATTCCTGGGCCAAACAATAAATTACCCAGTATGTGGGCAGCCCTGGGTTCTGCCAAATCACCCGAAGTCAATGTTGCAGTTGGGGATCTTGGAAACTACAGTGCTGTATTTGAAATTACCCCGCCATTGGATGAAAGTGGTGCTTATCAGTTATCTGAGAACGCCCCATTCGGACCTCCCGAACCCACCTGGGCTTATACAGCACCTGATAAGTATTCTTTTTACTCGGCCTTTATATCCGGGGCACACCGGATGAAGAACGGCAATACCTTTATCACCACCGGGTCTACCGGACGCTTTATGGAAGTTACCCCAGACAAGGAAATAGTATGGGAATACTGGAATCCCTATAACGATCTTTACAGCCTGCCCGATGGCTCGCCTGCGCAGCCCATAGGGCCCTTTATGTACGGGCAGTTCAGGGGTACACATTACATGGCCGACCATCCTGCTTTTACAGGAAAGGAATTAAAACCGCTGGACAAACAGCCGGACCCTTTTATTTTTAAAATGCCCCCGGCAACAGCTGCCCAGGACAGTATTCAATAGTAATTAACCATTCTAAAAACTCTATACAATGTCAATAAAGATCATAGGCGCCGGTTTTCCAAGGACCGGTACCACAACCCTCAAAACATGTCTTGAAACCCTCGGCTTTAAACATGTATACCATATGAAGGAACTCCTGGTAAACCCCCATATGCTCCATTACTGGAAAACACTGGATGCTACCGGGGATACGGATTGGGATAGCCTGTATAAAGGCTATGATGCCACTGTGGACTTTCCCGGGTACCCCTGGTACAAGGAACACATGAAACGATACCCGGATGCCAAAGTTATCCTGACCGTACGGGATTTTGAAGCCTGGTATAAAAGTGTGGACAGTACAGTGTACAGGGCCGGGCCACAGACGCCGGGAGAAAAAATTAAAATGATGGGGAAATTGCTCACCAACAGCCGCGCCCGGAATGTGGTGAAATGCATTAAATTCTTTAAAAAAAGGTTCTTTGCAGAAGAACTCCAGGGCAAGTTCGAAGATAAGGCTTTTGCTAAGAAAGTCTGGGAAGGCCATTTGGCATCTGTGAAGGCAACTGTTCCCAAAGAAAAATTGCTGGTTTACGATGTGAGGGAAGGCTGGGGGCCATTATGTAAATTTTTAGGGGTAGCGGAACCATCAGTAGCATTGCCCCACCTCAATAAAAAGGAGAACTTTAAGGAAATGCTCCCCCAACTGATGAAAGGCAATATGGTGTAGGGGTATCTTTTCAATTTGATTATTCAGACTGGCCCGCGCATTTCGCAGGAATACAAGCACCCTAAAATCCATATCATGAATTCTGAAAGCTGGCAGGTAAAAGCTACCCTCTTATTGGTTAGCAGCCTTACCATTATGTCCATGATTACCATTTCGGCATCCCTCCCGGATATGTCCGAGGCATTTGAGGCATTGCCCAATGGGATCGCCCTTGTAAAGTTGTCCCTGTCATTTCCTGCCTTGTTTATTGCCCTTAGCGCCATGATTGCCGGGATCTTTATCGATAAATTTGGCCGCCTGAAACTTCTTGGACTAGCACTTTTGCTATATGCCCTGGGGGGGAGCTCTGGCTATTGGCTCAACAATATTTATCTTATCCTGGCTGGCAGGGCGTTGCTGGGCATATGTGTGGGTATTTCCATGACAGTGGTAACCACCCTGGTAGCGGATTATTACCAGGGGAAAGCCAGGCAAAAGTTTGCCGGCCTGCAAATTGCAATCATGTCTATAGGGGGTATTATTTTCATTACCTTGGGTGGCATCCTGGCGGATATTGGCTGGAGGGTTCCTTTTTTGCTTTATTTTTTTTCCCTTTTGATCCTCCCTTTTACGTATATGTTCCTTAAGGAACCCAGGGTTATAATGCAGGCAAGTTCAGTCATCCAGGCTATTAAAGCACCCGGAATCATCTGGTTTGTTTTTCTGAATGTTATGTTGATGTGGGTAATATTCTTTATTATCCCAGTACAGATCCCTTTTTATCTTAAGTCTATTGGCGTGGAAAAAAACGCCCTTATCGGGATTGCTATCGCAACCTCTACATTATTTTCAGCTGTTGCCTCCTTCTCATATTCCCGTATAAAGGATAAATTCGGATTCAGGCAAATATTTGGGATAGGTTACTTTCTAATGGCCCTGGCGTATGCAGTTATCGCATACGGTAATTCCTTTGCTATGGTAATGGTTGGAATGCTCTTTGCAGGCCTTGGTATGGGTTTGATGATCCCCAATGCCAATGTCTGGGTGATGCAGCTGGCGCCTCCTGAAGTCAGGGGCCGGGAAATAGGCCGACTAACAACATTCTGGTTTATGGGTCAATTCATCTCACCTCTCGTGTTGCTTCCCTTATTGGATATTGTAACACTCTCACAGTTATTCTATATCCTGTGTGCATTGTTGCTGGTACTCAGCCTTTTCTTCTTCACCTCCTTCCTCTGGTCCCCCGGCACAGTAAATCCGTCTGGTAAAAGTGCCGATGTCTCAAAGGCACCCTGAACGTGCAGGGTATGGGATTCAGAATTTCCTGACAAGTACATTGCAATTATTCGTAAATTATGCCGCATTTGCAGATTATTCCGGTTTGGATTTACCCTGCCGGATTGATCCCAATCTCCTCTTTCGAACCTCTGGAATCTATATGTTTACGAAGGAAACCCCGAATATTTGTTAGCTTATGATCCTAAAAAAGCAAGTCTATCGACCCGATAAAAAAGCCAATCCTGTAATAGGGGTATTGTTGTTTTTGATTTCTGTTGTCCTCCTGGTCCTCACAACACCATTTGGATTCCTTTACGGACTGTTCCACGGGTTATTTACCAAATGGTTCAGGGGCATGGCTGAATATTTGTTAAAAGTGGCTATATCCATTGACCAGCTGGGGAATGTGATGATGCAGGACTTGCTGAACCAGCTTTGGGTACAGGAAGGGGGTTATAAGTTCGGGAATAGGGATGAAACCATATCAAGTGCTTTGGGCAGGAACCGCAAACTGGGCACATTAACGGCGCTGGGCCGGGGAATCGATAAATTCCTGGATACCATTGATCCGGATCATTCCCTGAATTCCATAGATTATTATATTGAGCCGAGTGAGGAAATCCGAGAGTTGATCGCCTGGATCCATATCGTTGACGGGCAAATTTTAAGCACTAAAAGTCGGGGAGACGCTTTCTATTACCTCCCAAGCGGGGTTAGGGTACCCGATGAATCGGATACCCGGACCCTCTACGGGGCAATGAAAGTAAAGCTCGATGTGGAATTGAACCTCCCCGAACTAAGATTCATGGGAATTTTTGAGGCCCAGGCCGATGGTCAGAAACCCGGGATCCTGGTTCGCATGACCTGCTACTCGGGAAACTATACAGGGCGGCTGGTCCCTAACAGGGATATTACCGAAATCGTCTGGCTCAATTATTCGGACCGGGATATGGTCTCCCTGGTGGATCAATACATTTTCGACTTTTTAAATGAAAAAGGGGAGTTGATATGAAGCCGTCCGGGCTCCGAAAGTTTTTCCTACTTTTACGCACGCTAAACAGTTTTCGAAATCTAAATAATTTATATGGTAGTTCTTGGTATTGATATCGGGGGTTCAGGTATTAAAGGGGCCCTGGTTGATATGAATACCGGTCAAATGGTAACTGAGCGATTCAGGATTCCAACACCCCAATCTGGGAAGCCGGATAAAATGGCGGAGGTTGTAGCAGAGATCGTCCGCCATTTTAACTATACCGGCCCTGTAGGTTGTGGTTTCCCCACTGTGATCAAGAACGGGATCTGTAGGTCGTCCGGGAACCTGCACAGCGATTGGACCGGGGTGAACGTGGAAGCCCTTTTTAAGAAAGTAACGGGCCTGGACTTTACCGTGATAAATGATGCGGATGCCGCAGGTTATGCCACCATGAACTATGGAGTTGGAAAAGGCATCAAAGGTTTTGTTGTAATGATTACTATAGGAACGGGATTAGGTAGTGGTGCTTTTCTGAATGGAATCCTGATCCCCAATTTTGAGTTAGGGCAGATCCCCTATAAAAAATATGATAAAATTGAATCCTGGGCTGCGGGTTCCGCCAAGGACAGGGAAGGATTGACTTATAAAAAATGGGGCAAGCGCTTTAATAAATTCCTGCAATATGTGGAACTGATCATTGCACCAGACCTCATTATAGTAGGGGGAGGTGCCTCCAAGGATTTTGATGAGTTCAAAGCACAGATAAAGATTGATACGCCGGTTATCCCAGCCGGGTTACAAAATGATGCCGGGATCATTGGTGCAGCCACGGCCTGTCTGGTATGTCTGATGTAACAGGGGTTTACCCCTAATTCAGTTCCCTATTGCATGAAGGATGCCCCAGCCCTTAATCAATCTTGTTACGTTTCCGGTCTACTTCCTTCAAAAAGATCTTCCGAAGCCTGATATGCTTGGGGGTTACCTCAACGTATTCATCCTTCTGTATGTATTCCAGGGCTTCTTCCAGGGAAAATTTAATGGCCGGTACAATCTTTGCCTTGTCATCTGCCCCGGAAGAACGCACATTCGACAATTTCTTGGTTTTGGTGATATTGATGGTCATATCATCACCGCGTGAATTCTCACCAATCACCTGCCCTTCATAAATATCCTCGCCCGGGTCAACAAAAAAACGACCCCGCTCCTGGAGTTTATCAATGGAATATGGAATGGCTCTGCCATTCTCCATTGAAACCAACGAACCATTCTGTCGCTGTGGAATGTCGCCTTTCATGGGCTGGTATTCCAGAAATCGGTGAGACATGATCGCTTCGCCTGCTGTAGCAGTAAGGAGCTGATTCCGTAATCCGATGATACCCCTTGAAGGAATCATAAATTCGCAAAGCATTCGATCCCCCTTGGCTTCCATACTGATCATTTCACCTTTACGGATGCTAACCATCTCCACGGCCCTTCCGGATACATCTTCGGGAAGGTCAATGGTCAGATGCTCTATAGGCTCACATTTGATGCCGTTCACGGTCTTGATGATTACCTGTGGCTGCCCGATCTGAAGTTCGTATCCTTCCCGCCTCATGGTTTCTATCAGCACGGAAAGGTGGAGGACCCCCCTTCCAAATACTGTGAATTTCTCTGCACTGTTGGTTGCTTCCAGCCGCATGGCCAGGTTCTTTTCCAATTCCCTTTCAAGACGTTCCTTGATATGCCGGGAGGTAACAAATTTTCCGTCTTTGCCAAAGAAGGGGCTGTCATTGATTGTAAACAGCATACTCATGGTGGGTTCATCTATGGCTATAGTCTTTAAGGCTTCGGGGTTTTCAATATCTGCGATGGTATCCCCGATCTCAAAACTTTCCAATCCAACAATCGCACATATGTCGCCCGTAACCACTTCCGGGACCCGCTTACGCCCCAGGCCTTCAAAAGTGTAGAGTTCCTTTATTTTTGATTTGACAATGCTTCCGTTGCGTTTGACCAGTGAGATCTGTTGTGATTCTTTCAGGCTACCCCTTTGCAGTCGGCCAATTGCTATCCTTCCGGTAAAAGAAGAATAATCCAGGGAGGTTATCAGCATTTGGGTATTGCCTTTGGTAGGCTTGAAACTGTCAATATGCTTTACCACCATTTCCAGCAAGGGTTCAATAGTGTCTGTCTGATCTTTCCAGTCATCACTCATCCAGTTGTGTTTAGCGGATCCGTAGACCACCGGGAAATCGAGTTGCCATTCTTCCGCACCCAGTTCATACATCAGGTCGAATACTTTCTCATGCACTTCCTCGGGAGTACAGTTTTCCTTATCCACTTTATTGATCACAACGCAGGGTTTCAGTCCCAGGTTGATGGCCTTCTGAAGTACGAACCGGGTTTGCGGCATCGGGCCTTCAAATGCATCCACCAGCAATAAAACACCATCGGCCATATTGAGTACCCGTTCAACTTCCCCACCAAAATCAGCGTGGCCGGGAGTATCGATGATATTGATTTTAGTGCCCTTATAAACTACCGCCACGTTCTTGGATACAATGGTAATGCCGCGTTCCCGTTCCAGGTCGTTGTTGTCAAGGATCAAATCCCCGGTCTTTTCATTCGCGCGGAAAGTTTGACAAAAATGGAGTATTTTGTCAACCAGGGTTGTTTTACCGTGGTCAACGTGGGCAATAATTGCGACATTCTTTGTACCGGACATATCTTTGTTTTGAGCGTGCAAAGATACTGCTTATTTCGCCACCTTTTATGAAAGCATGTTTTTTTTATCTGTTTGATACTGAGTGATTTTACAACGGGATAATTCTGAACCTGCAGTGGATTCACATTGTACCCTGTGTTCCCGTTTTGAAGGAATGGATAGCAGGTCTTCCCAATCTTCACTAATGCCCTGTCCGTATGACGGAATTATCGCTCCTCCGAAGAGGGGCCATATCTAGACGGCACGCCCATTTGCTGAAGTGTCATAGATTTGGGGTGTGGGCGCCAACCCAATTTATCTTCAGGAATGCGTTTCATAAACTTTTCGGTAAGCCGCGATTCCTGTACAATTTACTAACCAACAATGTTTTAATTCATACTATCTATTTTTGAAGGATAAGGAAGTTACCCATATATTTCGTCAGTGAGGTGTTAAAAATAATCCTTTGTCCGGATCCGGTCCTTAAAAAAATATCTGAAAACTCCTGTACCCTGCAGGAGAAATGACCTGGCACAGCCTGATTTCGTGGCTAAATCCACTATATTTGAACCATAAACTTGCTACCATGAACCTGAATAGCATACCACAGCTCAAGCATGCAGATTCCAACAATTTTTTCCTTTTATCGGGTCCCTGTGCGATTGAAAGTGAAGAAATGGCCTTGCGGATTGCAGAAAAGATCGTATCCCTTACAGACAAACTGGAAATTCCCTATGTTTTCAAAGGGAGTTTTAAAAAGGCCAACCGGAGCAGGGTTGATTCTTTCTCAGGGATCGGGGATGAGAAAGCACTCCGTATCCTGCGTAAAGTATCAGAGACTTTCCATGTGCCAACCATTACCGATATCCATGAAGTTTCGGATGCATCGATGGCTGCGGAATACGTGGATGTGCTTCAGATCCCAGCTTTTTTGGTGCGTCAGACAGACCTTGTGGTGGCTGCTGCGAAAACCGGCAAGACCATCAACCTTAAAAAAGGGCAGTTTATGAGTCCGGAAAGCATGAAGCACGCGGTGAATAAGGTGACAGATTCCGGGAATAAGCAGGTTATGATCACTGACCGGGGTACCATGTTCGGCTATCAGGACATGGTAGTTGATTTCCGGGGCGTGCCCACGATGAAGCAATATGCACCCGTGGTACTCGATGTTACCCATTCCCTGCAACAACCCAACCAGGCCTCCGGGGTCACAGGTGGCAGGCCGGAACTCATCAATATTATGGCACGTGCCGGGATAGCGGCCGGTGTGGATGGCATTTTTATTGAAACGCATTTCGATCCTGCCAATGCTAAGAGCGACGGAGCCAACATGTTGCCACTGGACCGCCTGGAAATGCTGTTGACAAACCTGGTAAAACTGCGGAAGGCTGTTAACAGTTTGCAATAGTAGTAAAGGCGATGCAAAGAAACATTTCGACCAGGCTCCAATAAGACAGCCTCCCTTGCATGCTGAGCATGGGGAAGCATGACCATAGCAAAGCACGAAGCAATTGTCATGCTAAGTACCCGCTTGTAACGGGCCCTTCCAAGCCTAACGGTACGTTCGGACAAGCAGTCGAAGCATATGCCCTTAGTGAGGCTTAAGGCCCTATTTTAAGTTGATACGAATCCCCTGTATATCTGGTACAGCTGACTTTGGTTTGTTATCTTTATGGGAAGCATATTACGTTATGATCCGGATACTGATTTTGAGCCTTGTCCTGTCTGCCTTGCCGGTAGCCTCTCAGGAGGTATTATCCGTGGATGCCATAGTACAGCGGTATCCCAACTTTACAACTGTGGAAGCCCTGGGGTATCGCATCATGAACGACTTTAGTTCGGATTCCACCAGGGTACGGGCTGCTTTTGCCTGGCTTGCCCACCACATTATCTACGATACCTCTGTTGGGACTTTATTCAAGGCCAGGGAATACATCCGGTATTCCACAGAAGCAGAGAGGCAAAAACTAGTGGCACGATTTGCCGGGGGTAGGGCAGATCTCGCATTCCGGATGCGCAGAGGGGTCTGTATCGATTATTCCCTGCTGTTGCACGGCTTATGCACCCAATTCGGGTTGAATTCCATGATCGTATCCGGAGTCGGAAAGACCGAGATCCTGGATTACAGGGGGGAACCCCTGTATAAGAACCATTCCTGGAATGCAGTCAGGATCGATGGAGCCTGGAAACTCATGGATGTCACCTGGGCAGCAGGCTACATGGATGCTGACAGCAAACGTTTTGTTCACGCATTTGTGGATCACTATTTCTTTACGGATCCGGCCGACTTTGTCAAACACCATCTCCCCTCCAAACCGGAATGGCAGTTGTTGTCCAGGCCCCTGGATGCCAAAACATTTTTTGCGGCCCCCATCTTCCTGCCCGACTATTTTGACAAGGGTATTGACTTGTCCCTTGAAACCGGCGGTATTGTAAAAGCATCCGATAAGGACGGACATTACCTCTTCTTTAACCGCCTCCCCAGGGACCATGCGATGACCTATTCCGTCAATGGGTCTTCCAAACGGCTCAGGCTGGGGTTCCGTAGGGAGTCGGGTCAGGCCTACGTATCCCGTATCAAACTCCAAAAGCGCCTCCTGAGGAATCACGAGTCATTAACGGTATACATGGAGGAACACCCTATTCTGAATTTCAGGATTGCCAGATAAGATAGGATTTTGTGGTAATCAGGGTCGGTTTAATAACCCAGGGAGCTAATCTCCCTTTCTGATTCCTCTGCGATTCGCAGGGAATAGTTGGCAAGGGTTTTCTGGGAAATGGAAATACTCGGGGTGGCCAGGTCGACATTCAAAAATGAAGCGGTAAAAAACCCCACGGTAATACCCCCTTCCATAACCGTACTTACCATTGCAGGACTACGTACAATAAGGACATTCGCTACGCCACTAAGCTTTTCGCAATGTTTGCAGGGGTCGCAGCACAGAACCTGGATCCCCCGAAACCGCGCATAATGCTGCCAAAGATGGTATAATTGCCCCGTAATGTGTATCTTTAGATACGAGTTGGCCTCAATCCGTTCGGCCCTCATCCTGTGCTATGGAAAAGGTACTATTCATCGTAGTCTTGACGCTCCTGTTTGTGGGTTGCAGCCGTTCTGATGACAACAGCCCGCGACTTTCGCCCACTGATGCGGCACAGCACGAGACTCCCGGAGGAGCTACCGGTACGGGTGGTGATACCAACCCGGATGCCAATGCGGCCGGTTATTCGGAGGACAACCTGGAAGATATAGGGAGGGACTTTAAAAGGCTGATGGAAAACCTGGGGATCCCAGGGGCCCAACTGGCCATCACACGGAATGAAAAACTGGTATATCTGGCTTCCCTGGGGATAGCCAGTAAAGCAACTAATACGCCGGTTACGAAATCCTCACTCTTCCGGATTGCCAGCATCTCTAAACCCATTACGCTCCTGGCTATATCAAGGCTGATTTCAAATAAAAAACTCCATAGTGATGACCGGGTTTTTGGCCCCGGTTCCCTGCTGGGCACCACCTATGGCTCCACGGGGTACGACACGCGGGAGCTCGAAATAACGGTGCAGCACCTGGTAGACCATACTTCCGGTTTTTCCAACAACCCCTATGACATCATGTTTGATGATCTCAGCCTTTCCCAATCTGACCTTATCAACAGGGTACTGGATGAACGGACCCCGGAGTATGAACCCGGTACCCGCTACGAATATTCCAATTTCGGATATTGCCTGCTGGGGAGGATCATTGAGAAGGTTACCGGAACCAATTATGAGGCCTATGTACAGCAGGAACTTCTCTACCCGATGGACATCTCCCAAATGTCAATTGCGCGCAACACCCCGGGAGAGGCCTATCAGAATGAAGTCAGCTATTATTCCTCCTGGTTTTCACCTTACCTGCTGAATGTTGCCCGTATGGATTCCCATGGCGGCTGGGTGGCATCTGCGCAGGACCTGGCCAAATTCGCCGTGCATGTGGACACCCGTCAGGGGGTGCCCGACATTTTACCAAAGGATGCAGCACTGGCTTACCTGCAGACCGGGAATTGGAATCACAACGGCGCCCTGCCAGGAACTATTGCGGTCCTGGAGGTAAACTACCCAATTACCTTTGTCGTCCTCCTGAACAAAGGGGAGACCAACTTCTATGATGTGATCCAGGTAGTCCGCAATTTTATGCACGATAAGATCAATGGACGGACCGCCTGGCCAAAGCACGATCTCTTCGTGAATTACTAGCCATCCGGGGGAGCTTCGTTCCTTCCTGGAAAGCATTACATTACCTTCAAGGAAACAATGCATTTTTTTAACCTGCAAAAACATCTTATCTTTTACTTTTATAAAAAATGATTTTTATGAAAAAACTCCTGCTTTCAGGGTTGTTGAGTGCCGTTGGGTTGACCTATGGACAATCGCATTCCCACAGTGGTGCCCAGCCTATGGTATATCCGGATATTCCGGGGTATGTATCGATGAAAGTCGATCTCCATGAACATACTGTCTTCTCCGATGGGAAAGTCTGGCCTTCCATCAGGGTCATGGAAGCGCTACGGGAAGACCTCGATGCAATTTCATTAACAGAACACCTGGAATACCAACCCCATATTGAGGATATCCCGCACCCGGACAGGAACCGGTCGTATCAACTCGCCATGGAAGAAGCAAAGGACCATGACTTGCTGATCGTACACGGGTCAGAGATAACCAGGGATGCGCCTATGGGGCATAATAATGCTGTATTTATCACGGATGCGAACGCCCTGATGGCCAAGGATTCGCTGACCGCTTTCCAGGAGGCGAAGAAGCATGGGGCCTTTATATTATGGAACCATCCTGCCTGGTATTCCCAGAACCCGCATGGGAACCCGGTGATGAGTCAATTCCAGAAAGACCGGGTGAAAAATGGGGAACTGCACGGAATAGAAGTGATCAACTCGGTCGATTTCGCACAGGAATCATTGGCCCTTGCCCTGGAATACAACCTCACCATCATGGGTACCAGCGATATTCATGGGTTGATCGACTGGGATTATACAGAAAAAGGGATTCACCGCCCCATTACCCTGGCCTTTACGGAGGAAAAATCGATTGAAGGGCTGAAAAAAGCCCTGTTTGCCGGCCGGACGGTAGCCGTATATAACGGGCTATTGGTGGGCAGGGAGGAATACCTGAAACCCTTATTGAAAGCCTGTATCAAGATCAATAATGCTTCCTATATCCCAAAGACCCAAATCCTTAAAGTGGAACTGGAAAATACGTCCAGCAGCAACCTATTGTTCGAGAACCAGATGCCTTATAGTTTTTACAGCAGCTCCCCCATCTTTGAGGTAAAAGCAGGGGATACCTACACGCTGCAAATCAAAACCCTGGAGGAAAAACCCTCCGTCACCCTGGCTCTTAAAGCCCTTGGTGCCTTTACCGCCCCCCGGGTGCAACCGGTGATCGAATGGGAGGTTAAGGTGGAGTGACCTCCCCTGCCCCTCCTGAGAGTCAGGGAATGAATTCCTTTCAGGCCTCCTGAAATGGAAGAAAGGGGAGGTCACCGCAAGGCAATTTCAGACTTCATTTTTACCTTCTCCCTCTTAAATTTCATTGGGATGGATTCTGAATTTAAAAAATGTTACACATATATGATGTGCGACAGCAATAACTGTCTTATTTATATTGGGGTAACCACCAACCTGGAAAGGAGGGTACTGCATCACAGAAACAGGGCATTTTTAGGGATTATGCATCGGTACAAGGGCAGCAAGTTGATCTATTTTGAAACCTACACCGGGATCGCGGAGGCGCTTGCCAGGGTATATCAGCTAAAAGGAGCATCTAACAAGGTAAAATATTCCCTTGTAGAGGAATTCAATCCGGAATGGCTGGATTTGTCACTTCTTTGGATTGCCAAAGTTGAATAAAGAATTCCTCCCACGAAACTGCTTAGGCGGTTTCGACCTCTCCGGAAAAGTGGTACCCCGTGGCAAAAGCCCCGAGGAATCCCTTTGATTAAAGTTGGCCCTAACCTGGTTTAAACCGGCAAACAAGTCGTACTATTTGAATTTAATTCACCTTGGCAAGGGTTGGGTCATTTCCCATCCACATAAGCCTGCAAATAGGCATATCTTTCGGTAAGTTTCCCATCTTTTGTCATCCTGGCCCGGTATAAAATCCCGTCGGCATCCCCATTAAAGAATGCAGGGATCACTTTGTCAAAAAAAGTCTCCCCGAACCCTTCGCTGGCATCGCGAGGCAATTCTGCCGGCAGGTTGTCCACAGCCATCACCGCGATTGCTCCTGGGTTTTTATAATCTGTCTCGGTTTCACTTTGCGCATCATACCCATAGATTGGCTCCGCGATAGTAGATGACCGGATGGTGGATGCAACCGGCCCGTCCACGTCACAGCTAATGTCAGCTACTACTTTGATGCTGAAGTCGGGCTGTTTGGCATCCTCCCGGGTAATGAGGTAGGGAGCCCCCACCCCGTAAAAGTGGCAGGCCATATACAGGTCGGTTACCCTGGCAAACCGCCTGAAAGTGGAAACATAGGCTGCAGGGTTGTCGAAAAAATCCTGCATTCCTCCCTCCTTTCCATCCACCCGCTGGTTATAGTCCAGCACATCGATCTGGCAATACACGGCTTCATCAAATTTTTTGGTGAGATAATCATGGACGTTTACCTCTTTAAGGTTCATACCTTCCAGCATTTCCCGTGCCCCGTTGCCCACCCTGCCTTTTCCTGTCAGGAGTACCCTGATACTGGGCAATTTAAGATTTTTCAGTTCCGCAAGCAATGCTTGTTGCCCAGCCAGGGTTTGTGCTTTGGGAAGGGTGAACAGGTCGAATTTCAGGCCATAGGCCCTGAAACCGTTATAGGTACCCACGATTCCCGCGTACCGGCCAAATGCGACCAGCCGGATACCCTTTTGGTCCGTAACCACTTCGTGGTCATAGAGTGAAATGTTTTTGTCCAGGATGGCTTTTAGCAGTTTCGCGTTATAGGGTTGCTTCTTGATGGTATGGGAAAAGAAAAAGTATATTTTATCGGGGATAAGGTCATCAACAGGCACTTCCTTTACCCCCAGCAGTACGTCGCATTTTTCCATTTGGGAGGCCACTTCTATTCCGGCCACCTTGTATTCCGCATCGGTAAAGACCCGAACCGGGGAGGGTTCCACAATAATTCCGGCATCCGGGAAACGCGACACGACTTTTTGGCAGGCTTGAGGGGACAGTACCACCCGCATATCGGGTGGGTTTTTGCGTTCTCTGATGATTCCGAAGAGCATAGGGGGTTTTGGTATAAAATTTGTTCGAAAATACGGGGAAATGTGCAGGTGGGCAAAGAATTTGTTAACTTCGCACACCTTTTAAGAAAGGTTCATTGACAATTTGGGGCCGACTGGTTTTGACAGCAAGACCAATTGGGATGTAAGCATGCCGAGCGCTGGGATATAGCTCGTAAATCTCATATTTCACACTTTTAATTGGCGATAATAACTACGCTCTTGCCGCTTAATCCGAATTACAGTAGGATTTAGCCTCGTCCCTGCAAGGCAGGGAAGCGAGATGTCCCTGGATAGCCCTTGTTGACGGCGATCCATTCAGGGGCACCAAAAAAGTCAACACAAGGGTGGTATGGCTTCGGTACCGCCACTAAAATCAAAAGAAGATAAGTGTACGATAGGCGGTTTTCGGTCGGTCGTGCATCGAAAATCAAATGAAGACTAAGCATGTAGAAGGCATTTTAATTGCTTGTTTGGACGAGGGTTCGAATCCCTCCGGCTCCACCTACGCCCTCCGAAGCTTTGGATTTATCCAGAGCGAAGGGGGGCTCTTTATTTATGACTCCTACATCCCTGCCCGCTCACAACAGAGGGCTACGGTGGATAGGGATCCACTTACATACAAAATTAATATAAGTCTATACTCCGAAGCTTGAACGAAGTGAAAGCGAAGAAGGATGAAATTAGATTTCAGTTCTCATCTTTAGATTTGGGGAAATTAGAATTAAATGATTCTCCCCTATTGTGTGTATGTAGTATTATGCGCTGGTGGATCATACTATACAGGTTTTACCCGAAATCTGGAACACCGTATCGCTGCACATAACAGGGGGCATGTTCCTTATACGAAAAACAAACTTCCCGTTACATTAGTACATTGTTCCTTCTTCCGGAGTTCAAAGAAAGCCTATGATTTTGAACGCTATTTAAAATCGGGTTCCGGGAAGGCTTTTATGAATAAGAGATTGGTGTAA
>JBGTLT010000055.1:0-1865 GCA_041743975.1 Zeaxanthinibacter sp.
ATGATCAGCACCACAAAGGCTACCGGAATTTCAGATAGGGTGTAGATCGAGGTATTGCCTTCAAAACCGACAGCGTCCCAAATTTCCCTTGAGAAATTATCCCTGAAATCACGCAAAGCTGTCAGGCTGATATAAAACAGGACCAGGATAATTATAGGGAACATGAAGGTCATAAACACCCTTTTCCGGTCTGCCTGGCCCATTGGCAACCGCTTTGATTTCAATGCGATATCTTCTGAGGTGGGCATCGGCATATTATCCAAAAGGATCGTGAAAAAAACAAAAGGAACGAAAAAGATCGCTCCCGTAACTGCGGGCATCCAAATTTCGGAAACACCTAACTGGCCCATGACCAAAAGCCCGACGGATTTTACCGCTCCGCTCGAAACTATAAAGCTTGCGCACAGGGCCACTCCTAAAATCTCCGTGAACTTGCGCCCTTCCAAATATGAAAAGACAATACCCCAAATCATACCTAACGATAACCCGTTGGTGAACATGAAAATCGAGTTATATGGAGCGGAAATCCATCCGAAAAAAATGAGGCTCGCCTCTGCCAAAAGGATCAATCCGATGAGATACTTCTTGCGTTGGTCATTTTGAAGTTCGGAAATAAGCTTTATCCCTATAAACTTTGAGAGCATGTAGCCTATTACCTGGGCAATGATTAAAAGTATCTTGTAATCTATCCCTATATAGGCCATATTTTCGAATGTCGCTACCGTAAATGGTTTTCTAAATGCATACATACAAAAGTACGTGCCAAAAGAAGCAAAGGCGCCATAGCCTATAAAACGGATATTGTTCGATTTTACATTCAAAAACAATAGTTTACAAATGGTAAACTTATATTGGTAATATTCTATATATTTTTACTAATAGTAAATCAATTGGCGTTATTTGTTGGTTATTAAAATCAAGCTTGATAGACACATTTCATAATCATCGCTTAACCAAACATTAAAACCAATTTTACATATCTGTCAATTTTATTTCATAACCTTTCGATAAACTGACTTGTTATCCATGAAAACGAATTCGGTTTCCTTTTCGGCTTTGTTGGTTCACTTCGTAACTGCCCGCATGGCCACCTATTACTCACCTTTGAAATTCAAGAAAATCAAAGATCCTATCCCCCACCCCATATATGAAAAAAAGACCTGTTGACCTTGTGGTCATCTCCGATGTGCATTTAGGAACCTACGGTTGCCATGCAAAGGAATTGTTGGCATACCTCAAATCCATAAAACCAAAACAGGTCGTACTCAATGGGGACATTATCGATATCTGGCAGTTCAACAAACACTATTGGCCAAAATCCCACATGAAAGTGATCAAATTGTTAATGGATTGGGTGACAAAGGGTACAAAAGTGCAGTACATCACCGGCAACCATGATGAGATGCTACGCAAGTTCGTTGGTTTCAAACTGGGTTCTTTCAGTATCTCGAACAAAGTAGTATTGAATCTGCACGGCAAAAAGGCCTGGATGTTTCACGGGGATGTTTTTGATGTTACAATGCAGCATTCAAGATGGATTGCCAAACTTGGTGCAATAGGATACGATTTATTGATACTTCTGAATAGCGGCGTCAATTTTTTCTTTAAAAAATGGGGCATGGGACCAATCTCGATGTCAAAAAGGATAAAGAATGACGTGAAATCGGCCATAAAGTTTATAGGTAATTTTGAGCGAATAGCCGCTGATATTGCCATTGAAAAAAAATTCGATTATGTCGTATGCGGACATATACACCAGCCGGAAATACGGAAAATCGAAACAGAGAAAGGATCGATTATATACCTGAATTCAGGTGACTGGATCGAAAATCTTACGTCTTTAGAATACCATAGGGGAAAATGGA
>JBGTLT010000056.1:0-4322 GCA_041743975.1 Zeaxanthinibacter sp.
AATTGCAGATTGATAAAATGATGGAACCTTAATTAGAAGAGCGGAAAGAATATCTAATCGTGTGTTAAGATCTGCATAGGTACCATTCATTATTGTCCATACTCGCCCTGCTATATTGTAATTTGATGCATCCCACTCATGGGACTTAAATTCATTGACATACCATACTCCTGATTCAATAAAATTCTCAATAATGTGGTAGTCAATTTTATTACCATCATCTAAGTTTGTTAGCTCAAAAGTATGGAGTTTCGATGCTATTTCTTTGTTAGAGGTAAGCAACTTTTGTCTATCTTCTGATGAGAAGGAATTCAATATTGAATCGTATTCATGTAAACCAGCATAAGATGCCCAACCAGGATCTTGCTTCCAAAGTTCTAATAAGAATTCGTCTTTAAATGATTCAAAATTCTCATTTTGATCACTATAGACTTCTTTGTTTGTTTGTTCTTTGCAAGCCGTTACTGAAAAAATAAGTATAAACAATAGGAGAAGTCGTTTCATATTTTGAAGTCTTATTGGCTAATAGATGAAATTATTATATATGCAAAATGTCGCTATAAAAAATTTCTTATAACATAGATATTTGATAATATATCCTCTAGTTGAAAACTAAGGTAACAAAACTTTAAAATTCCTTAGTAAATTGTTCGTCAAGTCATTTTTATAAACGATAGTGAACAGTAAAACAAACAGCACATCAATACGATTTAGTCGAAATTTAGGATTTGTACTTATACAATACTGAAGCCTGCCAACAGCATTTCATAGTATTAGTTCGATAAGTTTTGGGGCTTGCAGCGCTTCGCTCGCTAAATTTTGTCCTGCTTTGAGATTATAGCCATAATAATATTTTTTATAAGAGTTTGTATTTTTTGTTTTTTTGTTTGCTCCTGTTTTCTACCTAATTTTATAAGTTGTATAGATCGTTCACCAGCAAATTCGTTTGACTTAAAAGGTAGCTAAAGTGCCACCTAAAAAAACTGACATCCTGAAAAGACTATAAACAATGCCATTGCGGAGTAGGGTTTGAATCCCTCCGGGGTCACTACAAGCAGAAAACCACGCCTTTGGCGTGGTTCTTTGTTCCAGGGAATACGGAAGCCCTTGCTTCTGGTATTCCCTGGAACAAAGGACCCCGGCTGTTTGAGCCGGGTGGTTTTCTATTTGCAAAGGGGAGATCAATGGGATCAGCCAGGCTAATCCCTCCTCGATTTTGTTGGAATAAGAATCTTGCTTATGGTATTCCCTGGAACAAAGAACCCCGGCTTTTTGAGCCGGTGGTTTTCTATTTGCAAAGGGGATGTCAATGGGATCAGCGAAGCTAATCCCTCCACGATTTTGTTGGAATCAGAAACTTGCTTCTGAGCCCCTGGTGGTTTTCTATTTGCAAAGGGGAGTTCAATGGGATCAGCAACGCTAATCCCTCCGGGGTCACTACAAGCAGAAAACCACGCCAAAGGCGTGGTTCTTTGTTTACACGACTATGGAATCATTAGCATTCGTATATTCCCGGAAACAAAGAACTCCGGCTCCCTCTGAGACTGCAAGGATGAATACACCCAGGATCTTAAAAAGTCCGTTCGCCGGAGGTGCAGCTCATTCTTAAGGTAAAATTTGTTGTTGATGTGATAATCCACGATCAGGCTGTTCCAGGAACTGTAACGTTCCTGTGTTTGTGCCACGCTGATTAGCGGAAGCAACAAAAACAGGGATAGGATCGGGTTCATTCTCTCGGAACAATTTGGGCAACCGAAGGTATTTTGAATATTCAGAAATTTTTGTGCCTGGATCATTTTTTTAGGTCCTGCCAAGCAAGGTGAGGATTCTGAACCTGCAGGCTGACAGAAAATTTCAGATTATTTGTAACTCTTAGGTTACAAATGCAACGCCTTGTTGTACCTCGTCCATAAGATTTTCCTAAAGATCACTTTATAAACCCGGTACGCGATTTCCATAGCTTTTTTTCCCTAATTTAGAGTTGACCAACCCGCGTAAGATGACGCTCCCCCTGTCTTGTCAATTTTATTCGAAACTTTTTAAACCGTCTTAATGAAATACAGGAACTTGCACACCACAGCCCTGATAAAAATATATGGCCCTATAAAAGGACAGATCATCAGGCAGGATGAAAAGGTCAGGATCGTTCATATGCAGGATGGAAAGGGGATTTCAAGGACGCTTGCCATTGTCCGGTTTGGGAATATCCGAACAAGGTCCCTGAAAAAGACGCACCAGCAAATCCTCAACGGTAGCCTATTGGGCCAGACATTGTATGATTCAGACATCCCTTTTAATAAGCACTACATTGGTAACCATAGCATACAACTGCCGTTATGGCTTATGAAGGACTTTAGAACAAGGGAAACTGAAGGCTTGGCCATGTTTTCCACGATCCATGTTGAGGGTGCTACCTCGAAGTCAGAAAAATTTCTGTATGCGGAAATAATTGAAATTGTCCCGCCGTATCTGGTGGATACCTATCGTAGCAAGACCCTGCCATTGCACGAAATTGACCAAAATATGCTCGGGTTACTGGAAGATGCGGAGTTGATGGTAAATCCGGCCAACACGAATAGATAATGAGCGCTCTAAAAATATGATTAGCTGTATAGTGATAGGGGCAGGGCCAGGGGGCCTTGTAGCTACCAAGGAATTAGTGGAAAAAGGGTTTGATGATGTTATCTGCCTGGAGCAATCCAAAACCCTGGGCGGTGTCTTTGCGGGGAGTTATGATAACCTCTTGCTGACTTCATCGGTTACCTTTAGCATGTTCTCCGATTTTTGGGTAGGGGACGGCAGGGATAATGATTTTTGGACCAAAACAGAAGCAGTTGCCTACTGGATGGACTATGCTGACCATTTTGGGGTGACCTCCCATGTGCAATTTGAAGCCAGAGTAGATCGCATAACTGAAATCAGTGACGGAAACTGGCAGGTGCAGCTCTCCAGTGGCGAAACCCTGGATTGTAAAAGGCTCATACTGGCAACAGGAAACAATAACATTCCCCGATTTCCCGAATGGTCCCATCTGTTGAAGGATGTACCTTTTATCCATTCGCGCGACTATAAAAATGCTTCGGGGTTTGCCGGTAAACGCGTCCTCATGGTGGGTGGCGGCGAATCCGGTTCCGATGTTGCATTTGAAATCTCCGGAGTTGCCGAAAGATCCTGGGTGAGCCTGCGGGAATCTACGGGCTGGGTTGTTCCCCGGAGGCGGGGTGGCCATGCTGCTGATATCTCCACCCATCGGGGTATCTGGGACCTGCCCCGGGATTATGGGAAACTGTTAAGCCCTTTTGTCCTGAAACTGGAACGGGCACGCAAAGATCCCGTTTTTGATGCGTTGGCGGAACTCAATGAGAAAGTAAGTGCCCCCTATGGGATATGGGGGATCTTTGGGACCAAGACCCTCGCATTGCCGAAAGCCATTGCCCATAACGGTTGTGAAGTGGTGGGTGATATTACGGAGGTTCAGGACGGGGGAAGGAGACTTATAACGGCAAAAGGCGAAATATTGGAAAATGTGGATGCTGTAGTGTTCAGTACCGGATACCTCAATAAAGTGGATTTTATGCCCGAAGGCCTCCGGGAATGCAATCCCCGGCACTTATATAAGAACATGTTCCATCCCCGAAATGGGGATCGGCTGGCATGGATAGGATGGGCCAGGCCGGGATTTGGGAGCCAGTTTCCGGTCATGGAAATGCAATCCCGCTATTGTGCCATTGTTTTCAACGGGGACCTGGAGTTGCCGCCAAAGGAAAGAATGGAGCAGATTGCGGCGGATGACCTGGAAATTTACAGGAAACAATTTGAACGGAACGCCGATCATATCCCCAGCCTGGTTGATTACCACAAATACATGAACGATATGGCGCGTATGATAGGATGTTATCCACCCCTCCGCCGCTATTTCCTGATCAACCCGCGGCTCTGGTTGCACCTTATGTATGGCCCGACCCAAGCTACCCAATTCCGGTTACGGGGCCCGGGCAAAAAAACCGGATTGGCAAAGGAAATAATACACAAATTGCCTGTAAGTACCTATAACCACATCGTTAAAGCGGGGTTGCGGGGCAGGGCCATATATGCTTTCAGGAGTTTCAAACCCGGAACCGGATAAATTTAACTCTGGAGGATAACCGTTCAGGGAACGATTCTACAGCCATTTAAGAACTAGGTTGGCCAGTTTTTGTTTAAAGGCAGTATACGGAGGGAAGAGCAACTCCAGGCCGCTGATGGTATGCTGCCGGATGACCGAACGCTGGTTGGAGAATTCCTGGAACCCATAGAAACCATGGCTCTTCCCGATCCCACTA
>JBGTLT010000057.1:0-114741 GCA_041743975.1 Zeaxanthinibacter sp.
ACTGTTAAATTGTATTAATTGCTGTAACCATCGTCATCCCGAAACGTCTATAGATAAACCCTTAGAATATAATCGTTGATAAAGCTATATTTTTAAATTTAATGGTTAGTGTTTAGTGTAGCTTATCAATGTAAGAAACCCCGGCGGCCTGCCGGGGTTTCGTTTTATTTTCCTCCCCGGCCAGGGTACGCAGTATTCTGTTAAATTATGTTAAAAAGCATTCCGGCGAGTAACATATTTCCCTGTTCGTCGTCCAGTAGGTTACATCAATCAATCAGTTAATCAAAAAACGAACAGGAATGAAAAAAGTTGTGCAGCTTCTTGTGCTGCTCTATTGCGGCATACTTATGGCAAGGGAACTCCCTTTGCCTCCGGGGAATTCGGACCTGAAAGCAGGGGTTGTATCCGGAAAGGTAATAGACAAAACACTTCATCAAGCCGTCGCCTATGCCGCGATTGTTATAAAATCTGTCGAGGATGGCAGTACGATAAGCGGCGGTATTACAACGGAAGATGGGACTTTTGAAGTAAAAAAACTTCCTGAAGGGACCTTCAATTTTGAAGTACAATTCATTGGATACCAAACCTATTCCCAGGAAATTACGATCTCAGAAACCAACCGGAAGATAGACCTTGGGGTAATCACTTTGGAAGAAACCGTTGAAGAACTCGCCGGGGTGGAGGTGGTTGGGGAAAGGACAACCATAGAACAGAAAATAGACCGGAAAGTCATCAACGTAGGCAAGGACCTTACCACTGCCGGTGCAACCGCTTCCGATATCATGAATAATATCCCTTCCGTAAATCTGGACCAGCAAACAGGTGAACTAACGCTGAGGGGGAATGCCAATGTAAGGGTCATGGTAGATGGAAAACTATCTAATGTCCCCGTAGCACAATTACTGAAACAAATTCCATCCACTTCCATTAAATCCATAGAATTGATCACCAACCCATCTGCGAAGTACAACCCGGAGGGAATGAGTGGCATCATCAATATTGTGTTGCATAAAAATGCCAATATAGGTTTTAACGGCAATATCAGTACGGGGCTTACCTATGGGGTTGAAGCGAAATTCAATACTTCCCTGGACCTGAACTACCGAAAGGGAAAATTCAATGTGTACGGGAATTACGGTACCAATATCGGAAAGTATTACAATCGGGGTGCCATTTACCGCGACCTGGAAAATTCCGAACAGCTTTTTGAATTTTTTAATAACTCCAAATCCCATTTATACAAGGTGGGCATTGATTTCTTTCTAAATGAACATAATACCTTCTCCTTTTTCACCAACCAAAACAGTTTTGATGGAAAAGGCAGCGGTATCACTAACGTTCTCTACAATTCAGAACCTGTACGCAACAACAAACAATTTTTCAATAGTATACAGGATAACTTAAGCGAGCAATACAATTTTGATTATAAACACGATTTTAAGAAGGAAGGCCATAACCTGGAACTGGAAATAGATTACAACCAATTCCGGGATGATGAAGATGCTGACTTCAGGAGCTCCGGAAATACAGTGTTCCCGAATTATATGGATTTTGTGAATACACACAGAAAACAAACAATTGCCAACCTGGATTATGTCAATCCACTGGACACAATTACAAAGCTCGAAGCAGGCCTGGAAGCCAGGCTATTCGAAACACAAGTGGGATATACGTCTACGGGCCTATCCTTTAGTCCCGGCGGGAGCCTGAGACCTACCCCGGATGCGGCTTTTGTCTATGGAATGGATATATACTCCGCCTACGCAACCTTTGGCCGGAACTATGAAAAGTGGTCCTATCAGTTGGGGATCCGGGTAGAAGATGTGATGGTCAAGGCAGATACAAATACGGTGCGGGCATTTACCGACAAGTATACCCAACTGTATCCTTCGGGATTTCTGACATACAATCCAACAGAAGAAAACCAGTATCAACTCAGTATAAGCCGGCGTGTAGACAGGCCAGGGCTGGATCAGGTTAACCCTATACGGGAATGGTCTACCCCTTTGATCTCTTCCTTCGGAAATCCAATGTTGACACCACAGTTTACCAATTCCTATGAGGCCAATTATACACGGCGGTTAAAAGGGGGGAGTTTTACTGCCGGGTTGTTCTACCGGAGCATTACCGATGAAATCAACCGGGCCGTCCTGATAGACCGGCTTGACTTGAACAAGATCATCCTGACGCACGATAACTTTGACAATACTTCGGCCTATGGCCTGGAAGTATCAGCCAATTACAAACCCATAAAATGGTGGAATATCAATGGAAGTTTTGACATCTACTCCCAAACTCAAAGGGGGTTGACGGAACGGCTGCTGACCGATAATGCGACGGCTACCCCGGAAGATATTTTAACCGAAGAGGTATCTGTGGACAATACGGCCTGGAACCTCAGGATGAACAACAGCTTTACGGTTGACAAACATGTTACACTACAGCTATTTGGTTTCTACAGAGGAGCCAACCAGAACCTGCAGTTTGAAGTGGATCCCATGTACTTTATCAACATAGGTGCCCGGTATGGTTTTGCCGATGGGAAAGGAACCATCAGCCTTAATTTCAATGATGTTTTCAATACAATGCGCTTCGCATTCTCGGCAAATCGGCCATTTGCGCAAAACGGGCAATTTTATTGGGAAAGCCAAAATGTATATGCCGGAATTTCCTACCGCTTTGGAAGTGGCAAGAATAAAGCTACTCAACGCAAGAACAGGGATGATAATACCAAACAAGGCGGTGGTGGTATCCTATAGCTGTTGAAATAAAAGACGGGAACCGGAAGTGCATGGACATCGCGTTTCCGGGCTACTGGTAGCTGAAGCCACGTTCCATATAATTTTAATGTCTAAGGGTTCCGGGGCTTTTTATGGAGTTAAAGGGCACTGGTCAGGGGCGGATTTTCGATATAATTTGCATCCTTTGATTTAGAAACAGGTTTGGTTACCATCTTATGATGGCACTGCCCCAGGTAAAACCACTGCCGAAGGCAGCCAGGATAACCAGGTCACCCGACTTAATTTTCCCCAGTTCCCATGCTTCCGTAAGTGCAATTGGGATGGAAGCTGCCGTGGTATTCCCATATTTCATGATATTATTGAAAACCTGATCATCTCCCAGGCCGAATTTCTTTTGGATGAATTGCGAAATTCGCAGATTGGCCTGGTGGGGTATCAGCATGTCAATATCTGAAGGCTTCAGATTATTGGCTTCCAGTCCTTCCATGATCACTTCGCTAAAACGGACTACAGCATTTTTAAACACAAACTGGCCATTCATGTAAGGATAATACGATTCATCGTCAGGATCATTGTCGGCCAGGATATCCGTAACCCATCGCTGGCCCATGCCTGGCGCAATGAGCGATAATTCCTCTGCATGCTGTCCTTCCGAATGGAGATGAGTAGATAAGATCCCTTTGTCACTCATTGTCTCCCGGCTAAGCACCGCAGCCCCTGCCCCATCACCAAAAATTACAGATACGCCCCTGCCCCTGGTGGTCATATCGAGGCCATGGGAATGCAACTCTGAACCGATTACCAGCACATTTTTATACATGCCGCTCTTGATATACTGGTCAGCTATGGAAAGCGCATACACAAAACCTGAACACTGGTTGCGGACATCCAATGCCCCCACAGTACTGATACCCAGATCGCGTTGTACCAAAACCCCGGGGCCCGGGAAATAATAATCGGGACTCAAGGTGGCGAAAACAATGAAATCTATATCGTTCTTGTCCAGTCCTGCCCGTTCGATTGCAACCTTTGCAGCTTTTACCCCCATACTCGTGGTAGTATCTTCCCCTTTGATAACATGGCGCCGCTCCCTGATCCCTGTCCGCTCCTGTATCCAGGCGTCATCGGTTTCCATCAGTTGCGCAAGGTCATTATTGGTAATCACGTTTTCAGGCACAAAATAACCCAATCCCGTTATTTTTGAATTATACATGTATTCGAAGTTTTACTGTGGTGCTGGCTTTGAAACCGTAAAAAAAGGTTGTGCTTTCATTACTAAAATCTAAGATAGTTAAATATAGTTGATGTTTCCCGCCCGGAAGAATAAGTTTTAAACGCAAAAGCGTGTCCCTGAGAAGAACACGCTTTCTTACAACCTAACCAAATCAATGAACAATATTGATTGTATTATAAAATTCTTTTTCATAACAACCTCATACTGTCAGTGACCTGTCAAAGATAAATAATGTTTAATATTTATCGTATTTTATTAAACAAAATATATGTTAAATTTTAAGGACAAAGAGTATCCTGCCTATTCTTCTTCTTCATTCTCGCCTTATGACTGCCGGCGGAACCGGATGACATCTTAATACAGATTGTGTCAGTTTGTCACCCTTGGGCAGTGTGGTACTTTTTTTGACTTGTATGGAATCAGTATAAACAATAAATCAATAATATGGCAACAGGCAAGATCAATGTTTCGGTTGAAAACATATTTCCATTAATCAAGAAATTCCTCTATAGCGATCATGAGATCTTTTTACGGGAATTGATTTCAAATGCTACGGATGCAACTTTAAAAATGAAGCACCTGGCATCTATAGGAGAAGCTAAAGTAGAATATGGCAATCCCATCATTGAAGTTAAGATTGATAAGAAAGGTAAAAAAATTCATATCATCGACCAGGGGATCGGCATGACGGAAGAGGAGGTCAAAAAATATATCAATGAAGTGGCCTTTTCAGGGGCTGAAGAATTTTTAGACAAATATAAGGACGCTGGGAAGGACGCCGGAATCATCGGCCACTTCGGCCTTGGTTTCTATTCTTCCTTCATGGTGGCAAACAAGGTAGAGATCATCACTAAAAGTTACACTGACGCACCCGCCATTCACTGGACCTGTGATGGGTCTCCGAAGTTCAGTTTAAAAAAGTCGGATAAAGAAGAGCGGGGTACGGAAGTAATCCTTCACATCGCGCAGGATTCCACCGAGTTTCTGAAGGAAGAGCGCATCACTACCCTGTTGCGGAAATATAATAAGTTTATGCCGGTGCCCATCAAATTCGGTACCCGGACAGAAACGCTGCCAAAACCGGAAGGTGCAAAAGAAGAAGATGCGGCCCCAACCCAGGAAGTGGATAATATCATCAACAATCCCACACCTGCCTGGACTAAAAAACCGACCGAGCTAGAAGACGAAGATTACAAATCCTTTTACCGGGAATTATATCCCATGCAATTCGAGGATCCGTTATTCCATATCCATTTGAATGTTGATTATCCCTTCCACCTTACGGGGATTCTATATTTCCCTAAGATTACCCAGGACCTGAATATACAAAAAGACCGGATCCAACTTTACCAGAATCAGGTATACATCACAGATAATGTAGAAGGTATCGTCCCTGAATTCCTGACGATGCTCAGGGGTGTGATCGATTCCCCTGACATCCCCTTGAATGTTTCCCGTTCTTATTTGCAGGCAGACGGGGAAGTGAAGAAGATCGCATCTTACATTACCCGGAAAGTAGCCGATAAACTTACATCGCTTTTTAAAGAAAACCGGGAGGATTTTGAGAAGAAATGGAACGATATCAAGCTGGTGATAGAATATGGTATGTTGTCTGAAGAGAAATTCTTTGAAAAAGCTGACAAATTTGCCTTGTATCCAACGGTGGATGGTTCCTATTATACCCTGGAAGAATTGAAGGAAAAATTAAAACCCCTCCAGACGGATAAGGATGAAAAGCTGGTGATTCTGTACGCTTCTGATACCGAAGCGCAGCACAGTTATATCGAAGCGGCCAAGGTGAAAAATTATGAAGTGCTGCTAATGGACTCCCCTATAGTTGGCCACCTGATGCAGAAAATGGAAAGTTCCAATGATAAACTCTCCTTCGCCCGGGTCGATACAGATCATGTGGATAACCTCATCAAGAAGGAGGATACCCAGATCAGTAAATTATCCGATGAGGAAAAGGAAAGGCTAAAAACCAATCTGAAAGAAGTGATTACTTCCAAATCCTATACCATACAGTTGGAAGCGATGGACAGCAATGCCTCTCCTTTTATCATAACTGAGCCCGAGTTCATGCGAAGGATGAAGGAAATGTCAAAGACCGGCGGGGGAGGAATGTTCGGAATGGGGAATATGCCCGAAATGTACAACCTCATCGTTAATACCAATCATGAATTGGTTGCCGAAATCCTGAACACAAAGACCGATAAAAAACGGGAAAGGCTGATCAATCAATCCCTGGACCTTGCACGACTATCCAAGGGGCTTTTAAAAGGTGAGGAACTGACAAACTTCATAAAACGAAGTTATGAGATGGTGAAATAAGATAGATCCATATATATCCCAAAAAACCGCTTCAATAACCCGGAGCGGTTTTTTTATGGCATTCTTTCAATGGCTCCCTATTCCATGTTCAAAAATCCAGCTGTTGTACCCCTTTCCAGAACACGGAACGTGAAAGCCGGTACCCATTTATCCCTGTAAGTACTTATTGGGGATATTGGGCGGTATGATCTCTATTTGAAACCGATGTTTGAGCAGGAGTGCCACCGTATTGTAAACTGCCTTTTCCTGCCGGTGCATTTGTGGCAGGAGGCCCATCATAGCATAGCTGATAGGGTTCACGGCAGGGATCAGGGTTTCCCAGTCATACCCCCTCCCCCATACCATGCCCGGCACGGTAATCTCAAGGTTTGCCCCCCTGCTTATCAGAAAGTGCATCATTTCGGATGACTGGTCGTTATTCTGGTTTACTGTATGGAAAATTGGGGTTTGTCACCCGAAGCCATCAGCATCTGTACCCGCCGTACAATCAACCCATAGTCCGTAGTGCACCAGGATTTCCGCACAGCGGAAATGATTGAATTCTGCACAAATATGCAACAATGACACTTCCCGGAAAGGGGTATATGCACATGGCATAGTATATCTTGAATTTATACATTCAGCTTCCGCCGTAAGGCATTTTTTCAGGGCATCGGCGTCATCCAGAAGGACTGCCAGTAAAGCTTTATCCGGTAATTGCAGCCCATGGTCTGAAAAAGCCCGTACACATTCCTTAAATTTTGGCCCCCTGGTATATTCGCCAATTAATTCGTAAATCAAAGGCATCCCATTATAGGCTTCATTTGGATTTACCCCTGCTTGAAAGCCCTGAATAATCCCTTCCGGGGAATGAAGTTCGATCTGATAGATTATGTTTTGTAAGGGATTCATAGGACATGTATTTAGTGCTTTTCAAGGCAGGTATTTCAATCCTCCAAACAATTCAATCACCATTGCTGAGGCAACCCGGAAGGACATTCCCATAATCAGTATTGTCCATCCACAAAGGCAATCTTATCGCAGGGAGGCGCAATTTTTTACATAGGCGCCGATGTAGTTCCCTTTCTTTTCCGGATTCCTGCAGGCTGAAGCCGTGCGCAGCCATGGCAAAGCGAATTTAATTCGATGATCCATAATTCCCATTTTTAAGCAGGTCATTTAAGCCATCTATCCTAAAATTAGTGGATTCCGGGCGAACCACAAGTGAAAAAGCAACATGAACCTTTCCTTTAAAGCTACTCCCAATTCCTGTATAAGATCCTTTTCTCCTTATCTTTGACTGGTGGATTATCCCTGGCATCTGTATCTTATGGCAGCAATGTACTGTATCGCAGGCAGCTGCCATTTCATCAAACCGAAGGTCTATCTTAGGATCATGCCGCGGTACCTGCCCCATCCGAGGCTGTTGGTCTTCCTGAGCGGGTTCACAGAAATTGCCCTTGGTATTGGGATTTGTATCCCGGTACTAAAGAATTATGCGATTTCCGGTTTAATAGGGATGTTAGCGGCTTTCTTGTTGGTGCATGTTTATATGCTTTCGGGGGATAAAGCCGGGGCCGGCATTCCCAAATGGCTCCTGCTGCTCCGGCTTCCTTTACAATTTGCCCTTATGTACTGGGCTTATAGTTACCTGCCCCTGTGACCATTCAATTTAATTTATAGAATTTATCCCATGAATTCCGCACCAGGTACACATGAAGAAAAACAAAGCTAAAAATAGCCGCGATGCCATAGATCAATGAATTGGGCGCAGACCATTGATAAAAGGTCCGAAAGAAATCCGGTCTGGTTAGTCGGTCCCACGAGATCATAGAGAGCCATTGTGGTTGCAATTCGGCCTTCCCCCAAACCGTATATGCTACCAGGGACAGGATTACAACTGCCAGAAAAATCCAAAATTCTTTGGATATCAGTGGTTTATAGATTAATACAGGGCTTCTGGATTCTACTTTCCCGATTTCGGCAAGCACCTTATCCGTAAAATTTGATGAAGGGGAATCCAGACCGGCTTCCTCTACCATTTTCTTTATCAAACCATCCCAAACCTCTTCTTTACGAGTTTTCATAATTTCCGGCTATTTCTAAATCCACATTCTTTTTCATTATTTCTGCCAATCGCTTCCGGCTCCGGAAGAGCCTTACTTTGGCTGTGTTCGCGCTAATCCCCAATACCGATGCAATTTCATCCAACGTCAGTCCATCATAATAGTGCAATGTAATCAGTATACTGTCCCCGTCCGTCAATTGATCCACCGCCTGCCTGATAATAGCCTTCCGTTCTGAGGCTTCCAAACAGTCCAGGGGGCCATCGATGGCCGAAAGATGGTATTTCCCTGCAATGTCCATGGAAACCATTTCAGGCTTCCTTTTATTTTTCTTTGCGTAATCCAGGCTTTTATAATACGCGATCCTATACAACCAGGTTGAAAATTTGGCATCCCCTTTATAAGTGTGTAAGGCCTTATAGGCATTGATAAAAACATCCTGGGCTACCTCCTCTGCATCTTCGCGGTTCTTTACAACCTTTAATGCGATCGTAAAGACCATATGTTTATATCGATCGATCAATACTGCAAAAGCACGACGGTCTCCTTCGAGTATTTTATCTATACTAATTTGGTCCTGGTTGTGGCTCATTTACAAGATAAGACGTTACCTATGATGTTTGGGTTACATAAATTACGGAGAATTTTGAAGATAGCTGTAACCTAATTTTAAATTATATCGTCAAATGCAATGAATCAAATGTTTAATCTCAAAAAACACTCATATGGGAGGAGAAGTTATTATTATCGCACTGATATTCGGAGCAATTTTCGGTGTATTTTACCTGTATTTTTCAACGCGGAACAAGGAGCGCCTGGCCCTTATCGAAAAAGGAGCTGATGCCAGCATCTTTGTAAAAGGGAAAAGCAATGGTGTGGCCCCATTCTGGAAGATCTTTATTTTAAATCTTTCCTTATTGCTGATAGGTGTAGGCCTTGCCATATTCATTGCATCGGTTTTGTCCAATACAATGGGTATGGAAGAGGAAGTAGCCTACCCGGGCACCATCTTTCTTATGGCGGGCATCGGTTTATTTGCCGGATTTTCCCTTACCAAAAAACTGGACAGGGAAATTCCGTAAGCAACCGCAAAAGAAGGTATGAAACCATCGCATTTTTTATGCGGTGGTTTTTTATCTTTATACCATGAAGGTAATTTCAACCAATGTGGGCAATGCCACAACGATAAGCTGGAATGGCAAGGAGGAAAAAACAGGGATTTTCAAATTTCCTGTTTCTGATCCCATGCGGTTGCTGTATACTAATGTTGAAAATGATATCGTAGTGGACAAAGAACACCATGCAGGGCTGAATAAGGCCTGTTATCTTTTTTCAGCAGATCAATATCCTTATTGGAAGAAAGTGTACCCCCAACTGCAATGGGACTGGGGGATGTTCGGGGAAAACCTGACTATCTCCGGCATGGATGAAACGGAAATGAGGATTGGGGATCTATATGCTATTGGAAGTGCCAGGTTACAGGTATCGCAACCCCGGGAACCCTGTTACAAATTGGGAATCCGGTTTGGAAACCAGGAAATTATCAGGCAGTTCGTAGAACATGGATTCCCGGGCACCTATGTGCGCATCGTACAGGAAGGAACCGTATCTGTGGGAGACACCATGACCCTGGAATCCCAATCGGCAAATGAATTGACAGTAAGGCAATTCTATACATTGCTGTATGCGAAGAAAAAAGATCCGGCGCTTATTCAACTGGCCCTTGCCAATCTGGCGTTACCGGAGTATAAAAGAACCCGGTTACTGAAGTATACCAAATAAAAAGGGGCCCAACCGGACCCCTTTCTCTCATGGTAAATGCAACCAAACCCTATTTGACATCTACCTTCTCATAATAGCTATCCTTGTTGTCCTTCACTACGATTGTATACGTGTCTTCAAATGCTTTTTCGAAGTTGAAGGCCTTATGTACCATCAGGGAATTATTCATAACCTGCTTATAAAGCAACCTATCATCGCTATCAAAGACTTTGATTTCCACCTTGTTCCGGTCAAGGTTCAAAAGGTTTAGGAAGACCTTATTTCCTTTATGACGGAAAACCGGCCGGTTCTTTTCCCTGCGATCTGAAATCAATACTTTATCACCTTCAATGTTGACGGTATAACTCAACTCCTTGAGGGTATTTTCAAGGATGAAGAAATACGTCCCGTCCTTAAGACGTGATAAATCAAGCATTTTACCGGAAACTGGGCTACCCACGATGTCCGAAAAGATGATATGTCCATCGGAATCCACAAATTTGATCTGCGTTCCCTGAGAATCGGAATCCGGTTTGAATACTAAACTTTGTCCACCGGTTTGTGTATCTAGTTTAATATAAGGTTCATTTGCCATGCCCACTGCTGCAGTGAACAGTAAGGCAACGATACTTGTAAATTTAAAAATTGTCTTCATAACATTACATTTTAAGTTAATACTTATAATCAGGCAAACTTAGGGTGGATCTACCTAACCCACTACGGCACGTTTTTCCAATTTCTGTGTTATTTTATCCTTATAAATTGTTAAATTTTCCTAAAAAGTTAATATTCCATAGGTTTTGGGTAATTTTGCAAAGATTCGGGAAGTTGAAGCTTATTATTTTTATACTTTGAATGAATGACTATGATAAAACAGAAAGCAGCTTTTGAAGCGATAGCCCCGGATTTTGGAAATTCGTTTACCTACCAAAAGTTTGATGAGTCTAAATTGAACAACAATACCAGTTGGCACTACCATCCTGAAATAGAACTGGTTTATGTCAACGGCGGATCCGGAAAACGGCAGATAGGAAGCCATATTTCTTATTATACCGAAGGTGACCTCATCCTTATAGGTTCAAACCTCCCCCATTGTGGGTTTACAGATAGTCTTACCGGGAACTCCAGTGAGACTGTAGTACAGATGAGACGTGACTTTTTGGGTAATGAATTTTTGGAACGTCCTGAATTAAAGAAGATCCAATCCCTTTTTGATGCTGCAAAGGGCGGCATAGCATTTAGTGGCAGGACCAAACAACATATTGGGGAAAAAATGGAAGTGTTGGATTACCAGACTGATTTTCAACGGTTACTTTCTATTTTGAATATTTTAAATGAACTTGGGAAGTCGGGTGATTTCAAGATCCTGAATGCAGAGGGCTTTTCACTGGAAGCCCAGGTGAAGGACAACAACAGGATCAATATGGTATTCAACCATGTCAAAAATAATTTCAGGGAAGAAATCACCCTGGAGGAAATTGCCGGACTGGTAAGTATGACCGTTCCTTCGTTCTGCCGCTATTTTAAAAAGATCACCCATAAAACATTTGTTGCGTTCGTCAATGAGTACCGGTTGGTACATGCCTCCAAACTGCTTTCAGAAAAACCCATGAGCATCACGGAGGTGTGCTTTGAGTGTGGGTTTAATAACTTTTCGCATTTTAATAAATCCTTTAAGGCGTTCACAGGCCAAAACCCATCAGAATACCGAAAACAACTAAAAACCGTACTTGTCTGATGGAAAAGGCCTGCAAAGCACCGCAGTCCCTGGACCTGCCGGATAGCGACATCATCCATAAGCCCGTTTTCCTTGGGGAAGAAGATGCTTGGGAATTGTTCCGCTCCCTGAGAAGCCATGTTCCCTGGCAGCAGGATCAAATTAAACTATTTGGTAAAAAATTTGACCAGCCCCGGCTTACAGCACTTTATGGAACGAATGGGCTTCCATACTCCTACTCAGGTATTCGCATGCAGCCACATCAATTCACGCCGGAACTCATGGAGTTAAAGAATAAGGTGACTGCGGCCACCGGGCACACATTTACAAGTTGTCTCCTCAATCTCTATAGAAACGGTACCGATAGTAACGGATGGCACTCCGACAACGAAAAGGAATTGGGGGTAAACCCCGTTATCGCTTCTGTTTCGCTGGGCCAATCCCGCCTATTCAGGCTAAAACACCGAACAGTTAAGGGGCTGCAACATACTATAATGCTGGATCACGGGAGCTTGCTTTTAATGCGGGGCACAACGCAGCATTTTTGGTTGCATCAGATTCCGAAGACCAGGCGGCCCGTAGCGGAAAGGATCAACCTGACCTTCAGGTTTATCCAATAAAAAAATCGGTTGTGGAAACCGATCTTTTTTTACCCTTTCAGAAGTGGCCTTACTGCCTTTAGCAATCGGGTAAACTGCTAATCTCCTCATAACGCAACCTCATCTTAAGAACTTCAAATTATATGCCAGGGTATCTCCAATCGGTTAACTTCCCGTTTATAAGGCAAAAGGCATTCAGAACAGTTCATTCAGCACCTTTGCAAGTCGAAGTCCTCCCTTCTGGAGTTGTAATTCTACTGTATCCCACCAAACATATCCATACCTGTAATAGAGCTTATCACCGACATTGACCGATTCGTAAACCACCGTAGCAATGTCCTTTCCTTCAGCTACCCAGTCCAGGAGACTTCCCATTTGTATGAATTTTACCTGTTCCTTTGATATCTTCGGCAGGTTATCGGAAAGTTCCGTGTAGCTCATACCATAATCATCAATCATATTAGAATCCCATACCCTGTGCAGGTTGGTGCCCCGGTTAAACCATTGGAGCTGGATATCGTTGCCCCCCTTATCGGCTAAACGTCCTATATGCATCGGTTGATGGAGGTCCCCTATCAGGTGGATAAGCATTTTCAGATAAAAGACCTTATCCGCTTCTTCGGTGGCCTCATTTTTAAGGGCCTGGATACAGGTCTGGATCCCTGTTACAAGGTCCCCTTGTGGATTCGGAATTACTTCAGAATAATTCTTGTCAGGAGGAATATTAACATAATGCCAGGGATCAAATTTTCGGTACAAACTATCAGCCTTAATATCATCTGCAAAGGTAGCGGCTTCTGCCAGGTTCTGCCCGTCCAATAATTTTGCCAAGGCTTTTTTGGTATTTTTATTCAAATAGGCCTGGGCTATTTCACCTACTATCCTATGGCCTGTTTTTGACCATATGGGGCCGTTTGCAAAGCTCAGATGACAGGCCATACATACTAAAAAACCAATTTTTTTCATAGAATCCATTTTGCCCAAAAGTATAAAATGATAATTTAAGCTATTGTTAAGACTTGTCCCTATTTAAATTTTTAATTGGATATTGCACCCCAAAACATCACACTTGATTCTAAAACAGCTCAAATCCCCGGTGTTGCGGTATGGCCTTCTTGCCCTCTTCACCATTATGGTTGTGTTCCTCCTCTTTATATCGAGTATCTACCTTGGGGTCTGGGGGCGTATTCCTGATAAGGATTCAATGAGTGATTTTAAATATCAAAAAGCTTCGGAAGTATATTCAGCCGATAGTGTACTGATCGGAAAATATTACCTCTATGACCGGCAGCCCATCCAGTATGAAGATTTCCCCCAACACCTTGTAGACGCCCTGGTAGCTATTGAAGATGAAAGGTTCTACCGGCATACTGGGGTAGATTACCGTAGCCTGCTCCGTGTAGCCATCAAAACCATTTTGCTACAGGACCAGTCTGCAGGTGGTGGTAGTACCATCAGCCAGCAACTCGCCAAAAATCTTTATCCCAGGGAAGATGGAGGGAGAATGGGCCTGGTGGTCGATAAAATCAAGGAAATGATCATAGCCGGCAGACTGGAAGATGTTTACAGCAAAGAAGAGGTGCTGCAACATTACCTCAACACCGTTTCCTTCGGTGACAACACCTTTGGAATTGAAAGTGCCGCCTTGAAGTTCTTTAATAAACGAACCCTTGAATTAACAATAGAAGAAGCAGCTACCCTCGTGGGAATGTTAAAGGCCACTTACGGCTATAACCCGAGGATCAACCCTGAAAACAGCCTCAACCGGAGAAACCTGGTACTCAGCGCCATGGAACAGAATAATTTTTTGGATGAGGGTGTACGGGACAGCCTTAGCAAACTCGACCTGGGATTGGAGTACAGGGAATATGATTACAATGCTGGCGTTGCCCCCTATTTCAGGGAAGAAGTCCGCAAGCAGTTACTGAAATGGAATGCAGCCCAAAATGAAGCCGGCCATAGTTATAACATATATACTTCCGGCCTGAAAGTCTATACCACGCTTGATTATAAACTGCAGCTTCTGGCAGAAAAGGCGATGGCAAACCATATGGCCAAACTACAGGAAAGTTTCGAAAAGAGTTATGGTGCCAACGCCCCCTGGATAACCAATAAGGCTTTGATCGCAAAAACAATCAGAAATTCCATGCCATTTAAAAAGCTTATTCGGCAAGGATTGAGTGATGAGGAAGCCATGGATTCCCTAAGTCAAAAGAAATCCATGACCCTCCTGAACTGGGATGGGGATAAAACGCTGGACGCCAGTACCCTGGATAGTATTACCCATTATATGAAGTTTTTAAACACCGGATCGCTTTCTGTTGATCCTCATACAGGGGAAGTAAAAACATGGATCGGGGGGGTCAATTACAAATACTTCAAGTATGACCATATCTCTCAAAGCAAACGACAGGTAGGTTCCGCATTTAAGCCAATTGTATATACCGCAGCCCTTGAAAGTGGCATAGACCCATGCACCTATTTTTCTGCCCAGGAAGTTGAGTATAAAAACCTGGAAGGATGGTCTCCCAGCAATTCGGGGGATAAGGAAGAGGATTACCTCAATTATTCAATGGAAGAAGCCCTCAGTAATTCCGTTAATACTGTCGCGGTGAAAGTTTTGGAAGAAACCGGCATTGGCAGTGTGATTGAACAAGCCAAAAAAATGGGTATAACCGCAACACTTCCCAGGTTACCCTCTCTGGCACTGGGCACAGGGGAAATATCGCTTGCCGAATTAGCAGGGGCGTATTGCAGCTATGTAAACAAGGGGGTGCCGGTACGTCCTTTTGTATTACGCGCTATTTCAGACTCTAAGGATTCCATATTGCAGAATTTTACGCACGATATGCCTGCCGAGGAGGCATTCTCGAGGGAAAACGGGATGATCATGCTGGAAATGATGAAGGCAACCATCAATAGCGGAACAGCTGCCAGGATCCGAACGGAATACGGCTTAAAAAATGATATTGCTGGTAAAACAGGTACCACTCAAAATAATAAGGACGCCTGGTTTGTGGCGGTAACCCCCAATTTAGTCCACGTTACGTGGGTGGGACTGGATCAGCATGAAATTGGTTTTAAGAGCACCTCCCTTGGGCAAGGAGCCAATGCAGCCCTGCCCCTCTTTGCCATATGGTACGGAGAATTGAACAAGGATCCGGAATTTGATTTGATCACAAGGGCACATTTCAGCCCCCCCGATTCCGGGGTGTTGGACAAACTTGACTGTGAACCGGTGAAGCGCGATGGTTTTTTTAAGCGGCTGTTCAAGAACCCAGAAAAGAAAAAAACCAAAAAATTTGATGACGGGGTATAGCTGGATATCCAGATCCCTTTGAATTTTAAGGTTGACTACCCCATAAATAATGAATCATTTTAAAAATTTGCTCAATAGCCGGCGTATCCACCCACCGGACAAAATTAATATTGTTATTTTTACCTTGCTGAGACCTAACATTTTGGCCCAAAATGCACTAATTGAGATGACGGGTACTACCTTTATGATCAGCTGTGCACCATGGCCGAGGCTTGATTAGTGCAGTATTGCCTGAGGCTGAGTATGGTTGGGAAGAAAGGCGTCACAAATTATGGTGCTTTCTTCGGTTTTTATACCAGGAAATGCCCGGTCGGTAGTCTTTCCTGTACCACTATTTCTTCCTGCACATTTTAACATAAACAAAATACGATATGGAAAAACTGAGAAGAAATGCCGCGGGAATAGCTATCGGGGCAAAGTAGATTTTCCTGGGTTACAACCTTATTGCAAAAAGATCAATTTGAAAATACGTCATCGGTACTAATCCAGGATAAATGACTAAGACGCTATCCCTTATAGGAGCCTGTTTTCTTATTACCTTTTCTTTTTTTGGGCAGACCCACAAATCTTTTACTGTAAAGTATATTTCAGAGGATATAACCGTTGACGGTATCCTTGACGAACCTATCTGGGAGACAGCTGAAAGTGCGCATGACTTTTGGGAATATTTTCCGTTGGACAATATCCAGGCAAGGGAGCAATCGGATGTCAAAATGTTGTACGACGATAAAAATCTGTACATTGGGATCACCGCTTACAGCGCCGGCCGGAATTATGCGATACAATCCCTGCAAAGGGATTTCCGTGCGGGCAACAGTGACAATATCACCTTGCTTTTTGATACCTTCAATGATGGCAACAACGCCTTTCTCTTTGGTACCAATCCATATGGCGTAAGGCGGGAAGGCCTGGTTTCAGGGGGCGGGCTCGATCTGAATGGCTTTTCGATCTCCTGGGATGTAAAATGGAAAGGGGAATCCAAAATATATGATAAATATTACACCTCTGAACTGGTCATCCCGCTGACTTCATTTAAATTCAGGGAAGGAGAAACGAAGTGGCGGTTCAATAGCTACCGGTTCGATACCCAGTCCAATGAAACAAGTACGTGGTCTGAAATCCCACAAAACCAGAATGTTTTTGGACTCACCTTTATGGGGGATATGATCTTCGAGAAACCCCTTGGAAAATCGAGGACCCCCCTTGCAATAATCCCGTATGTCAATACCAGTTCCCAGCGCCATTTTGAAATAGATGAACAGGGAAATAATATCAACGTTGGTGGCGATATGAAGGTAGCGCTTGGAAATAGCATGAACCTGGACATAACGGTCAATCCTGATTTCTCGCAGGTAGAGGTGGATGACCAGATAACCAACCTTACCCGCTTTGAAGTATCCCTTCCGGAAAAGAGGCAATTTTTTATTGACAACAGTGACCTGTTCGGAAGCTTTGGTGGTTCCAGGGATGCGAACCCCTTCTTTTCAAGGCGGATTGGAATTGCCAGGGATACATTGGAAAACACGGTGGAGAACAAGATCATTGGCGGGTTCCGTTTGAGCGGGAAATTGAACCAGGGCCTTCGCCTTGGTTTGTTCAACATTGTGACAGAAGAGGATAAGGCCAATGAGATCCCCTCCAACAATAACTCCATGCTTGCCTTACAACAAAACGTATTTGGCAGGTCCAATATCGGATTCTTCTTTATTAACAGGCAAACACTGGGTAAGCAGGATTTTGTTCCGGCGGAGGAAACCTTTAACAGGGTGGTTGGCCTGGATTACAATTTGATTTCCAGCAACAATGTGTGGAGTGGAAAGTTCTACGCTCATAAATCCTTTCAGCCTGCTGAAGGGTCCAAAGATCTGTCCACCGGTGCATTTCTCTCTTACAATAGTCGAAATTTCAACATTTTTACGGACGGCATCTACATCGGTGAAGATTTCAGGTCCGACCTGGGGTTTATCCGGCGAACAGATGTGGTTAAGCTGGCCAATCAAATTGAAAGGGTGTACTGGCCAAAAAAGGGTCCCCTGAATACCCATTCTTTTCGGATCTTCCCCATTGTCCTATTGAGCCCTTCCCGCGATTTTATGAACACGGATTACGAGATACGCAGTGGATGGGAAGCGAAATTCAAGGACCAGCGGGAAATCAGCGTTCAAATGAACAATGAGTATACGTTCCTCTTTGATCCTTTTGATCCTACCAATACAGAAGGCGGGCTGCCTTTGCCCGGTAAGCAGGGGTATTATTACAATAGTTTTGAAGCGGAATACCGCTCAGACAGAAGAAAGATCTTTACCTACCAGGTAGAATCTAAGATTGGCAGGTTCTTTAATGGCAACCGGTTTTCCGTGGAAGGGATGTTTTCACTTCGTTTTCAACCCAAAGTATTCCTTTCCCTGGCACTTAACTATGATCAAATCACACTGGAGAAACCATATCCAAGCGCAGACATCTGGCTGGTCAGCCCTAGAATTGATATAACCTTCAGCAAATCCATTTACTGGTCTACCCTGGTCCAGTATAGCAACCAACGGGACAATCTGGGGATCAATTCGAGGTTACAATGGCGGTTTGCCCCCCTTTCCGATCTGTTTATTGTCTACAATGACAATTACTTCGTGGATCGGTTTTCTCCACGGTTCCGGTCCATTAATCTAAAACTGACTTATTGGTTGAATATATGATCCTGAATCCTTGTGCCAATCCCATTTTCTAAATTGATTATATTTGGCCAATTTTCTTCCTAAACAAATCCTATGGATCAATTCCCGCTTACTGATGATACCGTAATTTTTGGATTGCTTTGCCTGTGCCTGGGGTTCGTTTTTTACACATCCTCGTTATCAAAAGGATTCTGGAATAAATTCTATTCCATAGTTCCCGTCCTGCTGGTTTGCTATATGTTACCCGCCATCCTGACGAGTGTGGGGATCATCTCCGAAGAAAGTTCGAATCTTTACTTTATTGCCAGTCGATACCTGCTGCCTGCAGCCCTGGTACTCATGACTCTAAGCATCGACCTCCAGGCCATTGCCAACCTGGGCTCCAAGGCATTGATCATGTTCCTGACAGGTACTGCGGGAATTATCCTCGGAGGCCCGCTGGCCATCCTGATCGTTTCCATTTTTTCACCGGAATCAGTTGGCGGCGCAGGATTTGATGCGGTTTGGAGGGGTCTGGCCACCATTGCTGGAAGCTGGATAGGTGGTGGAGCCAACCAGGCTGCAATGCTCGAGGTCTTTGAATATAACCCCGAAAAATTCGGAAGCATGGTGTTGATAGATATAGTGGTCGCAAACATTTGGATGGCAATTTTGCTGCTGGGGATAGGAAAAGCCAAACGAATTGATAAGTGGTTAAAAGCTGATACTTCTTCCATTGATTCCCTGAAAGAAAAAATTGCTGCCCATACTGCCAGAATTACCCGGGTGACCACACTTCACGATTACATCATCATGTTGTCCGTATCCTTTACCGCGGTGGGGATTTCCCACTATCTGGGATTCCATTTTGCTGATTTTCTTCAAAACAATTTTGAGGTGGTCCGCAATAAGGAAAAGGCGCTCTCTTCCCTGGGATCTGATTTCCTGTGGATGATCGTTTTTGCCACCTCATGTGGCATCCTGCTTTCATTTACAAAGGTTAAAAATTATGAAGGTGCCGGAGCCAGTAAGATTGGCGGGGTATTTATATACATCCTGGTCGCCACCATCGGTATGAAAATGGACCTCGGAAAAATCTTTGAGAATCCCGGGTTGATCCTTATCGGCCTGATCTGGATCTCGATCCATGCCGGACTCATGATCCTGGTGGCCAAATTGATCAGGGCACCCTATTTTTTCCTAGCAGTGGGGAGCCAGGCCAATATTGGCGGTGCTGCTTCCGCCCCAATCGTTGCAGCTGAATTCCATCCTTCCCTAACTTCCGTAGGAATACTTCTGGCAGTGCTGGGCTATGTGATCGGTACGGGAGGGGCTTATATTTGTGCATTGCTCATGGAAATCGCATCAAAAGTTTAGAATGCGGTAAACTTTCATGATATTTGCCCGACAAATTTAGGCAAGATGAAGAAAATTATTGGTGCTGCCCTTTTTGGGATCTTCCTGATCAGTTGTGGAAAAGTTGAAAATGACCAGACCATGACGGTAACCGGGAGGGTCAATGGTCTAAAAAAGGGTACCCTCTATTTACAGCATATACCGGATTCCGTACTGGTCACGGTAGATTCCGTAAAAATCAATGGGGATAATGCCTTTTCCTTTAAGACGGATATCGCGAGTCCGGAAGTATTCTACCTATATCTCAATAAGAAGGATAACAATGATATCAATGACCGGATCACCTTTTTTGGCGAACCGGGAACCATCACGATCAACACCTCCTGGAATACATTTGATACCAAGGCCAGGATTACAGGATCCAAAAGCCATGACAAATTCGAGGAATACCGAAAAGTGATGACAAGATTCAATACAAGGAACATGGAAATAATTCGCGCTGCCTATGATCCCGAAGTACAGAAGGACAGCATTATGATGGATTCCATTCAGAAGGCAAGTGATAAAAACCTGCTAAGAGGTTACCTGTATGCACTTAATTTTGCCCTGAACAATAAGGATTCATACGTTGCACCCTATATTGCCCTCTACGAAGCTGCCGATGCCAATGTAAAGTACCTGGATTCGATCTACAACGTATTGCCGCCGGATGTGGCCGGCTCCAAGTATGGAATGGCCCTCAGGGAATATTTGATTCAATTGAAAAAATAAACAGGGAGTTGTTGCAGTTTCACCCTAATTTATTAAGCTTTTCCACAAGGCCTGAAGCAGATTCCTCAAGCTCCCTGCGCACCCCTTTCATGTGGGCCTTTTTGTCTTCCACATCCTTCTTATTCACCTTGGCTATCAAATCATCAAATGTTGCAATTGCTTTGTCGATTATTGCCAATCCTTCCTTAGATCCTTGTTTGTCCTGTGTTGCCTCCACAATATAAACGGCCTCAATGATATCTCCCAAAACGTAGTTGATATCCTTTTTTAAGTCGCGTATGTTCGCCATGATTATAAATTTTGCGCAAAAGTACGCTTTTTAGTGACATAAAAGCCATAGTGACAGAGGTAGTATCCGTCAGCAATATGGGGATAGGCAAGTGTGAAGGTTTCACATCGTTATTTCCAACATTTTGGCGCCGGAAGTATTTAGTTGCATCGTAAGGGAACTGGCTGGCAATAAAATGGTTTCCCCTTTGCTGATAGGGACGGATCCAGACTCATTACTGACCGTAGCAGCCCCTGCAACACACATAAGGATCGTAAAGGAGTCGCGTCCTGAAATATCTTGTATAAAATCTTTTGTCAGTTCTAAGAAGCTTGTCCGGAAGTAAGGGGAATCCACCATCGGGTTAATTGTATCCGCTTCTACCCCGTAGTTTAATTTAAAATCCTGCCGTTGCTTATAATCGATGGCATCCAGTGCCAGATCTGTATGAAGTTCCCTAAGGTTACCATTCTTGTCGCGCCGCTTGAAATCAAATACACGATAGGTAATATCTGAAGTTTGCTGAATTTCAGCCAACAGTACCCCGGTACCTATGGCGTGTATCCTTCCGGTATTGATAAAGAATGCATCGCCCTCGCTTACAGACTCATAATGCAACAGAGAAGGTAATGTGTCCCTTTTCAAATTTTTTAAAAACTCCTCCTTTGTAACATCATGGTTGAACCCTATTATCAGTTTGGCATCCACGGCCGCATCCATAATATACCACATCTCCGTCTTGCCGTTGGAATTATGCCTTTTTCTGGCCAATCGGTCATCGGGATGGACTTGTATGGACAGGTCCTGGTCTGCATCGAGGAATTTTATCAATACCGGAAATTCATTTCCAAATCTTTTTGATACCCCTTTTCCCAATACTTCCATCCCATATTCTGTCAGCAGGTCTTTCAGCGAAGTGCCGGCAAGGGGTCCATTGGCAATTACAGAGACGTCCTCCTCTACACCTGAGAGTTCCCAGCTTTCACCAATGCCACCGGATTTTAAAGGTTTATTCAGGACATCCTTTAACCTGCTCCCCCCCCATAACCTTTCTTTAAGAATTGGATGGAATTTGAATGGGTATAATTTCATGCTCTAACAAGTTTCTTCACAGCCTCCAATGCTTTGTGCATATGCCCGGAGGCTGCTATATTATTAAATACCATTGCTATTTTGCCGGTTTTGTCCACAACGAAGGTTTCCCGCCCGGGTAAGATATTGAAAAGGCGGCTTTCCACGCGGAACATTTTTCGCACTACGTTCCCCTTATCAGCCAATAATAGGTATGGGAGCCTGTATTTTGTTGTAAAGCCTTTGTGGGAAGAGGTAGAATCTGAACTGATCCCAACGACTTCTGCACCCAGATCGGTAAATTCCTCGTATGAGTCCCGGAAACTACAGGCTTCCATGGTACATCCGGGTGTGTGGTCCCTTGGATAAAAGAATAAAACCAAAGGTTTGATACTTAACACATCCTGTGCGTTGAAATCCTTCCCATCCTGGTCTTTCAATATAAACACCGGCATGCTTTCTCCTAGCTGTAAACCCATAACTTAACCCGAGTATGTAACAAAATTCCGCGGTGTCTCATATAAAATGACCTCCAGTTCCTTATTTTCCTCAATATGGGGCCGTAATCTATTCCAAACCACAATGGCAATATGCTCCGCAGTCGGGTTCAGATCTTTAAATTCAGGGACTTCCAAATTTAAGTTTTTATGGTCAAGGGCATTTTCAACTTCAGATTCAATAAGATCCTTCAGGACTTTTAAATCCATTACAAAGCCGGTTTCCGGATCTATTTCCCCGTAGATGCTCACTATGAGTTCATAGTTGTGACCGTGGAATTTGGGGTTATTGCATTTACCAAAAACGCGGTTATTGGTTTCTTCGTCCCAATCCGGGCGATACAACCGGTGTGCGGCGTTAAAATGTGCCTTTCGGCTGACTTTTACCTTCATGATCCCGTATTGATTTGAATGATGTGATCATAGAACCTTTCGAAAATGATCCTGGACCAAACCGTATAACGCTCTGGATTAGTGAGCATATCATCCTTTATCGCATTAGGTTTCATCCATTTCCAGGCTTCCACTTCTACCGGATTAACCTGTGGTTCCCCATTATAATATCCAATCATCACATGATCCAGTTCATGTTCTGTAAGGCCGTTATCAAAGGGTGCCCTATAGACAAAGGAAAATAATTCCTCCAATTCCGTACTAAATCCCATCTCCTCCATCAGCCTGCGTTTCCCCGCTTCAATATTGGATTCCCCGTCACGCTGGTGGCTGCAACATGTATTGGTCCAAAGCAAAGGAGAATGATATTTGACAGCAGCCCTTTGCTGAAGCAGTGTCTCCCCTTCCTTATTCATTACAAAAACTGAAAAAGCCCGGTGGAGTACACCTTTTTCATGTGCTTCCATTTTGGGCATGGTACCAATCTGGTTATTCAGGTGGTCAACCAAGATAACATTTTCTTCCTTTTCCATAAATATCCTACAAAAATAACACCTTTACCTTATTAATGAGGTTAAGCCGGTCATAATTGTTACTAAGGACAGCTTGTGTAAAGGATTACGGGATTTTAGAAGAAACGGGGAGACTTTAAATTATTCAGAACCCTGATAAAATCATATCGCAGGATCACCTCGAAGGAACCATTATTAAAAACAGCTTTCCCCAGTTCAGTGATTTCACGGTCGTAGGCTAAACCGATTAAAAATTGAGGTGAAATTTGAAATCCTGCCATTCCACTTACTGCAGCATCCAGGCGATATGCTGCGCCCAGGATAAATTTTTCATTGTACAGAAAGTTGGCAGAAAGGTCGAGCTGTACCGGAGCCCCCTGAACAATCTTACTGAGGATAGTTGGTTTGAATTTCCAAAAGGGCCCAAGATCCATCACATAACCGGTTATGAGGTAAAAATTCATCTGCTCCTTCGCGGTTGACAAGGAGGAGGATTGAAAATGGGAAGTTTCCAGGAATCGCGGCACGGATAACCCTGCATAGAATCTTTCTGTATGATAATAAACCCCGGCACCGATATTGGGGGAGAACCTGTTATCGATATTTTGCTGTAGCGTTGGATCCGGTCCTCCGGGATTGGAAAAATCCTGATTGAGTTCGGAAAAACGAACATCCAGGAGATGGGCACTGGCCTTAATGCCGAAACTTAGCCTGGCATCACGGGAGGTCTGAATAGTATACGAAAAATCGAGATCAAGATAGGTTTCAGAGGTTGGCCCAATCTGGTCATTTACAATGGAAACCCCCATCCCAAGTCCATTGTATCCGATTGGCGAATGTAAATTGAGGGTCTGTGTTTTAGGTGCCCCGTCAAGACCTACCCACTGGGACCTGTGCAATGCAGCGATACTTAAATGTCCCCTGGAACCAGCGTATCCGGGATTAACACTCACCGTATTATACATATACTGAGTGTACTGCGCATCCTGTTGGGCAAAAACCCCACCGCAAACCAGCAGGAACAATAAGGAAAGTATCCTGAGATTTTTACTGTTGCTGGAGAGGGGGTTTGCCATGTTTTGATTTATCTGTTTATATATAAGTAGCCGGAGAGCGATTTCATATTTCCTGAATTGTCTTCATAATCGAGTAGATAGAAATAAGTCCCCACCGGTAATTTATTGTCAGCATCAACGGTAATTCGGCCTTCTGATGTTCCATCAAAAACATTCCCCTGGGTATTGTAAGCCCTGGTTATGTAAACCTGTACCCCCCAACGGTTGTAAATCTTAATGGTATTGTTAGGAAAGTCCTCCAGGCCCGTAATTGTCAGCACATCATGGATACCATCCCCATTGGGGGTAAGCACATTGAATACTTCAATTTCATCACTTGAGGTTGGATCAAGATAATCCGGAATACCATTATTGTTGGAGTCATCATTGGTGAAATCCCCATCTTTGTTAAGATCTTCATCCAGCGTGAGTTTCCCATCACCATCATCATCCAGATCCCGATAATCCGTTTCGCTGTCTCCATCGGTATTTGGCAGGTCACCCAGGGGATCGTCAAATTCATCATTGACATCTATGTCTATAATAGTTCCGCCTTCATACCCATCATCCAGTCCATCATCATCCTTATCGGATCCACTCAGAACCACCTCAGGAATTCCATTATGATCAAAATCATGACCTTCTATGGCATCCGGTACAAGGTCATTATCACTATCTTCATCGACATAATCCGGTAAACCATCACCATCGGTATCCTCGGGGATAATCCCGACTGAACCACCATTTTCATAGGCATCATCCAGTCCATTATCATTGGTATCCAGCCCACTTGGTGGTATATAATCAAGGCTTGACTGAGCTTCTACGTTATCCGGGATCCCGTCATTATCGCTGTCAATATCCAGGTAGTCTGAAATCCCATCACCATCGGTATCCGTTGGGTTGGTGGATTGATCATTGTCCCCGTCCTGATTGATATCTTCAAAGGTATCCACTATGCCATCGTTATCTGCATCCAGATCCACCCCTGGGACATTTACCGTAATGTTCACAGTAGCCGTACTGCAATTGGACAGATTATCACATATGGTATAGGTAAACATGTCTGTTCCCTGGAATCCACTATTCGGCGTATAGGTTATTTCATCGAATGCATGAGAAGCAGTTCCACTGGTATTGATCACAATACTGCCATTTGAAGGATTGGTTGCTGTTATGGCACCCAGGGCATGCAGGTCATTATCGTTGGCCAATATATCAATGATCATCTGCTGGTCCTGATCTGTGGCCACAACGTCATCCACTGCATCCAATACCGGGATAACATCAACCATGACTGTAGCGGTTGAGCAGTCTCCTGTCGTATTACAAACTGTATAATTAAAACTGTCGGGCCCATTGAAATCAGGATCGGGGGTATAGGTTACAATATCGTCAGTTGGGTCATTGGGCGTGCTATTGGCATTGATATTCACACTGCCGTTTGGTGGATTGGTTGCAGTGAGGGTACCCGTTAAAGGCAAGTCACTATCATTGGCAAACACAGGGACAACAACAAAGTCATCCTCATTAACGCTGACCACATCATCGAGCAGTGTAGCCGCCTGCTGTAAGCAGACAACGGTAAAAGCCGGCAATTCAATCGAATTACCAACTTTGGTCAGCGTAGCGGTATAGCGGACAACACTTTGTGAAGCCGTCACCACAGGCCTAAGCTGATCTCCCGGAACAACTGGGGACCAGACCACTGTAGCACTGCCGCTAACGTTGTGGGAGATGTCAAGTGTCACCTGGTTTTCCGGGGTGGTACAATCTGTCAGTATAAAATAACCAGTTGCATTGGAACCGCACAAGGTCCCGTTATAGGTAGCAAAATATACTCCCGGGGTACTGGTTTCATAGAAGAAATCGGTGCTAAGAACCGTAGCGGTATCTGAGGCTTCAAACCAGCGGTAATTATTTTCATCACCACTATTGGGGGCCTGCAACAAGAATTGCGCATTGGATATACCCATACCCAACATCGTCAGCACGAAGCAAAGCAACAGAAGGGTATATCTCATTTTGGATTTCAAAGTTGTGCGCGTTGTTTAAACTATTATTTAACTACAAAGACCACATTGATCAATGAATTGTAATCAGCAGGCTGCCCAATGATATCATACGTCATCGCACCACTCGCGTCGATTGTTACATTCGCAAAAACCGAAGGGTCATAATAGGTGACATAATAATACAGTTCTGACGCAGTATAGGTAGGAATAGCTGCCGGAGCTCCGGAACTTGCAACCGAAGAAGGCAATGTCATTCCATATTGATCAAGGTATTGTTGATATAAGTTTATAGTAAACCCTACGCCATTGGTAGATGCATCAACTGCAATTGACGGAGGATAAAAGATCCTCGCGGATTTAGAGGTGATGGGTGCGATAGCTTCTATCACTTCCTGAATAGTGGTTTCATCGGTGGGTGAACCTGCACCCCCTTCATTCATATCAATGGGTGTTCTAAGCGGAATTTCATCATCATACTGGTCATCTGTAGATCCAAAACTAGTAGTAGCCCCATCTTCATTGGTATAGGTAAATGTCCCATCTGCATTGTCAACAAGGGTTGTCAGGGTTTCGGTGAAAGTGGTGATGGTGCCGTCCTCACTGGTATAGGTGAAGCTGCCATCCCCGTTGTCCACCAAAGTGGTCACCGTGTTATTGGTATCGATGGTCACCGAGGTGCCGAAATCATCCGTGATGGTATAGCTGCCGTCCGTGTTGTCAACAACCGTGGCGATCTTCGAATCAAAGGTAGTGGCAACCCCATCCTCATTGGTATAGGTAAAGGTGCCATTGGCATTGTCCACCAATGTGGAAAGCGTCTCAGTGAAAGTGGTGATGGTGCCGTCCTCACTGGTATAGGTGAAGCTGCCATCCCCGTTGTCCACCAAAGTGGAAAGGGAGGCATCCGTGATGGTCGTGGTAGTGCCCGAGGCATCCGTAAAATCATAGGTACCGTCACCGTTGTCCACCAGGGCCACCGTACCAGAAGCAGCATTGATCTCATCTATGGCAGCCTGAACGTTAGCTCCGGCCAGGCCGGAAGTAGTATTGTTATAGGGCACTTCGATAGCAGTCTGGTCGTCTGTGCCGGTATTGGCAAGCGCTGTAAGATCGACAGTCACCGTATTCCCGTTTTCTATATTCAGCGAAAGGATATTAGTGGCTGGATTAAAAGTGAATGTTTGGAGTAGTTGGTCATCCGTAGAGGTCAGTTCCCAGGAGTTACCATCCCAATAATATATAACCCCCGAATTGGTATTGACATAAATATCCCCTGTATCCGCTCCGGCAGGAACGCTTACACCAGGTGCATTGACCGCAGTCCCCTTGAGGACCTCGCAGTTACACTGATCTTGCAATGTAACCGTGGTTTGGGAAAAAGCAAATCCGGAAAGGAGCAAAAAAAGTAGCAGGATTATTTTATCCATGGCAGTATAATCTTTCAAAATTATTGTACTATTAGTTTTTGTTGCGGGTATATTTCAATGTTTGGTGGGGAAATCCAAAACACCCTATATATCCCAATTCAAACCACATAGATATTAATGGGTTAAACCTGACATGGAGTACAAGTCATCCTATTGTGAATTAAAAATGGATTGAGTTGGCGAATTGCCACTTTTAGGGCCATAATTCTTCCTTCAGGGCTGAACTTTATTTAAGTCGGTTAAGTCATCGATATTTGGGGCTCCGGTAATACTGCTTCTATCTATCTCTAAATCAAACAGTTTAACTACACCATACAAATTTAATACGATTACTACCCCTGGAAAATATATGTTGTGTAATTGATGTTTAATAGTGTATACGTGCCAATAATTGAGGTTTTCACCTTGTCAATCGTCGAATTCTGATGCCTTTCATTGGTCGATTAGCCCAATTATATCAGCACTTGCCGAATGTCACCGGGTAGGAAAAATCTTCAAGTAAAGCTTCAGCAAATGCCGTATACCGGCTATTCCAATACGGTATCAGCACATTCAATTCATGTCCGATTTGTCCATAAATCAGCACCATCCCAAAGGGGTAAACTTTGGATCCTCCTATCAGTTTATCTCTCTTTTTTACGCTGATCGAAACTCAAATTTCAACCTTTTTAAGGTGGGGGTTCCCGACTTTATAAAGGCCTTCTGATTACCTTTTTTCTTGATCTGAATCTGTTTCAAATAATCGTCAGCTTTTTCATTATATACTTCAATACCAAGTGTTTATCACGGGTTTATATAATTGCGTTACAGACATTTAAAGAGTCCATTGATCTGAATTGCAGCCTGGACGCTTATTTATTAGAATTGTATTTTACTGGAATACAGCCGTTAACTACAGGCTTCTTTCTCTTTAAAGCAAAGACTGCCAAATGGACTCGTAATACTGGAAAGAATATGTTATTCCTGTTTGCGTTAATTCACAACGACGCTGATGCTTCCCCACCACAGGTAATACTTATGATAACTTCCTGATAGTATCCAAATTGTCTTGTCAGGAAGAGGTTGGAGGGTTCAATCCACCCCCTGGCCTTATTAAAACATGGATGCGTTATTTTAAGTAACCAAACACACCAGCGATGGCCTTACCGGGTATTGCCTCCAATACCGGTTTAATAGCATGAAAATGAATAAGTAGCTGAATATGTTAGTTGGGATTCACCCTGTAGGTAATCCTCCGGTTGGTGATGACCGTTGGTACCCTGATCAATGACATGGGGGAGAATTCTGAGGTACTATTGGCTACAGTAGCGGTTGCAGTGATTTGTGCACCCACATAGGAACCCGGGGGTGCAGGAACTACAAAGCGAAATTTATTGGTGTTATCCGTATTGCCATCCACATCCGTGTAGGAACTGGTTGTAATGTCAAGATCTAATCCGCTGCCTTCCGTGAGGGTAACCAGGTAGGTTTGCCCTTCCCCGTAATCACTGGTATAGCCAAACTGGTTGTCTCCTGCCAGGGCAGTCCCCTCTTCGATGTCTGTAAGGAAAAATTCAAGGGTAGCACCGGGCCTAGCCCACCCTTGTAACATCAGGGTAGTCCCATTGCTTATAGCGAGCTGCATAATCGGGAAGTTCATCAGCCGGTTAGGGCCATCATCACCATCCCCTGAATCATTAAGGCTCACATCATTCTGGCCCAGGTCGATCCCCAAAGCGGGGGCGGCAGTTCCATTTGCATAAAATGAATTTTGGGAGATAAGGTTACCCGAACTGTTGCCCTTAAGTTCCAGCCCGGATCCGGCGTTATGATGAATTATATTGCCTGTGACCGCTGCATCATCATCACCCAACAAAATGCCGGCAAGGCATCCACCTCCCATAAGACCGGAGGCAGTAATCGTATTCTCATCGATGGTAATTGGGCTGGCAACGTTATTGGCATCGATTCCAAGCCCACCGGAATTCTCAATAAGGTTTGCTTGAATTACGATTCCATCCCCGCTTTTTACTTCAATTGAAGGTTGACAGGCCGCATTCCCATTATTGATAAAATGGTTATTCCTAATGATGGTAGAGGTCCCACCGTCAATATGGATTGCATTATCCTGATTGGTTGCAAAATAATTGCCATTTATCAGGGTATTCCCATCCTTGATCTCGATCCCGGTAAGGATTCCGCCACCATTCACACCAGATGCATTCACACCTATCAGGTTATTGGCCACAGTAAGGGATCCGTCTTCCACCAGTATGGCAGCTTTATCATCCGTAACAAGGGACAGAAACCTGATTGCGCCGTTATTCCCCTGGTTGATGAAAATTTCACCATCCGGTTTATCTATCTGGATTTCGGGTAAGTTGTAATTTGGCAAGACAGTGGCCGTCACACCTACAGTGGAGCCACCTGCCCCGATGGTCCCGGAATTGGAATCCCCCGAATAGGCAGTTTGTGTCCTGCTGTCAATTAGGGTATTATCCCCCGTGATATCCGGAAGGTTGCCTATAATAATATCAATACTGAATATCCCGGAAGCATAGCCGGGATCTGCCGCCCTGCCAAGGGCATCAACGGTTGGCGGGATCATAAAGACAGAAAGGTCTTCCCCTGCTGCAGGATCGAACATGGCATTCGCCTCAATATCGATGGTCCCGGAATCGATCTGATTGCTGTTGACAATGAACTGATATAAGGAACCCTGGCCCGTCTCCTTGGTGTTTACTATTGTATTGAAACTAAAGCCAAAATCGATGCCCACAGCGCCTTCATTAGCAATACTTATGGTACCGGTAGATTGTGCACCAACGAGGACACCCGGTCCCGGGTCCGTTGTTGATGGCGAATTCCCCCCGACCTTGTTTACATCAGGAATGACGGCACTTCCAATGTAATCAGCCTTATAGGTTTGAACCGGCAGACACGACGCACATGAACTCCCATTGGGCCTAGTGGATCGGACGCTGCTGTTTACCACCCTTGCCTGGTAGGTTCCGTTTTGCATCCCGGCAAAACTATATTGTCCGGTTGCATCCGTAGTTGTGGTAAAAAATAGGCTGCCCATATTATCATAGAGTTCTATTGTGGCGTTTGGAATCCCTATCCCCCCGCTTGTTGCCCTGTTACGGCCCGGGCCACCACCGTAATTGATATCCTCGAATACCTTCCCCACGATAATATTGGAGGGGACTTTCAGGAGCACGGCGTTCATCATCACAAAATCCTGTCCAACATTTACCTGTGTGGTAGCTGAAGTTTCACCCGGCAGGATTAAGGTGGATACGTCATAGGTATCCAGGTCTACCCCATACTGTGTGCCATCATTCGTCCCAGGCACCCCTACATTATCATAAATAGTAGAGTTAAACGGGTTTGTACCGGTTGTATTATCGCCATCCCCTGTCAGCAGGTTGTTGCCTGTCAGTGTGGTGTTGAATCTGAGCGATTCGTTATTAGCAAGGGTCTGGTCTCCTTCCCATGACAAAATAGTGGTTTTGGAGCCTGCGGACCCAATAGCATAAAAGCCTGATAACCCGAAACTGGTGGATTGATTCTGGTTCCCGTCAAATCCCTGGTACAGGTTTATCGTAGAAGCAGGCAGGCCCGGCGAAGTATAAAATACCATCATGGCCCATCCGCCAAGCGTTACCGCCGAGCCACAATAACCTCCGCTATTATCAATGGTAAGACCGGAAAAATCAAATACATGGTTGGTTGGGTCAGGAATGGCCAGCAGCAGTGCGGTAATATCGGCCGAATGGTTGTGAAATTCGAGTCCCAGGATCGTAGTCCGGTATACGAGTTGGGCATCTATGGGAGTTCCTTCAAAAGTCACCAGCGGGTCCATGGCCCCGGAATTGGACCAATATAAGATGGCCTTTTCTATGCTAGCTCCCGGTGGTAATGCCGAGGTAAGTGAATTGGAAGAATTGGTCGTAAATGAACAAGGGTTATTATTGTTATCCTGGGTTCTCAGGGTGCCACCGGTGGTGGCATAATCCATATAGCCGTCAAATTCTTCGAACAAAACCAGGGGGGTATCCCCCAACACTACCTCATTGTCTGTAATGGTTCCCATCCCGAGATCACTGATATTGACAGATCCATTTGTGGAAGAGATCATCTGGATATCAAATGTCTCATCCATTTCATAGAGGGGGTCTTCCAGGATATTCACGGTGAGGGTCTGGGTTGCGCCTATAAATCCGGTAAAGAACATCGTGCCGCTTACGGCATTGAAATCCTGCCCGTTAGTGGCTGTAATGGCGTTTGTTACATAATTGACCGTAAATGGCAAAAAGGTATTCTGCCCGACATGGGTGGCTGTAAAGGTGGCCGTACCGGCCCCCTCGTCTACAGTTACATCGGTTATTATTACAACAGGTTCTATGGTCGCCGTAAAAAGGACATTATCAATTCTAAATTCCTCTGATACGCTCCAGGTGCCACTGTCCGTAACGAACCGAATGGTTGCAGCTGCATTACGTTCGGCTGCTGTGAGGGTATGATTGACGGTTCCACTCCCGTTAAGCGTGGCAATGGAATTGAAACCGGTGCCGTCCCAAAGTTCAACAGAAATACTTTCATTGCCACTGACCCTTATATAATCCAGCGTAAGTGTGGCACTGGAAGCGGCTGAAAGATCCAGGGATCGCTGAATTTCTATATTGTCCATATCCAGTATCCTGAGTCGCCCGCCGGTAATCTGGATCCTCCCGCCGGTTGGGCTGGTAGCTTCACCGTTTTCAGTCCAGTTCGTCGAGAAGTTCAGTGACCCGTTATTCTGGTTGTAAAAAGGCAATGTAAACTGGTCACGGAAGGTATCCTGGGCAAATCCCATACTGGTGAGAAGGCCTATTGCAACGATCAGGCTTATTTTGAAATTCATGGTCATATCTGGTGAGCACTACAACAACCCACCCATAATCACTTCTTTATGAAAAGGCGATGGGACGGGCAGTATACCAAATATATTCCCAGTTATTGAGAACAATAAATAATTGTTGTATAAAGCTTGGGAGCTAAGGTGAAGGGGCACTTATATGAAGTAACCACATCTGCCATAAGGGTAAATACTTCTGAAAAAAGGGGTACTGTCCTATAAGTTTTAGAAGCTATTCGAATATAATAAATTCGGACCGGCGATTGAGTTCATGGTCACTATCCGAACATTTTACCCCGTTGCTGCATTGATTGACCAGTTTGATTTCACCATACCCCTCCCCTTTTAACCGGTCCGCGGCAATGCCTTTGGAGATCATATACTGTACCGTAGCTTCGGCCCTTTTCTGAGAAAGCCAAAGGTTATAGCTGTCAGGACCCCGGCTGTCTGTATGTGAATTTGCCTTGATCTTCAGGCTGGGATATTTCTCCATGGCGGCTATCACTTTCTGGATCTCTACCTCGGCATTGGGCCGTATCGCGAATTTATCAAAATCAAAATAGATGGTGCTCAATTGCAACAATTTGGCAAGGTCATCCCCAAAACCAGCAGTTACCGTCTCTCGTTCCAAATAAAAATCCATGATCCTGGGTTTACCATCGGATTGGCCGAGATATTCTTCTGCCGGGGTATATCCCTCCATCAAAGCACGTACAAAATTACCTTGGTTGCAATCGCAGATCAGCTGGTAGTTTCCTTGGGAATCCGTTATTACCGATCGTATTTCCTCATTGTTTTCATCAATGACCATCACCGTCGCACCGATCAGCAATTGACTGGAAATTTTATCCCGGACCGTACCGCTGATCTGCTGGGCACATTCAAAGACCAATGGCCTGGTCTCCATGAAGGCATAGATGTCGTCTCCCCCTAAGCCCGTGGTCCTGTTGGATGCAAAATAACCTTTGCGGGTAGTTTCTACAAAAACAAAGGTGAAATCGTCCATATTCCCATTAACAGGTTTCCCTACATTCAATATGGTGCCATCATATGAATCCTTAATGTCTGTCCCGAATATATCCAACCCCCCCAGACCCGGGTGCCCGTCCGAGGCAAAATATAGGATTTCCTTACTCGTTACAAAGGGAAAGGTTTCCCTTGCTTCCGTATTGATCGGACTGCCCAGGTTCTCCGGGGTTCCAAAACTGCCATCTTCCCGGATAGCGACTTTAAAGATATCGGACTGCCCTAAGGTTCCCGGCATGTCGGAAGCAAAAAACAAGGTTTTACCATCCGGACTCAATGCTGGATGGGCTACAGAATACGTGTCACTGTTGAACGGAAGTTCATCCAAATTCATCCATTCGCCATCTATAAGGGATGCCCGAAATATTTTGAGCCTGATCATGCCATCCTTATCCTTCGTGTACTTGCCCTCTTTGAAATTGTTACGGGTAAAATAAATCGTCTTGCCGTCGGAAGAAAAAACGGATGTGGATTCATGCAGTCGGGAATTGATATTATCCAGTTTTACCACTGTATTAAGGGAAACGCTGTCCACATTAACCTTATAGAGGTCCAGGAAGTCCCCGGAATTCCAGGTATGTCGGTATTTCGCTAAATTACCGGTATCCCGGTCTGAAGAAAAGAGCAGTCCCTTTTTGTAAAGGGCCGGGGCAAAATCCGAGTACTTCGAATTATATTGAAAAGGAGCAACATCATACCTTCCCGAGTTGCTTTCTATCTCGACCATATAATCCCTCTCCTTCTTAAAACTCGCTGCGCGCCCATCTCCTGCTGTCATCTCGGTAAATTTGGCCATCATACCATCCGAACTGGAATAATCCAACAGGCTCCTGAGTGTCTGGGCATATCTGAAATAATATTCAGGGCCTACTTCCGTTTCGTACTCTGAAACCAGCCGCTTATAAATTGCTGCCGCTTCTGCATAGTCAGCATTAAAATAATAGGCATTCCCGAGTTTTCGGAGGAGATCAGCAGAAACATATCCCTTGTCGAGCACCTTTTTGTATATATCGATGGCAGGGGTAAAGGAGTATTCTTCATACTTCTCATTCCCCCTTACGAGCATTTTATCCTGAGCCATCAGAGTAGTGGCAAAAGAGGAGATCAAAGCAATAAAAAGGATAGTATTCTTAGTCATGGAATTACATTAAAAGAACCGGGGTGACACCAAACGCTGGAAGGATTTTACCAATTCATACCTTAAAAAAACCTCAAAGGACCCATCATTGAATTGAGTACTGCCCAATTCAGTTGTTTCCCTGTCATATGCCAGTCCGATCATGAACTGGTCGGTTATCTGAAATCCTACAAGCGCACTAACCGCTGCATCCAGTCGGTAGGCTGCCCCAAAAGAAAACTTCTCATTGAACAGGAAGCTGCCGGACAGGTCGAGTTGTAAAGGCGCACCGCTGACAACTTTGGTTAAAAGCGCGGGCTTGAACTTTAAATTACCGCTGATATCAAAAACATAGCCTGTTATCATATAGAAGTTGATCCGTTCTGTTGACAGGAACTGAACAGCATTTGCATCCCTTTGTGAATTATCAAAATGATCCGTCTCCAGCAAATTCGGTGCTGAAAGGCCGGCATAAAACCTGTCTGAATGGTAATAGACCCCTACACCGAAATTTGGGGAAAACTTGTTCTCTATATTATCGGTGCCCACCGGTTCCACATCGTGTTTTTCGAGGCCGCTAAAATCCAGGTTCATTAAATTGCCGCCTGCCTTGAGCCCGAATGAAAGTTTCCCTTCCAGGGAAACATCGATGGTATAGGATATAACGGCATCAAACTGGGTTTCCTGCACCACGCCATCACCAATATTATCATTAATGATTGAAATACCATAACCCAGCCGGCTTTCGCGAATAGGAGAATGCAGGTTCAGAGTTTGTGTTTTAGGTGCACCATCTAACCCGGACCATTGTGCCCGATATAAAGCTGCTATGCTAAGCTGGCCCCTGGAACCTGCATAAGCGGGGTTTACGCTCATGGTGTTATACATGTACTGGGTGTACTGGGCATCTTGTTGTGCGTACAGACCGTTGCTTACCGTAAAAAGCAGCATCAGGAATATACACAGGTTTGTTTTGTTCATCATAAGCCTAGAAACCATTATTTACTTATATAGAGATAACTACTATCGGTAATTTTTTCCTGGTCTTTCTCATATTCAAATATATAGAAATAAACCCCGGCAGGTAAATAATCCTGGGTACCCACAGTAGACCTGCCTTTGGACCGGCCGTCAAATACATTGTTCTGGTTGTTGTAATTCTGGCCTTCATAGACAGCCAGTCCCCACCTGTTGTATATCCGTAAGAAATTGTTTTTGGCATATTCCACGTTCTCAATCCACAGGAAATCATTTTTTCCATCCCCGTTTGGAGTTACCAATTGGTTTACAAGTATATCCGTATCCTGGGGACGGTCATCCACGGGGTCCAGGTAATCCGGGGTGCCGTCCTCGTCGGTATCGTCGTCAACAGGATCACCATCTCCGTTTACATCTTCATCAGGGGTGTCCAGGCCATCGCCGTCATCATCAAAATCACGGTAGTTCACATCATCAGTTCCGTCGGTATCAGGCAAGTCGTTGGCCGGATCGTCAATCTCGTCATTGACATCAAATCCATCATTGAGGTTACTTCCTTCAAAACCATCGTCCAAACCGTCACCATCTGTGTCTTCTCCTGTAAAGGTGAGGTCCGGGATCCCATCGAAATTGAAATCATTCCCTTCATTATCATCCGGTACCAGGTCATTTTCGCTATCGGTATCCAGGTAATCTGGTTCGTCCGTCCCATCTGAATTAACAAGTGTAAGCCCCCCCGGGTAAGCGCTGTTCACACCACTATTGGCAGTATAGGTAGCCGCATCATCATCATTGGAAGCTATATATCCCGTGGTGGTCTGTGCTTCCACGTTATCGGGCAGGCCGTCATTGTCCGCATCTATATCCAGGTGATCCGGGTAGCCGTCATCATCGCTGTCCAGGGAATCCGTAAGCGGATTGCCATCTCCATCCAGGTCAGGATCTTCCACGCTATCGAGGATACCATCGTTGTCATCATCAAGGTCACTATAGTCCAGTACCCCATCACCATCGGTATCGGGACCGTTGTCCGGATCGAGGTAATCAGGGGTGCCGTCATCATCCGTATCATCGTTGGTAGGATCCCCGTCCACGTTTACATCTTCATCCGGAGTGTCTATGCCATCAGCGTCATCGTCAAAATCGCGGTAGTTTACATCTTCTGTCCCGTCCGTATCGGGCAGGTCAATGGCCGGATCACCTATCTCGTCATTGACGTCAAAACCATCGCCGGCATCAGCCCCCTCGTATCCGTCATCCAGTCCATCCCCGTCTGTATCGATACCCAGGAAGGCCTGATCCGGAATTCCATCAAAATTAAAGTCATTTCCTTCGTTATTGTCCGGAACCAGGTCATTATCACTATCGTCATCCAGGTAATCTGCTTCATCTGCCCCATCTGTATTTACAGGGTTAAGACCTTCATCGCCGCTTCCTTCATAAGCATTGTCCAAACCATCACCATCATCATCCGCGCCAGCGGGTGGGATATAGGTGTCGGTTAACTGTGCCTCCACATTATCAGGGATACCATCGTCGTCAGCATCAATATCAAGATGGTCCGGGTGTCCGTCACCGTCGAGATCCTGCGAATTGGTAAGGGGGTTATCGTCCCCATCCGAATTGGGGTCCTCCACGGTATCGAGGATACCGTCGTTGTCATCATCTATATCAATATTATCCGGAACCGTATCATCATCGGTGTCAGGATCATCTGTGGGATCGAGGTAATCCGGAGTATTATCATTATCGGTATCATCATTGGTAGGGTCGTCATTGCCGTCGGCATCCTCATTTGGTGTCTCAATGCCATCTCCGTCATCATCTATATCTCGGTAGTTCACATCCTCTGTCCCATCCGTATCAGGGAGGTCGTTTCCCGGGTCATTGATCTCATCATTCACATCGAAGCCATCGGTGACATCCGCTCCTTCATAACCATCATCGAGGCCGTCGGCATCGGTATCCGTACCGGTGAAGTTTTGGTCCGGGATACCATCAAAGTTAAAATCGTTCCCTTCGTTGTTATCGGGGACCAGGTCATTGTCACTATCATCATCCAGATAATCCGGGGTATCCGTACCGTCCGAATTGACAGGTGTAAGACCTTCATTCCCCGGGATATCATAGTTATTGTCCAGGCCATCCCCATCACTATCCATTCCGCTTGGTGCGATGTAACCATCCGTGGTCTGTGCCTCCACATTGTCTGGTATACCATCATTGTCCGAATCGATATCGACCCTGTCCGGATATCCATCCCCATCGGAATCAACATCGGTGTTAAAGGTTATGGTTTGAGGATTGACAAAATTATCAAGACAGGAAAATTGTATCCCGGATTGTCGGGGTACCGGCGTGGTGAAATTATCCAGAGCGGCAGTTTGAATACCAAACCTGAAGACAAAGGATGAAATATTCACAAACTCTACGGCTACATTTACGGTTGGGTTTGTATTGAAAATACCATCGTATTCCTGTATCCCGCCATTGATGAGCAATCCGCCGAAAGTTACGGCAATCCCAACCTCGGTCTCCTCCTCAAAAGTATAACTGGCCGGGGTATTGAACCTGTTGAATTCCTGATATATATTATTCCCATCCACGTCTATAAAATTGGCGATGAGTTCATTAAGCACCACACTTTGTGAACTCCCTGTGGCCACGACAGTAATTCGCAAATCCACATAGGGCATCCTCACCAGGTCTGTGGTGGAGAACGTTATTTCCGGTTTAAAGAAACCAGGGTCAGTATTATTTTGATCCAGGGAAACAATTTCCCCGTTCAATATGGTTTCTATGGTTACGAGGGCATCCAGGGCAGGCGTTACATTGGCAAAACGGTAGACTGCACCTGCAGTCAGCGGATCCCCGGATTCCAAAGTTGGTTCCTGACTGAAATCGAGCGTTGGTACCGTTTCACAATCAAAGTCGGTAGAAAGCAAACTTGATTCCACACTATCCGGAACCCCGTCATTATCAGAATCAATATCGCGATGATCTGCAATCCCGTCCCCGTCAGAGTCAATCGGAGTTATTCCTTCCCCACTCCCCGGAGTTACCTCATAGGCATCATCCAGCCCGTTGCCATCCAGATCCATACCGGAAGTACCGATAAGGTTCTGTGCACTTTGAGATTCACTATTATCGGCGATGCCATCGCCATCGGAATCCAGATCGAGGTAATCAGGGGTGCCATCCGCATCTGTATCGGTGGGCTGAGTGGCCGGGTTGGCGTCCCCGTCTGTATCTGCATCTTCAGTACTGTCTGTGAGGCCGTCCCCGTCGTCATCCATATCGATATCATCCTGGATGCCATCTCCATCTGTGTCCTCCATTAAGATATCGTAAATGGTGCCTGCAGCAGCCTTATCGAAGGATGTGGTGAGGGCGAAAACAAAAATAGAAGTCAGGAAAATTAGGTAAAAGGATAACCTTTTACTAGTTCTGGTCGGGGCTCGGTTTTCCATAAATGATAGTTTCAAATTAAACATATCACCATGGCAATGTAGGAAAATGTAGGTAAGAGTTAGGGCTCTTCAATTAATTCCACGCAAGATATGGCTAAAAACGTACAATCAATTCGTTTTGGCTGCCCTAATACTCAAAACTCTTTTAACAACCGTTATACTCGACTAACGGCTGAATATCTGATTATTATAGCATTTACAGGATAACCAAAGGTCAGTATGATCTGAGCGTGAATCGATGAATTGTCTCCTAATCCTGATAACCCAATTTTTCAATCACATACAGGTGCGCAAGCGGAAAGTCCACCTTTATTCCCCGTATTGAACCGCTGCTATAAATTCCCTGACAATACAGGGTAACGATTTTATTTCCTTTATTTTTGAACAAATTTTAACAAGTGAATTTTAATAAAGAGTTACAGAAACGCCGGACTTTTGGTATTATTTCCCATCCGGATGCGGGGAAGACCACCCTCACCGAAAAGTTGTTATTATTCGGGGGCGCCATCCAGGAAGCAGGAGCCGTTAAGAACAATAAGATCAAAAAAACGGCAACCAGCGATTTTATGGAAATTGAAAGACAGCGGGGAATTTCTGTCGCTACCTCTGTCCTCGCGTTCCTGTACAGGGATAAAAAAATAAACATCCTTGATACGCCGGGCCATAAGGATTTTGCAGAAGACACCTTCAGGACCCTCACTGCCGTAGACAGCGTTATAGTGGTGATCGATGTCGCAAAAGGCGTCGAAGAGCAAACCGAGAAACTGGTGGAAGTTTGCCGAATGCGCAAAATCCCGATGATTGTTTTTATCAATAAGATGGATCGGGAGGGGAAGGATGCATTCGATCTGATGGACGAGGTGGAACAAAAACTGGGTCTGACGATCACGCCATTAAGTTTTCCCATTGGAATGGGGTATGATTTCCAGGGAATTTATAACCTGTATGAAAAGAATATCAATCTGTTCAGTGGAGACAGTAGAAAAAATATTCAGGAAACCATTGCATTTGACGATATAGCCAATCCGGAACTGGAACGTATTATCGGGAAAAAAGCGGCAACTACACTCCGGGAGAATCTGGAACTGATCCGTGGTGTCTATCCTTCATTTGACAAACAACAGTACCTGGACGGCTTGCTGCAACCAGTTTTTTTTGGATCTGCCCTGAATAACTTTGGCGTGCGGGAATTATTGGACTGTTTTATCGAAATCGCACCATCCCCCCGCCCGAAGCGATCTGAGGAACGCCTGGTTAAGGCTAGTGAGAAGGAAATGAGCGGATTTGTTTTTAAAATTCATGCCAATATGGATCCCAAACACAGGGACCGACTTGCCTTCGTCAAAATTGTTTCAGGCACGTTTGAAAGGAACAAGCCCTATCTGCATGTCAGGCAGAACAAAAAATTTAAATTTTCGAGTCCCAATGCCTTTTTTGCCGAAAAGAAAGAGATTGTTGATATTTCGTTCCCAGGCGATATTGTGGGGCTTCATGATACCGGCAACTTTAAGATCGGGGATACGCTTACCGAGGGTGAAGTGCTGCATTATAAAGGGATCCCCAGTTTTTCACCTGAGCATTTCAGATATATCAACAATGCGGATCCGATGAAAACCAAGCAATTGAATAAAGGCATTGACCAATTGATGGATGAAGGGGTAGCACAGTTATTTACCCTGGAGCTCAATGGAAGAAAAGTTATAGGCACTGTTGGGGCGCTGCAATATGAGGTCATACAGTATCGGCTGGAACATGAATATGGCGCAAAGTGCACCTATGAGAACTTCCCGGCCCACAAAGCCTGCTGGGTGCAGCCAAAAAACCCGAACAGTGAGGAATTCAGGGAATTCAAACGGGTTAAACAAAAGTTTTTGGCAAAGGACAAACAAGGCCAACTAGTTTTTTTAGCCGATTCCAAATTCTCGCTTCAGATGACACAACAGAAATACCCCAATGTTACGCTACACTTCACCTCTGAATTTACCTGAACCCTTCATTCCTGAAACGGTAGCCCCAGCGTTTTCGTAATTATATTGAGTTCCTAAATTATAAAGAGTTCAAAAAAAAAACCGCAGTCTACAATTGCGGTTTTTAATTTTCATGCTTCCCCGGTGGGCCCGAAATTAAGTGGGATCGGGGGCTGATCATAGTCCTTTATGGTGCCATGAGACTTTTCGAACCTGCTCACATTATCACTAAGGGCCTTCAGGAATTTCTTTGCATGCTGGGGCGTAAGGACTATCCTGCTCTTTACCTTGGCCTTAGGGGCTCCTGGCATCATGCTGATAAAATCGATTACAAACTCAGACACCGAATGGTTGATAATTGCCAGGTTGGAATAAATTCCTTCAGCGATTTTCTCATCCAGTTCAATATTGATCTGTTTTGGTTTATCCTCCTTATCACTCATAATTTCCTGTTCTAATGATCATCCAAAAAACAAACCCCTGAATAAAATTCAAGGGTTTGGGTTATTAAAATTTCAATTCTTCCTTACGGGCCATGATTTCATCGTATTCCTCCTTGGAACCGACGATGATGTTTTCATAATCCCTCATACCTGTACCTGCCGGAATTTTATGACCAACGATCACGTTTTCCTTAAGGCCTTCCAGATAATCTATCTTACCACTTACCGCAGCTTCATTCAATACTTTGGTAGTTTCCTGGAAGGAAGCCGCAGATATGAATGATTTGGTCTGAAGCGAAGCCCTGGTGATCCCCTGCAATATGGGGGTTGCCGTGGCTGCTACTGCATCCCTGGCAGTGACCTGGTTCTTATCCGTGCGTTTAAGAATAGAATTTTCATCCCTTAAATCCCTGGGAGTAATGATCTGCCCGGCTTTCAGGATATCGGATTCCCCGCCATCAATAACAACTTTCTTGCCAAAGATCTCATCATTTTCCTCGATAAAGTCGTCCTTGTGAACCAGTTGATTCTCCAGGAAGATGGTATCACCCGGATCCTGGATCTGGACTTTACGCATCATTTGTCTGACCACCACTTCAAAATGTTTGTCATTGATCTTCACGCCCTGCAATCGGTAAACTTCCTGCACTTCATTGACCAGGTATTGTTGCACCGCTGAAGGACCCTTGATAGCCAGGATATCCTCAGGTGTAATGGAACCATCCGATAACGGCATCCCGGCACGAACATAATCGTTTTCCTGAACCAGGATCTGATTGGAAAGTTTTACCAGGTATTTTTTTACTTCACCCAGTTTGGATTCAATAATAATCTCCCGGTTACCCCTTTTGATCTTACCAAATGAAACCACCCCGTCTATCTCGGAAACTACGGCTGGGTTTGAAGGATTACGCGCTTCAAACAATTCCGTAACCCGTGGAAGTCCACCGGTGATATCCCCGGTCTTGGCAGATTTTCGCGGAATCTTCACAAGGATCTTACCTTCTTTGATCTTATCCCCGTCATCTACCATCAGGTGGGATCCCACCGGAAGGTTATAGGAACGGAGTACCTCATCCTTGGAGTTTTTGATCAAGAGGGTTGGGATCAGCTTTTTATTCCTCGATTCTGAAATCACCTTTTCCTGGAAACCGGTCTGTTCATCGATCTCAACCTGGTAGGTAATCCCCTGGTCTATATTTTCATAAGCGATCTTACCGGGGAATTCAGATACAATGACCCCGTTATAAGGATCCCACTGACAAATCAAATCCCCTTTCTGAACCTTGTCGCCATTCTTGACAAACAACTGGGATCCATAGGGGATATTATTGGTGCTGAGGGTGATGCCTGTTTTGGCATCCACCATTTTTATCTCCGAAGTCCTTGAGATCACGATCTCAGCCGACTTACCTTCACTGATTTCACTTTTAACAGTCCTCAGATCTTCAATTTCTGCTATCCCGCCAAATTTTGCTTCCAGTTTGCTGTCTTCTGAAATGTTACCTGCGATACCCCCAACGTGGAAAGTCCTCAGGGTCAACTGGGTTCCGGGTTCTCCGATGGATTGTGCTGCAACCACACCAACCGCTTCACCCCGCTGAACCATTTTGTTTGTAGAAAGGTTCCTTCCGTAACATTTGGCGCAGATCCCTTTTTGTGCTTCACATGTAAGCGCAGACCGCACTTCCACTTTTTCAATAGGGGAGGCTTCAATCTTCCTGACATCGGCTTCCAGGATCTCCTGACCTGCCTTTAACATGAATTCTTCTGTCAAGGGATTATACAGGTCATGCAGTGAAACCCTGCCAAGGATACGTTCTCCCAGCGTTTCTACCACTTCCTCATTTTTCTTGAGCGCTTCCACCAAGATACCCCTTAGGGTTCCACAATCTTCAATGTTCACAATAACATCCTGGGATACATCCACCAAACGACGGGTCAGGTAACCCGCATCTGCCGTTTTAAGGGCCGTATCGGCCAATCCCTTACGGGCACCGTGTGTTGATATGAAATATTCCAAAATAGAGAGTCCTTCCTTAAAGTTAGAGAGGATCGGGTTTTCTATAATCTCGCCCCCACCTGCAGTGGATTTTTTGGGTTTTGCCATCAATCCCCGCATACCGGTAAGCTGCCTTATCTGTTCTTTTGAACCCCTCGCACCCGAATCAAGCATCATATAAACAGAGTTGAATCCCTGCTGATCTTCCCGAATGTTCTTCATGGCCAATTCCGTAAGCATGGCATTGGTAGACGTCCAAACATCGATCACCTGATTGTAGCGCTCATTGTTTGTGATAAGTCCCATATTATAGTTCATCATAATACCCTCTACCTGTTCATTGGCATCAGCTATCATTTCAGGTTTCTTCTCCGGGATAATAATATCACCAAGGCTAAAGGACAACCCGCCTTTAAAAGCGAAATCATAGCCCATAGTCTTGATCATATCCAGGAAATCAGCAGTGGTAGGTACATCTGTAACGGCCAGGATCCGGCCGATGATGTCCCTTAGTGATTTTTTATTCAACACTTCATTGATGTAACCGGCTTGTTCCGGAACAACCATATTGAAAAGTACCCTGCCTACGGTGGTATCGATAATCTGATTGACCAACTCGCCGGCCTCGTTGAAATCCTTGGCGCGCACCTTAATGGTGGCGTTGAGTTCCACAACCCCTTCATTAAAGGCTATTACAACCTCCTCATAGGAGTAAAAGGTAAGTCCTTCTCCCTTAACCTTCACCTCAGCGGTGGATTTGCGTTCCTTGGTCATGTAGTACAAGCCCAGAACCATGTCCTGGGAAGGTACTGTGATCGGGGAACCATTGGCAGGGTTCAGAATATTGTGGGAAGCCAGCATCAACAGCTGGGATTCCAGGATCGCCTCCGGGCCCAATGGCAAATGCACTGCCATCTGATCCCCGTCAAAATCCGCGTTGAAGGCTGTACACACCAACGGATGCAGTCGTATTGCCTTCCCTTCGATCAATTTTGGCTGAAAGGCCTGAATACCCAAACGGTGGAGGGTTGGCGCACGGTTAAGCAACACCGGGTGCCCTTTCAGGACATTTTCCAGAATATCCCAGACCACCGGTTCCTTTTTATCTATTATTTTTTTGGCAGATTTGACGGTTTTTACAATACCCCGTTCAATCAGTTTCCGGATTACAAACGGTTTGTATAACTCAGCCGCCATATCTTTCGGAAGGCCACATTCAAACAATCTCATCTCAGGGCCAACAACAATTACGGAACGGGCAGAATAATCAACTCGTTTTCCCAATAGGTTCTGGCGGAAACGCCCTTGCTTCCCTTTAAGGGAGTCTGACAGAGATTTCAATGGCCTGTTTGATTCCGTTTTTACCGCGGATGCCTTCCGGGTATTATCAAATAAGGAATCCACAGCTTCCTGGAGCATTCTTTTCTCGTTCCTGAGAATGACCTCCGGGGCCTTTATTTCCATCAACCTTTTCAGCCTGTTGTTCCGGATGATCACCCTTCTGTACAGGTCATTCAAATCCGAAGTTGCAAACCGGCCACCATCCAATGGTACCAACGGCCTCAATTCCGGCGGAATGACGGGGATAACCTTCATGATCATCCATTCCGGCCTGTTATCCCGGTTATCCTGTGATTCACGCAACGCTTCAACGACCTGCAACCTTTTAAGGGCTTCGGTCTTACGCTGCTTGGAGGTCTCCATATTGGCTTTGTGCCTCAGGTTATAGGAAAGTTCCTTTAGATCTATCCTTGATAACAGGTCAATAAGGCATTCAGCGCCCATCTTGGCAATGAATTTATTGGGATCTGCATCATCCAGGTACTGATTTTCAGGCGGGATGGTCTCCAGGATATTCAGGTATTCTTCTTCCGTTAAGAAATCCATCATCTTGATTTCCTCTCCTTCAAGTCCCTTTGCAATACCAGGTTGGATTACTACATAACGTTCATAGTATATGATCATATCCAATTTCTTGGACGGTAACCCTAAAAGGTATCCTATTTTATTGGGAAGGGACCGAAAATACCAAATATGGGCAACCGGCACTACCAGATTGATATGGCCAACCCTGTCCCGGCGCACTTTTTTTTCAGTAACCTCTACCCCGCAACGATCACAGACGATTCCCCGATACCGGATTCGTTTATATTTCCCACAGGCACATTCATAATCCTTAACAGGACCGAATATGCGTTCGCAGAAAAGACCATCACGTTCCGGTTTATGGGTTCTGTAATTGATCGTTTCAGGTTTTAAAACTTCCCCTCTTGACTCCGCGAGGATAGACTCCGGTGAGGCGAGGCCAATGGAAATTTTATCAAACCTTTTAATCGTATTAGAATCTTTAAGTCTAGCCATAATGCTAATGGTGATAGTAAATTAATTGTGTTACAGGAAATTCTATTATTCTTCCAACCTGATGTCCAAACCTAATCCTTTAAGTTCGTGCATCAATACATTGAAAGACTCTGGTAATCCAGGTTCTGGCATGGTTTCACCTTTAACGATCGCCTCATAGGTTTTCGCCCTTCCGATCACGTCATCTGACTTAACCGTAAGGATCTCCCTCAATGTAGCGGATGCGCCATAGGCTTCAAGTGCCCATACTTCCATCTCCCCAAATCGCTGGCCTCCAAATTGCGCTTTCCCTCCAAGTGGTTGCTGCGTAATCAGTGAATAAGGCCCTATAGACCTGGCGTGCATCTTGTCATCCACCATATGTCCGAGTTTCAGCATATAAATGACCCCAACGGTTGCCGGCTGGTCAAATCGTTCACCTGTTCCCCCGTCATAGAGATATGTATGCCCAAATCTGGGTACGCCCGCTTCGTCTGTCAGTTCGTTGATCTGGTCCAAAGTGGCGCCATCAAAAATAGGGGTCGCAAATTTTCTGTCCAGGTTTTGCCCGGCCCAACCCAAAACGGTTTCATAAATCTGCCCGATATTCATCCGGGAAGGAACACCAAGGGGGTTCAAAACGATATCCACCGGGGTGCCATCTTCCAGGAATGGCATATCCTCCTGGCGGACAATCCTGGCCACAATACCTTTGTTACCATGCCGTCCTGCCATTTTATCGCCCACTTTCAGCTTTCGCTTCTTGGCGATGTACACTTTAGCCAGTTTCATGATGCCCGCGGGTAACTCATCCCCCACCGAAATGGTGAACTTATCCCTTCTCAGGTTACCCTGAAGGTCATTCAACTTTATTTTGTAATTGTGCAACAGGTCGGCAACCAAAATATTGGTTTCCTTGTCCGCAGTCCAGCTGCCACTGACCAAATGGGCAAAGTCGTCCACGGCATTGAGCATCTTCATAGTATACTTTTTGCCTTTTGGAAGAACTTCTTCCCCCAGGTCATTCAGTACACCCTGGGATGTTTTGCCATTGACAATCTTGAACAATTTGTCGATAAGGACATTCTTCAATTCCTGGAATTTAACTTCATACTCCAGTTCCAGGTTGGTGATGGCCTCCTTATCTTCAGATCGTTTCCGTTTGTCCTTGATGGAACGCGAAAACAATTTTTTATCAATAACAACCCCGCGCAGGGAAGGTGATGCTTTTAAGGAAGCATCCTTTACATCCCCGGCTTTGTCACCAAAGATGGCGCGCAGCAATTTTTCTTCCGGCGTTGGATCTGATTCCCCTTTTGGGGTGATCTTACCAATCAGGATATCACCTGGTTTTACCTCAGCCCCGATCCGTATCATACCGTACTCATCAAGATCCTTGGTAGCTTCTTCAGAGACATTGGGAATATCATTAGTCAATTCCTCAGCCCCTAGTTTGGTATCCCTTACCTCCAGTGCATATTCATCGATATGGATAGAAGTGAAAATATCCTCGCGGACCACCTTTTCAGAAATTACGATGGCATCTTCAAAATTATATCCCTTCCAGGGCATAAAGGCTACTTTAAGGTTCCTGCCCAGTGCAAGTTCTCCGCTTTCGGTAGCATACCCTTCGCAGAGTACCTGTCCTTTCTTCACCTTATCACCTTTTTTAACAATAGGTTTCAGGTTGATACTGGTGCCCTGGTTTGTTTTGCGGAATTTAACCAGTTCATAGGTCTTGGAATCCTCTTCAAAACTAACCAGTTGCTCAGCTTCTGACCTTTTATAGGTAATGGTGATCTGCTTGGCATCCACATACTGGATTACCCCATCGCCCTCAGCATTGATCAATACCCTTGAGTCTGATGCTACCTGCCTTTCCAGGCCGGTTCCTACAATGGGTGCCTGAGGTTTAAGCAAGGGGACAGCCTGTCGCATCATGTTGGATCCCATCAGTGCCCGGTTCGCATCATCGTGTTCCAGGAATGGGATCAGCGATGCGGAAATAGAGGCTATCTGGTTGGGAGCCACATCGGTATAATTTACCTCTGTCGCATCCACAACGGGGAAATCCCCTTCTTCCCTGGCGATCACTTTATCCTGATCTATGGTGCCGTTTTCCTTTAAAGGGATATTGGCCTGGGAAATTTTCATCCCTTCTTCTTCCTCTGCACTCAGGTAGACAAATTCCTTTGTATCCACCTTTCCTTTTGTCACTTTCCTATAAGGGGTTTCCAGGAAACCCATCGGGTTCACCTTCGCAAAAACAGACAAGGAGGAAATAAGCCCGATATTAGGCCCTTCCGGGGTTTCTATCGGACACAAGCGCCCGTAATGCGTATAGTGAACATCCCGAACCTCAAATCCTGCCCTCTCACGGGAAAGGCCACCAGGCCCTAATGCAGATAAACGCCTTTTATGGGTGATTTCTGCCAGAGGATTGGTCTGGTCCATGAACTGTGATAACTGGTTTGTACCAAAAAAAGAATTGATCACGGAAGACAAAGTCTTGGCATTGATCAGGTCAATAGGGGTAAAAACCTCGTTATCCCTTACATTCATCCGTTCCCGGATGGTCCTGGCCATACGGGCCAGGCCAACTCCAAACTGGGATGACAACTGCTCCCCTACCGTCCTGACACGCCTGTTGGAAAGGTGGTCAATATCATCGATCTCCGCTTTGGAGTTGATCAGTTCGATAAGGTATTTTATGATGGTGATGATATCTTCCTTGGTAAGGACTTGTTTGTCCATCCCGATATCCAGTCCTAATTTCTTGTTCATCCTGTAACGGCCAACCTCTCCAAGGTTGTATCGTTGGTCAGAAAAGAACAGTTTGTCTATAATTCCCCTGGCGGTTTCCTCATCGGGCGGTTCCGCATTCCGCAGCTGGCGGTAGATATGCTCTACTGCTTCCTTCTCGGAATTGGTAGGGTCTTTTTGTAACGTATTGTGAATAATGGCATAGTCACTCTGCGCATTGTTCTCTTTGTGGAGCAGAATGGTTTTGACATCCGTATCCACAATCTGGTCTATATGCTCCTTCTCGAGGATGGTATCCCTGTCCAGAACAATTTCGTTCCGTTCAATGGAAACCACTTCTCCTGTATCTTCATCCACAAAGTCCTCATGCCAGGTATTCAAAACCCTTGCGGCAAGTTTCCGACCCAGGATTTTCTTAAGTCCGGCTTTAGAAACCTTTACCTCTTCCGAAAGGTCAAAGATCTCTAAAATATCCTTGTCCCTTTCAAAACCGATTGCCCTGAACAGGGTAGTAACGGGTAATTTTTTCTTTCTGTCGATATAAGCGTACATAACGCTGTTGATATCCGTAGCAAATTCAATCCACGAACCTTTGAACGGGATTACCCTGGCCGAGTACAATTTAGTGCCATTGGCGTGGAAAGACTGGCCGAAGAATACCCCTGGTGAACGGTGCAACTGTGAAACCACAACGCGTTCAGCCCCGTTGATAACAAAGGTACCACTGGGGGTCATATAGGGAATAGTACCCAAATAGACATCCTGTACGATGGTTTCGAAATCCTCATGTTCCGGATCGGTACAAAATAGTTTTAACCTTGCCTTTAGGGGAACACTATAGGTAAGTCCCCGCTCAATGCATTCCTGTATGGAGTATCTGGGGGGATCGATAAAGTAGTCCAGAAACTCGAGTACAAATTGATTTCTGGTATCAGTGATTGGGAAGTTTTCCATGAAGGTATTGTACAATCCTTCATTGCCCCTTTCGTCAGATTTTGTTTCAAGTTGAAAAAAATCTTGAAATGATTTAATCTGAATGTCCAAGAAATCCGGGTAATCCGGTATGTTCTTAGCGGATGCGAAACTTATTCTTTCAGTCTGTTTTGTGAACATCTATGGACAAAATTTAGAACGTGAATATAATGGGTGGGTAGTATAGACCTTACTATACGGTGCATAAACAGGTTTAGGTCTAGCCACCAAAGGTGGAAGACCTAAACCTAAACCATACGGCTATTGCTATTATTTAAGCTCAACTTCTGCTCCAGCTTCTTCCAATGATTTTTTAATTCCTTCTGCTTCATCTTTGGAGACACCTTCTTTTACTGCCTTTGGTGCACTATCCACAATATCTTTGGCATCTTTCAACCCAAGTCCGGTCAGTTCTTTTACCAATTTAACAACTGCCAATTTGGATCCGCCTGCAGCTTTAAGGATTACATCGAATTCTGTTTTTTCTTCTGCAGCCTCGTCACTGTCTCCTGCGGCGGCTCCGCCTGCGGCTACTGCAACAGCAGCAGCTGCAGGTTCTATACCGTACTCATCTTTTAATATAGCGGCCAGTTCGTTTACCTCTTTTACAGTTAAGTTGACCAATTGTTCTGCGAAATCTTTTAAATCTGCCATTTTTCTATTGTTTAATAAAATTTTAAAATTATACTGGGTTTTAGTGCGTACTTATTTTTCGGATAATGTTTTCAGTATACCTGCGAGTTTCCCACCTCCCGACTTAAGTCCGGAGATCACATTCTTAGCAGGGGACTGCAATAATCCAATGATCACACCGACCATTTCCTCCTTGGATTTGATTTCCACCAGGGCATCTAGTTGATCATCCCCAATATAGATCGCTTCGGCTATAAAAGCCCCTTTCAATAAAGGCTTGTTAGACTTTTTCCTGAAGGTCTTAATCAGTTTGGCCGGGGCATTCCCTACTTCTGCAAACATGAGGGAGGTATTACCCTTCAATGTCTGGGGCAATTCCCCGAATTCCTTATCCGAAGCTTCCATTGCCTTGGCCAACAAGGTATTTTTCACTACGGACAATTTTATATTGGCCTTAAAACAGGCCCTCCTTAAATTGGATGTTGTGGTGGCGTTCATGCCGGAAATATCTGCCAGGTAAATCGTTGAACTATCAGCCAACTGAGCCGTCAGATCCTTTATAGCAGTCGCTTTTTCTTTTCTTGTCATAATAATACTTTTGCCGTTAAACTGCTTTTGGATCTAATTGAACACTTGGACTCATGGTACTGGACATATGGATCGTCCTCATGTAGATCCCTTTGGATGCAGCCGGTTTCAATTTGGTCAGGGTATCGAGCAATTCCTTTGCATTGTCTGCAATCTTATCTTCTGTAAAGGATACCTTCCCAATGGCTGCATGTACGATGCCGCCTTTATCAACCTTGAAATCAATTTTACCAGCCTTAACCTCCGCTACCGCCTTGGCGATATCCATGGTTACGGTACCGGTCTTCGGGTTCGGCATCAGGCCACGGGGTCCAAGCACACGTCCTAACGGGCCGAGTTTTCCCATGACGCTGGGCATGGTGATGATCACATCAACATCTGTCCACCCATTCTTGATCTTATCCAGGTATTCATCCAACCCAACAAAATCGGCGCCAGCTTCTTTGGCCTCTTCCTCCTTATCAGGGGTAACCAATGCCAGGACCTTTACATCCTTCCCGGTGCCGTGAGGCAGCGTAACCACGCCACGTACCATTTGATTGGCCTTCCTCGGATCTACTCCCAGCCTAACGGCCAGTTCCACCGACGCATCAAATTTGGCATTGGTTATTTCCTTTATCAATGCAGAAGCCTCCTTCACCGTGTAGAGCCTGTCTTTCTCTATCTTGGCCCGGGCCTCTTTTTGTTTTTTTGTTATTTTTCCCATGCTAAAATTGCTTATAAGATTTTAAAAAGGTCGCTTCCCCGATACTTTGAGGCCCATGGAACGCGCTGTTCCTGCGATCATACTCATTGCCGACTCAATCGTAAATGCATTTAAATCCACCATTTTTTCTTCTGCAATCGTTTTTACCTGAGCCCAGGAAACATTCCCTGATTTGGCCCTGTTAGGTTCGCCTGATCCTTTTTTAATCTTAGCCGCTTCCATAAGTTGCACTGCCGCTGGTGGTGTCTTAACGACAAAATCGAATGATTTGTCCTTGTACACGGTGATAACAACAGGCAACAATTTGCCTTGTTTGTCCTGCGTACGCGAGTTAAATTGCTTACAGAACTCCATGATGTTAACGCCGGCAGCACCTAAAGCGGGTCCAACCGGTGGCGACGGATTCGCAACACCTCCCCTAACTTGTAGTTTTACTACTTTACTTATTTCTTTTGCCATTGTTTAAAATTAAATTGCAAAGCGTGTCTAATTTGGAAGCAACACAACTTTATATATATGTAACAAATTCTATACTTTTTCTACCTGCATATAGCTTAATTCCAGGGGAGTCTTTCTCCCGAAGATCTTCACCATTACCTCGAGCTTTCGCTTTTCTTCATTGATCTTCTCCACCGTGCCGTTGAATCCGTTGAAAGGCCCGTCAATGACTTTCACGGTTTCCCCAAGGACAAATGGAATCGCAACGCTATCTGTATTGACAGCCAGTTCATCCACTTTTCCAAGCATCCTGTTGACCTCCGATTTTCGCAGCGGCACGGGATCTCCCCCTTTGGTTTCGCCCAAAAACCCAATTACATTGGTAATAGAGCGTATAATGTGTACCATCTCCCCGCCTAAATTGGCCTTGATCATGATATAGCCCGGGAAATAAACCCTTTCCTTGTTGATTTTCTTTCCGTTCCTTATCTGTACAACCTTTTCGGTCGGCACAAGTACATCCTCCAGAAAGTCTCCAAATCCATGGCGCTCCACTTCACTTTCGATATAGCCCTTGATCTTATTTTCCTGACCACTGACCGCTCTCACTACATACCATTTCTTTTCAAGTACTTCTGACATAATCCAGCTTAATTAATTAATGTTTTAAAATACAATGTAATCAACTCGCTGAATATGGAATCCACACCCCAGGTTGCCAATGCAAACAGGATAGAAAACACGGCAACAATGACCATAAGGTTAGATGATTCGGCCCTGGAGGGCAGCGTAACATTGTGCCTTAATTCTTCTATGGATTCCCTTATATATGTAACCATGCTGTGCTATTTTACGTTGTACCCTGAGAAACCCCTCTGCAGCTTCCCCCATTATTTCGGGTTAAAGCCCTTTGTCCGTTTACGGTGCTCCTGGTTATTACTTTATTTCCTGCACGGGAGGAGAGACTTCCCGTGGCTTCGCACGGGACAGGCTTCTCGTCTCACAGGCCTTTTTCCTTTTTTCAGCACGGGAGGAGAGACTCGAACTCCCGACACCTGGTTTTGGAGACCAGTGCTCTACCAACTGAGCTACACCCGTATCTAATTACATTGAAAGGTATCCCGCTAAAGCGGGACACCTCAATGCTGCAAATGATCGTATGTTATTAATCTAAAATTTTGGTAACCTGACCGGCTCCGACGGTCCTGCCACCTTCACGAATGGCAAAACGAAGACCAACACTCAATGCGATTGCCTGAAGCAAATCTACTGTAATTGTCAGGTTATCACCAGGCATTACCATTTCCACACCACTGGGCAGGTTAATCGTACCCGTTACGTCTGTAGTCCGCACATAGAACTGTGGACGATAGTTATTATGGAATGGCGTATGACGTCCACCTTCTTCTTTTTTAAGGATATAAACCTCTGCCTCAAACTTCGCATGTGGTTTTACTGATCCCGGCTTACAGATAACCATTCCCCTTTTGATATCTGATTTCTCAATACCTCTTAATAGGATCCCAACGTTGTCACCAGCTTCTCCCCTGTCCAATATTTTACGGAACATTTCCACACCCGTAACGGTAGAGGTAAGTTTCTCTGCCCCCATCCCAATAATTTCAACAGAATCACCGGTATTGGCAACACCGGTCTCAATCCGGCCTGTTGCAACAGTACCACGACCCGTGATGGTAAATACATCTTCTACCGGCATGAGGAAAGGCTTTTCCACATCCCTTTCCGGCATTTCGATCCAGGTATCCACGGCAGTCATCAGTTCCATAACCGAATCAACCCACTTTTGCTCCCCGTTAAGTGCACCAAGCGCAGAACCTGAAATAACAGGACCGTTGTCACCATCATATTCATAGAAGGAAAGCAATTCCCTTACTTCCATCTCAACGAGCTCCAAAAGTTCCTCATCATCCACCATATCCACTTTATTCAGGAATACTACCATTCTTGGGATGCCAACCTGGCGTCCCAAAAGGATGTGCTCCCGTGTCTGAGGCATAGGCCCGTCTGTAGCAGCAACTACCAGGATGGCACCATCCATCTGCGCTGCCCCGGTAACCATGTTCTTCACGTAATCCGCGTGACCGGGACAGTCAACGTGGGCATAGTGCCTGTTGACCGTTTGGTACTCTACGTGAGAGGTATTGATAGTAATACCACGTTCTTTTTCCTCAGGAGCATTGTCAATAGAATCAAAACTCCTTACTTCGGATAGTCCTGCGTTCGCCAATACCGAAGTAATAGCAGCAGTTAATGTAGTTTTACCGTGATCTACGTGTCCAATGGTACCTATATTTAAGTGCGGTTTGGAACGATCAAAAGTTGCCTTTGCCATTTTTATTGAATTTAAATCTTAGTTTATATTAGTGTTCAAATTTTATTTATGCTGTGCCAGTGACCCGTAATTAATCCCTGGAGGGCGTGTACCATGGTCCTTAACATGCAATTGGCTTATTTTCCCTCCCGTGTTCCACCACCATTCTAGAGCCAACGACGGGAATTGAACCCGTGACCTCTTCCTTACCAAGGAAACGCTCTACCCCTGAGCTACGTCGGCTTGTTGGGTTCAGAGTTTAATGTTAAAAGGTTCAGGCTAAACCTACAACAACTTCTACAAAAAACAACAATCGCTACCCAAGGTCTCTGAGCAGAAGAACAAGCTTCCCGGGCATTTCCCGGTAAAGGTATAGAACCACCTTCTTCCTTGATAACCTTTAACAGTCCTAAAGCTTTTTAACTTTTCGTCCTGATTCAGAGCGGGAGACCGGGTTCGAACCGGCGACATTCAGCTTGGAAGGCTGACGCTCTACCAACTGAGCTACTCCCGCAATTTTAATTTTCACTATTTCAACATGCCTTCGAAAATTCCGGCAATGTAACTTGTGAATCCAGTATCCTGAACCCCTGACAATTTTTGTGGGGAGAGCAGGATTCGAACCTGCGAAGGTGAAACCAACAGATTTACAGTCTGTCCTCGTTGGCCGCTTGAGTATCTCCCCGACTCATTTTTTCAGTATGTGATGAACTTAACCCGATCCAACACCTGTAATGTAATCCCGGCAGCCCACCTGGTTTGATATTCAAGCTTTTTTTTATTAAAATGCCCTTGCTTCAAAACACACTTCCGGTTCTCCTGTCACATTTTATCCAACATTCTCCAAATCAGCGTGTTCCGCATCACCCGGGAACTTTGCCGTCCTGTAGTTGCAGAATCCAATCCACAAGAATCCTATAGTCACTATTCTATGCTCAAAAAACAATTGAGAAAAACCTCGCGGACTTCCCCAATTTCGAGCCGATGGAGGGAGTCGAACCCACGACCTGCTGATTACAAATCAGCTGCTCTAGCCAGCTGAGCTACATCGGCTTTTAATGCTTTTTACCGCATAAAAAAGCCCGCTATTTCTAACGGACTGCAAATGTAGATAATTATTTATTTAATCAAAACAAAATTACAAAAATTTTAAGGATACCCCGGCCCGTGGTTTTTTCTTCTTTTTCACCAGTTTTCGTTCAAGGGAACTACAGGCAGAATCCACAGCTTCCTCAAATGATTTACATTGCTTTTTAACCAGGAATTCATTCTTCGGTACCAGCAATTTGATTTCCACAATCTTATTTTCCTTTGCACTCGTATTTTCAACTTTTAAAAAAACTTCGGAACTGATTACTTTATCATAGTATAGATCCAGTTTATCCAATCTTTTCTGAACAAAGTCAATTAGCTTTCCATCGGCATTAAAATTAACTGATTGTGTGTTTACTTTCATAAGTAAAAGATTTAAAGGTGAAACAATTTAAAAGAACGTTCTGCTACTCTTTGCTCCTGGGGTGGGAAGAAGCATGTGTTTTCTTAAGTTCAGCGATACTATTATGTGTGTAGACCTGTGTTGACGCCAAACTGCTGTGTCCAAGCAATTCCTTTACCGCATTCATATCTGCTCCTTTATTCAGCAAATGAGTGGCAAAGGTATGCCGTAAAATATGTGGGCTCTTTTTAACCTTTGAAGAGACCTTACTAAAATACCCATTTATAATTCTATAGACAAGGGATTCATAAATTTTATGACCAGCTTGGGAAAGAAAAATATAGGGTTCACTTTCAGGATCGGAGGGCGAATTGCGTAACTCCAGATAGCACCTGAACGATTGACAGGTTGATTCCAACAAGGGGAGGATGCGCTCCTTATTCCGTTTCCCAAGGACTTTAATGGTTTTCCGGGGCAGGTCTACGTCCTTAACTTTTAGATTGATCAGTTCGGCCCGCCTTATGCCGGTGGTATATAACAACTCAATGACGAGTCGGTCACGCGCCCCTTCCGCCGTGTCTTCAAAAGGAATCTCCCCGAACAGGCGGTCCATCTCCAGTTCCGAGAATGGAATTTCGACCTTCCTGGACGTTTTCAGGGCCCTGTGTTTGGCGAGGGGGCTAAAGGGTATCCTCTCAATTCCCTGCAGAAACCTGTAATAGGCCTTCAGGGATGCCACCTTCCTGTTTACCGTGCGGTTAGATAGGCCCTTGCCCACCAACAATACAATCCAACTCCTGATAAGACTGTAATCTGCTGTATCGATTTCCGAAAGCCCGTAGGACTCCTGACAGCATCCTGCGAATTCTGCAATATCCTTATGATAGGCATTCACCGTATGGGGGGAATACTTCCGCTCTAATGAAAGATAGTCAATAAAGGCGCCGACAGACATTCCACAAAGCTACAAAACGCAGGACATAATAGGGCATAAAAAATCCCGCATACTGAAAAATTTCAGTTGCGGGATCCTATTGGGTTTAACGATTATGCTATATTTCTTCCTGGTCTCTTAGGCCCTGGATATATTGCGCTTTCTGGACTTGCTGTCTGCGCTCTACAGAAGGTTTGGTAAATTGCTGCCGCTTTCGCAATTGCCGCATAGTACCGGTCCTGTCGAACTTACGTTTAAAACGTTTTAAAGCCCTATCTATATTTTCTCCTTCTTTAACTGGTATGATCAACATAGGCTACAACCTCCTTTCTTTAGTGATTTGAGTTTGCAAATATAACCGGAATTACCGAAAGGAAAAGAATTTATTTTAAAATATTCTTGGCGATGACGATCTTCTGTATTTCGGTCGTTCCTTCCCCAATGGTACAAAGTTTGGAATCCCTGTAAAATTTTTCCACGGGGAAATCCTTCGTATACCCATAACCCCCGTGTATTTGCACAGCTTCATTGGCTACCCTTACGCAAACCTCAGAGGCGTACATTTTCGCCATAGCGCTTATTTTGGTTGTCTTCCGCCCTTCGTTCTTCAGAAAAGCAGCCTTGTGCAAAATCAATTCCGAAGTTTCAATCTCTGTAGCCATATCGGCCAGTTTAAAGGATATTCCCTGAAACTCGCTGATCGGTTTCCCAAATTGCACCCGCTCCTTTGAATAGCGCAGCGCCGCCTCATAAGCGCCCTTGGCAATACCAAGGGATAAGGCCCCTATGGATATCCGTCCCCCATCCAAAACCTTCATGGATTGCACAAAGCCATTGCCTACATCCCCCAACCGGTTGGAATCCGGAATTTTACAATCACTGAATATCATTTCAGCGGTTTCACTGGCCCGCATACCCAGCTTATTTTCCTTTTTGCCACTGCTAAAGCCCGCTGTACCTTTTTCCACTACAAAGGACGTCATGCCGTGGCTATCTCCTTTTTCTCCTGTCCTCGCAATTACGACGGCAATATCCCCGCTTATACCATGGGTAATGAAATTCTTCGCACCATTAATGATCCAATGATCCCCTTGCCGTATGGCAGTGGTGTTCATCCCCCCTGCATCCGAACCGGTGTTGTGCTCTGTCAGTCCCCAGGCCCCTATCCATTCCGCAGTGGCCAGTTTAGGGATCCACCGTTTCTTCTGTTCCACATTACCAAAAGAAAGTATATGGTTGGTGCAAAGTGAACTGTGGGCAGCAACAGACAATCCGATTGACGGGTCTACCTTGGAGATTTCCTCAATGATCGCCACGTATTCATGGTAGCCCAGGCCGGAACCGCCCAGCTCCGTTGGAACCAACACTCCCATAAACCCCATTTCCCCCGCCTTTTTAAAAAGTGCGACCGGAAAGGTTTGGGCTTCATCCCATTCCATAATGTGTGGCCTGATATGCTGCTCGGCAAATTCCCGTGCCGATTCGGCAACCATTTGTTGGGTCTCTGAATAATCAAAACTAAGGGAAGACATAGTGTCTGTTATCATTATAGGAATTTAAAGTCTCAAATATAGCGTAATTCTATCAATTTTCTCTATCGGAAAATCGGCTATATTACCCAGTTCATCAAATGTTTTATATCCCCCGATGACCTCCCTGTGGGCTACTATGCTATTAGCCAGGGCATCATTTATATACAGGATCCGGGCCAGTTCCGCCGCTGAGGACGTATTGAGGTTAACCCGGGCTATTTCGGGGGGAACCCGGACTTCAAATTTTTGTAATGCTTTGGCGGTGACATCGGGAGGTAGGCCGTATACATCGTATAGTTGATCCGCCACCAGGAACCCCCCCAGCGCAGTCCTGAATTTAATGATCCTGGCTGCCAGCTTATCGCCAATGCCCTGAACTTCTTTAAGCTCTTCAAGGGTGGCCGTATTGAGATCTATTTTAATTCTTTCCTTTAAACCCACCGTTTCCGGTACTTTTAGGGAAGCGGCCTGTGAGTGGGTAGCCTCCCTTTCCCGGACCCATTCCGGAAACCTGAAAAAAGGGGCTATCACTGCCAGCAGGGAGTCGGACAGAAGCGTAACCTGCTGAAACTCCAATGCAGAATTCACAAACTTACGCTGCCCCCGGTACTGGTGCAACCTGTCAATTTCCTCCGCTGACATACCCAGGGAATATCCCTTGAAGTCACTGATATAATTAGGGTTAAAGGGATACAGCCTTAGGGTATCCCCGGCTGCATGCCGGTCCTTTAGTTCGTCAATCAGACCCTGCATTTCCATATCCACTTCGAACCCCGGGGTAACAGGAGGTTTGATCATTACCACAACAAAATAAACAGCTTGTAGCACTATGATGATGAGCAACAAATAATAAATCCCACTCCGTTCCTGTTTATTGAACCTGAAGTGGGATCTGAAATTCTTCAAAATAGCACCTATTTCGGATGATAGATCTTTTCAATGGCAGCGAGGTAGCGATCCAGGCTCTTTTTTACCCTGGGAAACAGGATGAGCAATCCTATCATATTCGGGAATACCAGCGCCAGTATCATGGCATCTGAAAATTTGATGACAGCATCAAGGGTAGCCCCGGCGCCTATAACAACGAACGTGAGAAAAAGTATTTTGTAGATGATGTCCATTGATCTGCCCCTTCCAAAAAGGTATTTCCAGGACTGCAGCCCGTAGTATGACCATGAGATCATAGTTGAAAAGGCAAAAAGCACTATCGCCAGCGTAAGGATATACCGGAATCCCGGGATGACAGAATCATAGGCCATGGAGGTGAGGTCAACACCCCCTACATAGGCCCCGGTCTCGTTGATCAATACTGTGCTGCCTACGGCATTGCCATAATCGAAGGCCCCGGCATCAATGTTAAAGAAAATGATCACGAGGGCTGTCATAGTACAGATTACCACCGTATCTATAAAAGGCTCCAGCAAAGCCACGATGCCTTCACTGGCGGGATATCTGGTTTTAACCGCGGAGTGGGCAATAGCGGCAGACCCTGCTCCTGCTTCATTGGAGAAGGCAGCCCTTTGAAATCCTACAATGATCACCCCCAGGATGCCCCCCAAACCTGCTTCTGGGGTAAAGGCACCGGAAAAAATCATTGAAAAAGCTTCCCCTATATACCGGAAATTCGCAAATATGATAACGAGGGAGGCGAGGACATAGATCCCTGCCATAAATGGAACGATCTTCTCGGTAACGCGCGCAATTTTTTTAATCCCTCCAATAATTACGATACCTACCAAAATAGCGAGAATGAGTCCGATTATCACTCCTGTAGCCCCACCCTGCAAATTCATCATGCTGGTGATCTGAACAGCAGCCTGGTTAGATTGAAAGGCGTTCCCACCTCCAAAGGATGCACCCACACATAAGACAGCGAAAACGGCCGCAAGGACCTTCCCTAATTTTGTCCATCCCTTTTCCTGGAGGCCTTTGGAAAGGTAATACATAGGGCCGCCATAAACCGTTCCATCGGGGCCCAGATCCCGGTATTTGACACCAAGGGTACATTCAACGAACTTGGTAGACATCCCGATAAGGCCACACACAATCATCCAGAAAGTTGCCCCGGGACCGCCCAGCGCAATGGCAACGGCAACCCCGGCGATATTCCCCAGCCCCACCGTGCCGGATACGGCCGTAGCCAAAGCCTGGAAGTGGCTAACCTCCCCTTCCTCACTCTCATCCCGGATGGTATCCGGAATATCCCCTTCTTCAGTCATATGTAGTTCCACCTTCTCCAGGCCATACTTTTCAATCTCCTCATATTTTCCCCGGACTACATTGATAGCCAACGGAAATTTGGTGATATTGGGAAACCGGAAGTAGATTGTGAAAAATGTTGCACCGAAGATAAGCAGTAGAAGGACTATGGGTAAATTATAACCGGCTACGTGTATAGGGGTTAATATTAAATTCTCCCACCAAACTGCAACCGGCATAAAGGCATCGTTCACCTTTTCATCCAGGCCTTTTTCCTGAGCCCCGCTAAAGAGGGGTAAAAAAAGGGTGATTGCAGCAAGGAATCTATACTTCATAATATCAGTTTTGGTTCGTAATAATGGTTTGTTTTATATTTTTATAAAGCCGGTAATATCCTAAAAAAACGCCACACGGTCAAATATAATCTACTAAATATCATTAATCTATCTTGAACATCTCATGGAGTTTTCGGATTTGTTCCGGCCTGCCGAGCACAATAACCCTACTGTGTGGTTGCAAGGGTAAATCAGCTTCCGGGTTGATTATATACCTTCCGGTGGGTTCGATATACCCGATAATGGTACAGCCTGTTTTCCTGCGCAGATCGAGGTCCCTGAGTGAATTGTTTTCCGTACTCACCTTAAAATCTTCTATGGCTACTTCTGCCAGGTTGGTGGTATGCTCTCCCTCCATTGATAGTTTATCCATAAAGGTGATGAGGTTGGGCATTACAACTAAGGCCGCCATATGGTCACCGCCTATTTTATCCGGCATCACAACCGTATCGGCACCGGCAAGCCTCAGTTTCTTCTGGGATGTCACCTCGGATGCCCTGCTGATTATATACAGGTCTTTTTTAAACTGTCTTGCAGACAATACCACGAACAGGTTGGTTGCATCATCCGGCAATGCCGCAATCAGGTAATTTGCCCGCTCGATGCCTGCCTCTTTCAACACCTCGTCATCATTTGCATCCCCTTCCACAAAAAGTACCTCACCTTCATATTTCTCAATAATCTCCCGTTCCTTTTCAATGACCACAAAAGGTTTATTATAGGCTTTTAACCTGGCGACAGATTGCATACCATTCCGGCCATAACCGCAAACAATAACATGTTTGGAAAGGTTTTTGATCTGGTTTTTCACTTTTTTCTTATTAAGGAGTTGCAGGGAATTTCTGCTCACTATGTATTCCGTCACCACTGAAATTGCGAATGTAAGGATGAACACACTCGAAATTATCAAAACCACGGTAAATAACTTCGAATTTGTATCAAGGGGCCTCACCTCTGAAAAGCCAACGGTGGTAACCGTTATAATAGTCATGTAGAGGGCTTCAATCCATGTATAACTGGAAATAAACCGGTACCCAAGGATACCCGAAAGAAGGACCAGGGCCATCAGGAACACGGCAAGATAGATTTTGGAACGTAACAATCGAATCATATCAAAGATCAAACACAGAAGTTCGTTTCGTATAGACCAGATCCTTTATTCTCAACCAGAATGCTAAAAACAGGTATAATGCAAAACCAAATCCCAGGGTCACAAATGTAAGATATATGAAACTCGTACGAACCACCCTGGCCCTGATTCCCAGGCTTTCAGCTATACGACGGCAAACTTCAAACCCGCGTTTCTGAAAATAATACAATAATTGATATAATAGGTTCATCAGCTAAAAATACTACTTTCCACTTAATAATGCAGAACCTATGGCACAATGAAGGCATTTGTTCCGGGTACAATATTCATGGTACAAATGAAGCAGCGCCTGGCTTTCCCCTGCATCCCTGCTTCGGAGGTTCAGACTTTCATATTTATCGATTATCCCGTTATTTTCAGATTTCAGGGCCCTTATAACCCCGATGATATCAGGGGTGCCCACGGTACCATGGCATGCAGCATAGCAAAATTTTATGGGGAGCACCGTATTGATCAGCAATAAATCGATGAATTCAGGGGACAGCTTCCTGGGGCCTGGCCCGGATCGTTTGCCGAATGTATAATGGTCCCTCCAGTAAGGGGATGCCGCCACCTCAAACAATTCGTAGAACCCCTTTACCGTATTGATCCCGATTACCTGGCTGAATAATTGTGGGTGTGTCGCATATAAGGTAGCCAGTTGGGATAGCCTGATGGTGGGGAAATTGACCGGGCGCAGTTTGAAAAATTCCGATTTGAAGACACCCGTACCATCCAGCCTGAATTTATTTTTCAAATAGCGGTATTCCGACCTCAGCAGTCGACAATACGCGTCTTTTTGCCCTGTGTCTTCCAACAGGCCGCTCATACCGAATAAAATGCTTTCTAACTGAAATTGCTTGCCTGCAAGTTTCCTGACCACTTTAAAATCAAGTGCTTTTCCTATACTCATGAAGGCCTCCCCATTTATTTTGGAACCAAAACTCTTCAGGAGCAACATAAAAAATACTTGCTCCCAATCCTGTTGCATAGCTGTTAATAATTGGTGGATCCGCACGGACAGCTTTTCCACCCTCTCAATGTAAAGCCTCTCCAACCATTGGCTGATTAGAAATTGGTCTATCCCCGCTATTTCCCGCTCACAATTTATAAATGAGATCCCCTGCCCGTCAAAGAGTTTTTGATAGTTGGCGAGCAGTTTCTGGGGAATAAAGTTTTTTAATTCCAGGGTTGGGATGGCCGTATTATCCTTCCGAAATACTGTAAGGTCATCCTCCCAGACCACATGTAATATGATATTCTGATAGTTGCTGTCATCCCCGTGGTTGTGAAGATACCAATCAGATGATTTGCGATGTATTTCCACATTACCTGCCCACAACTGCCCGGCGATCGCTATCCGTGCATTGAAAAAGTCGGGGCCTGAAAGATGGTTATGGGTTCCTTCAGACAGAATAACGACTGTGTCATTCCCAGTGGTAAAAAGGTTGGATTGGAGTAGTTTTTTATGCTTCCATATATAATGTAAGAGGTCTTACCTCATAGCCGCCGGTAAATAAGCTCTAAGGTAGGGCCGAACCCTGTAAACCTTTTGCACTCAATAGGAATTGCCCTGCACTCCTCTTTTTGAGATAGCCCGTAAGGTTTAGGATTACAGTTCCCGCTTTACCAATTGCCGGCATAGGTAAGGTCTTCCCCGGTCTTCGCTTTCAGGTAGTGATATTGTATCTGGTTGATCTGCCGGATATGGTGGTAGTCATGCGCCAACCAGTTGCAGAGAAACTTTCTGGCAGAAATTTCCCCGTATTCCGGATGCAAAGAACAATTCTGCCAGGGCGTATCCCTCAGTGAAAGCAGCCAGGTAACGGAATCCCTCCGTTCCTGCAAAAATTGGTCGAGGACCTTTTTGTAATCCCTTTGCATGTAGCCCCTGTGGGCCACCCAGCCAACCGGATCAATAGACGCTAAATCCTGTCCGGGGTTTTCCAGTGTTTGCCGCAACCTTGCCCTAAAATCTTCCAGTTCTTCATCGAGTAAGTGGCACACTATCTCCAACAGGCACCAGGCCCCATTCTCCTTCCGCCAGGTAACCATCGCGCCCGGGACATTCCTGAGCAGGTTTTCAAAAACACCGCTATTGCGACTGAGTTCCGGAATAGGTTGTTCTGGTTCCACCATTATCATTCTTCAATTTCCCCTTCCCACTCATTAAAACCCCCCAACAGATTAAAGGCATTGGTAATTCCGATGCTATTCATCAGGGCACATGCCTGACCACTGCGGTTACCTGACCTGCAATAAACATAGTAGTTTTTAGATTTGTCGAGTTTCCCCAGTTCATCCATGAATTCCTGCCCAAGGTAAATATCAATGTTATGGGAGCCCGGAATGTATCCCTGTTCGACTTCCTCCTGGGTGCGGACATCCAAAACCACCGCATTATCGTCTTTGTTCAGTTGTTCCGTCCATTCCTCCTGGGTTAAATTCGCCATATCGATCCTGTTTAGAGAAACAAAAATAAAAATCCGGATTGAGATACACCTGAATAATATGGAGAAATATGTTCTATACATATGTTACCACTAACTAAGCACCCGCCCTGTAATATCCGGTATCAATTGATTTGCGTAGACCTTGACCAGGCTGCACTGCAGCAAATGGGATTCCCGATTTAACAAATATTTAGCAGCTACTGCCGTTGTAAAACAAAATTTCTGCCATACATTTGTACATACAATAGTTGTACTGACATGAATGTAGAAGAAATCCTTAAGACAGAAAAAAAGATACCCCTTGAGAGCAGGAGTATTCTTCACATGGTACTCGTCAACCGGAAAATAGATGATAGCATTAAAGCGGCACTTAAACCCTTAGGCGTTTCGCCACAACAATTCAACGTCCTGCGGATCGTGAGGGGGCAACAGGGCAAACCCGCCAACCTTTCAGATCTCAATGAACGGATGGTCGCCCCGATGAGCAATACCACACGCCTTGTTGACAAATTGCTCGATAAAGGATATCTCAACAGGGTGGTCTGCCCCAGCAACAGGCGGAAAATCGAAATCACCCTCACATCACAGGGCAGGGAAGCGTTGTTGGAAATGGACAAGGCGGTCACCGACATGGAAAAGAAACTATTAACTGCTTTCTCCCAAAAAGAGCTATCACAATTAAATGAATTGCTGGATAAATTTTAAACTATGCTAGACACGTATATCAACAGCTTAAAATGGCGATACGCCACTAAAAAATTCGATACGGAAAGGAAAATTCCTGCTGCGGATTTGGAACAACTTATGAATGCCATACAGCTGAGCGCTTCATCCTACGGCCTGCAGCCATACCATGTTTTCATCATTTCAGACACGGAAATCCGCCAGCGGCTGAAAACGGCCAGCTATGAGCAATCCCAGGTTATCGATGCTTCACACCTGCTGGTTTTTGCGAGTAAAACCGATTTTGACGGGGAACTGATCAATTCCTATCTGAAGGAAGTCAGTGAAACCCGGGATATTGAGCTTGAAAAACTGGAAGGATACAGCGCCATGATGAAATCCAAACTGCTCCCCCTGCCGGAAGGTGCCAAAGCCAACTGGGCAGCCAGACAGGCCTATATCGCGCTGGGGAATTTCCTCTCAGCTGCTTCCATGATGTCCATAGATGCCTGTCCGATGGAAGGTTTTGACACCCAGGCAGTGGATGAGATCCTGGGGTTGGAACAAAAAAACCTTTCTGCTGCGGTCATTGTAGCGGTAGGGTACCGGTCCGAAATGGACAAGACCCAATATAACAAGAAAGTAAGGAGATCAAAGCAAACCTTATTTACACATTTAGGAGTACCAGAAAATAAATCATAAACAATTAAATTTTTAACAGATGAAAAAAAATGTATTTGGAGTGGCCATGGCCATAGTAATAGGAACAACTGCTACGGCTCATACGCCTGTGGAAGGTGAAAAAAAAGAGGTGAAAACCGAGGAAAGCAAAGTTACCTGGAAGGCATACAAAGTTACCGGCTCACATACCGGCAACGTTGACCTTACATCCGGAGCCCTCACTTTTGAGGAAGGAAAACTAACGGGCGGCGATTTCACCGTAGATATGACCTCCCTTATATCAACTGACCTGGAAGGTGAATATAAAGGGAAACTGGAAGGGCATTTGAAATCTCCCGATTTTTTCGGGGTTGAAAACCACCCCGAGGCCAGGCTTGTATTCACCGGGGTTACCCCTTCCGGAAAAAACTCATATGAAGTTACGGGAGACCTTACCATCAAAGGAATTACAAAACCTGTCACATTTGATGTATCCGTTTACGGCAGCAAGGCAACCGCTACCCTGAAAATCGATCGGGCAGCGTATGATGTGCGATACGGTTCCGGGAGTTTCTTTGAAAATCTTGGCGACAAGACCATCTATGATGAATTTGACCTCATTGTGGATCTGGAATATTAGGAAATACGAAAGCTTTTAATAAACCCTGTATGGCGTAACACCCGTTCAGGGTTTATTTTTGCCTCCCCTTTTGTAAATTTAAATTTCCTTTCTATATTTGGCATCATGAAAGTATCTACAGCAAATACCTGGTGGTGGAACAACTTACGTCAAAAGTCGTGAGCTAAGCACCATTGTAGTATTTCTGTACAAAAAGGCTTGTCTATCACGACAGGCCTTTTTGCTTTTAGCCTGCCCGGGAACCCAGTGATTCGGGATTGGACCAAATTATAACAATATACTTGTATGCGCACATATAAACTGATCACACATTATAAAAAAATACTCGCGGATACTATTACGCCGGTAAGTGTTTACCTTAAGGTGCGCGACCGGTATCCCAGTAGTATTCTCCTGGAGAGCAGTGATTACAGGGCTAACGACAATACCTTTTCCTATATCTGCTGCAATCCCATCGCTTCCATAAAAATCCAGGATGAAAAAGTGGTCCGGCATTACCCGGACGGGACTATGGAGGAGATGGCAATCAATGAAACCATGGATATTCCCGGGCTGATCGAAACTTTTGCCCGGCAATTCGAGGTTGAAAAAAATGGCTTTAAATTTATCAACAATGGCTTGTTTGGGTTTCTGGCCTATGATGCTGTCCGGTATTTTGAAGATATCGAGATATCCAAAAAAGAAGGTTCCCTTGAAATCCCGGATGTTTACTATGCCGTATACCAGAATATAATCGCCATCAACCATTTTAAGAACGAGGCATACCTATTTGCCCATTGCCATGACACCGCAAACAATACGGAGGAACTGGAACAACTCCTCAATGTAAAGAATTTTGCTTCCTACCATTTTACATTGGAAGGAAAACCGGAATCCAACCTGGAAGACGGGCAATACCTGGAACACGTGGCATTGGCTAAAAAACATTGCCACCGGGGGGATGTTTTTCAATTGGTGCTCTCCCGAAGGTTCTCACAGGGGTTTAAGGGAGATGAATTTAATGTTTACAGAGCTTTGCGGTCCATCAACCCCTCCCCTTACCTCTTCTACTTTGATTACGGGGATTATAAGATTTTCGGGAGTTCCCCCGAAGCCCAGCTGGTCGTGAAGGATGGCAAAGCGGAAATACATCCCATTGCCGGCACTTTTAAAAGGACCGGCAACGATGAAGAAGATGCCGCCCTGGCCATAAAACTCTCCAAAGATGATAAAGAGAACAGCGAACACGTTATGCTGGTGGACCTGGCGCGAAATGACCTGAGCCGAAATGCAACAGGGGTTACCGTCGAGAATTACAGGGAAGTCCAGTACTTTTCCCATGTGATCCACCTTGTTTCCAAGGTAACCGGACAAATAAAAAAGGGTATCCCTACGATGAAGGTTGTAGCCGATACCTTTCCGGCAGGGACGCTCAGCGGAGCCCCCAAACACAAGGCCATGCAACTCATAGAAAAGTACGAACGCACGAATCGGGCCTATTATGGCGGTGCCATTGGTTTTATGGCATTTGACGGGGATTTCAATCACGCCATAATGATCCGGACCTTTTTGAGCAAAGACCACCGGCTCTATTACCAGGCGGGGGCTGGCCTGGTAGCCGCGTCGGATCCCCGGACCGAATTAGAAGAGACCTTTAACAAGTTAGGCGCCCTGACAAAAGCCTTACAAATAGCCGAAGGGATCTGATGGATACAATATACCAACACCCGAAGGAGGAAGGCGGGAATCTACCTGAAAAATTAACCGTAGCGGAAGAATTCCAATGATGAAGCAATCCCATAAAACTATACAACAGCCGGCTGTTTCACCCGATGCGACCACAACCGCCCGGAATAAATGGTCTGTATTGGTAGTAGACAACTATGATAGTTTTACCTATAACCTGGTACACTACCTGGAGGACCTGGATGCGGTAGTGACTGTAAAAAGGAATGACCAAATGTCGCTGGAGGAGGTTGAAGCCTTTGATAAAATTCTTTTATCACCCGGCCCGGGCATTCCGGACGAAGCAGGCTTGCTCAAAGAGATCATCGCTGCCTATGCCCCATCCAAAAGCATTTTAGGGGTATGTTTGGGGCAACAGGCCATCGGGGAGGTTTTTGGGGGTAAACTGGTGAACCTGGAGGAGGTCTACCACGGGGTTGCCACCACCATCATTACCTTACAGGATGATCTGTTGTTCAAAGGGCTCCCCCGGCAATTTGAAGCAGGCCGGTATCATTCCTGGGTAGTACACCCGGATCTTCCTGAAGAATTACTGGCCACTTCCGTAGATGAGAACGGGCAATTGATGTCCCTGCGCCATATAATCTATGATGTGTGTGCTGTACAATTCCACCCGGAATCCGTATTGACCCCACATGGGAAAAAGATACTGGAAAACTGGCTGTCGGCACCCGTCAGCGATATAAATAAAAAATCCAAATGAAGGAAACGCTCAACAGGTTGATAAACCATGAAAGGTTGTCCAAGGAGGACGCGAGGCTCATACTTGTGAACATCGCAAAAGGCGAGTACAACCCAAGTCAGATCGCAGCTTTTCTGACGGTGTATATGATGCGAAGTATCAGTATAGAAGAACTGGAGGGCTTTCGTGATGCGCTGCTCGAACTATGCCTGGCCGTGGATCTGGAAGCATACAACCCTATAGACCTTTGCGGCACAGGGGGCGATGGCAAGGATACATTTAATGTGTCTACCCTGGCTTCCTTTGTTACTGCCGGCGCAGGGGTCCCCGTGAGCAAACACGGTAATTACGGGGTATCATCCAAATGCGGCAGCAGCAATGTCCTGGAATTTTTAGGGATTACTTTCAGTTCTGACGTCGATTATCTAAAAAGATCAATGGATACTGCCGGGATCTGTATCCTGCATGCCCCCCTGTTCCATCCCGCCATGAAAAATGTGGCACCCATAAGACGGGAATTGGCAGTTAAAACATTTTTCAATATGCTGGGGCCTATGGTTAACCCGGCCTTTCCGAAAAACCAGATGGTAGGGGTATTCAACCTCGAACTGGCACGGATGTATGGATATTTGTACCAGAATACAGATATTAATTTTACGATAGTACATAGCCTGGACGGGTATGATGAGATATCGCTGACCGGACTCACCAAAACCATTTCAAATAAAAAGGAAGGGATTTTGGCACCGGAGGATCTTGGGATACGGCCCGTTCAAAAATCCGAGATCACCGGTGGCGACAGTATCGCGGGATCGGCGCAGATATTCATGGATATACTGCAGGGAAAGGGCACCGAGGCACAGGTCAATGTGGTGTGCGCCAATGCCGGGATAGCCATCGCCACTGCACAAAACATTTCGCACAGGGAAGGCTTTGATAAGGCAAAGGAAAGCCTTCTGAGCGGCAAAGGACTACATTCATTAAAGAAGTTACGGGAATTAAGCATATGAAGGATATCCTGAAAAAGATTGTAGCGGACAAACGCAGGGAAGTAGCCTGCCGAAAGCGGGTCATCCCCGCTTCTGACCTTGAACACCATACCCTGTTTGAGCGCAAACCGATTTCCCTTGTTGGGACCCTTGTCAACGGTTCCGGGGGAATTATAGCAGAACATAAAAGGCGGTCGCCGTCAAAGGCGGTCATCAATGACCAGCTCAATGTACAGGACGTGGTAAGCGGCTATGCAAAGGCTGGCGCTTGTGGTATTTCGGTTCTTACCGATGGAAAGTATTTTGGTGGCTCCCTGGACGACCTCCTGCTGGCCAGGGCATCGGTGGCGACTCCCTTGTTGCGAAAAGAGTTTATTATTGATGCCTACCAGTTGCTGGAAGCAAAGGCCTACGGGGCGGATGTTATTTTGCTGATCGCTGCAATCCTTACCCCCCTGGAAGTAAGAACATTTACCGAATTATCCAAAAGCCTGGGGCTGGAGGTTTTGCTGGAAGTCCACAATGTGGAGGAATTGAATGAATTCCTGATTCCGGGTATCGATATGGTGGGGGTTAACAACAGGAACCTGAAGACTTTTGAAGTGGATCTCCAAACCAGCATGGCCCTTGCCCCGCTCATCCCGGAAGATTTCCTGAAAGTTTCCGAGAGCGGGATAAGTTCTGTTGATTCAATCAGGGAGCTGATCGGATTTGGCTATAAAGGGTTTTTGATCGGTGAAAATTTTATGAAAACCGAAGACCCGGGCAAAGTGGCCCGGATATTTATTGATGACCTAAAATCCCGGGAAACATGAAAACCCAGGATACCCTACGGTCTCACACGGGAAACAACCGCCCCCTGCTTCTAAAAGTCTGCGGGATGAAACACAATATCGGGGAGGTTGCCGGCCTTGATCCCGATTATATGGGATTTATTTTCTGGAAAGGGTCCCCCCGCTATTATGACGGCCAAATACCGTCGCTGCACCCCGGGATCAGAAAAGCGGGCGTCTTTGTCGATGCTCCTATGGATACAATACTGGACAAAACACTATCGTATGGGCTTGATGCCATTCAACTGCACGGGAATGAGAGCCCGGCCTTTTGTGCCGAACTGAAAGGAAACCTACGGGCTAACGCAGGCCTGAAAGATACCTCCGGGGACCATCTGAACAGAATCCCCGGGATCATCAAGGTGTTTACCATCAAGGACAGCTTTGATTTCAATATCCTGGAACCTTATGAGGAAGTTTGCGATTTCTATCTCTTTGATACCAAAGGGAAGCTGCCTGGCGGTAACGGATTTTCCTTTAACTGGTCTGTCCTGGAAAATTACCCTTCAGAAAAGCCATACTTTTTGAGCGGCGGTATTGGTTTGGACAGTATTGGGAAACTGGGGGAATTCCTCAGGAGCAACCCCTCACGGTATTGCCATGCCATTGATGTGAACAGCGCTTTTGAAAGTGCACCGGGTTTAAAGGACACGGAGAAACTCATTAAATTTAAAAACAGTTTCCAGGCGCGTCCTGGAAAATAAACGATACAGCCTGAATCCTCAATTACTGACTATGAATAAAATGCCCAGGAAAAAAGAAATACGGTCTGCACGGGAAGGTGAATTTCCCGGGAAGGCCTCCTACCATGTCAATGATAAGGGGTACTACGGAGAATTCGGGGGTGCTTTCATCCCTGAAATGCTCTATCCCAATACCGAGGAATTACGGCTAAACTACCTCAGGATCATGGAGGAGGCCTCCTTCCAGAAGGAATTCCGGCAACTCCTCAGGGATTATGTAGGCAGGCCCACCCCTTTATACTTTGCAGAAAGGCTATCCGATAAATACAAGGTAAAAATCTATCTGAAAAGGGAAGATCTCTGCCATACCGGAGCCCATAAAGTCAATAACACTATTGGGCAGATCCTGTTGGCCCGGCGCCTGGGCAAACATCGGATTATAGCTGAAACTGGTGCCGGCCAGCATGGTGTTGCCACGGCGACGGTCTGTGCCCTCATGGGTATGGAATGCGTTGTGTATATGGGGGAAGTGGATATTGCACGGCAGGCACCCAATGTGGCAAGGATGAAAATGTTGGGAGCCCAGGTGCGCCCGGCCCTCTCCGGCAGCCGTACTTTAAAGGACGCCACCAATGAAGCTATCCGTGACTGGATCAACAATCCTGTGGATACCCATTATATCATAGGTTCGGTGGTTGGCCCCCACCCCTACCCCGATATGGTAGCACGATTCCAATCCGTGATTTCAGAAGAGATCAGGTCACAGCTGACCGAAAAAGAAGGTAATCCGGATCCGGATTATGTGGTGGCTTGCGTGGGTGGCGGAAGCAATGCCGCAGGGGCCTTTTACCACTACCTTGATAATGAAGCCGTGGGGATCATTGCAGTTGAAGCTGCCGGGAAAGGAATCCACTCAGGGCAAAGTGCAGCTACTGCCGAACTCGGAAAAATCGGTATTATCCACGGCAGCAAGACCCTGTTGATGCAAACCGGGGACGGGCAGATTACGGAACCCCATTCTATTTCTGCCGGCCTGGACTACCCAGGGATCGGCCCCATGCATGCCCATTTATATACATCCGGCCGTGCGGAATTTATCTCCATTACAGACGAGGAATCCATGACCGCTGGCCTGATGGTAGCCCAAATGGAAGGCATCATCCCGGCCATTGAAACGGCACATGCCTTTGCCATATTTGATAAAAGACATTTTGAACCGGAGGATATCGTGGTGGTGAACCTGTCAGGGCGGGGCGATAAGGATTTGCAAACTTATATTGACCATTTTAAACTGTAGTGGCATACCGAACCGGAATAAAAAACATCAAATGAACCGTATCAACGCAAAATTACAGGAAGACCGTAAGATCCTGTCGATCTATTTTACAGCGGGCTATCCGGCCCTTGACGATACCGTTAAGGTCATAAAGGATCTGGAAAAAAACGGGGTGGATATGATAGAAATAGGCTTGCCCTTCAGTGACCCCCTGGCCGATGGTCCAACAATACAAAAAAGCTCCACGGCAGCCCTGAAAAATGGAATGAACACCGAACTTTTATTTCTGCAGTTGAAGGATATCCGGAAAAATGTGGAGGTGCCCCTGATCCTGATGGGGTATTTTAACCCGGTGCTGCAATATGGGGTTGAAAAATTTTGCTCCAGGTGCAGGGATGTGGGGATTGACGGGCTTATACTCCCCGATCTGCCCCTGGAGGTTTACCAGGAAGATTATGAGGCCACATTCAAAAAATACGGGCTGATCAACATCTTCCTCATTACCCCGCAAACCAGCGAGGAGCGTATAAGGAATATCGATAATGCCTCTGACGGCTTCATCTATATGGTGAGTTCTGCCAGTACTACCGGGGCAAGGGAAGGATTTGGAACGGAACAAAAGGCATATTTCGAAAGGGTAGCCTCCATGGGCCTCAGGAATCCCCTTATCGTAGGCTTTGGCATCAGCAACGCAGCGACTTTTGAACAGGCCACCGCAAACGCCAAAGGCGCAATAATTGGCTCAGCCTTTATAAAATTTCAGGCGGAGAACCCCTCTTCTTCCCTGACCGGTTTTGTAAAAAGAATTCGTTAGATTTAGCCCCCCACAACAAATAGCGGTACCCTTTATGAAACAAGTTGCTTTAATTATGCTTACTATCCTCTGTTCCTATGGGTTTGCACAGGAAGCGGGTCAACTCAAATCCCAGGTCAGGCATACCATAGATGAACTGAGGGAATTCATTTCGATCCCCAATGATGCCCTGGACCACGCGGATATCAACAGGAATATCACCTGGCTTACCAATAAATTCAATGAGCGCGGTTTCAACACCTCCTCCTTGCCCACCGAGGGGGAGAACCTGTTCTTTGCTGCACTCCCAATGGCCGATGAAAAGCCCACCGTACTTTTTTATATGCACTTTGACGGGCAATCTGTAGACCCTTCCCAATGGGACCAGCCCAACCCCTATGAAATGGTCTTAAAGGAACAGGACGGAGAGGGGTGGACAACCAGGCCTTTCGAAGACCTGAGAGAGGATATAAATTATGACTGGCGTTTATTTGGCCGATCCACTTCAGATGACAAGGGCCCCATTGTAATGTTCCTGAATGCCATTGACCTCCTTAAAAAAAACGGACAAACCATTCCCTTTAATGTAAAGGTCATACTGGACGGGGAAGAGGAAAAGAGCAGTGCCCCTTTGCCCGCGGCGGTGAAACAATACAGGGAATTGCTGGAGGCGGATTTTTTGGTGATTGCAGACGGACCGGTACACGCCTCCGGCAAGCCGACCATTGTATATGGTTGCCGGGGAATCACCACCCTTACCCTAACCACCTATGGCCCAATATTGCCTCAACACAGCGGCCATTACGGGAATTATGCACCCAATCCGGCACTTCAGCTGGCTAAGGTCCTTGCAGGGATGAAAGGAGCGGAAGGCAATGTTTTAATCCCAGGTTACTATGATGGGATTGTGCTCGATGAAACAACCATGACCGTATTGAAGAGTGTCCCCGATGATGCTGCGGCCATCCATTCCCAGCTTGCTATAAAGTCCCCTGAGAAAGTCGGACAGTTCTATCAGGAGGCTCTTCAATACCCCTCCCTCAACATCCGTGGCCTGTCTTCCGGGTGGGTTGGCGAAAATGCCCGGACCATTGTCCCCGCTGAAGCTGTTGCGGAACTGGATCTCAGATTGGTGCCGGAATCAGATGGGAAGCACTTGAAAGAGCTCGTTAAAGCCTATATCAAAAACGAGGGGTATTATATTTTGGACAGGAAACCGGATCGGGCTGAACGAATGGCACATGACAAGATCATGACCATCAGCGAGGGAACCGTAACGGATGCATTCCGGACTCCGGTTAACAACCCCTATGGGGTGTTCCTTGTCAATACATTGAAAACTGCGTTTGGGGAAGAGGTCATACAGGTCAGGATATCGGGGGGAACTGTCCCCATTGCCCCCTTTATCAATGAATTGAAGATCCCTGCATTTATTGTCCCCCTGGTGAATCCGGATAATAACCAGCACAGCCCGAACGAAAACTTAAAAATCGGGCAGATCGCCTATGGCATCAGGGCGTTTTATGGGATCCTGAGCAACAAAATAAGTCCCTGAACCGAGGTTCGGTTTACAAGGGTATTGGATGAGCAAGGTTTAACATTCACTAACATAGATTTATAAGGGTTTTAACGGAGATTCTGGGCTATTTCGGGTATATTGGATTGAATCATAAAAAAAATCCACATATGCAAAATAGTGAATCAAAGAGAAAATTTAAAAGAAAAGTAACACAGACAAATCCTACAAACCCAACTGGCAATACCACTATCGAAACCAACAAATTTGATATAGATAAGAAAACGATCAGGGAGCAACAAAATAAAAAATAAAGAATTTCTCCTCACCAGAAACCGCTTGGGCGGTTTCGATCTCTCCAGAGGAGCGGTAAAATTAGATACCCCGGGGCTTTGCCCCGGGGTATTCTTTTGATTACTACTTCAGACAAGGTTATACCTCGCTTCGGGATGCTTTAAGTCACTGCTTCGACCACCATACCGAAGGTTTAAGTTCAAAGTAGGAATTACGAATTTAAGGCTGATCATTCCGTTTATTTTGAACTTGAAATAAGGTCAATGCCGTTGCGGGAGGATCAAAATAGGAACAGGGCTGCTGAACGTCACTTTTTTTATAACACTTTTACGGGTTAGCTTTACGAGAAAATTATATCGGTGGTTGATGAGCGCTAAAATATCGCTGTCCGTTGTTTCAGTATACTCACGCAATGCAGTTGTTACGGAGGCAGTTACCTCTAATTTGTGAAAATCATGCCTGGTACCCACCAGGATATTTTTCAGCATGTCCCTGTGTGTTTTTTGCTGCTCAGTCAATCGCTTGTCGTCCAGGAGTTGGAGGATCTTCAGGTTTGCATTACAAAATCTGGCAAGCTGCAGTAATGGGTTCAGTTCGTGGCTATTGAAGGCCCTTTTAAGGTTGGTGGAGAAAACTATTTGCGAAGGTGGCCGGTATTTACAGTTCTCGGGTACCACCATAATGGGCCAATAGTCCACCCCATTGATTATCCGGATAGCCCAAGGGCCCAGGAATACTTCTTTCACTCCCCGGCCACCTGTGGCTGCCATGATTATTAAATCGACCTCCTTTGAAATAGCTACTGTATTAATGGCTGTTACCAGGGACTCAGAAATTGAAATGGCTTCAAACTTATGCTTTGAATTCGTAGTTTCCTTCTTTGCCTTCAGGACCACTTCCTCCAACAGCTTGTCTACCTTCGATTCCTTCGCAGATTTCCCGCTGAGCAGGTTGCTTCCCTTCCCCCCATGTTCCATTTCCAGGATCGCCGGCCGGCGGCTTTCTACGGCATACAGTATATGGAATTTACAGGGTACTTTATCAAACAGCCTGATAGCATAGACAAGCGCATGCAGCGAATTGTCTGAAAATTCCAGGGGCACCAAAATTTGTCTCATAGGATATAAGTACGGGAACATCCTGGCTATGCCTTTATTGAAGCAAAGTCAAAGCATGGTTGCTTTAAACAGTGCGGAAGGATTACCCGGAGTCCGCTATAAATGTATAAACAAAATAGGCTGATTATTGTTAAAAAATAGCTATGCCATAGCTGTCCTGTGCTGATTATTTTACCATAGGGTACCGGGATTTAGAAAAATGCCCTGTATTGAAGTACCCTGAAATCTATTGTGGTAAATTCCGAATTGTTGTCCTTCAGGGCTTTGTAAGCTTTCAGGCTACCTACTGCCCTGTTGGCGGCACCGGAGGGGGCTATCAGGGATACCGTTCGAACGAGCCTTCCAACCATACTGTCTTTATTCCCCGGAAGGGTAGCCGCTGTTCCCGGCTGTGGTACACCCTGGGAATCCGGTTTGCCCGGCATCGCAAATTGATGGATCCGCGGTACCTCGTCTGAGATCCGCTCCAGGGGTATACCGCGCGCTTTCAGCTGCTTGCGGAAAAAATATTCAGGGCCATTTTTGCTATTGCCCCCGGTAAATAACAGCGTATCTGCATAGGGGAATTTCTGAAGGTATGCGATCAAATCCCGGAGTTGCACGTTTTGCATCCCGATGTCGGAGGCATCCATCCTGGAACGCTCCGCACTGGCCACTATATCGCAAATGCCAATCTTCCTGCTTCTTAAGAATTCAGCCCGCTGCTGCACCGCTTCCAGGGTATTTTCCCATTTGAGCCCAAGCTCGAAGATCCGATCCAGGATCCGCCAAAGTTGCCCGTCAATGCTGCCATAGCAAAAATCCACATCCCCATTTTTAAGTTCCCCTGTGGTAAAACGGGGTGGCGGTAAGGTACCCACAATAATTTTGGTAGTTTCCTCAAACAAAAAAGGCTCATAAGGATGGGTGTGGAGGAACATACATTTTTTACCTATAGATCCGGGTTGCGGCCATGTCGATTGAAGTAATCAAAACTCCCTAAGACAGCCTGACCGGGCCGCCGGATACCTGTTTTACTTCAATACCAGCACCAGGTCATCGGCATTGACCAGGGTACCGCCTCCCAGCTGGATCTTCTCTATGGTTCCGGCCTCCGTAGCCGTCACGGTGGTCTCCATTTTCATCGCTTCAATAACAAACAAGGGTGCGTTCTTTTTTATTTTCTGCCCTTTCTTTACCAGGACATTGGACAAAAGTCCCTGCAACGGGGCACCGATCTCTTTTGGGTTCCCCGTATCCGCCTTTACATGCTCTATTTTAACAACCTTGATGCTGTTATCCTTTACGTTGACATTTCGCAGCATACCATTGACCTTGAAAAATATCCCTACGACCCCGTCATCATCAGGATCGCCGACAGAAACCAGGGACACCAGGATATTCTTTCCCTTGTCCAGTTCAACGAGGATCTCTTCCCCGATGTCCATCCCATAGAAAAAGTTCTTGGTTGGGATAGTCATCACATTGCCATATTTGACATGGTTGTTGTAGGCTTCCTGGAATACTTTAGGGTATAGCTTATAGGAAAGGAAATCCGTCATCATCAATTCCCTGCCCATTCCTTTATGAAATTGTTTTTTAAAGTTTGCAAATTCATGGTCAAAATCAATAGGCTCAAGATGTGCATTAGGCCTGTTGGTATACGGCTCCTCATCTTTCAGGATAATTTTCTGCAATTTTTCCGGAAAACCACCCACGGGTTGTCCCAGGTCCCCCCTGAAAAAACTGATCACGGACTGGGGGAAGGAAATCGTTTCCCCCTTTTCCAGGACATCCTTTACGGTGTAGCCGTTGCTGATAAGGTATTGTGCCATATCCCCCACCACTTTGGAACTAGGGGTCACCTTTACGATATCCCCAAAGAGGGTATTTACCTCTCCGTACATTTTGGTCACCTCCGGAAACCGGTCTTCCAATCCCAGGGCAACGGACTGCCCTTTAAGGTTGGAATACTGGCCACCGGGAATTTCGTGGGTATAAACCTCCCCGGTCCCGGATTTTAACCCGGATTCAAACGGATAATAATAATTGCGTACGGTCTCCCAATAATTGGAATAGGCTGCGAGTTTTTCCTTATCCAGGATATTCTCCCTCTCATGAAAGCGAAGCATCTCCATTACAGAATTAAAATTGGGTTGGGAGGTAAGCCCCGAAAGCCCTCCCAGGGCTACATCTATAACGTCCACCCCGGCTTCCACCGCTTTCAAATAAGTGGCCGCCTGGGTGGAAGATGTATCATGGGTATGCAAATGGATTGGGATACCAATCTCTGCCTTTAAGGCTGAAATGAGTTCATATGCCGCATAGGGTTTCAGGAGTCCGGCCATATCTTTCACCCCAAGGATATGTGCCCCGGCATTTTCGATGTCCCTGGCAAGCCGGATATAATACTTCAAATCATATTTTGTTTTGGAGGGATCAAGGATATCGCCTGTATAACATATGGAACCCTCTGCCAGGCCCTTGGTAAGCTTCCGCACATGTTCAATGCACGGGGCCAGGGATTTCATCCAGTTTAAAGAATCAAATATCCGGAAGACATCGACCCCGGTTTCCCATGACTTTTCCACGAATTTCTCAATGAGGTTGTCCGGATAGGCGGTATATCCGACACCATTTGAACCCCGGATCAACATTTGAAGCAGTATATTGGGCATCGCTTTTCGCAGCAAGGCCAGACGCTCCCAGGGGTTTTCCTGTAAAAACCTCAGGCATACATCAAATGTGGCACCACCCCATACCTCCATACTAAAGACCTCCGGATGATTTTTGGCAAACCCTTCCGCCACCCGCAGCATATCCTTGGTACGCATACGCGTAGCGAGCAGGCTTTGGTGGGCATCCCTCATGGTGGTATCCGTAAAATGTATCTTCTTTTCATTTTTGAGCCATTCCGCAAATTTTTCCGGCCCTAATTCGGTCAATAAGTCCTTGGTCCCTTGGGGGTATTCCTTGGTTTTTGGGAATGAAGGAACTTTCGGTTTTACAAAAACATGGTTGGGGTTGATCCTCTTAACATCCGGGTTCCCGTTCACGATGATCTCCCCCAGGAATTGAACCAACTTATTGGCGCGGTTCCGGGGCTCGACAAATTTGAAAAGCGACGGTTCATTCTTGATAAAATTAACGGTAACCTTGCCTTCCCGGAAAGTGGGATGGCTCAGAATGTTATCCAGAAATGCCATATTGGTCTTAACCCCCCTAATCCGGAATTCGGCAAGGGCCCTGCGCATTTTTCGGCAGGAACCATCCAGGGTACGGCTAAGGGCAGAAACTTTTACAAGCATCGAATCAAAAAAGGGAGAGATATATACCCCCTGATAAACACTGCCGGCATCGAGGCGGATGCCAAACCCTGATGCACTCCTGTAGGTGGAAACCACCCCATAATCAGGCTTGAAGTCATTGGATGGGTCCTCCGTAGTTATCCTGCACTGCAGGGCATGCCCGGTCACTACAATGGCAGCCTGGTCCTGTATCTTTATTTGTTTATCAGACAGTTTGTAACCCCCTGCAATAAAGAGCTGTGCCTTTACCAGGTCAATATTGGTGATCATTTCCGTGACCGTGTGCTCTACCTGTATTCGGGGGTTCACCTCTATAAAATAGATGCTCCCATCCTCATCGACAAGGAATTCCACCGTCCCTATGTTATTATAATCCACCGCCTTACAGATATCCGTTGCATATTTGTAGAGACTGTCCTTGGTTTCCATGGGAAGGCCAACGGAAGGTGCAAATTCAATTACTTTCTGATACCGTCGTTGCACGGAGCAATCCCGTTCATAAAGGTGCACAATACTGCCATGGTTGTCTGCGACTATCTGTATTTCAATATGCTTGGGGTTCTCTACGAACTTTTCCAGGAAAACCGTGTCATCCCCGAAGGCATTCAGGGATTCCCTTTTGGCTTCAGGAAATGCCTTTTTTAGTTCCTCCTCGCTCCGGATGACCCGCATCCCCCGGCCCCCGCCACCTGAAGCGGCCTTTAACATGACCGGATAACCGATATTGCCGGCTTCCGTTGATGCCACTTCCACATCAGTAAGGTCTTTTTCACTGCTGCGGATCACGGGTACATTATTGGCCACCGCTACCAGTTTTGCCGTTATTTTATCCCCCAGGGATTTCAGGACAGACACTTTGGGGCCTACGAAAATGATCCCGTTATCTTCACATTTTTTGGCAAATTCCGCATTCTCGGATAAAAACCCATATCCGGGATGTATGGCATCCACAGCGTTGTCCAACGCCACGTTAATGATAGCATCCATATCGAGGTAGGGTTTCAGGGGCTCATTGTCATCCCCAATCTGATAGCTTTCATCGGCCTTGTACCGGTGTAATGAATACCTGTCTTCATATGTATAGATACCAACAGTCTTAATACCAATTTCCACGCAGGCCCGGAAAATACGTATGGCTATTTCCCCGCGGTTCGCGACTAATACTTTTTTGATATCCACCCTTAGATCAATTTTAGAAACACTTGCTTTTATTGTAAGACAAACTTACCGTATTTGGGTATGCAAAGCAAAGGTATAATAGCAGAAAAACAGCGGATTTTGTTACAATTCCACAATGGTTAGCGGATATTTTCAGGAAGTTTAAAAGGCGTCTGAAAGGACATTCAGCACAGGAAGGGAAATTGGTATGAGGCCCCCGGAAGTCTCCAGGGCTTGACAATGGTTGTTATTAATCCTATCTTTAAGCTGGCATAAAACAGAACAAATGGGAAAAGGGGATAAGAAAACGAGAAGGGGTAAAATCGCCAATAAATCGTACGGTGTAAGAAGGCCAGGGAAGATCAGACGGAAGCCTACCGTGGAAGAAAAAATCAGCATCAAGAACAAGCCCTAGTCGATTATGAACTCCAGGATTACCGCGCCCTCCAGGGATACAGATAGCTGATACGTGTAAAAACCGGGGGGGAGCGGTGTTTCTCCAAGAAAATCAATGGGCTGTAATATATATGTTTCTTCCCCGGAATGGATCTGAATGTAGGCGTACCTATAGGCTACCGCATATTCAAAATATTCCGAATAGCCATCCGGTGGTACATCCATATGCAGTTCCTCTGCATCCCCAACCAGTACTTCGTCATACGTAATGCTACTGGTATTTTTTATCCTTATCTGGACTGTGCTGATCTTATCATCCCTGTCTGTGCAGCCAGTAGCAACGAGACATACGATCATCAGGACAATTAGGGTAATCCGTTTCATAGGCTTTGGTATTATCATCGGAGATGTCATAGGTATAAAACGGTAGCTTTTACAAATTATTCTACCGGATAAAAATCAGGGTGTTTTCTTTTTCGGACAGCTCCTTGCTGAAGCCATATCCTTCATAATTGAACCCTCTTAATCCATCCATTGTTTGCACGTTGTGGTCCAGGACATAACGGGTCATATAACCTCTCGCTAATTTGGCATAGGTCATGATGCTTTTATACTCCCCATTCTTAAAATCCCTGAATTCTGCCGAGATCAGCGATACCTTTAAAAGTTTGGGGTCAATTGCCCTGAAGTACTCCGCACTTGCCAGGTTGAGGCATAGTTCCCCTTCTGTAATTACCGCATTCAATGCCGGGGTGATTTTTTTTCGCCAGAATTCATACAAATTCTTGTTCCTCCCAATAGCTATCCCGGTACCCATTTCAAGGCGGTATGGCTGAATCAGGTCCAGGGGTTTCAGCAAGCCGTAAAGCCCCGAGATAATCCGGAGTGAATTCCGGAGCGTGTCCAACTTTTCAACAGGCAGCGAATAGATATCCAGGCCGCGGTACACATCCCCGCTGAATGCATAAACTGCCGGCCTGGCATTGTCTGCTGTAAACGGCAGGGCCCACTCCTGGTTCCGTTCATAATTGAGTTCCCCCAACTGCCTGGAAATCCCCATAAGCCGGGACAACGATCGGGCCGATTTCTTTTTCAGGAGTTTGCTGATCCTTTCAGATTCCGGTAAGAATTGCGGGATCGTATGCTGGTCGGTAGGGAGTTTACTTTTAAAATCAAGTGTTTTGGCCGGGGATAAAAGGATTTTCATCTGTGAAATTTGGCGCAAAAATAGGAAAGAATTTTTGGAATACAACACACCCATGGCACCGTATGGGAGGGCGGGTTTCTCCTACACCGGCCTTGAAAGCAGCATTCTGCCCTTGCAGGTATAGCCTTTCTGCTTGTAGAGGTGCCTGGCTTTTTCATTTGTGTTTTCAACTTCCAGGTGGAGTGTTTTTATCTGGAGTTCCTTAGCCTGTAAAGCAATAAAATCCAACGTTTTACCCCCTATACCACGGTCCCTGAAATTTTCAGCTATAAATAATTCATCTATAAAGGCGTCACGCCCATGGTATTCAAAACTAAAACCGAAGGCAAGGACCACATATCCTGCGGATGTTCCATCTGCCTCAATAAGCCAGAGCCTGCCCAACTCCAAATTTTCCAAAAATCCGGATAAGAGCGCCCTCCTTTCAGCGGGGTCGAAAGGATAGTGGTAGAGCGCATTGAATTGCTGCATAAGATGCAGGATTTCAGGGATGGATTCCCTTGTAGCAGCCTTAAATCCCAGATGCATAATTAAATTTGATTTAGTGGTTGTGTTTGGCATAATCGCGCCATTTCTTGATACACTGTGCCATGTCATCGGGCAATTCGGAGTTGAATTCCATTCTCTGATGGGTTACCGGGTGTACAAACCCCAGGGTTTTGGCATGCAATGCCTGTCTGGGCAGCACTTTAAAGGCATTGACTACAAACTGCCTGTATTTTGTGAAAGTGGTTCCTTTGAGGATTACATCCCCCCCGTAACGGGCATCATTGAACAAAGTGTGCCCTATATGTTTCATATGCGCCCTGATTTGGTGGGTCCGTCCAGTTTCCAGCTTACAGGAAACAAGTGTAACATATCCCAACCGTTCAAGCACCTGGTAATGTGTAACGGCATCCTTCCCCTGGTCACCATCCGGAAATACCTGCATTTGCAGGCGGTTTTTCGGGTTACGGCCTATATGGCCTTCCACTGTTCCCCGGTCTTCCACCATATTTCCCCATACCAATGCGACATATTCGCGGGTGCTGCTCTTGTCAAAAAATTGGCCTGCCAGATGGGTCATCGCAGCTTCCGTCTTGGCAATTACCAGCAGTCCGGAGGTATCTTTGTCTATGCGGTGTACAAGGCCGGGGCGTTCATTGCTGTTCACCGGGAGATTGTCTAAATGATAAACCAGGGCGTTGATCAGCGTGCCGGAGTAATTCCCGTGACCGGGATGAACCACCATGCCGGCCGGTTTATTGACCACCAGGAGGGATGCATCTTCATAGGCAATATCGAGGGGGATATTCTCCGGTGTAAGCAGGAATTCATAGGGTGGATGTTCAAAAAGAACCCGCACCTCATCCCCTGCCTTTACCCTGTAGTTCTGTTTTACAATGCCATCATTAACCCAGATATGGCCATTTTTTGCGGCTTGCTGGATCTTGTTGCGGGTGGCATTCTCGATAAAGTTCATCAGGTATTTATCAACCCGAAGGGGTTCCTGTCCCCTGGAGGCCGTAAAGCGGTAATGTTCAAAGAGTTCCTCTTCGCCAGGATCTGTGATCTTGTCTGTATCCATAGGCTAATCAGAATCAGCCTTTACCCTTGCCTGGTCAGGGATGGTTCCGTTGCCGCAAACCAGCTCTATTTTTGCGGTTTTGGGAAGTTTATCGCCCGGGCTGATGGCTTTGCCCTTGTATTTGATATAGTAGACCATATCCTTCCCCAATTGGTCTATATAGGTGACTCGTTGCACATCGAGTCCGACGGCAAGCAACATGGAGGTGGCATTTCGCTGGGTAACCTGTATGATATTGGGAACCGTGACCTTTTTATAACCGGATGGGTTCACGGTAACATATATTTTCCTGTTTTCCTTTACCTTGTTACCAGCAGGTGGATTTTGTTCTATGATGGAAAACCGTGGGTAATCAGGGTTGAAATTGGCAGAATCCAGGACTTCATAACGAAGATTGGATTTTTCAATCACCTGCCGCATATCCGTAACCGTCAGTTTGGCGAGATCCGGGACTTCCACAAATTCCCCGTGGTTGGTAGAATCCTTCAGCCACTGCAGCACAGCGAAAGAGATAACCGCTATGGCAATGGTAGCCATCGCCAGGTTGATCAGGAAAGTCCTGCTACGGAGGAAGTTGAAAAAATTCTTCATGTTTGAAATTATTACCGCGTAAAGATAGGAAATGGTGCCAAACAAAACAGGCGTTCCTGGTTTTATTGTATTCCCACGAAATACCCGATCCTTAAAAAAATAGGCGGGTACAGGGAATCCCCGCCGGTTTTTTCTTTACTTTGATGCATTGGTACATATACAGAATAATGTTACCCCAGGTAACCAAACGACAGCATGAAAAAAAATATTGCCATCATTATGGGTGGTTTTTCCAGCGAATATAAAATCTCCCTTAAAAGCGGGAATGTGGTTTATAAATACCTCGACAAGGAGAAATTCAATACTTTCCGCATACACATTTTTCGTGAAAAATGGGTATATGTGGCATCGGATGGCACCGAGGCCCCCGTAAACAGGGCTGATTTTAGTATCCGGTTGGAGGGGGAAACCCTGCATTTCGATTGTGTCTTCAACGCCATACATGGCTCTCCCGGAGAAGATGGATTTATGCAGGCTTACCTGCATTTACTGGGTATCCCGCAAACATCCTGTGATCACTACCAGGCAGCGCTCACCTTTAACAAGAGGGATCTTCTGAGTGTGCTGAAACCCTATGGGATACGATGTGCGAACTCGTTTTATTTAAACCAGGGAGAAGAAGTTGACACCTCGAAAATAGTAGAAAAGGTAGGCCTTCCCTGTTTTGTAAAGGCCAATAAGGCCGGCAGCAGTTTTGGCATTACCAAAGTGTATGGAGCCTCCGAACTGCCAACGGCTATTGAGAGGGCTTATAAGGAGGATGACGAGATCATCATAGAATCATACCTGGAAGGGACGGAAGTCTCGGTGGGGGTACTGAAATTCGATGGAGAAACAAAAGTGCTCCCCATAACGGAAATTGTTTCAGAAAATGATTTTTTCGACTACGAGGCAAAATATGAAGGCAAATCCGCGGAAATCACCCCTGCCCGTATCAGCAGGGTTCAGGAAGAGAATGTGGTACAGGCAGCGAAACTAGCGTATGAGGTCCTTAAAATGCGTGGTTTTTCCAGGAGTGAGTTTATTTTCCTGGGGGACCAGCCCTATATGTTGGAAATGAACACCACGCCCGGCCTCACTGAAGAAAGCATCTTGCCAAAGCAGGCCATTGCTGCCGGGATTTCGCTGCCGGCATTGTTTGAAAGTGCCATAACCGAGGCTTTACAGGAAAAGAAGTAACTTTAGTGACTAAATTGTATATCCCATGAGACGTGCTATCTTCCCGGGTTCTTTCGATCCCATTACCCTGGGGCATTATGATATTATCCACCGTGGGATATCCCTGTTTGATGAACTCATCATTGCCATAGGGATCAATATGGAGAAGCAGTATATGTTCACCCTCGAAGAACGCAGCCATTTTATCACGGAGGCATTTAAAGGGGAGCCCAAAATAAAAGTACATAATTATAAAGGCCTGACGGTAGACTTCTGCAAAAAGATGCATGCCAATTTTATCCTCCGGGGTTTGCGGAACCCGGCCGACTTTGAATTCGAAAAGGCCATTGCCCACACCAACCGTAAATTATCCGAAATTGAAACGGTATTCCTCCTAACTTCGTCAGGTAAATCCTATATCAGTTCTTCGATTGTACGGGATGTTATCCGCAACGGAGGCGATTATACAGGATTAGTGCCTGATACGGTGCGTGTTACCAAAAAATAGCAGGTATACCTTTTAAGGGGAATCCTTATCCCTTACATAATTTTTATCGGTCTTTCCATTGATAGAGAACACTATAGATATTTTTTGTAATCTTTTTATTAACTTACTGTAAGAAAAATAAGAATATACACCCAAACCATGGTCTCACAACTAGTTTTACCCCATTCACAACAATGATTGCTGCAAGTTGTATAATCACTATACTTTAGTAGGAAATTTCATCATAGTGTTGACAGGATACAAATTACATACCCCTAAGTACCTCATCAAACAGTTACCGACGGCAATAGTTTTTTTGAATACGGAATTTGAAGTAGTTCATATTTCAGATAAATGGATTACTGATTTTAATTTTGCCGGCAATAACCTCATCGGGAAATCCATCCATGAGCTGTTTGAATCTGTGAACGAAGAATGGCAGGCCGTAATGGAAGCATGTCTTCTGGGCAAGGGGGGCGACACAGGCCTTCAATCCTTCCGAAACAAGGAGGGGCTGCAAAGATGGTTTGAATGGACCAATATCCCCTGGTTCGACCCGAATGAAAACATAATTGGTATCATCATACAGGCCGCAGACATTACCGAACGGATCAATAATGAGATGCAGCAGGAAAAACTGAAACTCCTGCTGAATGAAAAGTCAGAAATCGCACAGATCGGGAGTTGGGAATACGATGCAGCTACGGATGAATTGCAATGGTGCCAGATGACCAGGAAGATACACGAGGTACCGGATTACTTTAAACCCGCTATCAATACAGGGCTTGAGTTCTATAAAGAGGGTTATAGCCGAAACACCATTTCGCTCGCGCTTTATAAAGCCATTGAAACCCAGTCCTCCTGGTGCGAAAAAGTAGAACTAATCACGGCAGAAGGCAATGAAAAATGGGTTATAGTTGTCGGCAAGCCGCTCTACAAGGATGGCGAATACAAAGGGTTAATTGGTACTTTACAGGATATCACCCATATGGTACAGTCAGAAATCAAAACCAGGGAGAGTGAAGACCTCCTCCGGACCGTGATAGACAATATCCCCCTGAATGTCTATATCAAGGACCTGGAATCCAGAAAGATACTAGTCAACAAATCGGAATGTAAATACCTGGGTGTTACCGATCCCAGTGAGCTCCTGGGTAAAAGTGATTTTGACCTGTATGATAAAGAGATCGCGCAGATCTCCCGCGATGAGGACCTCATGGTCATGAATACCCAAACCCCGAGCATTGGCATGGAAACGGTCAATGTGACCAAAGACGGTGTGGCCACTTCATTCCTTACTTCCAAGATACCGCTTATAGGGGCGGATGGCGAATGCAAGGGGTTAATCGGTATAAGCCTGGACATAAACAATCTGAAAAAACAGGAAGCCGAGTTGCGGGACCTGATCAACGTAATCTCCCTCCAAAACAAAAAACTGGTCAATTTTGCCCATATCGTTTCACACAACCTTCGCTCACATACAGCCAATTTTTCCATGCTCCTTGATTTTCTGGTCAAGGAAAAGGATGAACAGGAAAAGCAACATATTATCGGTATGTTAACAACCGCTTCGGACAGCCTTCTTGAAACGCTGGAGAACCTGAATGAGGTTGTGGCCGTCAACAGCAATACCAACCTGGCAAAAACACAGGTTGTCCTCTATGATAAGGTAGGGATTGTGACCAAGAACCTGGCCGAATTTCTGAAAGAGAACAAAGCCACCATCATCAACAGAATCCCCAAGGAACTCAAGGTAAATGTTATTCCTGCCTATATCGAAAATATCCTGATGAACTTTATCACCAACTCCGTGCGGTACAAAAATCCGGACAGGGATCCGATTATACAATTGTCCGCCACCAGGAAGGGACAGTACGATGTCCTGAGCATTGCGGATAATGGCATGGGAATCGACCTTCAGAAACACAGGGATAAATTATTTGGCATGTATAAGACCTTCCACGGTAATTCAGATGCCAAGGGGATCGGGTTGTATATAACGAAGAACCAGATAGAAGCGATGCGAGGGAAGATCGAGGTCACCAGTGAGGTAGGCAACGGAACTACATTTAAAGTATTTTTAAATGAAAAAGATTGAGACCATATTCATTATTGATGATGATCCCATTACCGTTTTTGGTATTAAAAAATTGCTCGGTGTCTGCAATATCGGGGCTGAGGTCCATTCCTTTGGCAATGGTAAGGAGGCTTTGGAATGCCTGAATAACAAACTCGCCCGCAATGAATCTCTTCCGGATGTAGTTTTCCTGGATATCAATATGCCCATCATGGACGGGTGGCAGTTTTTAGAGGAGTTTGTAACGCTGCCCCTGATCAAAAGGATCCGGATAAATATCATTACCTCATCCATAGACCCATATGACCTTGAGAATTGGGAATATTACAAGGCCAGAACACACCACCTGATCGATTATAGGAACAAACCTATTGACAAAATAGAAATTGAGGCCATAACCAAGGCGGCCTGAGGGCTTTTTTTATGTATTTTTGAATCGGATATATGGCTTGGCCAGAGATTCCGATTACATGAAACTGATCTACCTGGTATTATGTTCCTGTTTGCTTTTTTCCTGTGAAACAAAGAAGAGGGACACTGTAGGGAACCCCCTTACCCATTTTGAACTTTCCAATGGGGAGGAGACGGCGACCTATCTGGAAACCATCAATTTTTATATCCACCTGTCCAAGGAATTTCCAACGGTCAATATCCAGACCATCGGAAATACCGATAGTGGCCTCCCGCTCCATATGGTAACATTCAATGGTGACGCGGATTTCAATTTTAAGAAACTCGGGGAAAAGAAAGCGATCATCCTGATCAATAATGGCATTCACCCCGGTGAGTGTGATGGTATCGATGCCACCATGTTATTGTACCGCGACCTGGCAACCGGGAAACTGAAAGCCCCGGTCAACACGGTCCTGGTAACCATCCCAATATATAATACAGGGGGTACTTTGAACCGGAACAGCACAACCCGGGTTAATCAGAACGGCCCAAAATCCTATGGGTTCCGCGGAAATTCTCAAAATTATGACCTCAACCGGGATTTTATTAAAAGCGATACGCGGGAAGCGGAGACCTTTGCCCAAATTTTTCACATGGTGGATCCTGACATTTTCATCGATAACCATGTAAGCAACGGTGCGGATTATCAGTATACCCTTACCCATCTTTTCACCCAGTATAACAAATTAGGCGGGGGCCTGGGAGCTTTTCTGAACAATACCATGATGCCCGAACTGGAGGATTCCCTGGCTGCAACAGGATGGGACATCACCCCTTACATAAATGTCTTTAACAAGGTGCCGGAGGCCGGTTTCACCCAGTTTATGGATCTTCCAAGGTATTCCACAGGATATACCACCTTATGGAATACCCTTGGGTTGATGGTGGAAACCCATATGCTGAAACCATATAAACAAAGGGTTGAAGGCACCTATGCCCTGATGACGGAAATTCTATACATTGCCGAGGCCCATCATGCCACCATATTAGAACTACGTGAACAGGCGCTCACCCAGCACATGACCTGGCAATATTACCCTGTAAACTGGGCAGTTGACTCAACCCGGATAACCCAATTGGAGTTTAAAGGGTATGAAGCAGATACGCTGATCAGTGAAGTCACCGGGTTCCCGCGGTTGAAATACGACCGAAGCCGGCCCTATACAAAACCGGTAAATTATTTTAATTACTTCATCCCGGCTGACTCCATCCTCATCCCGGAAGCCTATGTGGTTAAAAAAGGCTGGCACCGGGTTATGGAACTGATGAAGCTCAACAATATCCATTTTTCGGTTATGGATGCCGATACCACTGTAATCGCAGAGTCCTACCGGATCGAAGATTACCAAACGCGCACAACTGCCTATGAAGGGCATTATCTCCATTACAACACCCGTGTATCAGGACAATCCGGGAAAATTCAGGTAGCGGAAGGCGATATCATTATCCCGACAGATCAACCCGGGATCCGGTATATCCTGGAAACGCTGGAACCAACGGCACAGGATTCTTTCTTTAACTGGAATTTCTTTGACACCGTCCTGCAGCAGAAAGAAGGCTTTTCCCCTTATATTTTTGAAGATATCGCTGCAGGGATCCTGGAAGCTGATTCCCTCCTGCGGAAGGAATTTCAAGAGCGAAAGCAAACAGACCCCGTATTTGCCGGAGATTGGTATAGCCAACTGCAATGGATCTACCAGCATTCCACGTATTATGACCCCGCCCATATGCAGTATCCGGTATATCGCATCCTGAAGCCCGGGCACAAAGCGGAAGGTGATACGGTCACCCAGGTTCGAACAGGGTTCTGATATTCGAATACGAATTTTTTAAGGCTTTGGCTATTTTTTGAGGGCCCTTCCATTTGACCCGGACAACGCCTTCGTTTAACTGGCCTTTCAATTTGCCGGTGTAAGGCGTGGTCATGGCATACCAGTGAACTTCCTTTAATTTGTATTTACCGTTTTTTTGAAATACATGGTAGGTGGTTTTCAGGAAGTTTTCAATTTTCAGGTCCTGAACCCCCGTTTCTTCCGCGGTTTCACGGAGGGCGCATTCTTCCAGTGTTTCCCCCTTTTCCAATTTGCCTTTTGGCAGGTCCCATTTGTCGTTCCGGTAAATAAACAGCACTTTCCCCTTCTTATTGGTCACCACCCCCCCCGCGGCCACGACAAGCGGGATTTTCTTCGTAAATTTCCGGAGGATCTCCTCAATATTGGGATGGTAAATATAGGCTTCCTTGAGCTTGTTGCTGACCAGGGAATCTATAGCGGTGCTGATGGCTGCCTTATTTAACAGGAAATAGTCCCCGTTGGCAGTCTCGGATAGCTTGTCGGTTAAAATGAGCGGGTATTCATTCACAAATACTTTATACATTTGTACCATGGTTTTAGACAAGGGTACCGCTGCCAAAACAGCAGAACTTCTGCTGCAAATTAATGCAATTAAGTTGAATCCTGAAAATCCGTTTACCTGGGCATCGGGATGGAAATCACCAATTTATTGTGATAACCGTATTATTCTGTCCTATCCCGTCATCCGAAATTATATACGGGAGGAGATGGGGAAGCAGCTCGAAGCATTATACGGAAAACCGGATATTATAGCCGGTGTAGCCACCGGTGCCATCGGAATTGGAATGCTTGTTGCTGAATACCTGGGACTGCCCTTTATTTATGTAAGACCTGAGGCGAAGGGGCACGGCCGGCAAAACCAGATTGAAGGGCAACTGGAAACGGATCAGTCCGTGGTGGTCATAGAAGACCTTATCAGTACCGGTAAAAGCAGCCTGAATGCTGTTAAATCGCTCGTGGACCATGGTGCGAATGTCAAAGGGATGATCGCCATCTTTACGTACGGATTTGAAGTAGCGGAAAAAAATTTTAAAAAAAACAAGGTAGAACTCCATACGTTGTCTGACTATACGCACCTTATCAACCTGGCCTCTGAAACCAAGTATATAAAAGAAAAACAATTGAATGCGCTGCTGGCATGGAGAAAAGACCCGGCGGTATGGAAACCTTGATACTATGCAAATAAAATCACAAAATAAAAAAGTGCCTAAAAGCAATACCGAAGTGTATGATTTTTTGACCGATCTGAAGAACTTCAAGCAACTGATGCCTGCCAGTATTGAGAAATTTGAAGTGCTGGACGCCGATACCTTCCTTTTTGCCCTTAAAGGCATGCCCGAAATTGCCCTGAAAAGAAAAGAACAGACCCCCCACAGCCAACTGGTACTGGGAGCAGCAAGCAACAAATTGACATTTACGCTGACCGCGGATATCATCCCGCTTTCAGCAACCGAAAGTGAGGTGGGCCTGAGTTTTGAAGGCGAGTTCAATGCCATGATGGGCATGATGATCAAAACGCCTATCACCAATTTCATCAATACGTTGTCTGAAAATATGGCAACCATATAGCCACGCACCTAATACAGTAGCCGGATCTCCCTGAGGTCGAATTCCCGTAGCAGGCTATCCTCCAGTTCCACCTTTAATTTCCCGGTATCGGAAATCCCCCTTATAAACCCCATAAATAGTTCCCCGTTTTCGGACATAAAGGTAGAAGGTTTGTCTTTTCGGAACATCCGGGCTTCGTACGGGTCCCTGACCTCCCTGATACGCTTACCTTCTATAGCCGAAAACCATGACTCCAGCCTGCTGAGGATGGCTTCCAGGATGTCATCCAGCGCAAAGGTCCTGCCCAGTATCAATTTTAAGGAAGATACTTTGGGGAGGTCCTCAAAGGCTAGTTGGTTCACATTCAGCCCGATCCCGATGACCGATGCCTGAATCGCCCTGCTGTTGACAATGTTTTCGATAAGAATCCCGCATATTTTGGACGTACCTGACAGAATGTCGTTAGGCCATTTAATACTTAAATGGGGCACCTGTAACTGGGCAAGGGCATCAACCACTGCCAGGGAAACGACCATATTGAGAAGGAACTGCTCGCTCACAGCCAGATCCTCAAATCTCTTTAAAATACTAAAGGTGAGATTCTTACCTGCTTCAGATTGCCATAGGGTCCCCCGTTGCCCCCGCCCTTTGGTCTGCTCATTTGCGGTAACAACAGTGAAATCATCCAATACTTCAGACAACATCGCGTTCTTAAGATATGCATTGGTTGATTCGGTGGCATTAAGTTTGATTATAAGCATGCAGGAACTGTTGTTTCTGTTGTACAATGTTATGTTAAAAACAATAGTTAAGAAAGTAAAAAAATAATAACTTTGTAAAAACTAAAAATTCTGAATGCAGAAAAGGAAAGCAAGTGCAGATGAATTGATTGCCTTAATCTTACACGGAATAGAAGAAGTAAAGGGACTGGAAATAAATCTACTTGATCTTAGAGACATAGAAAACACTGTTTGTGACTACTTTATAATATGTAATGGTACCTCCAGTACACATGTAAAAGCAATTGTCAATTCTATCCAAAAATCAGTCAGCAAAGGAATAAATGATAAGCCCTGGCATGTTGAGGGTTCAGAAAATGCCGAATGGGTGTTGTTGGATTATGTGAACGTGGTTGTTCATGTTTTCCAGAAACACATTCGCGAATTTTATGATATTGAAGGACTTTGGGGAGATGCCAAGGTCACAATGGTGGAGAGTAGCTTTAATCAGACCCTTCGTTAAGAAGTCAGGTCGAAAAAAAAACAATGGCAAAAGAAAATAAAACACCACAGAAAAAGCCGAGGTTCAGCGCATGGTGGATCTATGGACTCATAGCAATTCTGCTGATCGGGTTCCAGTTTTTTGGTAGCGGCAACCTCGCCTCTACCAAGAAAACGACCACTTCCGAACTACAGGAGTATTTGAGGAATGGTGATATCACAAAAATCCTGATTATCACCAACACCAACCAGGCCAAGGTATTTCTAAGCGAAGAAGCACTACAGAAAGATGTACACAAGGATGTTTCGGAAAAACCTTTATTTCCCTCAACAGGGATGATGCCCCAATATGTACTTGACTATGGGGACCTTCAGATCTTCCAGAATGAGATCACTGACATCAAGAAAGAAAACAACCTGGATACCATTGTGGAATTCGATAAGGAATCCAACCTTTTTATGGAAATGCTCCTTACCATCCTCCCGTTTGTCCTTATCATCGGGATATGGATCTACCTCATGCGGCGAATGTCCGGTGGGGCTGGCGGTGGGGCTGGCGGGCAAATCTTCAATATCGGGAAGTCCAAGGCAAAATTATTTGACGAAAAAACGGATACCCGTACCTCATTTAAAGATGTGGCCGGACTGGAAGGCGCGAAAGAAGAAGTGGAGGAAATTGTTGAATTCCTGAAATATCCGGATAAATATACCTCCCTTGGGGGGAAAATCCCCAAAGGCGCATTGTTGGTAGGGCCTCCCGGGACCGGGAAAACACTCCTGGCCAAAGCCGTTGCAGGGGAAGCCAAAGTACCGTTTTTCTCCCTCTCCGGATCAGATTTCGTTGAGATGTTTGTTGGGGTCGGGGCCTCGCGGGTAAGGGACCTCTTTAAACAGGCAAAGGATAAATCCCCCTCCATCATATTTATTGATGAGATCGATGCCATTGGCCGGGCCCGGGGTAAAAATAATTTCACCGGCTCCAATGATGAAAGGGAAAATACCCTGAACCAATTGCTGACAGAAATGGACGGCTTTGGCACCAACACCAATGTCATAGTACTGGCGGCTACAAACCGCGCCGATGTGCTGGATAAGGCGCTGATGCGAGCCGGAAGGTTCGACAGGCAGATTTATGTTGACCTCCCGGATATCCGGGAGCGAAAGGAGATATTTGAAGTACACCTCCGGCCTATCAAAACCTCAGAGACCCTTGACCTTGATTTCCTGGCCCGGCAAACGCCCGGCTTTTCCGGGGCAGACATTGCCAACGTATGTAATGAAGCAGCCCTGATAGCTGCCAGAAAAGAGAAAAAAGCCGTTGGAAAAGATGATTTCCTCGATGCGGTAGACAGGATTGTGGGCGGACTGGAAAAAAAGAACAAAATAATCACCCCGGGTGAAAAAAAGACAATAGCATACCATGAAGCGGGTCACGCAACCGTCAGCTGGATGCTGGAACACGCAGCGCCTCTGGTCAAGGTCACTATTGTGCCAAGGGGACAATCCCTGGGGGCAGCCTGGTATTTACCCGAAGAGCGGCTTATTGTACGTCCGGAACAAATGCAGGATGAAATGTGTGCCACCCTGGGTGGCAGGGCAGCGGAAAAAGTGATCTTCAATAAAATTTCAACCGGGGCGCTCAGCGACCTTGAGAAGGTTACCAAACAGGCCAGGGCCATGGTCACTATCTATGGCCTCAACGATAAGATCGGCAATCTTACCTACTATGATTCATCTGGGCAGACAGATTACGGCTTTTCCAAACCCTACAGTGAAGAAACCGCCCAAACCATAGATCAGGAGATCTCCAAGCTGATAGAAGAACAATACAGAAGAGCCATTGATGTGCTCGAAAAAAATAAGGACAAACTAACTGTACTTGCTGAACGGCTTTTGGAAAAAGAAGTTATCTTTAAAGAAGATTTGGAAAAGATATTTGGCAGGCGCCCCTTTGATAAGGAATTTGACGGACAGGGCCAGGAGATCATCAAAGAGGACAAGCTGGCACCCGAAGAATCCTCCAAGGAAAATAAGTAGGTTGTTAAAACTTTATTAAAAGCACATCGTTTCTGAAGCATTAATACCTGTACATGGGTCTTTTAGACAAGATTTTTGGGGGTGGTAAAAAAAAGGTTTCCAAGGAGATTGTGGAGACCAGGGGAATGCATATGCCCGATTTGAATATTCCTGTCGATGAAAAATTTACCATTCACTTTAAAAAGAACGGGGGTAAATTTTTATACTGTGATTCCTTCCGGGAGATTACGGATGCCCTAAAGAATATCATTGAGGAAAATGGATGGCAGGACCACCCTTTTTTTATCATCGATCCCAAACTGGAAGAAAATTTTTCCAAACACAACCTGGTATTTACCAGGAACTCAAAGAACAGTGAAATTTTCTTTACCACCTGCGAACACCTGATCGCCCAGAACGGGTCCATTTTGGTTTGCTCCAATCAGCTCCATGAAAAGAAATTAAACGAGGTTCCTGAAAACGTGATCGTCTTCGCCACTACCAGCCAGTTGGTGGATACCATCGGGGAAGGCCTCAAGACCATCAAAAGGAAATACAGAAACGGTATACCTGCCAATATAACCACTATCAAACATTTTCAGGCCAACACGGAAAATGCGGATGATTTCCTTACCTACGGGAGCAGTTGCAAACACCTCTACCTCCTACTATTGGAAGACCTTTAGCATGAAAGAAATCCTTAGGCGTTCACTTACAGGTGCACTTTTTGTTGTCTTGCTGTTGTCCGCCGTATTTCTTAGTTCTGATGCCTTTGACTTTCTCTTCATGATATTCGGGCTCGCATGCCTTTATGAATACAAACGACTGGTACTTCTCAAAGGATACCATATATTTATAGCTTACCTGGCACTCTGGTGGGCATATATCTACCTTATAAACGACAAAGTACTCATCAATATTTTGATGTTCTTAACGATAACCGTTAATTTTGCATTGTTGTATTACCTCTTCTCGAAAAAGGAAAAGTTATTCAACACCTTTCAGAAATTTTTGATCGGGCTGTTTTACATTGGAGGGGGCTGTATCTTTTTAACGATGATACCGTATAAGGAAAGTGCTTTTGCGAAGTATCTCATTATGGGGATATTTATCCTGATCTGGGTCAACGATTCATTTGCCTATATCGTTGGAAGTTTGATGGGGAAAACCCGATTATTTCCGGCAGTTTCGCCAAAGAAGACCTGGGAGGGAACCATAGGAGGCTTTGTTTTCACGTTATTGGCCGCCTATATAATGTCCCAATATGAACCCATTGTGAATCCCACCCAATGGGTTGTACTGGCTGCGGTTATTGTAGTGGCAGGCAGCCTGGGAGACCTTATTGAATCAAAATTAAAACGAAGCGCAGGGGTAAAGGACAGCGGGGCACTGTTGCCTGGTCATGGCGGGATGCTCGACCGCCTGGATAGCCTGGTTTTTGCCGCACCCTTTGCATATTTAACTTTAATGCTTTTTACCTATGTTTCATAAAGAGGGACAAAAAATTATCCTGATTGCCTTTTTCCTGGTTAGTGCCCTGGTACTCCTGGCCCAATTTTATATAGAGATACCCTGGTTACGTACATCCCTGCAGGTTACCGGTTTAATAGTCCTTGTCCTCATCCTCCAGTTTTTCAGGAACCCGGCCCGCAGGATTGCGAAAAATTTTGATGAGATCCTGGCCCCTGTAGATGGCAAGGTAGTGGTCATCGAAGAAGTTATGGAGACCGAATATTTTAAGGAAAAACGTATGCAGGTCTCTATTTTTATGAGCCCTGTCAACGTCCATATCACCCGGTACCCGGCCAGCGGGATGATCAGGTATTCCAAATACCACCCGGGCCAATACCTGGTAGCCTGGCACCCGAAATCGAGTGAAAAGAACGAACGGACCACAGTTGTCATCCATACCCCCAAATTCGGGGACATCCTCTACCGGCAGATCGCCGGTGCCATGGCCAGGCGTATCGTCAATTATGCAGAAGTCGGTCAAGGCGTGCAACAGGGGGAGGATGCCGGGTTTATAAAATTTGGTTCCAGGGTGGATTTGTTGTTACCTTTGGATTGTGATATAACGGTGCGGCTCAACCAGAAAGTAGTGGGTGCCAAAACCTGCGTAGCCGCCCTGAGGCCAAGGATCCATGAATGAAAAACTACATGCGAGATTTTTGAAGGCTGTAGCATCAGTGAATGACTACCCACATCCGCTTCCCGCCGATGTGTTACTTAAATTATATGCCTACTACAAAATTGCCAAACAATACGCCCAGCAACCTCCACAAAGTAAGACTCCCCTTATCAATGCCTTTAAAGCCAATGCCCTGATCCAGGCCCGGAACATGAGCCAGGAAGAAGCGATGAAAAGATATGTAGCGCTGGTAAGGAAGGAAATCCCTGCCGGGACGGAAAAATAAGCGTTATTCATACAGGGCATCCCGATCTGCATAACAAAGATCCAGAAATAATTCCCCCATTTTCAGCGAAACATCCCTGAAAAAGGCAGCACCCTTCTCCCTGCTGGCATACCTGGGATTGCCAACGCCCGTGTCTGCACTGATCCGGGACCATTTGCGTTCTGCCCATACCCAGCCTTCGGAAAACGCTTTAATCTTATACTTTTTAGCCTTACCCTCCCCCCACTTCTCCCTGGGGATGACCCATTCCGGCTTCAGGTATAACAACAGGCTCGTTTCCATTTCATCCGCATGGTCCCCCTCTTCCCGGAAATAATGCCCCCGGTCCATGGACTGAAACCAATTCGAAAAACAGATAAACATATCGGGGAATTTTAAACCCAATTCCCTTACTAGCGCTTTGAAATCATTACCGCCATGGCTGTTGAAAATAAGCAATTTGTAAATCCCCTGCCGGTTGAGCGTGGTAATGACATCCGCCAGAATGGCAAGCTGGGTGCTGGGGTTCAGGTTGATATCCAGATAAATATCAGATTGCCCTGTATTCACGCCGAACGGAATGGTAGGAAGGACAATCACCTTCCCCCCTTTCCCCCAGGCATACCCGGCGGCCTCTGCGGCAATATAATCCGCTTCTATCACATCAGTGCCATAGGGAAGGTGGTAGTTGTGGGCCTCCGTCGCGCCCCAAGGTAAAACGGCAAGTTCAAACCTTTCGTGTTGCAGGGATTCCCAATTAGTTTCTGTCAGGATATAAGGTCTGATCGGCATACCTGTTTATTTAAAAGCAATAGTAGAGTTCATCGGATCCTTTTCAAGGTACGTAAAATAAATACCCCCGAAAATCGAAATCATAAAATAAAAGGCCATCGGTATACCTGCCCAGTGAAGGAATTCCTTCATCCCGAACCAGTCATCCGTATACCAGAGCAGGAACAGCCCGCACATCCCCCGGAATGCCTCGATCCAAACGGCATAGGCTTTACGGTCCATCAGGGTTGTATACCCGTAAACCCCCACAAAAATGAAGGAACTGAAAAGGAGGAGGCCATCAAATCCAATGCTGCTGAAATTGTAGAACATAAAAAGCAGCAGGGCCAGTGTTGCCAGCATCTGGAAAATGACATACCCCTTAAGGGCCAAAGTAGCCGGGGTTTCATACCGTTGAAATCGGTAGACATCCTCAATTACTGGTATCGGGAATTTTTCCTTTACATCAGCCGGCCGCCACCCCGTTGGCATGAACCAGATACGCCCCTTGTCCCGGAAATCCCTTGTATGCCAGGCATCTTTGGTCAACCTCCAGATATGTTGAAAATTGATGAGTATCGGGTTCCAGGTCGCCGCAGGTTTCAAAACCCCATATTGCGGGGTTATGTCCTTCTTCTCTTCCTGAAAAGTGCCAAACCACCGGTCCCAGACGCATAAAATCTGCCCCAGGTTCTTATCCACATACTCCGGGTTAATGGCATGGTGGACCCGGTGCTGGGAGGGGGTCACAATTATATATTCCAACCATCCCATTTTGCCGATGTGTTGCGTATGGTACCAGAATTGGGCGAAGAGGTGTATGGGGGCCAATATGGCGATGACCTCGTTGGGAACGCCCACTATGGCAGCAGGGATCAATAACAGCGAGAAGTAACCCAGAAGGTTTGAAACAGGCTGCCGCAAGGCGCAGGCAAGGTTGAACTCTTCGCTGCTATGGTGTATAACATGCTGGTTCCAGAAGAAATTGATATGGTGGCTGAGCCGATGGTTCCAGTAACCGGCAAAATCGATCGTAATAAAGGCGATGAACCAAACAAGCCAGGTTGCCCTGATCTCTGTCACTGCCAGGTGTTCCAGCAAAATCGGGTAGGATACCAGGATTAAACCCAGGCCCAGGGAATCCTTTACGATGTTGGTAAACCCGGAGCTGATACTGCTTACGGTATCCATCACCTTATGCTTCTGATTTTTTACGAAATACCCATAGCCAATCTCCACGGCCAGGAGGACAATAAAAAAAGGAATGGCATATAAGAGTGCCGTTGCATAGGTTTCCATAGGTGTACCAGGCTTCCTTCAAATATAGGGCAAAATTCACTGAATTCGATCAGTTGCCGTTCAACCGTATCACCAGATCCTGCCAAACCCGGTTTTCCCCTATCCGATTAGAGACGGGCACCTTACCTTGCCGGGAAGGTTCCGGAGTTGTCGCGCAGAATGAAGCCACGCCCATGGATATTTTCAATTTTGATAGCGGGGTCTTTATCGAGGTATTTCCTCAGGTGGGTAACAAATACATTGAGGCTTTTCCTGTTGAAATAATCATTTTTACCCCAGAGTTTCAGGAGGATGTCCTTGTGCGAACACAAGGTGTTGCGGTTCGCTATCAGAATATGCAACAAACCCGCCTCCCTGGAAGTCAGGCGGATGGTTTCTCCCCCATAAATGAGTTCCTGATTGAGAGAGTTAAAGATGTAGTTTCCCAGGATTACCTCCGTTTGCACTTCTTCTTCCATGGTGCGGTCAAGGCGTTTCAATAATGCATCTATCCGCGCAACGAGTTCCTCTTCATCGATTGGTTTTTTCAGATAATCCACCGCACCGGCCGCAAAGCCCCTCAACACATCAATCTTCAGGGACCTTGCAGTAAGGAAGATGAACGGGAGTCCGGGGCTTACTGTTTTAAGGTGGGACGCAAGGGCAAATCCATCCATACCGGGCATCATTACATCCAGAATGGCCAGGTCAAAAATGGCCAGGGGTGTAGCTTCCAGGGCTTCCTGCCCATTTTTGGCCCAGGTGATCTCAAATCCCTTCATTTTGAGGTATTCAGACAGCAAATACCCCAGGGAAAGGTCATCTTCGACCAGCAGGATGCTATATTTCTTGTTTGCCATGGTATAAAGGAATTTTAAGGGTAACCTTTGTTCCTATCCCCTTTTCGCTATTGATGGAAATGGAACCCTTATGCTTTGAAATAACTTGCTTTACATAGGTGAGGCCCAGGCCATATCCCTTCACATCATGGACGTCCCCGCCAGCAACCCTGTAGAATTTCTGGAATATCCGCTTTTGTTCCTTCCTGTCTAACCCAACCCCATTATCCGCTACCTCAATCTCCAGAAAGTTGCCTGATATTCTTGAATTTAATCGGATATGTGGGTCGCGGGCGTACTTCTTGGCATTGTCCAACACATTTTTAATGGCATTTTCAAGGTGGAAAACTTCCGCTTTTATCCGATATTCCCCGGGTTGAAGGGTATATTCAAATTTCACTTTTTCAAGGACGATGAGGGCTGCAAATTCACTGGCCAACCTATGCAGGTATGGATTGAAATCTACATACGTCAGTATAAACCCGTTATTGGCAGATTCCATCCTCCCCAGCTCCAGGACCTTATCTATGTGCTTTGATAGCCGGTCTGTCTGCTGCCGGATAATTTCCAGCAAAGCCCGTTGTTTTTGGGTACTGTCCTCTCCCAGTATTTTAGTGGCCAGCGCAATTGAAAATACCGGGGTCTTTAGTTCGTGAGTGAGGTTATTGATGAAATCCCCTGTAGTTTGCAGCAGGTTGCTTTGCCAATAGTAGGTTCGCAATGCCCATATGACAGCCGCTATTATGGAGAGCATAAAAAGGAGGCTTGGCAGCGTAAGGCCATTGAGTTGGGATAAAAAATAGGTATTCAGGTCCTTGAATTTTAATTCCAGACGAACACTTTTGCCCAGGAGCTGGGGAAGGTACCCGGAGAGGGTCATCGGGTAGGTGTTGATATGGTCCTGCTCGTTATACAGAACCGGTGACCTCAGGTAGTAGGCAGAATCCCGGGAAACCAGTTTATAGGCAAAATCGGTTGCAATCCCCTCTTTTCCAAGTTTCTCCCTGATAAAATCGTTCAGAAAGTGGCTGGAAGCATCTTCAATGCTATCCATACTCAGTTGAAAAAAGGAGGTGTCCTTTTGCAAGGCGCTCCCCACCAGGTAGGTCAGCTGGTTTTTGTCATGTAACCCAAGTTGAATGGCCCGTGTTGCGGTTCCCATCTTGGTATTGAATTGCACCTTTGCCAGGTTCAGGCCGATTTGAAGATAGCGGTACTGGATAACAGCCAATCCAAATATGGAAATACTGAAAAGTACGATATAGATGTTTCTCTTTTTCAAACTATGGGCAAATAACCCGTATTTATGATATTTAACCCGTTCGTTAATGTATTATTAACTCCCTTAACCCTTGTTCAAATCCCCTAACCCATCGGGAAGGCGATCCGTTATAAGTTTGCCCGGGGCTGCCATCCGGGTTAGGACCTGGGGTTCAGCGGTCCAAACAAGGTACTTTCACTGGAACCGGGATTCAGCCACCACATTGTAAATTTCTCCCGTTACCTTAATGTACCGAAGCATGGAGATGGGGTGTGACCGAAAAACTGACCAGGGCCCTGACAGCTATTCCGCGGAACGGGGAGGCAGTTTTTGAGGCTTAGGTCATTAATTTTGACATAACCTGCAGCATTCCCGGCAATACCCTTCGCTCCTGGAAGTATTCAAATTATAAGGCCTCCTGAGGCACGCATCGTTAATTGGGCCCGATCATAATGTGAGCCCTGTGCGTGCCGGGGTCCATAAGCCAGGGCATTCCCGGTGAATGGGGTTTATCCGGCAGCCCGGTCGACTCGGTAGTTGCATATGGGATATAGACCACATACCGGAATTGACCGTCCTTCAACTCCCCGGTAGTGCGGTCATAATTTTCGTCCTTTCCATAATAAACATACATCATGCTCGCCTCCCGGGGCATTTCCAGCTTGCCGGAATCCACTTCTTCCCCCCTTATAGCGACCCGTTCATCCGGTGTTTTCCCCTCTGCGGCCAATTCGCGGCCACGGGCCATAAACGGTTCGAGTTTACTTGAATAACAGGATACACTGATGCCTTCCTTTGCGGGATCATCCCCCATGCAGATCATATTGTTGGTGCCTTTCCGAAGTACCACCAGATCCCCTGTTTCGTCATATCCATAGACAGTTGCCCCATCCTTCTCTGTGTTGGCCAGGGGCAGTACAGCAGTTTTTATCTGCACCTCCTTCTTAATAAAATCCGGGTTCTCTGCCTGGCAGGATACGACCGTACATGCCAATAGCCCGATGGGTAACCATAATTGCTTCATGATCATATAGTTTTTGTTACTGATAAATATACGGAAGAATGCGAAGTGTATCAACACCCATTTCTGCTCCATAGCTGGAGGGGGCTTTTATCAAAGGCGGAAACAGAGCCGCTGTTCGTTTCGCGCGGTTGCCTTAAGCCCGGTCTACCCGGCAATTAAAGCAGCCGGGGGAAGCGTTGTGGATGTGGATGTACGCGGGCAGGGGATCCTGAAAAATAAGGCCAATTGCTTTTCGCAAACCGGTACCCTCCAGTGTTTGGGCAGTACACATCATCCCCTCGCTGGTGTAAACCCTTAGGGACAGCAACCAGTGTTGCAGCATTTTTGGGATCTCATTGATCCCGGGACGTGCCTGATGGGCCCCTTTCCGGATAAAAACCGGTCCGCTGGCCCTGTATGGGGTACTGACAGGATGGTGTATATGGGATAGCAGTAGAACCTCCTCCCCAATTTCAGCATCCTCCAGGCTTACCCTGCAGGGGTAACCCGGAAATTGATCAACAACTTTTCTGATTATATTTTTGCTTTTCAGGGCCTCTGTACTGAGATCAAACAGTGGGGCGTATGCGCTGGACTCTATGGCTGATATAAGGAAATTTGAATGCATGGCTTGTTGCTTATGATGACCCCTGCCGGTATTCCAATTCTTAAATCTGGAATTAATAAGGGTTTCCGGTCAAGGATTAATGATCATCAAAGTTGCTGCAAATCACATGGGCAGGCAACCCGGTTCTTGCTGTTTTTTACCCCAGGCTGGCCAGGCTTTTTTCCAGGGTTTCTATTTTGGCCTCAGCATCCGCCTTTTTCTTCCGTTCAATGGCGATGACCTGTTCCGGAGCGTTATTCACAAAGCGTTCGTCGGATAGTTTTTTCTGCACGGAGTTTAAAAATCCTTTGGTATAGAGCAATTCTTCCCGGATCTTTTTTATCTCGGCATCTTTGTCCAGGGCCCCGCTTACCGGAATAAAATATTCATTGCTCTTAACCCGGAAGGTAAGGGCCCCCTCCAGGGGATCCGTTATATAGGATATCCCGGAAACATTCGTCAGTTTTTGGATCACAACGTCCCATTCCCTCCCAAACCCCTCTTCATTCAGTAAGGCGAGTTGCAGGCTTTCCTTCATTGGGATATTCTTTTCCTTACGGATTGTGCGGATTCCTGTAATAATCGAATCCGCAATCTGGAATCCTGCTATCAGTTCGGGGTCAACCTGGGCTGCCTGAGGCCAGGATGCAACCACTAAAGCCTCCTCCGGACTACGTTCCGCAATGCGCTGCCATATTTCTTCGCTTAGGAATGGCATAAAGGGGTGCAGCAATTTAAGGTTCTCTTCAAACAGTGAGACTACGGATTCAAAAGTTGTTTTGTCTATGGGTTGGCGGTAGGCCGGTTTTACAATTTCCAGGAGCCACGAACAGAAATCGTCCCAGATTAGTTTGTAGGTTGCCATCAGGGCATCCGAAATACGGTATTTTCCGAAATGGTCCTCTATTTCCGCAAGGGTTTGATGGAACCTGGCATTGTACCACTCCAAACCCAGTTTTGCGGCAGCTGGCTGTGGCAGGTCGCTTACCTCCCACCCTTTTACCAGCCTGAAGGCATTCCAGATCTTATTGGCAAAATGCATCCCCTGCTGGCAAAGGCCTTCATCAAACAGCAGGTCATTCCCTGCAGGGGCACTCAACAAAAGGCCCACCCGAACCCCATCGGCGCCGTACTGTTCGATCAGTTTCAGGGCATCCGGGGAATTCCCGAGGGATTTGGACATTTTTCTTCCCTGTTTGTCCCGTACCAAACCGGTGAGGTATACATTGCTGAATGGCTTATCCCCGCGGTATTCATAACCGGCAATTATCATCCGCGCCACCCAGAAGAAAAGGATATCCGGGCCGGTGACCAGATCGCTGGTAGGGTAATAATATTCGATATCCCTGTTCTTCGGCTCAAGGATACCCCCAAAGACACTGATGGGCCAAAGCCAGGAAGAAAACCAGGTATCCAGGACGTCTTCGTCCTGTTTAAGGTTCCGGGTGGTTAGCTTAGGATCCCCTGATTGTTCCCTTGCCAGGATGATGGCCTCTTCCGGGCTCTCCGCCACTACAAAGTCAAGTTCCCCGTCCCCGTAGTAGTAAGCCGGTATCTGCTGCCCCCACCAAAGCTGCCTGGAAATATTCCAGTCGCGGATGTTTTCCATCCAGTGCCGGTATGTGTTCTCAAATTTCTTGGGGAAGAGTTTAATTTCACCGGTTTCCAGGACGGCCTCCAGTGCCGGTTTGGCCAGGCCCTGCATTTTCAGGAACCACTGGTCGGACAGCCTGGGCTCAATGACGGCACCGGTCCGTTCTGAGGTGCCTATCTTGTTGATATAGGCCTCCTTTTTACGCAGGAATCCTTTCTCCTCCAATTCTATGGCTATTTCTTTTCTGACCCTAAAACGGTCTTTCCCTTCATAATGCAGCCCGAAGGAATTGAGGGTTGCATCGGGGTTGAATATATCTATGAATTCCAATTTGTGCTTGTCGCCCAGCTGTTTGTCGTTCGCATCATGGGCCGGGGTAACCTTCAGGCAACCAGTCCCGAATTCCATGGTAACATAGGGATCCTCAATGATCGGGATAACCCGGTTGCAGATCGGCACAACTACATTTTTGCCTTTCAGGTGGTGGTATCGTTCATCGTCCGGGTGGATACAGACCCCTGTGTCCCCTAAAATCGTCTCCGGTCGGGTGGTGGCAATGGTTAGCTGTTCATCGGAACCTTCAACAGGATAGGATATATAGTAAAGGACACCCTGTTTTTCTTCATAGACAACTTCCTCATCCGATAAGGTGGTCAGGGCTTCCGGGTCCCAGTTTACCATGCGGTGACCCCTGTAAATCAACCCTTTCCTGTAAAGGTCAACAAATACCCTGATCACCGAAGCTGACAGGTCGTCATCCATCGTAAATTTTGTCCGTTCCCAGTCGCAGGAACATCCAAGTTTCTTGAGCTGTTCCAGAATAACACCCCCGTATTCATGGGTCCAGTCCCAGGCGAGTTGTACGAATTCCTCCCTTGAAATATCGGTCTTGTGTATTCCCTGTTCCTTTAATTTGGCAACTACCTTTGCTTCCGTGGCAATGGAAGCATGATCCGTTCCCGGGACCCAACAGGCATTCATCCCCTGTAGCCGGGCCCTGCGGATCAAAACATCCTGAAGGGTATTGTTCAGCATATGGCCCATGTGGAGTATCCCGGTAACATTGGGTGGGGGTATCACAATGGTATAAGGTTCCCGTTCATCCGGGACGGAATGAAAGTATTGGTGTTCCATCCAGTAGGAATACCACTGGTCTTCTACCCGTTTAGGATTGTACTTTGACGGAATATCCATATAAATGGTATAGTTTTTGTTATGGGAATAGGGGCAATTCAAGAAAGTAGTTCCATTAAAAAGCTAAACTTGCGGAACGTATTGGATTCATGCCCGATTTAAATACGAAACAAAAATAAGTAACGTTAGTAGATAACAAAAGAATTTTGGATGTTGATGTCAAAACTTTTACATTTGAAGTTCACCGAAAACTAAATTATGATGAAAAAAATAGTATTGATAGTATTTGTTGGCCTACTGGCTTTAAGCGTTCGGGCTCAGGACAAAACTGCCAAGATCCAATTTAAATCAGAGACAGTGGATTACGGTGAAATCCAGCAGGGAAGTGATGGGATGCGCGTGTTTGAGTTCACCAATACAGGGGATGCTCCTTTGATTATCAGCAAAGTGAGTTCAAGCTGCGGATGTACTATTCCCAAAAAACCTGATGGTCCGATTCTGCCTGGTGATTCCGCAGAAATACAGGTAAAATATGACACCAAAAGGGTGGGCCCAATCCGGAAGGCGATAACCGTCATTTCCAATGCGGACACCCCCACCAAAGTATTGAAGATCAAAGGGGAAGTAAAGCCGGTTGACGGCAAATAAACAATTTCGGTTTTTGACTTTCAGGTCAGAAACGGAAATTCTGTATTTTTCCTCACCCGCGGCAAAAGCTCCGGGTATTCCTTTTGCTAAAATTGAATTAAAGCCCTGCGCCTGGATACCATTCAGGATGGCGGGGTTTTTTTATTCAAACACGTTTTTAAGGACGAAAGAAAAAAGAAGGTCCCTGTTGAATCTCTCAATAAGCAGTTTTACGCGTTTTCCTTCCCTTTCGTTCAGCATTTTAACCACTTCCTGTAATTTGTATTGGTGGATCCGCTTCCCATTGACCGCCAGTATCACGTCCCCTTCCCGCAGGCCGGCCTCATCAGCAGGGCTGCCGGCACGGATACCGGAAACCACAATTTCCGGCACCAGGCTCAGGCGTGTCCTGTTTTCCATCAGTATCTGGACGGTCCCAAAATCCCTTTCTTCGCCTTTTACAAGCCCCTGGTGGTCTGCAATGCGCTCTGCAATATACCGCAGGCCGCTGTGCTGGATTTCAATACCGCTCATATTGTAGTGGAATGGCATTTTAAAATTGGCATTCTTCCGAAGGGTTACCTCATTCATGGGGTAGTTGAATACAATATTGAACCGCTTCAGCACTTCCCCTCCTACACTACCATTGCGGTCGCCCAGGTCTTTAATGGCACTGAAGGTCTCCATATTCGGAAATGCAGTTTTCGCATTATGCAACTCAAAATCCCCAATCCTGATCCTTTTGATCATGGTCCTTTTACCAAAGATATTCCCGTTGAGGCCTTTGCCCAGGAAATCATCATAATATTTATCCGGGAGGCTTATACCCTTTTTCTCATTGAGGAAAAGCCAGACCGCATCACTGCTCCCGGTATCCACCAGTAGTTTCACCGGCACATCCCGTAGTGAATCTATATCTATCAAGCCATCTATGTATGCCTTTCGCTTGACGAGGGTCAAAGGGAGGATTACATTCTTATTCGTTTGTCGTGGCCGATAATGCCGGGGGTCATGAAATGTCAATGTTTTATTATGATAATTGATCGCCACCACAAAATCCCGGAACAGGTCATACCCGATAATCCCGTGGATGGGAATGCCCAGGCTGGGTGAAAAATTCATCTGCTTGTCCATCACCACATAGAGCAGCTGATCATAATTGTGTATTTTCTTTAACTTGAAATGGTTCCCCCTGGAACTCAGGGCTTTGATAGGCTCTCCCCCGCCCAGCCCATGGATGCTGATCTCCGTTACATGGTTCAATTGCACGGAATCCTGGTCTGTCAGGTTGAAGAGTATAGGCCTGCTTACCCCGGAATCCAGGATAAAACTGAGTTTGGCCCCATTCACCTCAATGGGAATCACTACTAAATTGTTGATTAGTTCGAATCGTACCTTTTGCGAATGTGCGCCGTCCGGAAGGTCATAGGTTTGCGCCGGCGCCAGGAAGGGCACCCCGCATATCAGAAGCAGCAATATGATGAGCCTGGTTCGCAAAACACTAATTTTTAATACCTTGCCTATTAAAGTTACGAAAAAGGATGGCACCTTTATGATATTTAACACAATGCCGGCTGAACAATGCATTCCCCGGGTTGAAAAAGTATGTGAAGGTAATAGTTGTACGGTATGGGATGATTTCCCATTTTTGCTGAAAATACGAGGATAATGCCATCGATATCTAAAAAAGGGCAGGCCATGCCCGAATCCCCTATCCGGAAACTGGTCCCCTTTGCGGAAGCTGCGAAAAAGAAAGGGATCAGGGTGATCCACCTCAATATAGGGCAACCTGATATAAAAACACCGGAAGTAGCGCTGAATGCGGTAAAAAACAATACCATCGAGGTCCTCGAATACAGTCGAACCGAAGGGTCGGACACCTACAGGGCCAAGCTCGCGGATTATTATAAAAAACAATCCGTATCCGTAACGGCCTCAGACATAATTGTAACCACGGGCGGTTCTGAAGCCCTTTCTTTTGCTATGGGTACCATCGCAGATGCGGGGGATGAAATTATTATCCCGGAACCTTTTTACGCCAACTACAATGGTTTTGCCGTTGCTACAGGGCTAACGGTAGTACCTGTGGTTTCAGGGATATCCGATAATTTTGCGCTCCCGCCAATCGAAGCTTTTGAAGAACGTATCAACCCCAAAACAAAGGCAATCCTGATATGCAATCCTGGAAACCCCACTGGATACCTTTACAGTCAGGAAGAAATACACAGCCTGGCAGCACTGGTCAGGAAACATGACCTCTACCTCATAGCCGATGAAGTATATCGGGAGTTTACCTATGATGGGAAATCCCATTATTCTATACTCCAGGTAGGAGGCCTGGAAGAACATGCCCTGGTGGTGGATTCAGTTTCCAAGCGCTATAGCATGTGCGGGGCACGGATCGGCTGCCTTGTATCCCGGAACAAAAACGTTATTAAAACGGTATTGAAATTTGCCCAGGCCCGCCTCTCCCCTCCCACATACGCCTTGCTGGCCAGTGAGGCCGCCCTGGAAACCCCGCAAAGCTATTTTGATGCGGTAAAGGAGGAATATCAGGAGAGAAGGAACCTGCTCCTTTCCGAATTATCCAAACTGGAGGGCGTTACTGTGGGCAGGCCGCAGGGGGCTTTTTATTGTATTGCCGAACTCCCGGTAAAAGATGCCGATGATTTTGCGCGCTGGTTGCTGGAGGATTTCAGCATGAACGGGGAAACCGTAATGGTGGCACCCGCAGCCGGTTTTTATGCCACGGAGGGACTCGGCAGGAACCAGGTAAGGATCGCCTACGTCCTGGAAAAGGAACGGTTGAAGATGGCTGTTCACCTCCTTGGGGAAGCCCTGAAAATATATCCCGGGGAATGAAAATACAGCAGCAGGTCTCCTTAAAGGGATATAACACCTTCGGAATTGATGCCATAGCCCGGTATTTTGTAGCTATCCATACTGTGGAAGAACTCCGGGAGGCGCTCCGGTTACAGGAATATCCTGAAAAAATCATCCTGGGTGGTGGCAGCAATATGCTGATTACCGGGGACCTGGATGCCCTCGTGCTGCATATCAACCTCAAAGGCATACACGTGACCCAGGAAGATGCGGATGAAGTGGTGGTCCGGGCCATGGCAGGGGAAAATTGGCACAACCTTGTACTCTGGACACTCGAAAAAGGCTATGGCGGACTTGAAAACCTGTCACTGATCCCCGGGAATACCGGTACCGCTCCCATCCAGAACATCGGCGCATATGGCGTGGAACTGAAAGATTGTTTTGAGTCCTGTGAGGCCCTGGAGGTGGCATCTTCTCAAATCGTCTCCTTTTCAAAAGAAGACTGCCTGTTTGGGTACCGCGATTCCTTCTTCAAGAATGAAGGCAAGGGCAGGTACATCCTCACATCGGTGAGTATGCGGCTTACCAAAAGGGACCATACCCTGCATACCGCCTATGGGGATATAGGGGCTGAACTCCTGAGGCAGGGGATACAGGAGCCTACCATCCATGAGGTATCCAATGCAGTGGTGGCCATCCGGAAGTCCAAGCTTCCGGATCCAGAAGAACTCGGCAACAGTGGCAGTTTTTTTAAGAATCCCGTTCTGAACGCGGCTGATTTCAAGGCCTTTCAGAAAGAGCATCCCGGGGTGCCATTCTATAAAATATCGGACCATAGCTATAAAGTCCCCGCAGGGTGGCTTATTGAACAATGCGGGTTTAAAGGCAGGCGTTTTGGGGATGCGGGAGTACATGCCAAACAAGCCCTGGTGCTGGTAAATTACGGAACTGCCACCGGCGGGGAAATCCTCCAACTGGCGCAGATGATACAGGAGGAAGTACACCGCAGATTCCACATAGCCATCACCCCGGAAGTGAATATAATCAGCTGATAATGGTGCTTCGTTTTAGCAAGACAAACGGCTTCGACTCCGCTATTAGCCAGACACATAACTATCATGAGCGTTCTGTTAAGGAAGTATCAGTCTGACAAGCGGCTGTCACATTTAGCGAAGTCGAAGCCATCTCCATCACACCCCCGTCCTGGTATATAAACGGATACGCAAATAATAAAGCTCCCCACTTTTTTAAAGAGGGGAATGAATCTGCCAAAGGCAGAGAAAGGGGAGATTCCTGTAAACGTGTTCTCTGATCCCTCCGACCCGATAAATCGGGCCACCTCCCTTTGGAAAAGGGAGGTGCTATTTATTCGTTTTTATTTAAATTCCCCTTTCATGCTGACACATAAATAAGGGGTACGTACTGTTCAATGTGGCACCCAGCATGACACACGGCTTCGAATCCCAGCCAATCCAAAAAAAAATAACCCCCGGGTTATGTTACCCGGGGGTTATACCAAACCAAACTAACCAAAAACTAAATGCACAATAACCAGTTGTACATTTATCTAATTAAAACTGTGATAACGCTACTATAACAATCAATTTTATAATTTAGCGTTTAGGTATATACGATTCAGATAGTAGGTTGGACGCTTTAATTGCTGATTTTTTGATTTCGGAACCCCACTATGAGAACACTTCTTGAAAAATATGAGCACACTTCTTGAAAAACACATTGTGGAACTGCTCCTGGAGCGGGATGAAAGGGCTATCTCACTTCTTTATGAACACTACGGGGATACATTATACGGTGTGGCCTATAAAGTGGTTCGGGATGAGGAACTGGCCCAGGATATCCTGCAGGAAAGTTTTATAAAGATATGGAAGAAATCCGATACCTATGATGCAACCAAGGCAAAGTTGTTCACCTGGCTCTTCCGGATCACCCGGAATGCTGCGATAGATAAATTAAGGAGCATCAATACTAAATCCGAAAAGGAAATCCAAATAGATGTTTCTGACGTATATAATTTAGGTGTGGACAGCATTAAACCAGAGTTAATAGACGTTAAGGAAAATCTGGATAAAATTGAGAGTAAATACCAGGTTGTGTTAGATGCCTTGTTCTTTCAGGGTATGACACAACAAGAGGCCAGTGATGAATTGGAAATTCCTTTGGGAACCATCAAATCAAGGTTGAAAATTGGTCTTAGGGAACTCAGGAAGTTCTATGGAACAATGATGGTGTTGTCAACGTTTATAATTGATCTTTTAATTTTAATCCGATGAAGGACAAAATCCGTGTATTTTTAGAGTCAGACCTGTTGGAAAACTATCTTCTGGGCACTGTTTCCCGGGAGGAGGCCCTGCAGGTTGAGCGTTATATAACCATGTATCCTGAAGTCCGGGATACCTACCTGGAGTTGCAAAGCAACCTGGAAGCTTTTGCCAGAATGCATGCCCGCACAGCGCCCGAAGGCCTCCAGGCCAGGATTTTACAAATTATCCGCGCCCAGGACAGTGGCAGGAGGAGGTTTCGCCACTTCGCCATTGCAGCCAGTTTTGCAGCCTTGCTGTTCGCTGGTTCCTCCTCTTTTTTCTGGAACCAAACCCAGGACCTGCAACAGGAAAATATCATTGTCAGCAATAAGATACAATCTCTTGAGGAAAATATGAGGGAGCAACTGGAAGATGTGAGGAATCAATTTATCGTCCTCAACAACCCCCAAACCAAAAAATATGAAGTCCTTGGCAATAAAAAAGCCAGGGACCTGAAGGCCGTAGCGTATATCAATCCGGTAAAGAAGTTATCGTATATCAATCTCCGCAATTTGCCACACCTCCCCGATAACCAGTGTTATCAGATGTGGGCAGAGGTCAATGGGGAAATGGTCAACCTTGGGGTCCTTAAAAATGAGGATGATAAGGACAGACTAAGACCGCTACCCTATGCTGAAAAGGCTTTGGGATATATCACTATTGAACCTGAGGGCGGGAACAATACCCCCACCGTACAAAATATTGTGGCCAATATTACCTATTAGAATACCGTCACTTAAGATTACACAGAAGCCCTGTCCGTCATTCGGAATGTCGGCAAAAGGGCTTTTATTTTGTATCTTTGCATAAAGCATTCCCATGAAATTAGTATTATTGACCATAGCACTCCTGGCCCTGGCTTTTGCCGGTATTGCAATAAAGATCTGGTCTAAAAAGGGTGGCAAATTTTCTGGCACCTGTGCCAGTCAAAACCCCTACCTGAACCAAAGCGGGGAGGCCTGCGGTTATTGCGGCAAACTTCCCGATGAGCAGGATTGCCGTAAGGAAACTTCACCCAGGCTGCCTTGAATCGGGGTAAAATTGCCCGACAAACAACAACAAAAGTTTGAAAAAATCAGAGGATAATCTCTTAGCCACACTTGAAAAGGCCAGGGCTGGCAATCAAATAGCGTTCAGTAACCTGTTAGACAGGTACTGGAACGATGTTTATGGCTTCCAACTCATTCGTACAAAGAATGAAAACGATGCGGAAGATATTACCATACAAACATTTTCCCGGGCCTTTGACAAGATACATACCTATGATGAGGCATATGAATTCAAAACATGGCTTATCACTATATCCAAGAATATTCATGTAGACCTCATCCGGAAGAACAAACACAATGTCCTTGAAAATACGGATAACCGTAATAGCGAAAACATAAAAAAGGTGCTGGATGATGCGCCATCAGTGGAAGACCGCATTATCACAGAGCAAAACCTGGCAACCCTGCTGCTGCATATCAAGGAACTGAAGGTCCCTTACCAGCAGGTGATCAACCTGCGGTATTTCAATGAGAAAACCTATGCTGAAATCGCTGTCATGCTGGGGGAACCCATTAACAATGTAAAGGTAAAATTACTCAGGGCCAAAAAACTTCTGGCCGGTATCATCCGGTCCAAAACCCAGTGAATACATAAAGCTGATAATCCAGGGACCTGCTGCGGCAACTACGGTGCTTACAGGAAACACCCCTGCTCCGGAAACTTTAACAGGCCCAAATAAGCCGGATTGTGCAGCAACATACACTCTTTTTTTGTTTGTATATTTGTACAAAGTTCCAGGATGATTTCAGAAATTATAGATCCACAGGCCCCTAAGGGAAAACCAAAATGGCTGCGCGTAAAATTGCCTACCGGCAAGAAATATACCCAGCTCAGGGGTTTGGTTGATAAATATAACCTCCATACCATATGCACATCCGGCAGTTGCCCCAATATGGGGGAATGTTGGGGTGAAGGCACTGCCACTTTCATGATCCTAGGCAATATCTGTACCCGTTCCTGCGGCTTTTGCGGGGTAATGACAGGCAGGCCGCGGCAGGTTGACTGGGAAGAGCCTGAAAAAGTGGCCCGTTCCATTAAAATTATGGGGATCAGGCACGCAGTGGTCACTTCCGTTGACCGGGATGACCTGAAAGATATGGGATCAATAATCTGGGCGGAGACGATCAAAGCCATCCGGCGAATGAACCCGGAAACCACCCTGGAAACCCTTATACCGGATTTCCAGGGAATCCACAGTCATCTGGACAGGATTGTTGGTGCTGCACCCGAGGTGGTATCCCATAATATGGAAACCGTAAAGCGACTTACACGGGAAGTAAGGATTCAAGCGAAATACGACCGAAGCCTGGAGGTGCTCAACTATTTGAATAAGGCTGGGGTAAACCGAACCAAATCCGGGATCATGCTGGGTCTTGGCGAGACGGAACCTGAGGTGATCGAAACAATGGAAGACCTTAGAAACGCGTCTGTTGACGTGGTTACCATAGGGCAATACCTGCAACCTTCCAAAAAACACCTGCCCGTTAAAGAATTTATTGTGCCGGAACAGTTCAAAAAATATGAGGAAATCGGGCTTCAGATGGGGTTCCGGCATGTTGAGAGCGGGGCTTTGGTGCGATCTTCCTATAAAGCGCATAAACATATTCACTGAGGGGTTGCATCCCATCAGGCCAGGAGCTATAAATGGATATCATATTTTGAACAATGCCCGGCAACAATAAGGCAACCTACGGGCAGGCGCGGTGACCTGCGAAA
>JBGTLT010000058.1:0-3249 GCA_041743975.1 Zeaxanthinibacter sp.
CATAGCGACTTTGCTTAAGAAGAATTTTGCGTCCAACTCTTCGATAAGTTTGTCGAAGCCCGATCCCTCGTTTCTGAGCCTCTTTTACCAGATGCTCTCTCATCCGATCATAAAGTCGGGCATCGGTCGGAAATCGAATATTCTTCTCTTCATTTGCATAATAGTTGACACAAAATATACAGACACCTTTCTCATCGAAGGTTATTGTGGGGTCATCACGAGTGTCAAGAATACAATTTGTACACATTTGATATTCCCCCTGACCAGGCACATCAAGAAGTGATTTCATCAAAGCGATTTCTCTTAAAACAGTATCAGATAGGGAACAGTTAGTTGTAATTGCGTGCCGGGCATTCTCCGACATCTTTAGAAATTGATCCGGATGATTGTATAGAAATTCAATTTTTTGCGCTATCTCTAAAGGGCCGCAAGCGTGAAAACCAGAAATATTGTTTTCTAAATATTCCGGAATTCCTCCAACGGGAGACGTGACTGGCACTAGTCCGCTGGCCATCGCCTCACACATTGAAACACCTTGTGTATCCATTCTAGAGGGACAAAGAAATATTCCGTGTTCCTTGTGGATCGCAGGAATTTCATAATTTTCAATAAAATAATTATGAAGTTTAACGTTGGAAAAATGACGCAGTTTATTCGTCAATTTCTCAAACAAATATCCCTCTCCATAGATTGAGAACTCAAGGTCCCTGAAGCAGGGTCTTTTACTCAGCAATAGAATAGCGCCTATAGCAAGATCATTACCATAGTTACGTGCTTTGAAAGACCGTAGCATTAGTATTTTTCTTCGCGCGTCCTTTTCTTTTCGATTGTAACTGAATAAAGTGGTGTCAATACCATTAGGAATTATGCTGGCATTGGGAATCTTTGTGTTAAGGTCTTTTTCCGCTGCATTCCGTAGCCAATGGGAAACAAAAATAAATTTAATATTCGATCTAGCTTCGGCATGCCTTGCCAATTGTTTCATTTTTGCCAATTGTTTAACGTTGGCCTTGATATAAGGAAATAAATATTTGATTGCCCCAGGTGAATTATAATTCATTAATCTTCTTTTCCACGAAGTTGCCTCGTAGCCGTGGATAAAAATCACCATCGGTTTTTGCAGTGCTATGAGATAATCTATATATATGTAACTAATAAAGTGGGCAGCAATCACATCCGGGTTAAAGGTTTCTATTTTACCATAAAAAGTATTGAGGTCGCGGCAGATGCAAACAGATATTCCTTCATACACAAAATCTAAATCAGAGCTGGAACCTGCATTGTACCCTATAACCGCAACTTCTGCATGTGCCAAATATTGCTTCAGCCGTATATGAACAAACACATCTCCATAGATAAACCCTGGTCTGGGATAATCAGAAGAAATTACTAAAATTCTCATATCACATTGGCAAGGACACGTCTAAGCTTAAATTTTAATTAATGGTTATCTGTAGACTTTCCATAAATAAAAAAGTCAGAGTTTGAAGTATTCGCAGGATTTTGAGCCTCATACGGATAAGGGTTTCGGATTATCTCTATAAGAGTCCACCCCTTCATAAAATTTTTGATCCACGTGGTAATATCGCGGGGTCTTTCGTGATGGTTTTGCATACTATCAGTGTTGGAGGTATAAAGAATCACATACCGATCGGCCGATTGAAACAAATCCCGCATATAAATTTCAAATACTCTGTTTTCGACTAAATGGTAAATAACATCTAAAGATAAGGCTAAATCAGCTTTTAAGGATGCTATTTCTCGCTTGGCTGGCTTGTAATGCAGAAATGTTTTGGTGGAGTCACTTTCAAATTTCCTTTTACAAATCTCTATTGCTGACAGTGATACATCAAGGCCGGTGTAGCAGCGGTATAGAGCAAGGCCAAGCTGATTTCCATCTCCACAACCGAACTCAATCACGGAAGCTACTTCCTTATTTATAACAAATGAATTTATTACGTCCGCCTTAAAATGTGCGAGGCGTCCGTAGGAACCAGGGCCCGAATTCCCCCCACTCGCATATCGCAATTCCCAATATTTCTGTGAGCCAACAAAACCGCTCTGTCCCTTAACCCACCTCATCAACTTTGTAAGAATAAATCCGAATAAAGGTATTTTCTTGATAAGCTCTTTCATGCTCGGAATCTTTGATCGAAATTTGGCCTCCCTCAGAATAAATGATGTCAGCTTCTATTTGCAAAACAACATCTAAAAGCCCAACTTTAATAATCATTCGCGGAAAATGAACGCCCTCCAACAATATTTTGAACAAAATTCAGAAAGACAAATCAACAAATGGAAACATTATTTTGAGATTTATGATCGTCACTTCCAAAAATATCGCGGCAAAGAAGTTGTTATTCTTGAGGTTGGGGTATTTCAAGGGGGCAGTCTGCAAATGTGGAAATCATATTTTGGTGCCCATGCCAAAATTTTCGGTATTGACATTAATCCTGCTTGTAAAAACCTGGAGGAAGAAAACATCAGCATTTTCATCGGTTCACAGTCCGACCGAACTTTTTTAAGAAGACTTAAGGAACAACTTCCACCTATTGATGTTCTTATAGATGACGGAGGGCACACAATGCTTCAGCAAATTGTCACCTTTGAAGAACTCTTTTCGATTGTAAAAAATGACGGCATCTATCTATGTGAAGACCTTCACACCTCGTACTGGTTAGAGTATGGAGGGGGGTATAAAAGAAGATGTACATTTATAGAATATAGCAAGAACTTCATTGATAAATTAAACGCCTATCATTCCGAGCAAAAGTCTTTGCGACCGGATAGCTTTACGAACTCCGTCTCGTCGCTACATTACTATGACAGCATCCTGGTTATCGAGAAACATTTGCGTAATGCACCGGAGCAAATCAGCAGTGGAAAAGAAAGTTTTAATGATGAGGCTTATAAACTCATACGGGAAAGCTCCGGATGGAAGATAAAGTATAAAGTCCTGTATGCCATAAATTATGTGCTAAGGTTTTTTCGATTGCGCGGATATAAATGGTATTAAAACAACATCTTACTTTTAGTTTCAGTTATCCTTAATGGAGCAGGTCGGCTGCCATACCCCCTTTTATATTTTGGAATGTCCAAAAACAATAAAGGCAATATCTGTACAAATGATTTTAGCTGATTAATAATGTGCCTCCCGCTGTTTTTGGTCACCCATGGCAAAATCAATAGATTGCAAAATGCGTTGAATGAAGTAGTCAACAGCGCTCCTACATAGTTAAACCATCCTGT
>JBGTLT010000059.1:0-4667 GCA_041743975.1 Zeaxanthinibacter sp.
TTTGGCAAATTTCCGGGTATCTTGTTTTGTGAGGATGCGGAAACTTCCCGAAAGTTCCTCCTGCTTAAAACGCTCCACCCAGGCATCAGGCAAGGCGGTAAGCCCGCGGCTTTCCAAACTGATCCAGGCTCCCATGAGCTCCGAATGTGCCACGTGCTTCCCATTTGGGTCATACATGTTGTGGTGGAATTCAAAGAACTTGCCGTCCGCACTTAGCCCCGTAACTTCCAGTGTAACCGAAACCTGTTCCCCCGGAAGGATCTCCTTGAAATAATAGATATGTTCGTAGAAGACAACCGGGCCCAGCTGCCGCTCCACAAGCGTTTTATGGTCAAAGCCCAGGTGCATAAAATACGCCATGCGGGTATGGCTCATAAAATTAACGTAGGCGCTGTTGGCCAGGTGCCGGTTGGCATCCAGGTCGCTCCATCGGACCTCAAACTCTTTGATAAACATGGCCTTCTATTTTTTACTATGCATGCATACTACTCGCAAAAATACCATAGTTTTGGTAAAACCCGGTAGTTGTCCGGCTAATTAATCCCTATTTTTAGGAATAAAAATACAGGTATGCATACCAAACCACCCTTTATCAAAGACCTTGCACTCCCAGCTATAGCCGCACCCATGTTCCTGATATCGGGCCCGGCCCTGGTCATTGAGTGTTGTAAAAACGGGATTGTAGGTACTTTTCCGGCACTCAACCAGCGCAGCAGTAAAGGATTTGAGGAATGGCTGATCCTGATACAATCAGAACTGCAAAAATTTGAGGCTGAAACCGGGAAAAAACCGGCACCTTTCGGGGTGAACCTTATCGTTCATCAGACCAATCCCCGCCTGCAGGCAGACCTGATGCTCTGCATCAAACATAAGGTGCCATTGGTCATCACCTCCCTGGGTGCTGTATCCCAGGTTGTAGATGCCATCCACGGTTACGGGGGGTTGGTATTCCACGATGTCATCAAAAAAAGGCATGCCCAGAAAGCATCAGGGGCCGGGGTGGACGGCTTGATCCTGGTAGCTGCGGGTGCCGGGGGGCATGCGGGGACCATCAACCCTATGACGCTGGTGGCCGAAATCAAAAAATTCTATCCCGGGACCATCATCCTTTCGGGTTGCATCAGTACGGGTCGGGATATTGCTTCTGCGCTGCAGATGGGGGCCGACCTGGCCTATATGGGAACCCGCTTTATCAATACCAAAGAAAGCCAGGCCCCAGAGGGTTATCGTAAAATGATCATGGAAGCCGCTTCCAGCGATGTAGTGTATACCGCGGCCATTTCCGGGGTACATGCCAATTTTCTGGGGGCCAGCCTTAAAGCGGCGGGGATCACGAAAGCGGATCTGAAAAAAGATACCAAAATAGATTTCGGGAAGGAATTGGATACGGAAGCCAAAGCCTGGAAAACCATTTGGTCCGCAGGGCAGGGGGTGGCCCTTATAGATGATGTTTTGCCCGTTGCGGAACTGGTGGCCCATCTCAAAACGGAATTCCGGGCGGCTATTGAAGAGCAGTCCCGATTATTGCAAACCTATCCCAAATAGACCCCGGAAGTATTACTTTAAATACCAGAATACCATGTCAGGAGATATTGCCACCTACCGACCCCATTGGTTGTTCAGAAATGGCCATATCGCCACTATCTGGTCCGGCCTGATCCGAAGGGTAGACGGCCTGGAGCAAGGGCGAGAACGAGTGGAACTAGCAGACGGGGATTTTATGGATCTCGACTGGAGCTATGCCAGTACCCCAACCCGAAAAGTAGTGGTCCTGCTCCATGGGCTCGAAGGCAATGGCCAACGGCCCTATATGACGGGAAGTGCCAAAATTTTCAACAGCAACGGGTATGATGCCTGTGCCGTAAATTTCCGTGGGTGCAGCGGGGAAACCAACCGGCTCTACCGCTCCTACCATTCCGGAGCCACCGAAGACCTCGAGGCAGTCATAAACCATATCGTGGATCCCGGGAACTACACAGATATAATTATCAAAGGCTTCAGCCTGGGCGGAAACATGGCCCTGAAATATGCCGGGGAAGGCCGGTTAGTCCCAAAGGAGATCAAGGGCATTGTGGGCATCTCAGTCCCCTGTGACCTTCACAGTTCGCTGGTTGAATTGCTGAAACTAAAAAACATATTGTATGCCCGGCGGTTCCGCAAACATCTGGTGCAGAAACTGCTGGCCAAGCAGAAGTTGTTCCCGGCGCTGCTCCCGGACAGCGACCTCCGCCGTATCCATACCCTAAAGGATTTTGATGACATCTATACGAGCCGGGCGCATGGGTTTGCAGATGCGCTCGACTATTACCGCCAATGTAGTTGCGGGCAGTTTTTGAGCGGCATTAAGATCCCCGTGCTTATCCTGAATTCCCGCAACGATTCCTTTCTGGGGGCCGACTGCTACCCGCAGGAAGCCGCCAGAACCAATGCCATGATAACGCTGGAAACACCGGATTATGGAGGGCATGTAGGGTTTTACGGAAGTGGCGATCATTATTACAGCGAGAAAAGGGCCATTAATTTTGTGAAGGGCATCCAATAAGTGCAGCTATTTCTTATATTAGTACTTCTAAAATACACTACCGATGAAAAAAGTACTGACCCTGCTGGCACTGGCTGCATTTATTATTGGCTGCGGCGAAAAGAAAGAAGAAAAGAAGGACGGCGGTTTTGAGATGAACCGGACCAAGACCGAGACCAAACCGGAGACGGTAGCCACCGAAGGTGTCCCCGTGGACCTGAATAACAAGGGGGTGGGGCCCATTACATCCGTCACCTGGAATGACGAGATAGACACCGCCCTGGCCGCCAAGGGGGAGGAAAAATTCAATGCCATCTGCACCGCCTGCCACATGGCGGAGCAACGGATGATAGGCCCTGCGCTGAAAGGCGTCTATGACCGCAGGAGTCCCGAATGGGTGATGAACATGATCCTGAACCCGGATAAGATGTTAAAGGAAGACCCTATTGCCCAGGCCCTTTTAAAGGAATATAACAATGCCATCATGCTGAACCAGAACCTGAGTGAAGAGGATGCCCGCGCGGTAGCGGAATACCTCAGGACGATGTAACCCTCGTCCACTACAATACGAAATGATGCTGATATCCTTGATAAGAAAAGGGTATCAGTATTTTTTTATCAATTTCTTTGGTATACCTATAATAAAGAGCTTTAAAATCAAATCCTTCGAGTTTCCTGCCAATCCCGGTTAATAAAAAAAGGAATTCCAAGGTGATTTAGTGTCTGATTAAAGACTACATTTAAGAGTATCCTTCGGGCGCAAGAAATGATTTCATTATCTAATCAGATATAATCTAAAGCATATCCATCATGATTAGGGCCAATAGATTTAACATACATTTCAGTAGCCTGTACGTTTTATTATCACTTTTTCCAGGATGTGCAACACAGGACATTCAGAAGGATGATTCCCGCTCCCGGCTTACCACAATGCAACTACAGATCGATATTCTGAATAGGTGCAACAAACCGGCACTAACCCGAATTCAAGATGAACTTCTTCATGAAGCCGCCCTAAAAATTAAGACAGATTACAGTTTAAGTGGACTATTTAATATTAGTCTTCCCAGATCAGAACAGCAAAAAACGCTTTTAGGTCTCTGGTTATCCAGGGAAGGTACAACAGAGGATTTTTGGAAAAACCTAGGTGAAAAACCAAAATTTACAGATTATGAAATACAGGAATCCAGGATTATTTTATTTATGGGCAAATTAACTCAGTATAAAGTGCCTTTGCTTCAGGAATTGATTCGCTTTCGAAGAACCAATGGTTTAACGACCCTTTACAGCATCTCTCGTTTGAATCGGGAAGAATGGCTTGAACTGGTCAGGAAATCGAGGGTTGATCTTGACTTCGAGATTTTTATCAATAGTGTGGATAGCACATTTGATAACCTTCTTTATGGGGGTTGCAAATAGGTACGGATTAAAATGGTCCAGCTATAAGTAATATCTGCATTAAAGCGTTATGAAAACCATCCCGGTCCGCAAACTTATCTCCCTTCCAAAGGAACCTAACCTTATTGGGAATTTTAGCATTCGCTGTATCGCTGAAATATTCAACGGGCTCGATTTGGTTCAGCCGCTCCACCGGCACGATTTCTACTTTGTACTGGTTGTCGAAACAGGGATGGGTGAACATGTTATTGATTTTGAGTCCTATGAAGTAGGGGACCGGTCAGTTTATTTAATGCGTCCCGGACAGGTACATGAGCTCACGTTAAAAGAGGGGAGTTCCGGATACCTGATACAATTTTCGGCAAATTTCTATGCATTGAAGGATTCCACCTCAGTACAAGCATTGCGGCAAACAGGGAAAATAAACCTCTACAAACCCCATTCAGGAGTCTTCAAAAAGATGATGGCAATCCTTGCTGCGATGCTGCAAGAATTTGAGACCAAAGAGGTGGGCTTCCTGGAAGTCCTTAAAGCTCAACTAAGAATATTTCTCACGCTCCTGTTAAGGTCCCTCCCAAAAAAGGAGGACAAACCTTTTACAAATATCACTTCCCATAAGCAGGAACGACTCGATGCGTTTTTGGCCTTGCTGGAAACCAATTATACTACCCAGAAACGAGTAGCATCCTATAGCAGGATGCTAAACCTGTCCGCGTACCAACTGAACGCAATCACAAAAACATACTTA
>JBGTLT010000060.1:0-3508 GCA_041743975.1 Zeaxanthinibacter sp.
AATAAACTTTTAAAATCTGACAATGGAATAAAGCTTTAAAGAAGGGTTCCTGTAACTAAATAAAAAAAACAATTATCTGGCAAAAAACTGTAACAATGAAAAAACATCTAATCATGAGCCTTGTATTCCTGACAGGAATGCTGCTCTCGATACAAACTACATCCGCCCAGGCAAGCGATAAAACCAAAAGGCAGATGTACATCAACGGTAAAGGGGAAGTTTCTGACCGTGGTATTAACCTTGGCTATATAAGCAAGGAGGATATTGTATATAATAATCAGGGAAAGAAACTGGGCTTCATTAAAAACGGGAAGGTATATGACGCGGAGGGAAATCCAATGGGAAAGGCAAAAAAAGGAGGTCAGTATTATAATGAAAGTGGACAGTTTGTGCTATATGTCAAAGGTAATGACGAAAAATGTAAAATACTGGATGCAAAGGGCCATTCCTTGGGCTATATACATAAAAATTACAAGCTTCATGCCTGTGCGGTGCATTGCTTTTTTAAGGAGAAAAGTATAGAAGAGGATACGGATGCAATATTAGAGGGATATATGAACATCGAAAATGCCCTGGCCGATGATAACAGCGAGTACGCACAGAAAGCGGCAACCAAATTGTTAAATGAGACAACCGCCCTGAATGAATCTTATATGAAAAAAACCTTGGAAGAACTGTCCAAAGCCTCCGACCTTCCCGAACAGCGGAAACATTTCGCGACTTTGTCCAAACAACTGTACACTATTTTCAATGAAACGGACTTAGAGGGGAAAACAATTTATTGGAACCATTGCCCCATGGCCATGGACGGTAAGGGGGCAAATTGGTTAAGCCTTACCGAAAAAATCAGCAATCCCTATATGGGACAAATGATGCCCAGCTGCGGTTCGGTTATGGAAATCTTGAAATAGTATCTGGTGAAATCCAATAATAAGCAGCCTATCACTAAGAATAGTTCTATGGGATATGGTCGATACAAAAGCAGCAATTATTTCATCTTAAATCTAATCGTTAAATACTAAAACTATGCACTATTTTGACGGACACTGGGGTGGTATGCACTTAATATGGTGGATCATTTGGTTGATCCTATTAGTGTGGATATTCTTTGTTCCATCAGAGATACCCTATCGCAAAATTAATCGGGAGAACCCCCTTGATATTCTTAAAAAACGATTCGCCAAAGGTGATATCACAAGGGAGGATTATGAGGAGTCAAAGAAAATTTTGGAATCGGACAAATAAATTAAAAAAATCATGAATCGAATCAATGTAAAAAAGTTCGGGTTTGCCATGGGGCTTACGGGCGCTTTGGTCTATCTAGGCTGTATGATAGTAATGCTGACTGCTGGCCGCGAAGGAACCATAGACTTCTTCAACAGTTTGCTCCACGGATTGGATACCAACAGTATCATCAGAATGGATGTACCGCTGTGGGAAGCTGCCATTGGCATTATCCAGACCTTTATTGTTTGGTGGCTTATCGGAGCACTCATAGCGGCATTTTATAATGCACAAATAAAAACCAAGAACCTATGAAATGAGTCAAAAAAATTTCAGATACCAACATAGATATTTATTGGTGCAATCAAAAAGTCATGTACAACTCTTAAAAACATTCATTTAAAAATTGATTTATTGCACGTGATTTTTAATGAACATATAAACAACAGATGAAAAATATAGCAGTAGTAGGTTACGGGGTAATCGGGAAAAGAGTAGCTGATGCCATTAACTTACAAGATGATATGAGTCTTATTGGAGTTTGCGATGTCATCAGCGATTGGCGTATACAGAACGCAGTAAGAAAAGAGTATAATATCTATTCGGCAACCGACCAAGCCGAAAAAGAAATGAAGGCATCCGGCATTTCGGTAAAGGGTAACTTGCAGGACCTATTGGATAAAGTAGACCTCGTAGTCGATTGTACGCCAAAGAACATAGCCGCAAAGAATGTAGAAATCTATAAAAAGCAAGGTCTTAAATTCATAGTCCAGGGTGGAGAAAAACATGAGACCACAGGGCATTCATTTAGTGCCGAAAACAATTATGAATCGGCCCTTAATTTAGATGCCACAAGAGTAGTTTCCTGCAACACGACTTCCATTCTTCGAACACTTACTGCTCTTAAAAGGGCCGACTTGCTTGATTATGCACGGGGCACTTTATTAAGACGTGCAACAGATCCTTGGGAAAGCCACCTGGGCGGTATTATGAATACCATGGTTCCCGAAAAGGAAATCCCCAGCCACCAAGGCCCCGATGCCAAAAGTGTTGATCCCGATCTCGATGTAATAACCTCGGCGGTAAAAGTGCCCGAAACTTTGAGTCACATGCATTATTGGAATGTGAAGCTAAAGAAAAAAGCCACTAAAGAAGAAGTGCTTGATGCCTTTAAAACTTCAAGCCGGATTAAACTGATTCATTACGATCAAGGCCTGGTTTCTAACAACACGATTAAGGAAATGTACCTTGATATGGGAAGGCCTTGGGGCGATATGTATGAAGTGGCCCTTTGGGAAGATATGCTGAAAGTGGTGGGCGATGAACTTTTTTATGCCTATGTGGTAGATAATCAGGCAATCGTAATCCCTGAGACCATTGATGCCATACGAGCACTTACAGGAATAGAAAGGAATGGTAAACTATCTATTGCCAAAACCAATAAAAGTATTGGGATCAATTAAAGGAAAAAAAAGAAAACATAGAAGAGGTAAGGGAGCATACACATAATATGGCATCCATCTATCCTGACCACGTAAGCGATAAAACTACCAATGATGGATGACTAATTCTAATAATGAATACTAAAGATATAGAAGCAATCACTTCATTGAACTAATACACCTCAATAGGTAACACTTAAATTCTAAAATTATGGATCGGGTAAAAAATAAGGTAGCCATTGTCACGGGAGGCGCTTCCGGCCTGGGAAAATCAAGTGCCATTTTGTTGGCACATGAAGGAGCCAAAATAGTAATAACAGATCTGGACGAGGAACATGGCAATGAAGTGGCCCAACAGATAATTGACAACGGGGGTGAAGCCATATTTATTCGTCATGATGTTTCCAAGGAAGATCAATGGAAAAACATAGTCGATACGACACTAAAAACATATGGTAAACTACATGTGTTGGCCAATTCTGCCGGGATAGGTATAGGTGGAAATGTTGAGGAGGTAACGCTTGCCGATTGGAAAAAACTTCTAAGCGTTAACCTTGATGGTACTTTCCTGGGCACCCAATATGGTATAAAGGCGATGCGTAAGACCGGAGAAGGCGGTTCCATTATAAATTTCTCTTCCATCGAGGGACTTGTGGGCGATCCTAACCTACCGGCATACAATGCGAGTAAGGGCGGAGTGACCCTGTTTACTAAGTCGGCAGCACTTCATTGTGCTAAACAGGGATATGGCATCCGTATCAATTCCATCCATCCGGCCTATATCTGGACACCAATGGTAGAAAACCTACTCAGAGCACAGGGTGATGTGGATAAAGGTAGAG
>JBGTLT010000061.1:0-27710 GCA_041743975.1 Zeaxanthinibacter sp.
GTCGGAACTTTGCCGCCGGCTTCCTTCAGATTCCATCTCGCGATGGACACCCTTGCCTTAAGCTAATGGTAGGTAACTACAGACCCCCATAACGGACTTCCACCGTCTAGTTATTTGCCATGCACGGCACACATAAAAAAACCGTCTACCAATTGGCAAACGGTTTTTACTAAAATTTATTTCGGATCAGAAACCCAGTTCCTGTTTTACTTCGGGCAGCAGGTCTTTTCCTTTTGCCACTATGAGGCCTCCTCCCTGGGTGGCGTCGATCACATAATCATATCCCTGTGCAGCAGCAACCTTTTCAATGGCGGCCAGGGCTTTTTTGGAAATCGGTTCAAACAATTCTGCCTGCTTCTTGGCCAATTCCTGCTGGGCAGCCTGTTGTGCCTCTCCAATATTCTTTTCAAACCCTTGCAATTCCTGTGCCCGCTTTTGATTTTCCTCTTCGGATTTGGCGGTAGCTTCGCTGGAATACTGGGTATACTTATTCTTGAGTTCCGTCATGGAACCTTCAATATCTGCCTTATAGGTTTCCTGTAATTTTTTGAGTTCAGCCTGTGCAGTTTTCATCTCCGGCATGTCAGCTAAAAGATCTGTAACATTAATATGGGCAATTTTGTTCTGCGCACTAACAAAACTTGTAGCGGCTAAAATTAATACTACCGCTATTGCTGCTTTTTTAATTTGTTTCATGATTTGTGAATTTACTATTTGAGTGTTAACTTTTTTAAATTATTGATTCTTAATTGATTGTGTCCTTCTCTTGTTCCGTATCATTTTTTAACTCTTCTTCCCGTGCTTTTTTCTTGGCATCCCGTTCTTCCAGTAATTTCTGCCTTCGTGCCTCATAGGCTTTTTTTCGTTCCTCCCTGATTTTCAACTGTTCCGCCCGCCGCTCTTCCGCTGTTTTGTTCCGGGTTTCTTCAGCTTCCTTCGCCCTGTCCTGCCTTTCCTGCAGTGCATCACTTATTTCCTCCTCTGATATTTCCGCTCCTTCAAACTCTTCGAGCACAGTTGGAGCGGCCTCTTTCCTGGTGGGTTTACTTACTTTTCGCGTCCTGGCGATGCCCCTGAGGACCAACTCGCTGATATCATGCCTTTTTTCGGAGTACAACATTACGACATCCGCAGATTTATCAAAAATAAAATCATATTTTTTATTAGCCCCAATCTGCTGTACTTCATTAAAAACCTGATCCTGTATCGGCTGGATCAGCAGTCTTTTCTGCATCACCAGGTCTCCCTGCGGACCAAACCTGTCCTGTTGATAATCCAGCATCTCCTTCTCCAGGATCTGTATTTCCTCTTCCCGTTCCGTAATCAGTTCATCCGTGAGCAAAACCTTCTCCGCCATCAGATCCTTTTTCATCTGTTCCACGGCACTCTGTTTTTGTTCAATCTCCACCTTCCATTTCTGAACCTTATCCGCCAATTGTTCATTGGCATCCCTGTATTCTTCAACATTCTCAAGGATATATTCCATGTCTACATACCCTATCCGTACGCCCCGCTGTGAAAACGCATACCCCGAAAGCAAAAGGCCTGCCAGGACCAGAACTATTTTTGTCTTCATTTTAATTTCGTTTTATACATAGAAAATATCGTGCCAAATTTACTAAGAATTTTAAAATGAGTGGTTTACCTTAGTATGACCTCTGAGTATTTCCAATGGTTAGAACTGTTGACCGATAATGAAGTGCGTTTGCCATCCGCTGGGTCCGTTTCCGGCAGATTGCGGCCTTAGGTCTTCATCAAACCCATAACCAAAGTCGATTCCCAAAAGTCCAAAAGCCGGCATAAAGATACGCAGTCCCACTCCGGCCGATCGTTTTATCTGAAACGGATTAAATTCCTGAAAATTGTTGAAGGAATTACCGGCTTCGGTAAATACCAGCCCGTAAATGGAAGCTGAAGGCTTCAGGGTGAGCGGATAGCGAAGCTCCATGGAATATTTATTGTACACGATACCGCCTTCCTGTTGTCCTGTAAGGGGGTCGACCGGGGTAAGCGAATTGTTCTCATAACCCCTTAGCTGTATGGTTTCCCTTCCATCCAGGGTGAAATTCCTTCCAAGTCCGTCCCCACCCAGGAAGAACCTTTCAAAGGGCACTTTCCCAACATCGCTGTTATAGTTGCCCAAAAAGCCGAATTCCATATTGGTCCGCAGCACCAGTTTATCTATGATCCTGGTGTACCAGTCCCCGGTGAACTTAACCTTATAGTACTCCAACCAGTTAAACCGCTCCTGGTCCACGCTCTCCAATTCGTTTCTTTCCGCTATGGTGAGGGTTTCCCCGGCCTGGCCGCGATCGCGCTGCAATTGGTTCAGTTCCTGGCTCCTTTCCTTCAATGCCGCAAAATCCTTGTTGCTGAATAGGGAATAGGGCGGTGTAAACTTTGCTGTTACCTCAAATGTGGATCCGGAGATCGGAAAGATCCTCCCGGGACCGGCTGAACTCCTGGAGACTCCGAAAGTATAGGCCAGGGAGTTGGATTTACCGTTACCAAAATTGAAGAGTCCCGTTCGGTAGTTCTTAAAACTGTACAACTGGTAGCTAAGGGAATGCGATATAGTGAAAAAATCATCCGGCCACAGGACACGTTTGGCCAGTCCGGTTGAAATACCCGTAATGGAAAACTGCTGGTCCTTATCCACTTCAATCCGGCCGCTGTTACTATAGGAAGCCAGGAATTGCTGCGTACGGGAGAGGGATAGATTGAACCGCACCGGTTTTTTACCCCCCAGCCAGGGTTCCGAAAAATTCAGGCTGTAGACCCTGAAGGTGCGACTTGCCTGCAACCTGAGCGCAAAGGTCTGCCCGTCGCCCATGGGTACAGGTTTATAGGCTTCTCCCTTAAACAGGTTCTGTATGGAAAAATTGCTAAAGGATAAGCCCAGGGTACCGATAAACCCTCCGCCGCCGTACCCCCCCTGGAGTTCAATCTGGCTCGACCCGGACTCCACCAGGCTATAGCCAAGGTCCACGGTCCCCTCATTGGGGTTGGGGTTCTGAATGTCTGGTTTGATCTGTTCCGCATCAAAAAAACCAAGCTGCCCCAGCTCGCGGACACTCCGTATGATATTTTCCTTGCTGTACCGTTGCCCCGGCCTGGTCCTGAGTTCGCGGAAAATAACATGGTCATTGGTCTTGTCATTCCCGGTAACCGTAATATGGTTCAGGAAGGTCTCCTTGCCCTCAATGATCCTGATCTCAAAATTGATGGTGTCCTTTTCGGCTGAAACCTCCACCGGATTGATCTGTGAAAACAGGTAGCCGTTGTTCTGATATAAGTTGGTAAGATCCTCGGCATCCGGTTTGGAATCGTCTGCTATCCGCTCGCGAAGCAGAACCCCATTATAGGTTGATCCTTTTCGGATACCCAGTACCTGGCTCAGCTCTGCATCCGTGTAAACAGAATTACCCACAAAATCAATATCGCCGAAATAATATTGGTTCCCTTCCTCAACTTTGATCTTGATATCAATGTTGTTTTCATCCACTTCAATGATGGAATCGGAGAGTATCCTTGCATCCCTGTAACCGTTTTCTGCGTATTTGTCGATAAGGGATTCCAGGTCTTCGGTATAGTCTTCCTCGATGAATTTGGATTTCTTCCAGAATCGACCCAGTTTCCTTTTCTTGGTATTCTTCAGCGATTTGCGGAGTTTTTTATCCGACAGTTTATCGTTTCCTTCAAAGACGATATCGCGTATCTTTACTTTCTCACCCTTTATTACATTAATCACCAAATTCTCAGTGTTGGTATCCGACGTATCCTTTGCGGTAGCAATTGTGACTTTAGCATTCAGGTACCCCTGTTTCTTATATTTGTTTTGCAAATAGTTCTTGGTATTTGCGATAAGGCTTTCTGTTATCTTTTTGCCCTTTTTCAGGTCTGTATCCTTGGTGATTTCTTCTACTTTTCTCTGCTTAACACCATTGACAGTTACATTGGCCAGTGTCGGGCGTTCCACGATATGCAGTTCCAGGAAGATATTCTCCCCCTCAATCCTGGAAATATAAAAAGATATATCGCTGAACAATTCGAGCCCCCAGAGTTTCTTCAGGACTTCGCTGATCTGATCACCGGGCACCGTTATGGGTTGCCCCTCCCGGAGGCCTGTATAGGTTTTTACGGTCTGTTCATTATAGCTTTGCAGCCCTGTGACTTCAAGACCTCCCAAAATATATTTTTTGCCATTCTCATAGGAGGGTTCCTGAGCGTTGCAGATTGTAGTGAAAAAGAGTAGTAGTAAAAGGGTAAGTACTGGTTCAAGGGATATGAACCTCTTCATATCTCTAGTTGAGTTGTTCGCTAGTTTTTCCAAATCTTCGTTCTCTGTGCTGGTAATTTACAATGGCCTCCACTAAATGCTGTTCACTAAAATCGGGCCAAAAGACATCGATAAAATACAATTCCGCGTAGGCGATCTGCCAAAGCAAAAAATTGCTGATCCGATGTTCTCCACTGGTACGGATGAGCAAGTCTACGTCTGGCAAATTGTGCGTGTAAAGATGGTTATTAATAATGGTTTCGTCAATATTTTCAGGAGAAATTATATTATTTTTAACTTTGGCGCATATTTGCTGAACAGCCGTTTTCAGTTCCTCCCTGGCACCATAACTGAGGGCCAGTGTCAGGGTCATCGTTGTATTTCCGCTCGTTTTTTCCATCACTTCCAGGAGTTCGTTCCGGGCCTTGTCCGGCAGGGAGGTAATGTTGCCAATTGCATTGAGTTTGATGTTGTTTTTATTAAGCGTTTTAAGTTCCTTTTTAAGGGAAGCCACCAGAAGTTTCATAAGTGTGTCAACCTCAATTTTTGGCCTGTTCCAGTTCTCGGTGGAAAATGCATAAAGTGTAAGGTAGGCAATACCGATTTTAGCGCAGTTCTCCACGGTCTGCCGAACGGCTGTTACACCATTCTCGTGGCCGAAGATCCGCAATTTACCCTTTTGTCTTGCCCATCTCCCGTTTCCATCCATGATGATGGCAAGGTGCCGGGGAAGTTTGCTGTCTTTTAGCTCCTCAATGGTTTTTGTCATGGCTCTTACTCGAAACAATCAGTGCAGGGTTTTCTACCAAAGGTATAAGTTAAGGTTATTCCAGAGAAAACATACCAGTCGTCACTAAAAATATTCCCAAACCGGAATTGCTGAAAATTGGAGCCTTCAGGGTTACTGCCATCCAGGTTGTCCGTAAAGGTATACCGTGCACCAACCTCCGCGCCAAGGATCAGGAACTGGTTGATCCGGGCTTTTGCCCCCACGGTCATGGGGATGGCAAAAGACCCGTCTTTCTGATTAATATCCTGTAAAGCGCCTGCATCAAAATAGTTATAGCCATAGCGGAAATACGTGATCCCGGTGTACAGGTAGGGAGTAAATGCCGGGCCCAGCTTGTGAAGGTTATAATTTACAAAATTAAATTCAAGTCCAAGGGAGGACTCCAGGACTGAATTTTTGATAACGAACCCCCTTTGTTGCCTTGATTCCTGATCTGATTTGGAATCGTCCGCGGTAAAATTTCCATATAGGACGCTGGCACGCCAGGCATACCGTTTGCTTTTATTCCATTTAAAAATACCGCCGAAAGCGGGGCCGGAAGGGGAAATATAATTGGTCTTCCCTATATCCCCGATATTGTTGGTCCCCCCTGCAAACATCCCTATTTCATAGGTCTGCGCACTGAGTTTCCACAGGGTACACAAAAGAATAACCAGCACAAATGTCCTCATGAATTTCAAAAGTTTGCAAATATAACATTTCGGGGATTAGAGTCCCCGATTAGTATAATGCCGTTCTCCCATGATTAAACAGCTTTTGAGGTTATTTATTGTTTGTTGCACTCAATTGCGCTTGTCCTGGCCCCATAACAATTTATTGCGGAGTGTCGTGAGGAAACTCTCGGAATTATATTCGATCATTTTAATGGTGAAGGCGGCTTTTTTTACGATAATTTCCCTTCCATTCTCCACACTGGCCAGCCTTGAATCCAATGAAACCAGGTGATTCTCCTCTCTTCCCGATACTTTTAACCGGATCATGGTATCATCGGCAATGACCAGGGGCCGCGCATTGAGGTTATGGGGGGCAATGGGCGTAATGACAAGAGATTTGGCGGTAGGGGTTATTACCGGCCCCCCGCAGCTGAGTGAATAGCCGGTGGAACCGGTAGGGGTAGACACAATAAGGCCGTCGGCCCAATAGGAGGTCAGGTATTCGTCATTCAAATAGGTTTCCACTGTGATCATGGAGGTGGTGTCCTTTCTGCTGACTGTAACTTCGTTCAAGGCATAGTTCATAGTGCCAAACTCGGGGATCTCCCTGTCTGAATATATTTCCACAAGGCTGCGTTCAACAATGGTATAGGCACCCGCCACAAATTCCCGGATCACCTTTCTGACGTCCTCTTTTTTAAAGGTCGATAAAAATCCCAGCCTGCCCGTATTTACACCAACAATGGGGATCCCCAGATCCCCGATATAGGTAATGGCCCTGAGGATGGTGCCATCGCCCCCGAAACTGACGAACATATCAAAGGAACTGTCCAGCCCCGTGCTAAGTGTAAAAGTTGGAAAAGGGTCCTTTTTATTAATTGCAGGGAGGAGGTTGTAAAATTTCTTTTCAAAGTATATTTCGGCATCTTCTGATTGTAACTCATCGATCATCTCACCCACATAATCCAGTGCGTTCTCGTGATATCTCTGACCATAGATCGCGACCTTCATAGCCGCTAAACGTTTAAGTATTTGTCGAGGTAATTGGAGCGTTCCTTTAAATTTTGCAGGAATCGGTCATCGTTGTTGCCAAACAGTATGGAGTAGTTATACCTACGGAAGGTCTGGACGACCTCATTGACATGCAAGGTTCCTATCTTGATGGTGATCTGGATGACATCATTCCGTGCATCTGTAATAAAGGCGCCGAGTAATTTAGTGTTATTGCTCTCCACAATTTGGGCTATCTCGCTGAAGGAATAATCCTTTATGGCCTTCGCGATCACAAGGATACCTCCGGGTTCCTTGAAAAATGGGGTATCAATAAATATCCGGATGGTCTGGGTGAGGTCATAATATCCAATAACCCTGTTGGCCTTGTCCAGTACGGGCATAATATTCGCCTCATTCCGCGCGAATGCTTCCAGGACATCGAGCCATCCTGTGTCCTCTCGTACATAGAATGATTCCATACTCTCCCTGTACACTTTGATTTGTTTGCCTTTCTCGAAGATATCCAGGTCATTTTCGGCAAGCAACCCCATAAACACGCGTTTTTCAGTAAGGGCCACATGGGTATACGTGGTTCCCTTAAAATACTCAATGGCATCGTCAACGCGGTCGCTCATTTTAAATACCGGTACCGAACTTAGTATCTGGGATTGAATATCCATGGCCTATCTATATATTCGCAAATTAGTAATTTAATAGATCAAAAGGTATGCCTAATTTGTATTTTTGTGACGCAATACCTCAGAAACCTGTAAATGACCCAACTAAGCGTTAATGTTAACAAAATAGCCACTTTGCGAAATGCCCGGGGTGCCAATATGCCCGACCTGCTGAAGGTGACGACGGATATTCAAAACTATGGGGCACACGGAATCACAATACATCCAAGGCCCGATGAAAGGCATATACGGTATCAGGATGCACACGACCTGAAAAACATTGTGTATACGGAATTTAATATTGAAGGCAATCCGATACCCGGGTTTGTGGACCTGGTCCTGAAAATAAAGCCGGATCAGGTTACCCTGGTCCCCGACTCCGTCGATGCAATCACGTCCAATGCAGGATGGGATACGCTGTCGCACCGGGATTATTTAAGGGATGTGATCAAAACCTTCAGGGCAGCAGGGATCCGCACCTCTATTTTTGTGGACCCCGATGTGAATATGGTTGAAGGAGCCGCGGAAACCGGAACGGACCGCATTGAACTGTATACCGAAAAATATGCAAAAGAATTCGCGGCAGGAAGCAAGGGAGGGATTGAGCCTTTTGTGAAGGCTGCCGTCCGGGCTGGCGAATTGGGTCTTGGTATCAATGCGGGACACGACCTCAATTTGGATAATATCCGGTATTTCAAAGAAAATATTCCGGGGCTCCTTGAAGTTTCCATTGGCCATGCTCTCATATGTGAAGCGATTTACCTGGGACTGGAAAATGTGGTTAACATGTATTTATACCGGTTACAATGAATCCCCTGCTCTATTCCAATATCCTTGGCAAAGGGGATCCCCTGGTGATCCTCCATGGTTTCCTCGGCATGTCCGACAACTGGAAAACACTTGGAAGCCAATATGCCGAAAACGGCCTGGAAGTCCACCTCCCGGACCAGCGGAATCACGGGAAGAGTTTCTGGTCCCCCACCTTTAACTTTGATGTTATGGCAGAGGACCTCAAAGCCTACCTGGACCATTATTCCCTTAAGGATATTTTGCTTATCGGGCATTCCATGGGTGGGAAAACCGCCATGCAATTTGCCTGTAACTACCCGGACCTGGTCAAAAAATTACTGGTTGCCGATATTGCACCCAAGTATTATCCCCCGCACCACGATGAAATTATAAATGCCCTCACCACATTGGATCTCCCCGCTATCAAAAGCAGGAATGAGGCGGATGATGCCCTGGCACATCATATCAGTGACACTGGTGTCCGGCAGTTCCTGTTAAAGAACCTGTACCGGGAAAACAAGGACCGGCTGGCCTTTCGCTTTAACCTGGAGGTCATCAGCACAAAATTGGAAGAGATAGGCGATGCCCTCGGAACTTCAGACAACTATACCGGGCCCACCTTGTTCCTGAAAGGGGAACGATCTGACTATGTAACCCCGGCCGACCTGCCCCTCATCAAAAGCCATTTTCCGGCGGCATCCATTGAAACAATCTCTGGTGCCGGGCACTGGCTGCATGCAGAGAACCCGGACGAGTTCCTGGAAAAATCCATGCGGTTTTTCAGGCAATAACCTCAGCGCGCTACCGAATAAAGAATATCTCCCCACCCGAAACCGCTTAGGTGCTTTCGATCGCTCCAGAGGAGAACTGAAATCGGAAACCCCAGGGAATTATTTTGAGTAAAACAATTCATGACATACCATTGGCATCCCGCTGTTTTTATATAATTTTAAAGCCATTGCAAGATCAAACCATCCAACAAACCCAACTATGAAACTAATAATCAGAATACTGCTCAGTGCCCTGGCCGTTGTGCTACTTGCCAACATATTGCCCGGAGTAGGGGTCGATTCCTTCACCACCGCCATCATTGTGGCCATCTTGCTCAGCCTTCTGAACTTTATCGTAAAACCCATTCTGGTCATCCTTACCTTGCCTGTTACCATATTGACCTTTGGCCTATTTCTGCTCTTTATCAATGCCATTATCATTGTACTGGCAGACCGGTTGATCGATGGGTTCCATGTAAACGGCATCTGGTGGGCGCTGCTATTCAGCTTGTTGCTCTCCTTTCTGCAGTCCCTTCTTTTTTCACTGCTGAAGGAAAGTAGCAAGGAGTAACTCCAGGAGGTTTAAAAACTTGCCTGACTACATAAAATGTGTTATTTTTGCATCCCATTTCAGTGCATTGCAGCGCGTTAACCGGGATTGTTCCGGGTAGTTTATATGGGCTGAAGGAAGGACACTGCGGGTTATTCCCCCCTGACTTTGTGTCATATACCGCCGGGGTTATCTCAAAAAAATTGCATACATGAATATTACAAAAGAACAGATTGACGACTTGAATGCCGTAGTAAAAGTTGCCATCACCAAAGAAGATTATGAAGACAAGGTTTCAAAAATCCTGAAAGACTACAGGAAACAGGCAAATATACCGGGTTTCAGGAAAGGGCAGGTGCCGATGGGGCTCATCAAAAAACAATATGGCAAAGCCGTACTGGTTGATGAGGTCAACAAATTACTACAGGATAACCTCAATAAATACCTCACTGAGGAAAAATTGGATGTCCTGGGGAATCCGCTGCCGAAGCAACAGGATAATTTCAATTGGGATGCCGAGGAATTTGCCTTTGAGTTTGAATTGGGACTTGCACCCGATTTTGAAGTGCCGCTGCAGACTAAAAAGCCGGTGGACTATTACCAGATAGTCGCTGATAAGAAAATGGTGGATGAACAGGTAGACCGGATCCGGAAACAATATGGAAAACTGAAAAGCAAGACCGAAGCAGGCAAAGGCGATGAGTTAACCGGCGCCTTTACCAATGAAGAGGAAGGTATTGACCATAAGACGACCCTTGAATTGGAAAAGGTTAAAAACAAGAAAGCGATCGAAGCATTGCTGGGCCAAAAACCGGGTTCAACGGTACAATTGCCAACCAAAGGGCTTTTTAAAGAGGATTACCTGCTATCCAGCGCCTTGGGAATAGCACGTGGAAAAGCGGATAAGCTTGACACGCAAGTAAATTTCACCATCTCTGAAATCAATGAACGCGAACCGGCGACCCTGGATCAGGCATTGTTTGACAAGATTTTTGGAGAAGGTACCATCACCTCTGAAAAGGAGCTGAAGGAACGCATAAAAAAAGATACCGAAAAAGAATTTGAACAACAGGCAGACCAGCAACTGCTCAATGATGTAACGGAACGGCTTATCGAAAGCGTCAAGTTTGAACTCCCCGCGGAGTTCCTTAAAAAATGGATCCGTATGACGGGTGAAAACCCGCTTACCCCGGAAGAAGCCAATGATGAATATGAAAAGTCGGAAAAAGGGCTGCGATATCAATTGATCGAAGGGCGTATCATGAAGGATAACAACATCGAGATCCAGTTTGACGAGTTGAAAAATTTTGCGAAGGCCTTTATAAAGACACAAATGGCGCAATACGGACAACTCAACCCGGCGGAGGAGGAACTGGATGCCATTGCCATGAGGGTAATGAGCAACAAGGAGGAAGTAAAGCGGATGTCTGAACAACTCATGAGCCAGAAATTGCTGAACCTCTATAAGGAAAAGGCTAATCTCAAACGGAAAGAGGTAACGTATGAAAACTTTGTGAAAGAGGTATACGGCTAAGATTCACAAATAAAATAAGTATCTTTACAGTGCCGAAAGCGTATGTTTCGGCACCTTTTTTTTGACTATAATACTGTACACAACCCTATGGATTACGGAAAAGAGTTTAAGGATTTTGCTATTAAGGATCAGGGCATCAATAGTATGTACTATGACCGTATCGTCAGCAGTATGTACCCCGTTGGCATGACCCCCAATATTATTGAGGAAAGGCAATTGAATGCCATAGCCATGGACGTATTCTCCAGGCTTATGATGGACCGGATCATTTTTTTGGGAACAGGGATCAGCGACCAGGTGGCCAACATTGTACAGGCCCAGCTCCTGTTCCTGGCCAGTGCCGATTCCTCCAAGGATATACAGATTTACATCAATTCCCCGGGTGGCAGTGTATATGCAGGACTAGGGATTTACGACACCATGCAGTTCATTAAGCCGGATGTGGCCACCATCTGTACCGGGATGGCCGCTTCCATGGCAGCAGTTCTGTTATGCGCCGGGGAAAAAGGCAAACGCAGCGGGTTGACTCATTGCCGGGTAATGATCCACCAACCCATGTCCGGTACCCAGGGACAGGCAAGCGACATAGAGATAGCAGCCAAAGAAATTTTGAAGGTAAAGGATGAACTCTATCAGATTATATCCAAACATACCGGGAAAAAGTTCGATCAGGTATATGAGGACAGCGACCGGGATTACTGGATGAAGGCAGAAGAGGCCAGAAAATATGGGATGATCGATGAAATTTTGGAAAGGGATAAGGATTAATCCCGACATATCACATCCAAAATTACCAGCTTTCCGTTTAGGGAAGAAATCAAAATACGAGTAGACTTGTTAGTGTAATTGAAAGATATAGCTCCATATGGCTAAGGAAAATTTGGAATGTTCTTTTTGCGGACGGAAAAAGCCCGAGACCAATCTATTAATCGCCGGGCTGGACGCCCATATATGTGACCGCTGCATAGAGCAGGCCCATGGTATTGTCGCGGAGGAATCCCGGCAATCCCGGAATGATGATCTCTCTTCAGAATTGATCCTGAAGAAACCCAGGGAGATCAAAGGGTTTCTGGATACCTATGTTATAGGCCAGGAAAGGACCAAAAAAGTACTGTCTGTTGCGGTTTACAACCATTATAAACGCTTGTTGCAACCTTCCTCCAAGGAAGATGACGTGGAGATCCAGAAGAGCAATATTATCATGGTTGGACAAACCGGTACCGGGAAGACCCTCATGGCCAAAACCATTGCGAGGATGTTGAATGTTCCACTGGCCATTGTAGACGCCACCGTCTTAACCGAGGCGGGTTATGTAGGGGAAGATGTGGAAAGTATCCTGACGCGCCTTTTGCAGGCGGCCGACTATAACCTTGAAAAGGCCGAAAGAGGTATCGTATTTATAGATGAGATCGATAAAATAGCCCGTAAAAGCGACAATCCTTCCATAACGCGAGACGTTTCCGGGGAAGGTGTTCAACAGGGTTTGCTGAAACTCCTGGAAGGCACGGTGGTAAATGTACCCCCCAAGGGAGGCCGGAAACACCCTGATCAAAAGTTTATTGAAGTCAATACGGAAAATATCCTCTTTATTACGGGAGGGGCATTTGACAGCATTGAACGCATTATAACCAAAAGGTTGAACATGCAGGCTATCGGTTATAGTGCCACCAAAATAGAAGACCGCTTAGACCACGAGAACGTGTTGCAATATATTATCCCGAAGGATCTTAAAGAATTCGGGCTCATACCGGAGATAATAGGAAGGCTTCCCGTGCTTACCCATATGAATCCGTTGGACAAGAAAACCTTACGGGCAATCCTTACAGTACCAAAAAATGCCATCATAAAGCAATATGAAAAATTGTTTGCAATGGATGGCATCAGTTTCAGCATCACAGAACAGGCCCTGGATTACTTAGTTGATAAAGCCATAGAATATAAGCTGGGAGCCAGGGGACTCAGGTCATTGTGTGAAGCCGTCTTTACGGATGCTATGTTCGAAATGCCAAGTTCTGACGAGAAAGAATTTAAAGTAACCAAACCGTATGCAGAGGAAAAGCTCTCCTACGAAACCGTAAAGAAATTAAAAGCGGTATCTTAATACTGGTAGTGTTTTTTCATCACTGTCTCCAGTAACCTCAAAGATATCATCCGGATGATCTTCTCATCTGAGTAGAGTTCCCTGCCAAATTTTGGAACTGTTTCAACAGGGATATCCAGCAATGCAGACCATTCCAGTGCGGGTATTTGCCCGTCGTATTCACCATAAAGTAACATTACCGGGCAATCCGGCCTGTTTTTTTCCATATCAATAGCGCTGGGGGAGGCGGCATAAATTGATTTTACCGGCAACCCTTTGAGAGCGCCACGCCAGGCTATATTGCCCCCGAAACCGAATGTCAGGTAATGACTGGGGGTGGATTCCTTCTTCAGGATCTGGGCAATCGCGGTATCCAAACCCCCGTTCAGGAACGCCTCATTCAGGTTTTCATGGGAATGGATCAGGACTTCGATATCCGATAATTGCTGGATATCATAATAAACAATGTCATAGTATTGTTGCAAATAGCCCAGGTAAGAAGTAATCCACAAGCCTTTTCTGGAACCCCAAATATCCGAAAGTATCACTAGTCGCTCTGCCATATTAATTTATTTGCACATTAATCTGTTAAGGTATTGTTGGCAAGGTGGATAATAAAAGTTCAAAAACCGCATTTATTTGTTTAGTGGAAAGAATTAATCGTTATAGAAACCTTTCTATATATCATCTCCATGAGGTAATCAAAAATCAATTTGTTTGGCAAGCTGTTGCCAATAACCCCATCTCCCCTATTTTAGGGTAAGCTGTGGGGGTTTGCCCTGCAAATTTATAATAGGGGCATAAAATATCGACTTTTCCAGAGGAGAGGTGAAATCTGAAACCCCGGGGAATTCTTTTGATTAAAAACCGTGGCCAGTTCATCAAGGCTCTCTTTAGTTGCAGTCATGGATCCATGTTTATTTGTTCATACTTAAAAGCTCATCCAGGTAGCCGCGTTCATTGGACAATCTTGGGATTTTGTGCTGCCCGCCCAGTTTATCTTTGGATTTGAGCCAGTCATAGAACAAATTCTCCCGGGCTATGTGGACCTTGGGCATCCTGAGGGTCATATTGTTATATCGTTTTGCTTCATAATCAGAATTGAGGGCCTTCAGGGCCGAATCAAGAACTTCCGTAAAATAATCGATCTGTTCAGGGGCTTTGCGAAATTCTATAATCCATTCATGAGCTCCCTTTTCCCGGCCCCTCATAAAGATAGGCGCAACGGTATAATCCTTTATCTCAGCCCCGGTCTTTTCACAAATATCCCGAAGGGCTTCTTCCGTATTTTCAATGATCAGTTCCTCCCCGAACACGTTGATGTGATGTTTTGTCCGGCCGGTTATTTTGATCCTGTACGGATCTGTTGAAGTAAATCGGACGGTATCCCCGATTTTATACCGCCAAAGCCCGGCATTGGTTGTTATAATGATGGCATAATTTTTACCAACCTCTACTTCCCATAGCGGGATGGCATGCTGGTCCGGGGAGCCATAGGAATCCATGGGTATGAATTCATAAAAAATGCCATAATCGAGCATCAGCAGCATATCATCCGCATCATTCCGGTCCTGGATTGCAAAAAATCCTTCCGATGCATTGTAGATTTCGTAATATTTAAATTTTGTGTTCGGCAGGAGCCTGGCAAACTGCTCCTTATAGGGATTAAAACTCACCCCGCCATGGAAATAGACCTCCAGGTTTTCCCAAACCTCAAACAGGTTGTTTTTGCCGGTCTCTTCCAATACATTGTTTAAAAGTACCAGCATCCAGGAAGGAACCCCTGCAAGGCTGGTGACATTTTCCTGTATACTCTCTTTTATAATGGCACCCATTTTGGTTTCCCACTCGCTCATAAGGGAGACCCTGTTGCTGGGTGTACTGCTCAATTCTGCCCAAAAAGGCATATTGTCAATCAGGATAGCAGAAAGGTCGCCGAATATAGAGCCATTGTCTTCATACAATTCCTTGCTTCCACCGAGCCTTAGGCTTTTCCCATTGAATAATTGCGAATTTTCATTGTTGTTAAGGTACAGGCACAGCAGGTCCTTTGCGGATTTATAATGGCAGTCCTCAAGTGCCTCCGCGCTAACCGGGATAAATTTACTTTTGGCATTGGTAGTGCCACTGCTTTTGGCAAACCATTTGATTGCCGTAGGCCAGAAAATATTTTGTTCCCCCTTCCGGGTCCGTTCTATCAGTGGATCTACCTCTTCATAGGTCTTGATAGGCAACCTTTCTGAAAAGGTTTTATAATTATCGATGGAATCAAAATCATAGGCTCTGCCAATTTCCGTGTCTTCTGCAATTTCCAATAAACGGTGCAAGACCTCCTGCTGCACTTCGCCAGGGTACTTGATAAAAAGTTCTATCTGGTGATAGCGCTTTTTTAGCAGCCATGAAGCGATGGAATTGAATAAAGGTATGGGCATCTATTGGAGGCTTTAATGCGCTAAATTTACCTTTAAAGTTAGTATATTCAAACCGAATTCTAACAATAAAAGCATTCATGCAATTCGAAGGCGTTTTACGCAAAATGAGAACGGAAATAGGGAAACCCATTCAATACTACCTGGTTTTTGAATCCGATTTTTTAAATCTGAACCAGGTGTTGGATAAAGAGGTGAACCTGGCGTTCATAAAGTACCAGTGCCTTCATTGCGGAGAGGACCGGCAGATTTACCGGCAAGGATTTTGCCGTAGTTGTTTCTTTGAGATACCCGCGGCCGGTGCCTGGATCATACGCCCTGAACTCAGTACGGCACATTTGGATGAGGAGGATCGGGATCTCGGGTTTGAAAAGCAGGTGCAATTACAGCCCCATATTGTATATCTCGCCAATTCCAGCAATATAAAGGTTGGGGTAACCCGAAAATCACAATTACCTACCCGGTGGATAGACCAGGGTGCACATGAGGCAATTTCCGTGGTGGAAGTACCCAACCGTTACCTGGCCGGGATCACAGAAGTTGCCCTGAAATCACACCTGAGTGATAAGACCAATTGGCGCAGGATGCTGACCAATACACTGGTGGATGAAGACCTTGTGGCCTGGAGTTTGAAATTACGGGAATTTATCCCTGAAGAAGCCAGGCTGTACTTCCTGGAAAATGTTGCTGAAACCCGCCTGGAATTTCCGGTGCTCCTGTATCCCAAAAAAGTCCGCAGCCTGAGCCTGGAAAAGACCCCTTTTTACAAAGGTGTATTAAAGGGTATAAAGGGTCAGTACCTCATCTTTGAGGACGGCACCGTATTTAATATCCGGGGCAGCGAAGGGTATTATGTTACCCTGTGGGTTAATTAACAGTATCCTTTTTAACCGGAACGGAATCTTTTTTCTTATTACCCAACAAATTCCCGAGGACTGATCTGGCGGTTTCCTTTGCCTGCTCCTTCCCGGCCGCTCCGGGATCCGATTTCCTGGCTGTGGTATCCTTTTTCTTTGGATTACCCGCCAATACGTCGCCCAATACATCCTTAATACCCGCCTGGGTGGAATCCATTTGCTTTACGGTGTCCTTTTTACTGCCATTACCGGACAGTATCCCACCTATCAGTTCCCCGGCCTTGTCTGTACCCTTCCGGATCAATTTTTGTTTTTCAATCTCCAATAACCGGGAACTCAATTCTTTAATTCCCGATGTAATGTCGGTACTTACCACAGGATCCATATATTCTCCGCCAATACTGGCCGTGACCGGCAGGGTAAGGGAATCCAGTTCCCGGGCGTCAATTTTGGCGATCAGGGCATTCACTTCCCTGCCGAGGTATTTTGAAGGCACCTGCAGGGTAGCCTTATAATTCAATTTCCTGTCGAAACTGTGGCCGCCGGTAACATCTATGGAAATATCCTGATAGTTGATGGTAAAGGGCTTCACTGTAACCATACCATTTTCAAATGAAAGGGCTGTTTTTAATCCTTTCAGGTTTATTTTATCCAGCTTTATAAATTCGAGCTTGCTGGTTAGCAATTCCAGGAGTCTGGCTTTTTCCGGGTTGATATCTGTGGCCAGCAGCTCCGCCAAAATATTCCCCGATATCGTCTGAATGTCTACCGTCAAATCCTTGGTCAGGTTTCCCGATAGATCCACCCGGGATTTAAGTTTGCCTTCAAGGACTTCCGCAATAGGGGCCACAGTCTTAAACAGCTCCAGGGACTTAAAGGCCTCCCCTATCTGCAAATTATCCATCCCCAGGTCCATTTTGAATACGGGCGTTTCAGGTTTGGTGGAAACCTCTCCGTTAAAGGTCATCCTGCCATCAAAAATGGAAGAGGTCATATTGGAGAGCGTAGCGGTCTCGTCTTTGATCAGTAGGGTGCCCTTTACGTCCCGGAGGACCAGGTTGTCATATAGTACCTGCTGAACCGAAGCCGAAATGGAACAATCCAGGAAAGCCGGTATTTTAATGCGTTCCTCCCCTGATGTGGGTTTGGGGTCTTCATTTTTTTCCGACTGCTTTCCGGAACTATCGGGAGAGTCGGCAACCATAAAATCATTGAGGGAAAAGGTATTGGACTTCAGCTCAAAATTTCCCTTGACATTTTCATCATTGAACAAAAATCCAAGGAGGTTTGATATGGTGCCCGTGGCACTGAAATCCGTCTTCCCGGTAACCCCGGTCAATTCCTTCAGCTGCACTGTCTGGGGGTTAAATCCCATTGAGACGGTGCTGATCTTAACCGGATTGGCCAGGGTGGCAGAACTGTATTCAAAATCCCGTAACTGCAGTTGCCCTGAGGTCCTGGTGTTTTCGTACTTTTTGGCTTCAATGGTTGCCATATCAAAGGCAGTGGATACATCTGCATTCAAAATCCCTTTCAGATTGAGGTCTTGTGGCATCGGGTAGGCCTGTGAGAGATTGGCCAGGTTCATCCTGCCCAGCAAATGCGCAGTGACCCGGGTATTCCCCAGGAGTTCGGTAACTTTAGATTCCATGCTGAATTTGTCTTCATCTATCATGAACGATAGTTTTCGCAGGTCTATATAGGTGTCTTCCACGATCCCTGTCGTATTTTTAACATCCGCATCTATATGGATCTGAGTAACCGACCTGGGCAGGTCGGGATATTTAAAAGAAGCATTTTCCGAGTGTATGGCAATCTGGAATTTAGGGATGTGGTCCTCATCCACTACGCCCTCAAAATTTCCGGCAACGGTGAAATCGCCCGTAGTCTTCACATCCTGGATGTTCTTTGAATATTCTTCAGGGAAGACGGCAAGGAAATTCCTGAAATCCGAAGAAGGCGTCTTAAAGCGGATATCCACTTCCTGGTTATTCTCGTTAACCTTCACAAATCCTTCAAAAACCAGTGGGAGCTGGTTCACGACCGCCTCATTTTTCAGGAAGGTGTATTTGTTCTCGTTCAGATCGATACCCAGCAGGGCATCCAGTTTTACCGGGTTCCTGTTCAGGTAGTTGGTACTGTCCATCGTAAAAGATACCAGCGCATTGGTTTCAGTCTGTAATTCGGATTTTTCCAGGGACAGGTCCCCTTTCCCTTTGTGCTCGATATCGACTACAGCCAATGATATCCCACCGGCCATGTCATGGTATGACACTTCTGAATCTGTAATTTGATAGGATTCGAGGGCAAGGTTAAAGCCTTCTTCCGAGTTAGTGGTATCGGAGCCGGCACCGGTATCCCGGGCGATATCGTAATTCGCATTTTCCGCTTCATCGATCAGGATATTCAATTTGGCGCCATCTATGGAGATGTTTCGGACCCCGATGGCCTCATCCTTTCCCTTGAACAATTCCGAAATACCCATGGTCAGGGATACGGCTCTCGATTGAAAGAGCGTGTCGCCCTCAAAGGGTGCTTTATTCACGAGATATATATCCGTCAGGCTGACCTCGGCATTGGGAAAACTGCTGATGAGGCTCAGGTCCGCTTTGGCGAAGTCGAACGTACCTTCAATGTTGTTGTTTACAGTATTCCTGATAATATCCCCGATCTTCGCTTCAAGGAAAAAGGGGATGGCAATCAGTATGGCGATTACCACTAATACAATAATACCTATAATTTTTACTATTCTCTTTCCCATACAAATTGATTTTGGATTGAATAGAACTTGAAAAAGTCCTATTTATTTTAAACTTCCAGCGCTATTTCCTGTCCCATGCCCAGCCGGAACCGTTTTCTGAATATATATACGAAGAAATAGAGGAAGGGGGTGTCTAAAATTGCTATAAAAATCTTAAAAATAAAGCCGCTGATCACCAGGCCGGAAAACATGCTCCAGGGCAGCACCCCAAAAATACAAAGCAGGCTTACAACTGTAAAGGTGTCTATAAACTGGGAGGTGAAGGTGGAAAAGTTATTGCGCAGCCATAAATGCCTGCCACCGGTCACCCGCTTCCAGAAGTGGTAAAGGGCCACGTCTACATACTGGGCCAAAAGATACGCCATCATGGAAGCCAGGACCGCTATCGGCGACAGGGCAAAAACACTGCTGAAGAGTTTGTCATCCACAGGGGAACCCGAAATGGCCGGGACATGATTCGCCAACAATACAATGCCCATGGAAAAGAAGGATGCAAATATACCGGCGGTAACAATGCGGTTGGCATTTTGCTTTCCATAGATCTCCGATATCAGGTCCGTGATCAGGAATGTTATGGGATAGGGCAATATACCCACTGACAATTCAAATAGCGGGGCGCCAAAAACCTCAAAGTCACCAAACGGCTTCCAGTAAAAAAATTTTTGAAAGATCAGGTTCGAAACCACCAGGGACGTAATAAACAATCCGCCAAGGTATAAATAGATCGTATAGGCCAATTTTCTGTCGCCGGTACGCATAAACCTATCGGATTGTAAGTGTGAAAGGCAGCCTCGCCTGTACACCTTTCTGCCCAATAGCCAATTTTAACTGACTGAGTATCCCGTAGGCTTCCTCTCCTATTTCCCTGCGCCAGAATGATGCCTTCTCCTGGCTGCCTACACTTCCGGGACCATTCAAAATCCGTTCCAGGCCCGATTTGTATTTGGGGAATTTTTTAATGCTATAGCTGTCTGTTTCGGACAGGGCAGCCGCTTCGTCAATAGCATCCTGTAGCCCCCCCAACTCATCTACCAGGCCCAGTCTTTTGGCATCCAAACCGCTCCATACCCTTCCCTGTGCGAGGCTGTCTGCTTCCGCCATGGAAATATTACGCCCTGCTGAAACCCGCTGGAGGAAGGTATTATAGGTTTGTTCTATACCCTCCTGTACCACCTTTCGAAAATCATCACTCAGGGGCTCAAACAGGGAATAATCAACGGAATTGGTATTGGTGCCCACCTGTTCGGCATTGATACCGATATCCCCAGCCAATTCGCTTATATTCGGGATGGTGCCAAAAACCCCGATGGATCCGGTTATGGTGGTGGGCTCCGCAAATATCCTGTCCGCGCCCACTGCAATATAATACCCGCCCGAGGCTGCTATATCGCCCATGGATACTACCACAGGTTTTACTTTTTTGGCCATCATAACTTCGCGCCAGATAATATCAGAGGTCAGAGCGCTTCCCCCCGGCGAGTTGACCCGCAGAACGATTGCCTTTACATTTTCATCATCCCGGGCTTCAGCCAGCGCCTCATTGATAATCCCCTGCCCGATGATATTGGGGCCACCCTCCCCGTACAGGATTTCACCCTGGGCAAAGATCACAGCAATTTTATCAGCCCCCTGGTGTATTTTTTTGCTATTGGCCCGTTTGATATAATCGTACATGGAAACATAATTCTGCTCCTTTTCCATATCGATACCGGAGGCTGCCTTGAGTCTGGCCTCGTATTCATCGTAATATAGGAGTTCATCAATAAGTCCGTTTGCGGCTGCATATTCCGGGGACCTGCCGCCCAGGGTATCTGCAATCCGGTTCATGGCAACAGCACTCATGCCCCTGCTTTCAGACATTTCGTCCACAATGGTTCCCCATAGGGACCCTATGAGTTCCTGTATCTGTTCGCGGTTAGAGCTGCTCATTTCATCGGCCAGGAAAGGTTCCACGGCACTTTTGTATTTACCGTGGCGTATGACTTCCAATTTAATCCCGGTCTTTTCCTGCAATTCCTTAAAATAAAGGACTTCCGCCGAAAGTCCTTTAAAATCCAACGCCCCTGCGGGATTCAGGAAAATGCTGTCTGCCACAGTCGCCAGGTAATAATCCTTCTGGAAGAAATAATCCCCGAAGGCATATACAAATTTCCCCTTTTCTTTGAAGGCCGCCAGGGCCTTTCGGATTGCCTGGGTCTGGGACAAGCCTGCCAGGATATAATTGCTGTTGATACTGATACCACTGATGTCATCATCATCCGCCGCCACTTCAATGGCATGCAGGATCTCATCCAGCCCCTGGGTCCTGGCGAAAAGCAATGCCAGGGGATCCGTATCATTCTCCCCGGTATAGTCATTTATCGGATAAGGCATCTGGAGTTCCAGCACCGTGTTATTTTTAACCACTACGGCCTCTTCAGAATTGACCAGGCTTATGAAGAGCACCAACATTATAAACAGCATGCCAATGGCAATAAAACAGCCTAAGATAGCCGCCAACAGGTTTCGCAAAAAATTCACGTGTATTGAGTTTATTTATTCAATCGCAAAGATAACCAATGTCACATTCTTTTGTTTACTTTGTTTTTACATTATGCAAGAGACGGTTACCTCATATCTCTCCCTCGGTAGTAACCTCGGGAACAGGCCTAACAACCTGCAACAGGCACTTTTCCTGATACAGAAAAAGGCGGGTGATATTACCCGTATTTCCAACGTATACGAATCCAAATCCTGGGGGTTTGAATCAGGCAGCTTCCTCAATGCATGCATAGAATTAAAGACAGCCCTAAAGCCTGTGGAATTACTGCAGACCGTTTTACAGGTTGAAAAAGCGCTGGGGAGGGAGCGCAGGGGAGCCCTGGATTATGAGGACAGGAATATCGACATTGATATTTTGTATTATGATTTTGAGATCCTGGAAAGAGGGATCCTGACCCTACCCCACCCCGGCTTGCAGGACCGCCGGTTTGTATTGCGGCCCCTCGCAGATATTGCACCTCAATTCTACCATCCCATACTGATCAAAGACACCCGTAACCTGCTGCAGGAATGCAAGGATAAGAGCAGCGTGGAGAAATCCGGCCACCGGATCTACAAGGACCTGGAATCGCTTTTTGCCGGCCTCAATTTTGTGGCAATAGAAGGAAATATCGGGGCGGGAAAAACTACCCTCGCCAGAAGGATATCGGAAGATTTCAGTGCGAAACTGGTCCTGGAAAGGTTTGCGGATAATCCATTCCTCCCTAAGTTTTACGAAGACCAGAACCGCTATGCCTTTCCCCTGGAAATGTCCTTTTTGGCGGACCGTTACCAGCAGTTTACAGATGATACCTCTCAATTCGACCTCTTTAAAAAGTTTATGGTGAGCGACTACGATATTTACAAATCGTTGATATTTGCCAGGATTACGCTGCAAAAGGAAGAATTTGAGCTGTACCGGAAGGTGTTCAATTTTATGTACCGGGAGGTGAAGAAGCCCAAAATTTACGTTTACCTGTATCAAACAACGGACAGGTTGTTGCAAAACATCCGGAAAAGGGGCAGGGACTACGAAAAGAATATTTCGGGGGACTACCTCGAAAAAATAAACCGTGGATATTTTGATTTCCTCAAAAGTTACCCGGAACAGAACAATCTGGTAATAGACCTGTCGGAACTCGACTTTTTGGAAGACCAAAGTGATTACAAATCGGTTATTGATAAAATTCAGCTCTTTGCCACCAACCTGAAAAATTGATACCGATTGGGTGCACTATTTGCAGGTATTTGAAGAATACGCATTCTTGCGAAGCTGACTAATTCAGATAATACGGTTGCCCTGAGGTTTTACCTCAGGGTTTTTTATGCCTTACAGAAAGGAGATCAGGCTATCTATCCTGCAAGGCAGTCCATTTGGCCCACAGGTCCCAGATAACAACCCCCACACTGACGGCAATATTGAGGGAGTGTTTGGTGCCCAGTTGCGGGATCTCCAATACAGCATCACAGGCATCCACCACTTCCTGGGAGACCCCTTTTACCTCATTGCCAAATACAAGGGCGTACTGTTTGGTGGGGGCCATGGTAAGGGTATTGAGCATGATGCTGTTTTTCGCTTGCTCCACGGCCAGGCAGTAATGCTCTTTTTTAAGCTCGAGGATCAGCTGCACCGGATCTTTCCGGTACTCCCAGGCCACACTGTCGGTGGCACCCAGCGCGGTTTTATGGATATCTTTGTGGGGCGGTGTCCCGGTAATCCCACAGAGGTAGATCTTAGCGACCAGGAAGGCATCTGCCGTACGAAAGACCGACCCGATATTGTTAAGGCTTCGGACATTATCAAGCACTATGACAATAGGGGTCTTCCTGGAATCTTTGAATTCGGCCAGGTTAAGCCGTTCCAATTCGCTGTTCTTTAACTTACGCATAATCCCGTCCTTTATAATATCCTATATCAAAACTCCCTGATATACCACCGTGCCAAGGGGGCCGGGGGGTGTGCAACTTATCCCTAAATATCAACAACGGTTGAGATTCCGAAGGGAAAACAGTATTTTCGTCACTGCTGTATGCCGGCAAAAATAACGCAATAAAATCGCTTTGGCCAAATCCTCACATATTAAGAAGGTTACCCCGCTGATGAAGCAATACAATACCATCAAGACCAAATATCCTGATGCGCTGTTGCTGTTCCGGGTAGGGGATTTTTATGAGACTTTCGGGGAGGATGCAGTGAAGGCCTCCGGGATACTGGGGATCATCCTTACACATCGAAACAATGGCGGGGACAGGACAGAACTGGCAGGTTTTCCCCACCATTCGCTGAATACGTACCTCCCTAAATTGGTAAAGGCAGGCCACCGGGTGGCCATTTGTGACCAGCTGGAAGATCCAAAGCTCACAAAGACCATAGTTAAGAGGGGGGTAACGGAACTGATCACCCCCGGGGTGGCCTTAAATGACGATATCCTTCACGCCAAAACCAATAATTTCTTATGTTCCCTGCACTTTGGGCGGGCGTTGATCGGCGTTTCCTTCCTGGATATCTCCACAGGGGAATTCCTTACCTCGGAAGGAAATGAGGAACAAATAGATAAACTGCTTCAGAATTTTTCTCCCAGCGAGGTCCTGGTTTCAAAATCCCACAAAACGGAATTTAAGGAAGCATTCGGAAACCACCTGCATACTTTTTTCCTTGAGGACTGGATCTTTCAGGAAGACTATACCCTGGAGATCCTCACCAGCCATTTTAAAACATCCACCCTCAAAGGTTTCGGGGTAGGCCATCTTACCCATGGGATCATCGCTTCCGGAGCGATATTGCATTACCTTTCCGAAACCCAGCACAGGCAGTTGCAACATATCAACAGCCTCCAGCGCGTGGCTGATGAAGACTATATTTGGATGGACCGGTTTACGGTCAATAACCTGGAACTATACCAGACTTTCAATCCCAATGCCGTCACGCTGCTGGATATCATAGACAAAACTGTTTCTCCCATGGGGGGCCGTATGCTGAAGCGGTGGCTGGCACTTCCCCTTAAAAATATCGAAAAGATAAGGCACCGGCACCAGGTCATAAGCTACCTGTCTGAGCAGGATGCCGTGTTCCAGAAATTAAAACACTGGATCAAGCGGATAGGCGACCTGGAAAGGTTGATCTCCAAGGTTGCCACTGGCAAAATAAACCCCCGGGAGGCCATCCTGCTCAAAAATTCCCTGGAGGCATTGGTCCCCATCAAGCAATTGATCACACAAAGTGATAACGAATCGCTGCGGTTGCTCGGGGATCAGATCCATTGCTGCGACCTGCTCCGCAGCAAGATAAAGGAGATGGTCAATGAGGACGCGCCGGTCAACATGCTGAAAGGCAATACCATTGCCGCGGGCTATTCGGAGCAATTGGACGAATTAAAAGAGCTGGCCTATTCCGGAAAAGACCATCTGGATAAAATGCTGCAGCGGGAAACAGTTCGGACTGGGATCAGTTCGCTCAAAATAGCCTCGAACAATGTCTTCGGCTACTACATCGAAGTACGCAATGCACATAAGGATAAGGTCCCTGCGGAATGGATCCGGAAGCAGACACTGGTCAATGCCGAACGCTATATTACTGAAGAGTTAAAGGAGTACGAAACCAAAATACTGGGAGCCGAGGAACGCATCCTGGAACTCGAGCAACATCTTTTTTCACAGTTGGTGGTGTATATGCAGGAGTACATAGCCCCGGTACAGAACAATGCCCGGCAGATCGGGCAATTGGATTGCCTGTGTGGCTTTACCCAACTGGCACTCGATTACCATTATGTAGCCCCGGTATTGAATGACAGCACGGAGATAGAGATCAGGAACGGGCGTCACCCGGTCATTGAACGCCAGCTCCCTCCTGGACAGGCCTATGTCCCAAATGATGTGGTCCTCAACAGGGACACCCAGCAGATCATCATGATCACGGGCCCCAACATGAGTGGTAAATCGGCTATACTGCGGCAGACCGCCCTGATAGTGCTTTTGGCACAGATGGGAAGTTTTGTGCCGGCCGATTCGGCCCAGATAGGGGTGGTGGACAAGATATTCACACGGGTGGGTGCCAGTGACAATATATCCATGGGGGAATCCACTTTCATGGTAGAGATGAATGAGACGGCGGCCATCCTGAACAACCTGTCGGAACGGAGCCTGATACTCCTCGATGAGATTGGCCGGGGCACCAGCACCTATGATGGGATTTCCATTGCATGGGCTATTTCTGAATACCTGCATGAGCATCCGGCCCGTGCCAAAACGTTGTTTGCCACCCACTACCATGAACTGAACGAAATGGCGGTGACATTTGAACGCATCAGGAATTATAATGTCTCTGTAAAGGAATTGAAGGATTCCGTTTTATTTTTGCGGAAGCTCACCCCCGGAGGAAGTGCACACAGTTTTGGGATTCATGTGGCGAAGATGGCGGGGATGCCTCAGCAGGTAATCCACAAAGCCAATAAGATCCTTCAGAAACTGGAAAAATCGCATTCGAGTGAAGAGCTCACAGACAAGTTGCAGGCGGTCCAGAATGAGATGCAACTGAGTTTCTTCAACCTGGATGACCCGCTGCTGTTACAGATCAAGGATGAGATAGTGAACCTGGATATCAATACACTGACCCCGGTGGAAGCGCTGATGAAACTCAATGAGATCAAACGGTTGCTCACCAAAAAGAAGAAGGCCATCTCCTGAAGCCAATGGCTGGGGCTATTTACCGCTTTTGTCAACAAATTTTCTTTGCCTTTTACAGAATTATATTAAATTTGCATCCGCATCGGTTGAAGATGCGATGTTCTTTACAAACGCGAAAATAGCTCAGTTGGTAGAGCGCCACCTTGCCAAGGTGGAGGTCGCGGGTTCGAATCCCGTTTTTCGCTCTCATTAAGATCCACGTTCTACCCCGGTAGAAGCGTCTGCTCGAGTGGTGGAATGGTAGACACGTTGGACTTAAAATCCAATGGACATTAGTCCGTGCGGGTTCAAGTCCCGCCTCGAGTACGGGGATTAGCCGAGATTAAGGTCTCGGCTTTTTCTTTTCAGGTACAACATAGGTACAACAAATTGGTGTTTTTCTTCCACAGTTTCAAATGGTTCCATTTAAGGTCAGATCAAACCAATTCTAATTACCGTTTTGTTTTTACCTATCTAATTCCCAAATCTTACCCTTAAACTTTGCGCATGGATCCTGTGGAATTTTTGTAGCGATTCAGGTAGATAAGCGTTCCTGCCCGCCTGTGGCGGGAAGCAAAAATTCCATAGGGCGCAACCTACTTTTGATTTGGAACGCTATCCACTTCCCTTACCCATTTTTGATAGGATTTGTAGTGCTCGGGATTTTGGTCGAAATACTCCCTTAAACGAGAAATTACTTGTTGTTCTCCCTTGGCAATGGCCTTTTCTTGAATAGCATCTATTCGAGTCACTTTGAAAGCCAAATATCCAATAATTGCCAAGGAAATAAACCAAATCGAATATTGAAGCCATAATTGTGTTTTAGGAATCAATCTTGCCATGAAAATCCGATTTTCTGTGTTGAGAATGGATTCCTGAAGCCTTGAAATCTTCCCCTTTTCCCAGTCCAGGTGCTCTTTGAGCAAATACTCGATTTCCGAGGTATCTGGTTTAATTTTGATATCGTCAACATTCTTAGTCAGTTTCTCCAACTTGTCCAAGGACCTGTTGAACCCGTCCAGTTCGTCGCTCAGCAATTCCATTATTTCATCCAGTTTCTTGTATCCCATAGCTTTTTGTCTTAATATCCGATTCCCGTATCGATTGCTTTTTTAATTACTTGCTTTAGCGCATTTTTAGCTATGCTTATAGCAAGATTGGAGCCCATTTCTACTGTTTTTCCCAGTACCTGGACGGACTTGCCTGCCTCTATTGATCTTCCCATGCTCTTGTTCGGTGAAAGCTGCGCCATAAGCTTCCCTCCGGACATGGATCGGTGTATCTCACTCGCTTTAAAATTATGGCCCTGGTATACGAACCTGAATCCCTGCAACTTTTTGGCGCGATTGATACTTGGGATGACCTC
>JBGTLT010000062.1:0-2719 GCA_041743975.1 Zeaxanthinibacter sp.
GTCGGAACTTTGCCGCCGGCTTCCTTCAGATTCCATCTCGCGATGGACACCCTTGCCTTAAGCTAATGGTAGGTAACTACAGACCCCCATAACGGACTTCCACCGTCTAGTTATTTGCCATGCACGGCACACATAAAAAAAACCCTGAAGGATTTACCTTCAGGGCTTGATTTTAATTTATATAAGTTGGATCAACCTTTGACACTGGCCAGTTTCCCGTGTTTTATGTTGTTCATCTTCAGGTCCTGTAATACATTGATGGCTTCCTCTACGTACACATCTTTCGCCAGGCTCTTATGCCACCGGTCCCTCTTCTCCCGCAAAACGGAATCCTTTGTAAACATTTCTTCCTCGTATTTCAGGGATTCAAATGTTAATCTTGAATCGTAATCTGAAAGGGATTTGAAGTGTTCAGAACGTTGCTTTACCTCCTTTTCCTCGTTTTTATAGGCATCATAGTTTAAGGAAACCACGGTTTCATCCTGTTGCTGTTTCAGCCACTGTGCATTTTCTTCTATTAATTTTATCTGTGCGTTCGACGCCATTCGTCGGGTACTGTTCTCAATAGTGGCCTCATAGTCGATATACCCATCCCATTGCTGAAATTCAGCGGGGGATATCTTATCCCATCCCAAGGGATTTTGCTGGTCCCTTTCGCCCAGGTCTATATAGCTGTACCTGTCCGGGATAACCACGTCGCTCTTTACCCCTTCAAGCTGGGTTGACCCGCCATTGATCCTGTAGAATTTCTGGGTGGTTAGTTTAATGGCCCCGAGGTCCCCATGCTCATTGCTTCGCACGATATTTTCAAGGGGGATCACATTCTGAACTGTTCCTTTCCCGAATGTCTGTTTGCTGCCGATAACGATGGCCCTTTTGTAGTCCTGCATGGCAGCGGCCAGTATCTCGGAGGCAGAGGCAGACAGTTCATTGACGAGGATCACCAGGGGCCCATCCCATTGAATGCGTTCGTCCTTATCCTCATAGATATCCTTATCCTTGCCGGAGGATCGTACTTGTACTATAGGGCCATCCTTGATAAAGAGTCCTGCCATATCTACAACAGTCTTCAACGCACCACCGCCATTATCCCGCAGATCCAGTATCAATCCTTCAGCGCCGGCTTGTTTCAGGCGTTCCACTTCTTTGGCTACATCCGTGGCGGCATTCCGCTCACTGTAATCATCAAAATCCACGTAGAATTTCGGAAGGTTGATCAATCCGAATTTTTGATTCCCCTTGATCACTGTAGCGGATTTGGCATATGATTCTTCCAAAAGCACCACATCGCGGGTTATTGAAATCCTTGCTATGGAACCGTCAACTTTCCGTACGGTCAGGTCTACCACAGTCCCTTTAGGTCCTTTTATCAGTTTTATGGCATCATCGAGCCGCATACCTACAATATCCACTGCCGGTTCGCCATTCTGGCCTACCTTTAATATTTCATCGCCCACTTCCAGTTGCTGGTTCCTCCAAACGGGCCCTCCGGAAATGATCTCCACGATCTTGGCCCCTTCCGGCTTCTTTTGTAAACGCGCCCCGATTCCTTCAAAATTTCCCCGGATACTGATGTCGAATTTTTCTTTGTCTTCGGGTGCGAAATAATAGGTATGCGGATCAAATTTGTCAACAATTGTATTGATATATTGCACGAACCAGTCTTTCCGCTCCAGGTCGTCCACAAAATCAAAAAATTCATCAAGGGTCTCGCGTGTAGATTCCCTGGCGGCTATTTCTGCCTCCTTCGGTGTCAATTTTATGCTGTTCAGGTCCTCTTCATCAGAAGCCTCGAATGCATCGCCTTCAGTGTCCTCAGTTATGTCGGATGCAACATCAGACAGCCTTAGTTTGGAATCATAGGTGCCCAAAGTAGCGTATTTAAGCTGCTTTCTCCATCGTTCTTTCAGTTCCGCCCTGGAGTCGACAAAAGCCTGTTTGTCATAATCAATTTCTATACTCTCCTTCGAATTGTAATCAAACGGTTCGGTAAGCACTTCCTTGTAGATGTTCTTTGCCTCATCCATCCGTTTCATCAGCCTGTTGTATACCATGTCAAAAAAACTTATATCCGTATTTTTGATCTGTTCATCTATCTGAAACTTGTATTGTTCAAACTCCAGGATATCCTCCTCTAAAAAATACCTCTTGGTAGGGTCCACAACATTGATGAAATCCTCAAAGACCTGTACGGAGAAGTCATCATTGATATCCTTGGGTTCATAATGTCCTTTTTGCAGGACATAGGTAATAAGGTCAAGCAGAAGTTTATCCTTATCATTATCATCGGTTCCAAAGGTTTTGTTTGTGAAGCTGCATGAGGCAACCGCTATCAGCAATACCAAAAATCCGAGCGCTAAGTTCCTTTTCATCTAAATTATTTTAAATTGGCGGCAGACCTTCCATCCGGTGTAAAATCTATCCAGGGTTTACGGGAATGCACACAACCATTGAATTCCCTAAGATACTGAAAAAACCATGCCACTTTAACAGGGTTCTGCATTAATTTTTTGTTAAAGCACACCCTATAGCGGTCTTAGGGAAAAACGTATTTTTGCGCCATAAAGTATATGGAATGCGAAAACCCCTGATCCTGGTAACCAATGATGACGGAATAACAGCACCGGGCCTCAGGGCTTTGATCCGCTATATGAAGGAGTTGGGGGAAGTGGTTGTGGTAGCACCGGACAGCCCGCAATCCGGTATGGGCCATGCCATT
>JBGTLT010000063.1:0-13097 GCA_041743975.1 Zeaxanthinibacter sp.
GAATCCTTTTGAATTAAAAATAAGGCACTTACAATTTGTTTTATATACAAAAATTAACTTTTTTTGCAGTTCGTAGTTAAAATCGATCATTTCATCGAACATAATTTGTCATATTTAGGATTCTAATAAGCGTCAATAGCAGCTCATCCCCATAAAATTGTTTGGAGAATACATAAGCAGTTACCTAATTTTAAAAAATAAAACTATTTCACATCAATACTTTCTTCTTTTTATAACCCCACAATCCATAACATTATGAAATTAAAAATTACTCTTGTACTATTTTTAACCACCCTATTTATTTCCCGGACCACGGCCCAATGCGGTGACGCACAGTTTGCCGAAATAAATGGCATCGCAGTGATCGAAGCCGAGTCGCCAAGCCTCCCCAATGGCTGGAACAGAGAAACAGCAAGTAATCCATTTACAGGAGGTTCCTATATTGCCTGGAGGGGGGCTGATTCCTTTAATAACCCCGGGAATGGCACTATCAACTACAGGGTGCGGATCAACTCTGCAGGTACCTACAGGTTCCAATGGAGGAGCAAGGTTGGCATCATTGCCGCTACCAATCCATCCACCGAACACAATGATTCCTGGTTGAAAATACAGGCATCTGATTTCTTCGGAATGAAAAATGGCCAGAGGATATATCCGAGAGGATCCGGTAAATCCCCTACCGCTTTAGGCGCAGGTGGGGAAGGATGGTTTAAGATCTATTCCAGTGGGACAACCAATTGGACGTGGTCCACAAATACGAGCGACAACCAGGGATATCAGGTATATGCCACTTTTAACAGCCCGGGTGTTTATACCATCCAGGTCTCCGGCAGGTCCAGGGGCCATTTTATCGACAGGATGGTACTTTACAAAGAGAACAACTATACCGCATCACAGGCCCAAAGCCTTTCCAGGGCACAGACCAATTGCGGAGGGGGTACACCACCACCGCCACCGCCACCCCCAGCTGGTAATCCGGCAGTCAGTTCCTTCAGCTATATCAATGCAGGAAATGACAATGTTATAGGTACCCTGAATAACGGGGCACAGATCAATATTTCCAATGTTACTTCCAACCTGAGTTTCAGGGCAAATGCCAATTCCGATACCCAGAGTGTGCGGCTGCAACTTACCGGGCCGGTGAGCAATACAAGGAATGATAACAATGTACCCTACTCCATTTTTGGCGACTCCGGTGGTAATTATACCGGCAGGACCATGCAGACAGGGAACTATACCCTAACCGCCACACCCTACGTGCAGGATAATCTGGGTGGGGCTCAGGGCACTGCCAATACCATCAGTTTCAGTATCGTAAACAACGGGACGCCACCACCTCCACCTCCTCCAAGCGGCGATAATGTGGTGACAGGCTTTACCCTGGTAAATGCAGGCAACAACAATGACATAGGTGCTATCACCCCAGGAAGGAATTTCAGTAGCCTTCCTTCCAGCCTGAGCATACGGGCCAATACGAACCCGAATTCTGTGGGTTACGTCAGGTTTACATTATCGGGACCAATCAACAACACTCAAAGTGAAGGGGCGGCCCCGTATCACCTGTTCGGTGATATTGGTGTAAACCCTATCGGCAGATCCTTCCCGAATGGAAATTATACAATTACGGCCCTGCCCAGAAATGGTACGGCATTGACGGTTAATTTTACAATTGGAGGAGGAGGTAATACTTCCCCGACGCCACCGCCGGGCGGCAATAATGTGGTGACAGGCTTTACCCTGGTAAATGCAGCGAACAATAATGACATAGGTGCTATCATACAAGGGAGGAATTTCAGTAACCTTCCTTCCAGCCTGAACATACGGGCCAATACGAACCCGAATTCAGTTGGTTACGTCAGGTTTACATTATCAGGTCCAATAAACACCAGTAATAGTGAAGGCGAGGCCCCGTATCACCTGCTCGGTGATATTGGTCTAAACCCTATCGGCAGATCCTTCCCGAATGGAAATTATACAATTACGGCCCAACCCAGAAACGGTACGGCATTGACGGTTAATTTTACCATTGGGGGAGGAAGTTCTTCTGGTACCGGAATATCGGCGATTAACCAGGAAGTTTACGTATACCCTAACCCGGTCAAGGACGGAAGGTTCTCCGTGAAGATGCCCGAGGAAGTTACCGGAGAAGTGCACTACACCCTGATCAGTAGTTCAGGCGTAGCGATTGAAACCGGAAAGTTAGAAATCCAAAGGACAGGAGAAAATGCAGAATTCAATCTCAGTTCATTCAGTCAAAAGAATGCCGGGATTTATTATCTTATCCTCGAATCCAATCTGGCCAGATATACATTGCCGGTAATGAAAAAGTAACTGACATTTCATCTGATCACAAGAACAGCCTCCACATCGGAGGTTGTTTTTTTTGACCTTTCGCCAACTTCCTTTTGTGTAAATAAAAATAGGCAAAGTGTAATTATTTTTTAAATTTGAAGGGGCCTCCTGCCCAATCCGCACGTATCCAGGGTACCAAGCAACAAACAAAAACAAACCAAAGACATGAAAAAGAAAATCATTTTGATCGTCAGCATCCTTTTTGGCCTGATGTTCATCAACTCCGGACTCAATAAATTTTTCAATTATATGCCGGTACCGGAAGACCTGCCGGAAGGCCTTATGAATTTAATGGGCGCATTTATGGAAATCGGCTGGTTGTTTCCTTTGGTAGGTGTCGTTGAAATTGTGGGCGGTATTCTGTTTATGACCAATAAATACAGGGCCCTGGGGGCGATCATCATTTTGCCGGTCATGGTAGGGATATTGCTGACGCATATCGTGAATGCCCCCTCCGGATTACCCATCGCACTTGTTTTGATGGCTATAAACCTTTGGGTACTGTATGAGAACCGCGATAAATACAAGCCCCTGGTCAGTTAAGCTTTTTGGGGTAACCTGGCAGGCACACGATACCCAAGTGTCCGGATGCCTTCGACTGCCAGCCCGATCCGTCAGCCTTCGGGATAGACCAGATTTAGGTGCTACCCCAGAAAATCATAGCGGTATTCAATGTTTAAAGATTACTTTATAATCAAAATATTAATTGAATCCTGCTTTCAACCCTGAACTTTCAGCCTTGCCAAATGCGATTGATGCCTGCGGCTGTCAACTGAATACTATTCGTTATTTACTACCCCCGGATCCTTGAATTTTGAACCGGGAACTGGGAATACCATATACTATTTGTATTTACTGACCCTCTCATCAGCAATGACGCCCTGCCAGTTCATACCAAAGGCAAAGTCGTACTTATTGCCTTCAGCATCCTGGTAGGGTTCCATATCCCGTGGTACATCCTCCAGTTGCTGTTCCACCGTTTTCATATCCATCGGCATTTGGAAAGGAAGCAGTGCAGAAGGTTCAGCCTTCCCGGAAACAATATCCATCAGGGCCTGGTCCTGCACACCCATATGGACCAATATGGCGGCCGCGTCGCTTTCAATTTCAGAAAAAACCATGGGCTTTGAGGTATTTATCAGGACAATCACGGGCTTGTTTCCCATCTTGGCTTTGGTCTTGCTGACCAGTTCCATATCCGTTATGTTATTGGAGGTTACCGTTTTGCCCTTATAGGTTCTGTTGGTAAAATCTTCCAGCGGGCTGCCCCCGGCCAGACTCGTATCCCTGGCTTCGGTAGCGGTATACTGTCCATATTGAAGGCTGATAGGTACATAACCATTACCCCCTTTGGCCACATCTTCCCTATTGTAGCCAACCCCCCCATCAGGACTTTCAATGCCAACCAGGGCAAAGTCCGCCACTCCAGGATCTTCCACAACATCAAAATACTTCCCAACAACTTCCATATTGAAGGGATATTCTGTTTTTTCAGGAGTTTCCCTGCCAAACCAATTTTTGCTGGGGGCAGTATACCGCTGTGGTACGTAAACCTTTTGTTTTGAAGCCAACGGAAGGATTTTATCCCGGTTCTTTAGAAGTACCACGGAACGCACCTGGGCCCGATACCCCGCTTCCATAAAATCCGGGTTGCCAACCACCTGTTCAGTTTCCGAAACATCCAGGTATGGGTTTTCAAATAGTCCTACCCTGAAAATGTTTTTTAAAAGCCGTACTGCTGAGGTTTCGAAACGCTTCCGCATATATTCCTCCCCGTGTTCCTCCACCCCCAGTTTATAGGCTTCCAGAACCGGGGCCATATCATTGTTGCCACCGAACTGGTCCCCCCCGGCTTCAATCACCTTATAGTGACGTTCGGCAGGCGTCTGGTTTTCAACCCCCCAGCCTTTGCCTTCGAACAGGTCTATGGCAGACACATCACGTGTAATGCCCCAATCCGTGCACACTACCCCATCGTATCCATATTCCCCCCTCAGGAGATCAGTGATCAGGTATTCGTTAAACGCATTCCCAACATTGTCATTATTTTTGGTGTCCTGGTCGAATGATATCGTATAGTACGGCATAACCGCGGAAGCCATTTTTGTAGGCCCTTCCAGTTGAAAGGCGCCCATAGTAAAAGGTTGCAAATGGTCCATAAGGTTCTTGCCGGGGTACACTGCATAGGCCCCGTAACCAAAATGGGCATCCCGGCCACCCTCCTCCGGGCCCCCTCCGGGCCAGTGCTTTACCATGGCATTCACGCTCTGGTACCCCCAGCCGCCGGGAATTTCGGACGACTGAAAGCCATCCACATAGGCCCGGGCCATATCGGTGGCCAGCTCCGGATCTTCCCCTAATGTGCCGCTGAAACGGCTCCAACGGGGTTCGGTTGCCAGGTCTATCTGGGGAGACAGCGCAGTAGCAATCCCCAGTGCCCTGTATTCTTTGGAAGCTATATCACCAAATTGTTGCATCAGGGAAGGGTCAAAGGTTGCGGCTATCCCCAGTGTAGCAGGCCACATGGATATCCTTCCCCCTGCGCCGGCGTTATACTCGGCACCGGCATCACTGCCATGCCTGGGATCTGAGCTACTGTTGACCGGAATGCCCAGCCCTATTGTCTCTACCATCGCCTGGGCTTTGTTGTTCCATTGTGCGGCTACACTCGGAGACTCCACGCTTGTTATGAGCACATGACGGAGATTGTCATCTTTCAGGAATTTTTGCTGTGTATCAGAAAGGTCGCTGGGTGCAGCACCACTCTCAACAAAGGGTTTACCCCCATAGGTAACCGGACCAAAAAAACTATTGCCTGCAGATGGAATGGATTGATGCGCACTATAGAGCATAAGGCCTGCGATCTGTTCCAGGGACATCTTCCCTGCGAGATCTTTGGAACGTTCATCTGCCGATAAGCGCCAGTCTTCATAAGGATCCAGTTTTCCATCTTTGCTCAAATCCTTAAATGCGTATCGATCAACAGTAAGGATTTGCACCCCGGATCCGGAACTATATCCAAGAATAGCCCCCTCTTCGTTGTGTACCAAAGTAAAGTCTCCTTTCTTTGCCTCCGTAAATTTCGGGTTGCAGCTACCGGTAAGCAAGGCAACCAACATGCAGCAACAGGCAACTGAGTTATCGCGATTTTTCATTTATTGTGATTCTTGTTTAATCAAAATGTTATTCACTGGTGGTAACTTCAAAAAGTTCCTTATCCAGTTGTGGTTTTACCTCGCACTTGTTGTCAAAGTGCATGGTGGCCGTATCTGTACTGTTGTAGACAGGCCATTCGGGCAATCCCGGGTGGTTGGGGTCTCCGGTTTTGGCAAAATTGATCCACGCACCACTTACCTTATCTGCCAAAGCATGTGCTTCTTCCCCTCCTCCTGTCATGTTTTTGCCCCGTTCTATAGTATCAAATACAAATGGCAGTTCCATACAATGGAGCGACTTATATTTTCCGTCAAAGACCGGGGACTGCCAGGTGAACAGGTACATATAGACCGGTGCCCCGCCAGGCAGTGCTGATTTTGTATTGGCCTGAACTACGGCCCCCGGACGGAACATCGTATCGATATCCAAAAGGTCTGAAGGTTTTGAATCTTCGGGCCAGGCCTTTTTTACAGCTGCCAGATAGGCCTCGGACTTATTTTTGTAGGTTTCTTTAATATGTGCTAAAACCTCCGCTTCTGTAGCCTTGAAAAACCGGCCATTTGCCAAAGGGGTGAATTCATTTTTGGTAGTCCCTAATAACAGCGGCACATTTTTCGATAGCTCAAATGCCTCCGGGGCAAACAACTGATAGGGCAGGTCTTCCCCATCCCTGCTTGGACCCCAGTTCAGTCCGAAGCCGGCGATTGGTTTCCCCTCAGCCTTCATCTTTTCTTCAATCGTTTTAAGCGCCTTTTTACCGGCTGCACTCAAGGTCTCAAAGGGGATGTTCTGAATGCTGTCCACTTCATTTGCGCCCAGTCCCAGATTGGACATTACTTCCGCAGCAATAGCCTGCGTTTCGCTTTTTTCCAACATGGCTGTCCGAAAGGAACCGCTCTGGTTGACTGCTTTATGGAACAACCCCTTTGCTTTGGGCATGGCCATCAAGGTATTCACTTTTGCCCCGCCACCGCTCTGACCAAAAATTGTCACATTATCAGGGTCCCCGCCAAAATTGGCTATGTTGGCCTTCACCCATTCCAGGGCCGCCACAATATCCAAAATACTGTTGTTGGCAGAATGTTGATACCTGGCACCATAGGCCGAAAGGTCTAAAAATCCCAGGATGTTCAGCCGATGGTTGATGGATACAACCACAACATCACCTTTCTTACTCAGGTTTTCCCCATCCGTGGATGGCAATTCCTGGCTGGAGCCTGATGTAAAGCCTCCGCCATGTATCCAGAATAACACCGGGCGCTTCCTGCCATCATCGATTGAGGGTGTCCAGACATTGACCCGCATACAATCCTCGTTGGGGTATCCCCAGTCGTGATCAAATACAAATTCTGCTTCATCCTGTACGGAGGTCGTAGGATTCTCAAGGGGGGCAACCGGCCCATACATTGTTGAACTGCGGACACCCTCCCAGGCATCCGGTTTGGAAGGGGCCATAAAGCGTGATGCTTTGGCATAAGGGATTCCTTTGTAGATAAAGGTGCCTTCATGGATGTATCCTCGGACTTTGCCCGATTCTGTATTTGTCACCGCCACGGTTTCCCCGGTAATGACCTCCTGGGCCGACACGGAAGCGGCCAGGAGCAGTGCCATTCCTATAATGGCTATGCTGATTTTTTTCATTTTTGCTATTGGTTGTTTGTGTTACTACCTCCTTATTTAAACCCGATCTCTTTCAGGCCTTCATGGCTTATTTTAATGGCTTCCAGCGGTTTCAATCCGTCAAAGGTCATATCCTGCTCCACCATATAGTATTTCATCCCCGATTTCTTTTTTTGTGCAAGGATCCCGGCAAAATCGATGGTCCCGTTTCCGACAGGCGCAAACCTGCCTTGTTCGTCCATATCCTTCACATGCCAGATCTTAAACCGGCCGGGGTATTTTTCGAAATAGGCAACCGGATCGGCACCGGCCTTGGTAACCCAATACAGGTCCATCTGGAAATTGACATATTTTGGATCGGTATGTTCCAGCAGGTAATCCAGGGTTACATTCCCCTCCGGATCCTTTTTGAATTCAAAATCATGGTTGTGGTAGAGCAGTTTCAGTCCGGCCTTATCGGCTTTTTTCCCCAACGTGGTCAAAATTTCTGCCAGGTTCGCCGCGGTACCGGTCATATCTGCCGTCCGGGCCTCCCGGTCAAATTTAAACAACCCCATGGGAGGGACGGGGATGACAAAATATTCAAAGCCTGCGGCCTTTACATCGGCCATCATGGCATCCGCATTTTCAAGGGTAACGGTCCCCTGGTGTGTGCTGATGGGATGGAGGTCCAGTTCTTTCAGGTAGGCTTTAAAATCTGCGGGGGACATCCCGTAAAATTTGCCGGCATCATACCCGGCTGCCTCAATGTTTTTATAGCCGGCATCTGCAACGGCCCTGAGTGTGGCTTTGGCATCGGTGCCCATATCCTCCCGGACCGTATACAGGGCGAGGCCCCCGAATTTTTCCTGAGCCAGCAAAGTGGCTGAAAGTGTAAAAAATAGCGCTGTGAAGGCGAGTTTAAGCATTGATCTTTTCATAATTTTTCTATTAAGTGTATTGTAGTTAAAAATTGTATTACCACTGAAACATGCGGCAGATTTTTAGCAGTTCGAATGTGCTTTATGCTTTTGAGATCCCGTTATGTTTGAAGCTGTACAGATAAGGGGCTTTATGGGCGCCGCCTGTAAATAGTTTTTCATGGCGTACCAGGATATCCATTCCCAGCATTTTGCGCTGGAAGGTGGTCCGCCTCAGATCTTCCCCCAGGATGGCTTCATATACTTCCTGCAGTTCCTTCATCGTAAACTTGGAAGGCAAAAGGTTGATACCCACCAATTTTTTTTCGAGGTTTTCCTGTAACGACTGCAAAGCCCTTTCCACGATCTGCCGGTGGTCCATCATAAGGAGTGGCAATTCATCCAGGGCATACCAGTTGATGGAATCCGAAAGTTCATCCGGTTGCGGTTCCACCTCGTTATAATTGATAAGGGCGTAGTAGGCGATCGATACAAACCGGTCCAGCATCCAATGCCACTCTTCAATTTCATAATCGTTCGCCTCCAGGATCTGACGCATAACATCCGGTTCAGCACGGGAAGTATTCCCAAAGGTGTGGAACTGTTCCAGGTAAATATCCTCCAGCCCCGTCCGTTCCCGCAAACTCCTTTTCACGGCATCGTCCACATTTTCATCGCGTCTTACAAATCCCCCAGGAAGGGCAAAATAACCAGTATTGTGGTATTCCAATACCAGGATCTTCAGCTGTTTCCCATTAAACCCAAAAATGACCGAATCATAGGCCATGTGTGGCATAAACTCCTCAATGGATGGTAATTGGCGTTTCATTCAGATCAAAATAATTTGATACTTTTTTCAAATAAAGGCTAAAATCCGGTAAAAACAAAGTATTATTGTAACATATTGAGACAATAAATGAAAATTAATATTCTTCCCTATGAAAAAACTCCTGTTTTTTAGTATGTTGCTGCTCCTTGCCCACCAACAAAACCATGCCCAGACGGAAAATGCCTTTCCTGTCCAGGTCGCTACGGCGAACGGCACCATTGAGGGCAACTACGACACGCATACCAGTATCCAAAAATTTTTTGGTATCCCTTTTGCCCAACCCCCTGTGGGGGAATTGCGGTGGAAGGCCCCGCAACCGATGGAAAACTGGCAAGGCGTTAAACAAACCAAGGCCTTTGGTCCACGGCCTATGCAAACAATGGTATTCGGTGATATGAAGTCGCGCTCCAACGGGGTCAGCGAGGATTGTTTATACCTCAATGTCTGGACACCAGCAGACCGAAAGACAAAAGACCTGCCGGTACTTGTTTATTTCTACGGTGGTGGGAATGTTGCGGGGGATGCTTCAGAGCCCCGTTATGACGGGGAAAGTATGGCCAAAAAAGGCATTGTGGTGGTAACACCCAACTACCGACTAAATATTTTTGGCTTCCTGGCCCATCCGGAGCTAAGTTCAGAAGCGTCCTATAAAGCATCCGGAAATTATGGCCTGCTCGATCAGCATGCCGCCCTGCAATGGGTACAAAACAACATTGCCGCTTTCGGGGGCGATCCCGGCAAGGTGACAATAGCCGGGGAATCCGCAGGGTCTATTGGCGTAAGCCTGCAAATGGCTTCGCCTATGTCCAAAAACCTTATCGCAGGTGCCATCGGTGAAAGCGGGGCTGCCATACATCCCACAATGGCCCCGGTTCCCCTGGATGATGCCGAAAAGACAGGGGTGGAGTTCATTAAGAATGCCGGCATAAGCAGCCTTGCGGAACTGAGGAAACTCAGTACGCGCGATGTCTATGAAATCTACAATGAGTCCAAAAGGTTTGGATTCCCTGCAGTGATCGATGGTTATTTCCTTCCGGCATCGCTGCCCGAAATATTCAATAGCAAAGGACAGGCACAGGTACCCTTGTTACTGGGATGGAACTCGGCCGAGATCCCGGGCATGGCCTTTATGCAGGGGCAGCCTTACACGGAAGAAACTTACCTGGCGAAAGTCCGGGAAGCCTATCCTGAAAAATATACGGAAGCACTTCAGTTATATCCCCATGGGTCTGAAAAGGAAATAGAGCTTTCCGCCACCGCCCTGGCGTCTGACCGGTTTATCGCCTATAGCACCTGGAAGTGGTTCGACCTGCACAGGAAGAACAGTGACCAACCGGTGTACCGCTACCTGTACAGCAAACTTCGGCCCCCATTAGTGGATCAGAATGTCGCATCGGGCCTGGCAGGCGGAACCATTGCCAAAAGTTCGGAGGCACCGGAAGCGCCTAAACCCATTGGGGCACCCCATGCCTGTGAAATTGAATACTGCATGGGAAACCTGCATCTGGTGGACGATTATGCCTGGACACCCGAAGATTATGAGGTTGCAGAGGTAATGATGAATTATTTCGCCAATTTTATTAAAACAGGAAATCCCAATGGCGAAAACCTCCCGGAATGGCCCAAAGCAACAGCAGATGATACAGATCCCCCGGTAATGATCATCGATACGGAAAGTGCGGCACGGAAAGCACAAAATGATGCCCGCTACCAATTCCTTGACAGCGATTATAAAAACTGAAGTAGCCCTCTATTTTAAGGTGAACGGATTACCGGACGAGGTAAACTTGTGCTATATTTGTCCGTCGTGTGTACTATAAACATGGGAAAGGGATGAAAGAAAAAGGAATATATGTTGTGGCAATTCTTCTGCTGGCATTGCTGACAATTGCCTTTATATTCATGAATGCCAATCAGGCAGATGATACCCTTGCCATAGGAAGTACGGATTCCATTCCTTCACGCCGGCAATTACGGCACAGCTTCTTTGAGAAAAGATCAGTGCTGGTGGTATATGGTGCAGCTGATCAGGCACTTGGTGAAAAGTACCATTCCCTGCTGGCTGGCCTTGCCAGCATACCTGAGGAGGATTCCTGGCGGAATATTTCGGTTTCTTTTAAGGAAGCAGGAAAGGTTGATCCAAAAGAACTGACGGGAAAAATACTATACCTCGTGGGAACTCCAGCGGGCAACCCCGTGCTCAGTAGGTATACACGGAATTTACCGGTGACCTTTCAGGAAAATGGCTTTTCATTCAATGAAAAAGAATATCCCGCTGCCGATATGATTTTCTCCGTAAGTTTTTATCCGAATCCCTTGAACGATACGCTCCCCCTTAGTCTATTAAGCGGAAATGATGAGGAAAAGGTTTTCGAATTTTTTAGCAGGAAAGTGGAGGAAGGAGGGCGTTCCTTTTTCCGGCAACATATGGACTATGAGATCCATCAGGGGAAACGACGGATAGCCCTTGGGGATTTCAATGAAGAATGGGGATTGGACAATGCCACAAATTTTGATTTTTCCTCCCGTAATAATTTAGAGCATACATCGGATCATTTCGACTTTATTTCCCATAACGAGGACCTGTCTTTGTTCAATATTCTAACCCTGGCTGAAAATATAGAAGGGACCACCCGGAAAATTATTGATTTCACAGGAAGGGACAGCATCCTGCCCAAGATATCCTACCACATTTATCAAAGCGCTGAAGAGAAAGGCCTGATGATAGGGAATACCAGCCAGGCCAATCTTGATATGACCGATAATTCCGTTCACACGGTCATCAATGCCCTATATGAGGACAATTTTATAGAGAAGGAAAATTCACTTATAACCCATAAGCTCCTTGGGGAGGCCAAAACCCAGGCATTGGGTCGCGGGTTGCCTGTATATTTTACGGACCAATGGCAACGGGAGGGATACCCTTATTGGTCAGCCCGACTTTTTGAATCGGGCAATGCGTTAACATTGCAGGAATTGCTTCATACTGAATCGCTGGATATTGAATCCCATTTGATCGCAGATTGCATGTCCGCTTCCCTGGTGGGGTTTTTGATCGAGACCTGGGGAAAGGAATCCTTTCTCGATCATTACACCAATTGGAAGCCAGCTGCAAAAGAAATTACAGAGCTGGAAACGGGGTGGCAAAAATACCTGACGGACCTTGCAGTATCATATCCCAAAAAGGAGAGGGCTGTTCCCAGGCTGCCATATCTGAAGGGTTTTAATTTTGCACATGAAGGGTATAGCATCCATAACGGATACGGTTCCCAAAAAGCCGCTGGATCTTTGAAAAAACAACGGGGGCTTGGCAGTAATGCGGTGGCCATTATTCCATATAGTTTCATCAGGGACAAAAACCGTCCGGCCCCTTTCCGATTCAGTGATAATGCAGGTTCGGAGAATGATGAAGGGGTGGTCCATTCTGCCTATGAGGCCCATCAACTGGGGATGGTCTCTGTTTTAAAACCCCAGGTCTTCGCCGGTAACAGCTGGCCGGGGGATGTGGAAATGAAGAACGAAGCGGACTGGAAAGCATTTTTCGACTATTACCACAGGTGGATCAGGCATTATGCATTGCTGGCCGAGATCCATCAGATGGATGTGCTTTGTGTAGGCGTTGAATTTGCCAAGGCCACCCTGAGCCATGAAGCGGAATGGCGACAGCTGTTCAGCACTTTGAGAGGGTTGTACCAGGGGAATCTTACCTATGCGGCCAATTGGGGGGCTGAGTTTGAAAAGGTAGGGTTTTGGGACGAACTGGATTTTATTGGATTGAATTGTTATTACCCGTTGAGCAAGGAGGACAACCCGTCCAGGGAAGAATTAAAGGCAAATTTCGACAGTGTAAAAACCAGGATTACCCGCGTTTACGAAAAATTCAAAAAACCGGTCGTGTTTACTGAGATCGGGTTTCGGAGTATCAATTCCCCCTGGAAAAGCCCCCATGCGGAAGGTGATGACAGTTTTAATGAGGCCCACCAGCAACTTTGCTATGAAGTGGTCTTCGAAGGATTGGAAGGGGAACCGTGGTGTGGTGGGATATTGTGGTGGAAATACCCGTCCTACCTGGAATACCGTGGCCTGGAAAACGGATCTTTTACCCCAAACCACAAACTGGCTGAAGGGACCATACGAAAATGGTTCCGGAAATTGCCGTGATCTCCCTGGCCCTAAAGTGTTAGCCTCCGGCCCGACCCCTGAATATGGAAAAAATCCTTGCCCCTGCCCTGAAGGGTGGA
>JBGTLT010000064.1:0-4926 GCA_041743975.1 Zeaxanthinibacter sp.
CGTTTGCCACGATGAATAATCGTTACATCAGCGCCGGAACGGGCAGCGATATGGGCAAATTCAAAGGCAATGTAGCCTCCCCCAATAAAGAGTAGGGATGGAGGCAGTTCTTTAAGATTAAGAAAATCAGTACTCGAAAGCGCCAAATTCCCACCCTCAAAATCCAATACCCTTGGTTTTGCGCCAGTTGCAATTACAATCTTATCGGCTTCGATCTTATCGGTTCCCACTTGAAGGGCAATTTTGGATAGGAATTTTGCCGAAGTATGGTATGTATCTATATCATTATGCTTGTATCCTTTTTCTATTTTGGCTGGCATTGCATCCACAAAGGATTGTTTGAACCCCATAACGTCTTGCCAATTCACATTGGGAATCGCATCGATACCCTTTCCTTTTAGTCGCATTGCAAAATCCCGTACCTCGGTCGCACCTATGATTACCTTTTTGGGATCGCAACCTCTCAACGCACAGGTTCCACCGTAGGGGAGTTCGTCCGTAATACCTACTTTAAGCCCGCTGGTGGCACATTTATTGGCAATGGTCATACCTGCCATTCCAGAACCGATAATAAAAACATCGTACTTTTTCATCTACTTGTTTTCTTTATTTTTAGTATCAATTACTTTATAACCTGTGCTGATTATCGCTTTTCGGATAGCGGCCAAATCGACTTTGGACTTATAATATTCCACTACGGTATTTGCACCTTCGAAACTTGCCTTGACCGATAGTATTCCATCCAGTTTGTTTACCTCGCTCTCTACGTGTGCTTCACACCCTGAGCAGGTCATTCCCTCAACATCAAAAATGTGCTTTAGGATATTGGATTGAGAGACATAAACAACTTCATTTTTGGGCTGTGCATAAAACATATTTGAATAATAGGGGAATGCCAACATCAATCCGGCAAATACCGTGACTATAGATAGAAAGGTTTTGGATTGCCAAAAAGACGGTTTTGCAACATCATCGCAGGCACAGTCAATTTCCTCTTGTGTTTTTCGTCGAAGTTTCTGATACCAGGCAAAAACCAACACAAAAATTGTTATTCCGATAAGATAGGGTCGAAATGGTTCCACCCAAGAAAAGGTAGATGCAATGCCACTTGTTCCGGCAATCAATGCCAAAACAGGGGTTATACAACATATTGATGCGGCTATAGCTGTAAATATTCCTGCGTAGGCAGCCTTGTTCGATGTTTTACTTGTTTCCATTTTATGCTACTTTTCGATTGTTATCAATAGTTGAGAAGGCCTTATTAAGAACCTCTGTATTTTCTTTGACCAAAGAGTAAAAAAGTGTTTGGCCCTCACGCCTCATACGTAAAATTCCAACATCTTTCATTTTTCGTATATGCTGGGAAATTGCAGGAACGCTCATTTCTAGAATATCGGCAATATCACAGGGGCAAAGCTCCTTTTCCATGTTCAAAAGGAATAGTATTTTTAAGCGAACTTCACTTCCTGCCAACGCAAGTATTCTGCTTATCTCTTGAAAACCAGGAGATGAGCTTTGTAAAATCTCTTTACATCGGGAAAGCTGCTTATGGTCAGCTTCATTACGAGTACAGTTTATTTCTAGTTTCATAGAATTACTTTTGAAGCACAAACATATTATAATATGCGCATTTAAGCAAATACTTAAATATATATAATTGTTAAGATATATTCAATCCCCTAAAACGACCGTTTTTCAGAGGTTTTGGCAAAAGCCAGAATCCAGAGCCAAGAGTGTCCCAAACGCGGTCTCTTTTATTAGTTTCGATAACTCACCTTTTATGGGACACAAGAAGTACAATTATAGGACCGATTATAAGCCCATGATTATCATTTTATTGATCTGGTCCAAAGTTTAAAGTAACGTATAGGGAAATTGCCCCCAATTTTGGCTCAAAAGCAGAGTATAAAAAAACGTGGGTTTTATTACAACGAGCCGGTGACATAACTGGTCCCCGAAAGCGTTCCCTTTAACAGACTTGCTTTAGGTGGAAAATCAATATTCGAAAATCATTTCTAACGGCATTCCCCATCACAGAGTGCAAAACACTTAATAAAAGTTGAATATAAAATTAATACCTTTGCAACTGATGCAAAAGTACAATCACATAAAAGCATTTTTCTTTTTAGGCTTGTTTAGCCTAATGATAATGCATCAAACTTTCCCACATTTGCATCATCAGCACGGGGATTCACATTCCCATTCGGACATTGCACATACTGGAGAACACCATAATCACCATAATAATTCCCAGGAAAACGAAGATTCTCCTTATGGTTTCTTTGGATTCTTTATGGATATGCACATACATTCCACTGTTTCCAGCGATATTGTTGTGCTTAAAAGGAATACGATCGAGCAGCAGACCATTGTTGACAAAAATGTCGCCAATAATGCTTTGGAAACACACAGACTAGTTTTTCGAGATATAGGGCAAAATGAGAATCACCCTGTTTATCACCCCCCCAACACCTATTTCAATCCCTATCTTTCTTACCTCGATTTACGAGGCCCTCCCAGTTTAGGCTAATCGGAACGGAACAGAACCGCTATATCAAATAGTCGGTTAGGACCCATTTTTAATTCAGGTTACACCTAAAATCACAGAAAATGCATAAAAATCTTGTATCCGTAATCTGCGGATCGATGTGTATTGTTAGCGGTTTTGCCCAAACCGATATCATGGGCGAACTACTCAATGGCATAGCACAAAATAATACCGAACTTATAGCCTATCGGGCTTTTATAGAAAGTCGGCAACTTGAAAACAAGAGCGGAAATAACCTTCCCGACCCACAGCTCTCTACCTTTTATCTGCCCTATGGCGAAAATAACGGGGCGGAATATACCGAGTACCAAATATCCCAATCCTTTGAATTCCCAACCGTTTATGCTGCCAGAGGCAAATGGAACGATTTGCAGGGTCAACAATTGGAAAACGAATATGCCAAGCTCCGACAGGAAATTCTTTTGCAGGCCAATAAACTTATCGTTGATTTAAACACACTGCAACAACGAAAGGAACTGGAACGGACAAGGCGGGAACAAGGCAAACAAGTGTACGAGCAGATTCAGGAGCTTTATAAAAAAGAGCAGGTCGGTATCCTTGATTTGAACAAGGCTAAAATTGCCTGGATTCAAGAGCAGTTCGTCGTGGAGCAAATTGAAACAGAAATCGAAAATATCCTGCTTTTATTACAAAAACTGAACGGGGGTCAACCAATCGGTTTGGATAAAATCCGCATAGGAGAAGAAACTGAGGTCGAAAGCCTTGAAAAGCTATGGCAAGCCAAAATGACCCAGGACCCAGCGATGCAACAGTTGAGCTTTAATGAATCCGTTTCCCAACAAAAAATAAAGTTGGAGCAGCATAAAGTGCTGCCCGACCTTACGGCAGGATATAATTATCAGGGGGTAAGTGGCAACAATTTTTCCGGTTTTTACGGGGGTGTCAGTATTCCTTTGTGGAACAGTAAAAACAAGGTCAAGGCAGCCGAAGCTGAATATGAGTATCGACAGTCGCAATCCGAGGCCGTTACCGCAACACTTTATACCAGTTTTCAGGAACGGTACAATCGGTATCAGTTAATTCTCAAGAAATATATGAAATACCAAAGCACAATGGAATCGCTGGAGAGCGAATCCCTATTGCTCAAGGCCTTTACGCTGGGCGAGCTTTCTTTTATGGAGTATTACGTAGAGCTTCGGTTTTACCGGAATGCCCTTGATACCATGCTACAGATAGAAAGGGAACTCTATCAACTCAAGGCAGAACTTTTAAAACATCGATTATAAACCTTTAAAATATAGTAAAATGAAAATTTCAAAATCATTATTCGTAACAGCAATCGCATTCACTTTTCTAATGGCATCCTGCCGTGAAACACCCTCTAAAAAAGAAGAATCCACCGAAGAACACGGGCACGAACATGATGCCGATGGAAATCATATGAATGCTGAAACACCAGAACAAGAAGAATTTCAGGTAGAAAAAGATTCTATGGAGATGAAAACGGACACGCATGCCCACGATGACGGGAAGGAACACCACGACCACTAAAACTTAAATACTAGAAGAAGATGAAATATATATTTATAGCGTTTTCCTTTTTGGTATTGTCCTGTAATGACAAGGTTGAGGACGCACACGCACATAATTCCGATGGTAGTCACCCAGGCGAGGAAGTTCCTCGAACCGATTATACCATTTGGACGGATAAAACAGAACTGTTCGTGGAGTTTCCTTCTCTTATTGTTGGGAGTCCAAGCAGGTTTGCCGCGCATTTTACAGTCCTGGACGGACACCGACCCGTACCTGAAGGTTCGGTTACGGTCAGCCTGATAAAGGGTGAAAATGGAATTCGAAATACGGCTGATGCCCCCACATCGCCAGGTATTTTCTCGCCATCCATTCAACCTAAGGAAGCCGGAAGTTATCAACTTGTTTTCGAACTCATGACCCCAACGTTAACTGATAGAATCGTAATCGAGGACATTACTGTTTTTGCCGATATTGAAAAGGCCAAGGAAGCCTTGGGAACTGAAGCGGATGATGGAAGTATCTCTTTTTTAAAGGAGCAGGCTTGGAAAATCGATTTTCAGACCGCGCCTGTAATTTCGGATACCATTTATGAAGTAATCAATACGTCCGGAGTATGGATGCCCTCGCCAGGTTCCGCTAAATCCCTTGTTGCAAACGCTGATGGACTGGTAGATTTTGCGATAGTGAATCTTACCGAAGGTACACCCGTAAAAAAAGGGCAATTATTGATGACGTTAAATAGCCGGGGCTTGGCCGCAAATAATCTGGGAGCCGAAATCGCTTCCGCAAAAGCGAAATTTCAACAGGCAAAGTCGGAGTACGACCGTAAAAAGGAACTCTATGAATCCAAAATAGTTCCCAAGTCCGAATTTGAAAAAGTAGAG
>JBGTLT010000065.1:0-4486 GCA_041743975.1 Zeaxanthinibacter sp.
GACTTTTTCACCTTTGAACAGAACAAGGCATTTATAGACCTGGCCAATAATATTTCAGAGGAAAGCAACATTCCTATTTACCATGAAACACATAGGGGCCGTTTCAGTTTTAATTTGCCCGGCACCAAAAACTATATTGACAAAATTCCAGCACTGCAATTGAATTTGGATATTAGCCATTGGATGGTGGTACATGAATCCTTACTGGAAAATCAAGATGAAGTGCTTTTAGATATTATAGACCGTACCCACCATCTACATGCCCGCGTAGGTCATGCCGAAGGCCCGCAAGTAAACGATCCGGAAGCCCCGGAGTGGAAAAATGCCCTGGAACGGCATCTTGATATTTGGGAGAAAGTAATCAGGAAAAACTGGGAGACCCAAAAGACATTTAGGCTTACAACAGAATTCGGGCCCGCAGACTATATGCCAACCTTACCCTATACCAGGGTCCCGGTAGCAGACCAATGGAAAGCAAACCTCTATATGATGAAGGTGATCAAGGAACGATTGAATATTGAGTAAACGGGAGGCAAAATGGATATTTTAAAACAACTTTTGGGCAGATTACATCCTTTGATCGTTCATTTACCAATAGGTTTTATAATTGTTGGCCTGCTTCTGCAAGTGATTGACCGAAAGCGAAAGCAATATACTTCCGTAATTGCGCTCATTTATCTCTGGGCTGGTTTTAGTGCCATTGTGGCCTGTGTAACGGGATATTTACAATATCTGGGAGAAGGTTATTCGTATGATTCCGTTGAATTACACCTATGGTCTGGTATAGCGACTGCCCTATTTTCTTTTTTGATATGGGGGCGGTTAAGCGGCTTTTCCATATCAACCTTCCTATACAAAATACCGATACCAGGGCTGTCCGTTATGTTTTTTATTTTGATTTCTTTTACCGGCCATCAAGGTGGGACCATTACCCATGGGGAAGACTATTTGGTGGAACCCTTGCCAAATTCGATAAAGTCTCTGTTAGGATATGAGGTATTTGAGAAGAAAGAAATAGTCCTCACCGATGAAAATTGGGAAAATGCCAGTTTATATACCGATGTAGTTCAACCTATCTTAAACAATAATTGTTTAAGCTGCCATAATCCAAAAAAATCAAAAGGCGAGTTGCATTTAAATACCCAGGAGGGCATTCTGTTGAGCGGAGAAAATGGTCCGGCAATAGTGGCCAACCACCCCGAAAAAAGCGACTTATTTATCAGAATGGAACTTCCCAGGCATGATGATCAACATATGCCCCCGGATGGAAAAACCCAACCTACCAAAGAGGAAATCAAACTTGTTGGAGTCTGGATAGAAAATGGTCTTTCTTTTGACAAAACTATCGGGGAATTGGGATTGAACAAATCACTTTTTCAATCTTTTATTCCTAAAGCAGTAAAAACCGATTATCCGGATTTAGCGGTAACCGCAGCACCAATAGATAGTATCGATCTCGTAAAAAACGCCGGGCTCCATGTTGGCCCCATAAGTGAAAGCACCAATTATTTAAGGGTTTCAGCCCTGAATAAACCAAACTTTACAGATGCTGATTTTCAAGTGCTGAATTCAATAGCACCACAAATTGCGATTCTTGACCTTGGAGGTACACAAGTGACGGATACAATTTTTAAAAGGATTGTAAACTTAAAAAACCTCACCATTTTAAAATTGGACCACACTAACATTACCGGGCAACAAATTAATGTATTGGTTCCATTGGAATATCTTGAATCCATCAATTTATCCAATACCAACTTTAGCGAAGAAAATTTAAATAAATTATCGAATTTTAAAAATCTTAAAAAAGTTTATTTTTTCAAACCGGGTTTAAGTAAAACCGGGTTCGAGATAATAAACCAGGGAAAAACTACCGTGGAATATGGTAATTATGAGCTACCTGTTGTTGCCAGGGATAGTATCGAATTCTAATAGATAACCCCAGGTTTACAAATAGTGATATTAATTCTTTTTCTAAACATGTCACTAATTCGTTGAGCAAAAAATATAGAACCTCTTTAAAGTAAACCTTCAACAAAAAAGTGGACAAAATCAGATAAGCGTCATTCATTTAATCATAGTCAGATTTCAATGGGAATCAATTGATGTTTCTGATATACACGTCCTGTTATGTTTCCCCCTGTTTCTGCTATAGAAGTAAACAATCTACACCCATGGAATATACTATCAAGCGGAAAATAATCCCCGTCATAGTTCCTGCCTGTATCGCTGTAATTGCGTCCTCAGCTGGTGTAAAGTGGCCGAATTCTTCCGCCAACTCCGTGAGCCAGGTGTTCATTCGTTTTTAACCGCTTCAACACAGCATAAAGAAAAACCCCTCATACTGTAGCATGAAGGGCCCTCTTTATTGCTGACCGGACGAGTAGACATCCCCATGTCGTATGCTAATGATTAAAATTACTAAGCACATTAAATGCGGGAATTATAGTGAATAGTTCGATGTCAATACCTAACCTGATCGCACCGATCGGTCACACGAACCTTTTGTTTGGAGAGTGCATAAGGAAACTTCTCAACAAGATAGGGGGGAAGGGTTCTTGTACGAGAATCCCGAGCTGGGAATATTCTTTTAATGGGGGAATGAGGAAAACCTCATTTTGTTACTGTACAAAGTAATTGGGAGTGATAAAACACTGTTTCGCGAGGCTGACAACAACATCTGTCACTGACAGGCTGTTCATAAAATAGATGATAGCTTTCGCTGGTGAATAGAGCAGCGAAGGGGATGTTTCATGATCCACCGTATGCGGTACTCGCCCTGGCTGTCCTGAGTTTGACGAAGGGTAGGGTAGTGTGAGGGGTTCACCGTGAGCATCACTGATCACGGCTGCCTACTGGATTGTGCCTTTGTTTTACTTGATCATTTTATGGAATTGTTCAATATTGCCCTGATTCCCTTGTATATATATGATGTCATCCTGTTTTATAATTTCTTCAGGCTGTATACTTTCCAACATCTCACTTTTTCTTTTAATCCCAAGTATATTTATCCCGTATTCAGCTCTCAGGTTCAATTCTTTTAATGGTTTTCCCAGAAACTTATTGCTGTCTGCGGTCATTTGCAAACAGGTGATATTGAAGTGTGTCAATTTGCTGGGATGGTAGTTTTTAGAAAGTTTTATTTCGCCTTTGAATAATTGGTAGTTGTCTGCCCTGACCTTTTCGACAAGGATGTCAATATCGTCTTCGGGTATAAGGAAGTTGTGCAGGACACGGGTAAATATTTGTACTGACGTTTCAAATTCTTCAGGAATCACTTCATCAGCACCTAAAGCAATTAATTCAGATGTTTCCTTTACGTATTTTGTCCTTACAACCAAATAGAGCGTATCTGAGTGGGAACGAATATTTTTAATGATGCGTTTAGTTGCCAAGGGGTCTGATATGGCTATAACAGCCGCTCTGGCATATGAAAGATGTACCGTTTCCAGAATGTGGTCCTGGGTGGCGTCACCGAAAATGATAGGCAACCCTTTTTCTTTTTCGCGTTTGACAGTTGCAGCGTTCATCTCGATTACGACATACGGAATGCTACTTGCTGCTGCTGCCTTGGCCAAATTACTTCCATTCACACCATAACCAATAATGACCAAATGATTTTCCAATTCGCGATTAGCAGCTTCGGCTATACCTTTTTCTGAAATCAATGTGCTGTCTAGTCCTAACTTTTTTGAAACGCCTATAAATTTGTTGGCAATATTCTCTGAGAAAATTATCACAAACGGTGTCAGTATCATTGACACAATAGAAACAGATAAAAAATATTGGTTGGTTTGAGCACTTAATAAATTGTATTCCAAGCCCACTTTTGAGAGAATAAAAGCAAATTCCCCAATTTGAAAAAGCGACAATCCTGTTAATAGTACGGTTCTGGTTGGATATTTAAGGACAGCAACTGCTACTGCGGCAATAGATGATTTGACAATGAATACAACAAATACCAAAAGCAGGATGACAGGAATGTTGTTTAGAAAAAAGTTTAAATCGAGCAGCATCCCAACCGAAACGAAAAAGAAGCTAGTAAAAAGCTCCCGGAAAGGAAGGATAATACTCGTGGCCTGATGGCTGTATTCTGATTCCGAAACAATCAAACCTGCGATAAATGCTCCTAATGCCAGGGACAATCCTGCTTCTGATGTGAGAAATGCTATAGCAAAACAAAGTGTGATAGTGACCAGGAGGAAAAGCTCTTTGCTGTTGGTTTTTGCAACTGAATGCATCAATCTGGGAACTATATACCGTGCGCTGATAAAAGTGATTACAAGAACTACGACAGACTTTAAAAGCAGCGACAGGATACTTAATCCAAGATTAGTTGATTCTCCTGCTATCATTGGGGTAACAAGCATCATTGGAACCACAATGATGTCCTGAAAGATTAAAATTGCCAATGCATTTCTGGCATGAGGGGCAGTAATCTGCTGTCTGTCCTGCAGGGTTTTGAGTACGATTGCGGTACTCGATA
>JBGTLT010000066.1:0-104570 GCA_041743975.1 Zeaxanthinibacter sp.
CCTGTAGGAATTCTTGCGTTCCATCGAATATCCCGGCAATCTGACGGGGAGAAAGGAGCCAGGTAGCAGGACGGCCGCTGAAACGGCTTTGCCCTTTTTATGAAATCTCCAAAACTACAGGTATTAAAGAATGCGGTTAACAATCCTGAATCAACTTTTGCCTTAATCCGTTTTTGCTATTCTAAATATCCACTTTTTGTTGCATCTTGCCTGTGAAGTCTGAGGAGCCTTCAACAGCCTTGCCAGGCACACAATAGGTCTTGAAGTAGTTCTCAGCAGTATCTTACCTTAATCCACTTTGTATGCAAAAATCCACCTCCACTACCCTATCCGAATCCATTAACAACGCGTATGATCATTTTGTTGCCCAACTCCCGGGAATTGCAATGGGTATCCTGATCATTGTGCTTGGTGTCCTTATAGCATCCTGGATCGGACAGTTCGCGCGCAAAAGAATATCCCACAAGACACAGGATCCATTGATGAGCCGTTTCCTTGGGCAAGCCATAAAATACACCCTTATTATTATTTCGATAATGATGGCGCTGAAAGCTTCCGGGCTGGGCGGTATAGCAACCGGAATCCTCACTGCGGCGGGGGCCAGCGCATTGGTCCTTGGTTTCGCATTTAAGGATATAGGGGAAAATTTCATCGCGGGTATCATCCTTGCCTTTGGAAGGCCTTTCCGGGTAAATGATACTGTGATGATCGGGGAAAATTTTGGAAAGATAAAAACTTTGGAATTCAGATATACAAAATTAAAGACCTTTGATGGGAAAGATGTGTATATCCCCAATAGTGACGTGCTCACAAAACCGGTGACCAATTATACAGAGGATGGGTTCTTCCGGTGGGATTTTATTGTTGGGATCGCGTATGAAGATGCTGTCGAAGGTGCGAAACAAACCATACTTGAAGCCCTGAAAAAAGAACCCAATGTGATTTCTGATGCTGAACATGAGAATTTTGTAGTAGTGGACCAGTTGGCTCCCAGCACGGTCAACCTGAAAGTCTATTTTTGGGTAGACACAACCGATTTCAGGCGAATGGCGCTTATCACAAAAGGAGAGGTGATCAAAAATGTAAAGGAGGCCCTGGAACAAGGCGGCTATTCCATGCCTGCGGATATACAGGAAATTAAGTTATACGGGGGTGCCAGCGGTTTTCCGGTACGTTTGGAGCACACTGAAACGGAAGACGGCACAAAAGGGTGAAATACCATATTGCAGCGAAGTCCTGGTTCCCTTCTACCCTACAGTGGTCTTTTTATCGATTATCGCCAGGGCGTCCTCAACAGTCTGCATTTGGTCCATATCCTCATTTGCGAAAATGATATTGAACGCATCTTCCACATCGAGGACAATATCTACCAAATGGGCCGAATTGATATTTAATTCATTGATAAAGTGGCTGTCCCTGGAAATGGAGCCCGGACGGATATCTTCGGGCAGATAAGGTGTGATGATATCCTTTAATTTTTCGTATCGTTCTTCCTGGGTCATTAATGAGCTGTATTATGGTGAAACTGCGGAATTCGAATCGCATTTGATATTGGAAGCATTCAATGTCCGGTTTCAAAGATATTCAATGTGGCCGTATGGGTGCAAGGATTTTTGTTAATTGCCCTGAAAAGCTTTAAAAATTACACAGGCATTTACGTCGCCAAATCCGAAACTGGCCTTCGCCAGGATACGTGGCCCTTCCGGAAGGGATTGCATCAACACCCGCGAAGGGCCTATAAAGGACGCAATTTCGGGGTGAAGGTCTTCACAATTGATATTTTTGAAGGTCCGCCGTTCCCTGAATTGCAAAACCGATCCCACGCACTCTATGCTACCGGCTGCAGCCAGGCAATGCCCGGTGGTACTCTTGAAGGAGTTGATATATGGAAAATCAGTGCCAGACCGTTTTAAGGCTGCGGCCCAATTCCCGATTTCCATGGCATCTTTGACTGTGGCTGTCAGGTGGCCGTTGATAGTGTCAATATTCGTAGCGGCAACGCCAGCCTGGGAAACAGCTTCCAGGATACAGCGTTGTACCGCATGGCTGTTGGGCGCCGTCATGCTCCCGCCAGCCCTTTGCCCCCCGCTGTTAACAGCGCCCCCCATCACTTCGGCATAAATTCGCGCCCCCCTTTCCTGGGCACTGATAAGGGTCTCCAGCACCAGCGCGCCTGCGCCGCTTCCCGGCACGAAGCCTGAAGCCGAGGCGCTCATTGGTCTGCTGGCCGCTGCGGGCTGTCCATTGAAGTTGCGGGGCAGTATGCGCATCGCGTCAAATCCTCCCCAGACATAAGGGCCACTGTCACTACAGCTCCCTGTCAATATCCGATCAGCTTTTCCTGCCTTAATGCGGTCGTAAGCCATCAAAACCCCTTCGGTCCCTGTCGTGCAGGCTGAGGAATTAGTTGTTACCTGGTTTCCGCAGCCCAGGATGCCCCCAAGATAGGCACTGATACCACTGGCCATAGTCTGGATCACCGAAGTACTGCCCAACCTCCGTACATTCCCTGCATCCAGCAGGTATATGGATTCCCGGAACTTATCCACCCCTAAAATGCCGGTACCAAAAATAATACCGCTTTCCCAGTCTGGTTCCTCCTCCGGTGCCTTGGCAAGCCCTGCATCCTTCCAGGCATCCATCCCCGCGATAACCCCATAAATAAGGCCGCTTGCAAGTAACCCCCTCCGTTGCAATGGGGTAAAGTAATTATTAATATATTCTTCTGTAAGTTCCGGTTTTCCAGCTACCTGGCATCCAAAATTAAGATCAGACAACTCCTGATAATACCGAATACCGCTATGCCCTTCGGCGAGGTTACGGGCGAAGTCGTCCAGACCAATCCCATTCGGTGCACAGACTCCCATCCCTGTCACGACTACCCGTCTATCCATTTGGTATGTTTTTGAGCATCCCGGCTAGCACCCCTTTACAGACCATTTCATTATTCTTATTGTGCATTTGTACCCTGCATTTAAGTTTATGGAACCGGTAGTATACCAGTTCAGACAAAACGATTACCTGTTCCCCAGGCATTACAGGCAGGTAGAATTCCATATCGCAGCCGCTCATGGCCACCCCAAAATCCCCTTGTCCTTTTTCCAGGGATGGCAGGTTGAGGTATATCCCCAGGCAAACCAACCCTATTTGTGCGCAGCATTCTGTGAGTATGACCCCCGGTGTAACCGGGGATTCTTTAAAATGTCCCTTGTAGAAATCGAGTGCCGCGTGAAAGGTAAATGTTCCTTTGACACCTTTATTATCCACATGCAGCAGTTCTTCCACGAATAAAAAGGGCGGGGCATAAGGCAGGTATTTCAGGATATTCTGGTCCTTCATGGTGTTAAAAAGTGGTGTTTTACATGATCGAATGAATTCAAAAGTAAGCGTTGCACCTACATCAGGCTTTCCCCCCCGTCTGCCCTGATGACTGTTCCCGTTATCCACCGGGCTTCTTCTCTGGATAAGAGGTAAACCACATTGGCCACATCTTCCGGGCATGTTAACCGGCCATGTGGGTTCCTTTTAAGGGCGTGCTCCCTTATCTTTTCATAATCCGGTATCATGGCCAGGGATGCGGTTTCCGTAACCCCTGCCTGTATGCAATTGGCCTTGATCCCCAGTGGCGCAAATTCGAGCGCTATACTGCGAGTTATGGCCTCCAGGCTGGCCTTCGCCGCGGATACCGCGGCATAATTGGGCAATGCCCGTGTGCTGCCTTCGCTGGTAAAGGAAATGATCCGGGTATCCTCATGGAACAGCCCCGCCTTCAGCAGCTCCCGGGTCCAGTCGTACAGGCTCAGGGCCATGGCATTGATCGTAATTTGAAAATCCTGATGCTCCAATTCCCGCCCCTGCTGAGAATACATGGGTTTCAGGTTGCCTTTGGCGATGCTGTGTACCAGCACTCTTATTTTTGCCCCCCCCACCAGGCTTTGGGAGATATTCCGGATCACTTCTGCCCTCTTATCGGCTAAGGTGGCATCCACATTATAGCTGAGGAAGCCGATACCCAGCGCGGTAATGGAGGCGAAATCACTTTCAATTTGGGGGGTATGCGCTTTCCTGTCCCGGTGCACCACTATAATGGAATAGCCATGGGACGCCAGCTTCCTTGCCGTTGCCAGCCCCAGGCCGGTACTCCCACCGAGGATAATCGCCCAATCATTCCTGCCTGAATCAGGATCTTTTGCCATCTATATAAATTTCAATCGGATGTTTCACATTTCCCTGCCTGGTATTATACCAGCATTACCACTCGATAAGGACACGCTGGGCCGAAAATCCCGGCCCAAAACTAAGAAGCAACCCCTGTTCCCCATTAGCGATTTCCTTTTGAAGGAATCGTTCCAGGACATACAGGACCGTAACGCTGCTCATATTCCCGTATAAGCGGAGTGTCTCGCGGGTATCATCTACATTTTTTCCAAGTTGCCCGAACAATTCCTCCACCGTCTGCACAATTTTTTTACCTCCCGGGTGGAAGATCAGATGATCCACCTGATCAATGCAGGTACCGTTCTTTTCCAGAAAGGGATGTACAATCTCCGGAAAATGGGTTGCAATGGTCTCCGGAACTGCAGGGTCCAGGATCATTTTGAGCCCGGTATTCGTCAGCTCAAAACCCATCAAATGGGTGGCATCCTTAAAATGGTACATCCCCTCCCCTTTGATACGGGGCCCGCCATCACCCTGCCGGGATGAAATCAGCACACAGGCGGCCCCGTCCCCGAAGATGGCAGCACTGACCATATTTGCCATGGAATAGTCGTTCAGCTGGAAGGTGGCGGTCGGACTTTCAACAGCGATTACAACCGCACGTTTTCCGGGATTGGAGCGCAAAAAATTGGATGCATAGATCAACCCTGATACCCCGGCGGCACATCCCATTTCCGTGACCGGCAGGCGGACTACATCCTTCCGCAGTCCCACTTCATTGACCAGGAAGGCATCCAGGGACGGGATCATGATCCCGGTACAACTTACCGTAATGATATAATCGATGGATTCGGGTGCCCAGTTATGCTCCAGCAGTGCCTTCTGCAAAACCTGTGTCCCTAATTTTTTAATCCCGGCCACATATATAGCATTCTTTTCCTCAAATGAACTGGCCGTAAATACTTCCTCAATATCCATGATCCCATACCGGATATCCACTTCAGCGCCTTCGAATATTTTCAATACCTTGCGCTGAAACCTATCCTCCTGGTTCTTCAACCAGCGGGCAACATAGGGAAGGATATCCCTGGTTTTTCTGCTAAAGGGCGGTAGTTCCTTCGAAACACCTACTATGCTGATCTCATTCATTCGTTTGTTTTAGTGGGTGTGCATACATGACCCATACATAACGGAAAGCCCATTTCCACCTGATCTTATGTTGAACATTGGGCAGGCCTTTGGCAAATTGATTCAGTTCCCCCCTTGTGAATCCACTTCCGATGGAAATAAGCCCATCTCGCCTGGCTATTGCCGTGCGTATAAAAATAGCACTAAACCCTTTAAAAAGATAATAAGCCAGAATACTTCTTTGGAGGTCATTGATCACCATCCCTATGGAAGCTTTTGCTACAAAGCTTTTTAAAAATAACGGGATCTGGGACGAAGGGAAATGGTGCATGGTTAAGGTGCAGAGCAGGATATCATAGCGGAGGTGGCTTTGGGGGAAGTTAACAATATCCTGCCGATGATATTGGATTCCTTCATAATCTGTTGACTTTTCCCTGGCAATGGCAAGGGCCTGTTCACTCAGGTCGATTCCAATCAGGTTGGCTCTGATCCGGTGGTTCCGGCAATAGTGTGACACCGTTCGGAGCATATTGCCATCCCCACAGCCCACATCGAGGATGGTATACTGCTCCCTCGGATGTTTTTTGATGAGTTGACCCAGGGCCTTGATGGTTATCCCATTGCCCCCCAGAAGGCGGTTTACCCTGTTTACATCGCCTAGAACATCTTTCAGGGCGTCTTTACCGATATTCGGATCGTCCATCCACTCCGCTTCCGTATTGCGTATCCGTATGTCCATTATTTCGTTATAGGTTGCCCGTGTGTTTGCCGGATTATATTGCCAAGGATCCTTGGGGAACGGGTTGCCAGCCCCATTAGCATATCGGCCAGGAAAGGGTTCATCAGCAGGTTCTGTAGCCTCCTTCCCATTTGCAGGCGGTTTCCAAATGTCTGCAGCCACTGCTTTTGGTAGTCTGCTTCGAGTTGGGTGCGGCTATAGGCATCTTCCCGGAAGAAGCGGACGATATATTCTGATGCGATCTTTGCAGCGTGTATGGCCATAGCCATCCCATTTCCGCAAAGCGGGTGGATAAGGCCTGCGGTATCCCCGCACATCAAAATATGGTTTACCACCGCGTCCTTCTGTTCAAAAGATATTTGTGCTATCGTCAGCGGCTTGCTGAATAAGGGGGTAGAATGCTGCAAAAATTCATCCAGGAAAGGGTTTTTTCCTACCACATTTCGGTTGAATTCGGAGATGTTCTTTTCCATTTCAAAACTTTTGCAATGCACCAAATAGCAGAAATTAACCGCCCCGGTTTCAGTTCGGGATAAACCCCCATACCCTCCTTTGAAATTATGCAGGGCCACTTCGTGTTCCGGGAATGCGGAATTCCGGTAATGGGCCTTAATTCCGATCCAGGGTGACCTTTGTCCTATAAAAGGCCGCTCCAGGTGCTTATCAAGGTGGGCGCGTTTTCCATAGGAACCGATTAGCTGTTTAGCCCTGTATACTTTTTCGGAAGCGAAAGCAACCTGAAAGGTGCCATCCATGAAATCAATTGATTTAACGGCCTCGAAGATGAAGGTTACACCGCATTCTACTGCTTTTCGGTAAAGCGTATCATCCAGCGCATACCTGCTGATCCCCAATCCCCCGAGGGGGAGTTCCATCCGAAGGCTTTTTCCTTTTACAGTGGTAAGCAGCAGGGAATTGATCGCCACCGGATCCGGTAGGTGAACCCCCATGCTACCCAGATATGGCACTATTTCATTGGAAAGGTATTCCCCGCACACTTTATGATGGGGATAGGGCGATTTTTCAAAAACAATGACAGCAAGGTCATGTTGCGATAAATGAATGGCGGCAGTAAGGCCTGCCAGTCCCCCACCCACGATAATAACGTCAAAATCCTTCATTCAGGTAAGATACATATTCCACAAATAAAAATCCCGACCAACCGATGGATATCGGGGTCGGGATCAATAGTATTTGCCCTAAACCGGGTACTTACCCTTTGGTTTTTTCAATGGCTTCTTTTTTCAATTCGTCATTGGCGATGATTCCCAGTTCCACCCTCCTGTTACGGGCTTTGCCTTCTGTAGTATTGTTATCACCAACCGGTTGACTTTCACCATACCATTTGGTAGTAAACCTGCTTTCATCGATTCCTTGCTCTTTTAGGAAACTGGTCACGGACTCTGCCCGTAACTTAGAAAGGTTCAAGTTATAATCATCGGGTCCGGCACTGTCTGTGTGCCCCTCTATCAGGATGATTGTTTTTGGGTATTCCTTAAAAATCCCTGCCAACCTGTTCAAAGTTTCAGCGGAGGTCCCCTTTATACCCGATTTGTTGGTTTCAAAATATACCCCGGCATCTTCGTTAAATGTGACATTGATCCCTTCCCCTACCCGGGTAACTTCGGCTCCCGGGATCTCTTCCTCTATGCGTTCTGCCTGCCTGTCCATACGGTTCCCTATGTAACCTCCTGCAACGCCACCGACTACTCCTCCGATAATGGCCCCAAGTACTGTATTCCCTTTACCGACATTATTCCCGATAACACCGCCGGCAACTGCACCGCCGGAAGCGCCTATCACAGCACCTTTTTGTTTGTTGTTGGCATTTTTGACGGCATTACAGCCCAAAACCAGGGCCAATACCACTACCATGGCTATATTTCGTATCATTATATTTTTCATCACTTCAAATTTAGATTTTTGGTAAATTCATATACTACTGTAACCGGTTTCCCATCAACCGAAACATTCGACTTCAGTGTCATTTCCTGTTCAGTCAGGGATGCGATATTCAATCGGTACCCGGTTCCTCCTGAAATATCGTTGCGCTTTTCATCGATATATTTAAATTGTAACTGGCTGGAATAATTTGCAGACGGTGCCACCACAGACCATCGAATTAACCGGTCACCGCCTGAGCATAGGCTGCCTTGATCAATTGTGTACCTTCCCGTACTGTTGTTGTCACGGAAATACCACGTACTGCCTTCGAAACAAATGGCATCTGCATCCCCGAAAAGGACTGCCTTCAGGGCACCTTCATTGTTTTCATAGGAAATATTGTCGAGCGTCCAGGTTCCACTCAGCTGGTTCCGCTGGTCGCGCACCGCCTTGGTACCGGAACAGGAACTCAGTAAAATCGCAACTGCAAAAAGAAAGTAAAAGGATTTTCTCATAAGATTTTATTTATGTACAGGTTGATAACGTACATCCCTGTTAATTAGTTTATACGGTTATACGATTATTCCTCACACCTCTGTGTAAAGGTGGTGATATGTTAAAAGAAATGCCGTTTTTATCCAAATAAAATTGACTCTATTACTAGTAGGACACTAATTCCCGGAGTGCAGCTGCGAACCGTTCCCTGGGCAGATAATTGTTCTCCAGCGTCTTCGCAAAGGGAATAGGGGTTTCCAGGCTTGCTACGCGCCTTACCGGGGCGTCCAGGTACTCAAAGCAATTTTCCACTACCAGGGCAGCTATATCACTGGCAATCCCACCAAATAAACTGTCCTCCTGAAGTATGATCAGCTTCCCGGTTTTCCGGACACTTGTATATATGGCTTCGGTGTCAAGGGGCTGAAGGGTCCGGAGATCAAGGAGGTCTGCATGTACATCCACCTGTTCGTTTAGCGTCTCGAGTGCCCAGTGAACCCCGGCACCGTAGGTTACAACACTAACATCATCCCCATGTCTTAAAAGGGTTGCTTTTCCCATGGGCAGGGTATAATAATCTGAGGGGACTTCCTGGTAACTGCTTCTGTACAAGGCTTTGTGTTCAAAAAACAAAACCGGATTGGGGTCATTGATGGCCGTTGCCAGAAGCCCTTTTGCATCGATGGGAAATGCCGGATAGACCACTTTTAATCCCGGTGTCTTGGTGAACCAGGCCTCATTGGTCTGGGAATGGAAGGGCCCGGCCCCTACCCCTGCCCCGCAGGGCATGCGGATCACTACATCGGCCTTTTCATTCCACCGGTAATGGGTTTTAGCAAGGTAATTGACAATAGGATTGAACCCTGTACTGACAAAATCCGCGAACTGCATCTCTACCACGGCTTTCATGCCGTTGATGGAAAGTCCCATAGCAGCTGCTACTATGGCCGATTCACATATAGGGGTATTCCGTACCCTCTCCCTGCCAAAAACTGCTGCGAATCCTTCCGTTATTTTAAAAACCCCGCCGTAATCCGCTATATCCTGCCCCATCAAAACCAGGTTTGGGTGGACCTCCATAGATTGTCTCAGGCTTTCAGAAATGGCATCGATCAGGCGGATTCTATTGACAGTTTTACCAGGACTGATTTCTTCATATACAAAAGGATGGTAAACATCCCCTAGTTCTTTGCTTTCATCAAGTGGAATCTCGGCTTCTGCAAATGCAACCTTCAGGCCCTCATCGATCCCCGCTTGTATCTCTTCTTTTATGGCATCGATGGACTCTGTGGTGAGCGTCCCTTTTTCCAACAAGTGTTTTTCATAATTGAAAATAGGATCTTTTCCGGCCCATTCCTCCATAAGTTCAGGTGGCACATACTTGGTACCGCTGGCCTCTTCATGGCCCCGCATCCGGAAGGTATTGAAAACCAGTAATACAGGACGCGGATTCTGCCGCATGCTTTTACATAGTTCTTCTACCCTGAGGTAGACCTCCAGGATATTGTTGCCATCCAGGGTGTGGGCTTCCATACCATAACCCTTTCCCTTATCAGCCAGAGCTTCACACCTGAATTGTTCGTCAGTGGGAGTTGAAAGGCCGTATCCGTTATTCTCAACACAAAAAAGTACCGGGAGGTCCCAGACTGCTGCCACATTCAACGCCTCGTGGAAATCCCCTTCACTGGTTCCTCCTTCCCCCGTAAATACGGCAGTGACATGTGGGCGGTGCTGAAGGACATCTGCAAGGGCTATACCGTCTGCAACCCCGAGCTGTGGTCCCAGATGAGAAATCATACCTATAATATGGTAGTCCCGGGTACCAAAATGAAAACTACGGTCGCGCCCATTGGTAAAACCTGATGCCTTCCCCTGCCACTGCGAAAATAATTTGTACAAGGGAATCTCCCGGGTGGTAAATACCCCAAGATTCCGGTGCATGGGAAGGATATATTCTGTGGGCAACAAAGCACTGGTTACGCCTACCGAAATGGCTTCCTGCCCGATGCCGCTAAACCATTTTGAGATTTTTCCCTGCCGTAACAAGATCAGCATTTTTTCTTCAATCATACGGGGCTTCAGCATCGCCTTATAGAGCGAGAGTTGCTTTTCAACAGGGATTCCTTTGTCAGGGTAGTGCATAAAAAAATGCTGTAATGAGATTCTTCCGGGGTGTAAAAGTACTAATTGCCGGCAACAAAACTAGGGTTTACCCTTGCCAATATGGCCATGGAATTTAGTAACTTTGAAAAGAATTATAAAACAGGAACAAATGAATGCCATTCCAAGTGTTGATCTGAATGATTTTATATCGGGTGATCCCGGCAGGAAGAAGAAATTTATCAATGAAATAGGGGTAGCTTTTGAAAATATTGGCTTTGTAGCCCTTAGCGGGCACTTCCTCTCTGAAGGTTTGGAGGAGGACCTCTATGAGGAGATCAAGAAGTTCTTCAACCTCCCGCAGGAGGTTAAAGATACCTACGAAATTCCGGGGATAGGCGGACAGCGGGGGTATACCTCCTTCGGGAAGGAACATGCAAAAGGCAGGAAGGAAGGGGACCTCAAGGAATTCTGGCACTTTGGGCAATACATGGAGAATAACCCCCGGCTCAAAACGGAGTACCCTCCCAACGTAATGGTTGCAGAATTACCCCGGTTCAATGAAGTAGGCATGGAAGCCTATAAAATGCTGGAAAAAACTGCCAGGCATGTTTTGCGGGGACTGGCACTGCACCTCGAACTGGAAGAGACCTATTTTGATGAATACATCATGAACGGCAATTCCATCTTACGGCCTATCCATTACCCCCCTATCACAAGTGAACCCAAGAATGCGGTGCGTGCTGCGGCCCATGGGGATATCAATCTTATTACGCTGCTCATGGGCGCCCATGGACGAGGCTTACAGGTAAAAAATCACAAAGGAGATTGGGTGGATGCCATTGCAAGGCCAGACCAGTTGATGATCAATGTAGGAGACATGCTCTCCCGACTTACCAATAATAAATTGAAATCGACCATACACCAGGTCATCAACCCGCCCAAAGAAATGTGGGGAACATCCCGGTATTCCATTCCATTCTTTATGCACCCTGTCAGCGAAATGCCTTTGAACTGCCATGAAAACTGTGTGGATGATGCACATCCGAAAATGTTTGAAGATATCACGGCAGGGGAATTCCTGAACGAAAGGCTGGTAGAACTGGGGTTGATCAAAAAATAGGCAGCTATGCCGGAGAGAGCCGTTTGTTTCGGTTTTTCATTGGGACAGTTGAATTAGAACGTTAAAATCGGATTAGATGGATTTTCAGGACCAGCTTAAAAACCTCTTTCCGGACCATGAACCCACGGGAAACGAATCGTCAATAGAACGGTCTGGACTCTGGTTACAGGATGACCCCATAATTTGCAAGTATGAAAAGCGCAAAGGGAAACCGACAACAATCCTTGAGGGATATACCGGGGCGGACAAGGATTTTAAGGCACTTACCAAAGAGCTGAAAACGGAATTCAGCACCGGAGGCACCTACAAGCAGGATACCATTATAATACAAGGGGATTTCCGGGACAGGATCATGGATCTCCTTCGCGAAAAAGGATTTACCGTTAAGCGGGTGGGTGGCTGATACCCTTTCTCTGATGCACCGATCACTAAGGTGTTGCGTAGTTTTCTGTTAATTTTATTTTGTTTCTTTCGATTAAGTGTTACTTTTATACGTTTTAAGCTAAACTCCAAACCCAACATGAGTTCCCAATTGCACATTACCAACGGGGATAGTTTTACCCAAAAGTTAGAAAAACTACAACTCAAAGGTGAAATAATTACATGGCGCGAAATGCTGTGCGAAGGGAAAACAGAAACGAATGTCGGGAGTGAATCTTTCTGGAAGACCCGCTTCGAATTCCTCCATAAAAATTATAAAGTAAGCAAGTCATGGTTCGTGGAAAAAACGCTGAAGGAGTATCGTTCGCTCTGCAACCATAAACAGCAGGACCAGATCATCCTTTGGTTTGAGTATGACCTGTTTTGCCAGGTCAATCTGCTTGCCGTCATTAGTTGGCTTAAAACGTACAGGAGGCATGCTGAAATTTCGCTTATCTGCAGTGGTAAAGAGGATGATTCCGATAAATTATATGGCCTTAGTGAACTGAACGATGAACAGTTGCTGGCCTTATACAAAAATCGCAAAACTCTTTCCCAGGGTGATATAGAATACGCGGATTACGTATGGCAGCTCTATTGCAGCGATAATCCTATCCGTCTGGAGAACCTTACCGATTTCGAGGATTACCAGTTCCCGTATCTGTCCGATTCCATACAGGCACACCTGAGGCGCTTCCCAACCATCAAGAACGGCCTGAATGCAGTAGAGAACTCAATTTTAGAGATCACTGCGGATTATAGGCCCAAAACCAAAAAGGCCCTCATGAGCCTTGCCCTGGAAAACCAGGGATATTATGGGTTTGGTGATATTCAGTATGACAGGGTCATCACCAATCTGAAACCATTGTTCTCATCTTTTAACCCCGTAAAACTGACGCGTAAGGGACAAGAGATCCTGGATCGGAAAACCAATTATTATTCCAATATCAGAGACAATGAAGCCTATCTCGGCGGGGCCCTTAAATACAACTTCCTGTATAATACCGATTCGAATAAAATATTAAAATTATAGCTTCGTATGCCGCTTGGTCCTTCGGAGCTTATCCTCAATGCTGACAACAGCATTTACCACCTTAATTTAGTTCCGGACGATATCGCCCGTACCATCATTACCGTCGGGGATCCCGACAGGGTCCGGGAGGTTTCAAAGTATTTCGACACAATTGAGGTCCAGAAAAAGAATCGGGAATTCCATACCCACACAGGCTATCTGGATGGAAAGCGGATCACGGTAATCTCAACGGGTATCGGCACGGATAACATCGATATTGTCCTGAATGAACTCGATGCCCTTGCGAACATCAATTTTGATACCCGCACTATCAAAAAGAACCATACCCAGCTTGATATTATACGGGTCGGTACTTCCGGTGCAATACAGCCGGGAATTCCGCTGGATTCCTTCCTTTTAAGTGAATACGCTATCGGTTTTGACAACCTGCTTCATTTCTATGACAGCCAAAACATCCAACACCCTGATATTCAGTTGGCCTTTGCCAATCATGTAGGATTGTCGGTGTTTAAATCCGTCCCCTATGTTGTCTCTGCCCACCCTGAACTTTTATCACACTTCAAATCCGATGCTGTAAACCAGGGTTTCACCGCAACCAATTCGGGTTTTTACGGGCCTCAGGGCCGTTCTCTCCGACTGGTTACACCGGATTCAGGCTTAGTTGAGAAACTGGCCTCCTTTGATTATAATGGGATGCGGATCACCAATCTCGAAATGGAGACCTCCGGCATCTATGGCCTCTCCCGGCTACTCGGACACCGGGCTGTTTCCTTCAATTGCATCGTGGCCAACAGGGCGAGTGGGGAATTTTCCCAGCATCCCGAAAAAGCCATGGACGATTTGATCGGTTATGTCCTCTCTAAAATAACAGCCTTCCAGAGTCAAAACTAACTGCTTTCCAATTCAAATTGTACATAGACTAAAGCTTATATTTGCGGCCATATGTATCGAAATGAATCAGGGCATAAACACCGGGACATCAATTGGCTGTATTTCAATGAACGGGTGTTGCTGGAGGCGGAAAATACCGATGTTCCCCTTTTGGAACGTTTAAAATTCCTGGCTATTTTTTCGGCAAATCTGGACGAATATTTCAAGGTCCGGGTCTCCCAGTTACGGCAATTGCGAAAAATTGATAAAACCCTTCGAAAAAAACTGATCCTCAAAGCCAACAAAATTTTGAGGCATATCCTGGAAGAAATCCACCGACAGCAGGTCCGGTTTGGAAAAGTCTTCAGGGAAATCCTGGAGGAGTTGAAAAACGCGGGTATTTTCATGGAAAATGCCGAATCCCTCAGCAGGGAGCAGCTAACATACATCCAGCAATATTTCCGAGAGACCCTGCAAACGGATTGTAGAATAACAAACCCGGAAAAGGATATTTTTCTGGAAGACGGACAATTGTACCTGGTTGTGGACCACGGAGTGCCTCATTGGAGCCTGGTTCAACTCCCCAGCAATATCCATGGCCGTTTCCATGAAATTCCAGGGGATGTGCACCATTTTATTTTTCTGGATGATATTGTAAAACTTAACATTGGGGTCCTTTTCCCCGATAAACCCGTGTTGAATACCTATGCCATAAAATTATCGAGGGATGCCGAACTATACCTCGAGGACGATTACAGCAATACAGCCCTGGTTGAAAAGATATACCACTCACTTGAAAAGCGGGAGAGCGGACAGCCCACGAGGCTTCTCTTTGATGATGCCATGCCAGGGGAATTACAGCGGGCCTTAAAGGTGAGGCTGGATATAGGGGAAGTGGACATGTTCCCGGGAGGGCAATACCATAACCTGTCTGATTTTTTCGGGTTTGACGATCCCACGGATAACCCTGATCTGAAGTACATCCCCCAGGCACCGCTGCCACATCCAGTACTATCAGATACCAAAAATATCTTCGCTTCCATATCAGAAAAAGACCAGGCGGTTCATTTTCCTTTCCAGCAATTCAGCGTGGTGGAAAAATTTATAGAAGCCGCTGCACAGGATCCTGATGTTGTATCTATCAAAATGACACTCTACCGGATCGCAGAAACTTCCAGACTTACCGATGCACTGATCCGCGCCTTGAGGAATAACAAGAAGGTAACCCTCTTTGTTGAGGCAAAAGCGCGTTTTGACGAGAAAAATAACATCGCATGGGGCCAGACCTTTATTGACAACGGGGCTACGGTCTTTTTTAGCGTGCCTAATATAAAAGTACATTCCAAGGTTGCCCTTATCGACCGGCGGGAGGACGGGAAAATAAAAAGATATGCCTATATAGGAACAGGGAATTTCAATGCCCAGACTTCGGCGATCTATTGCGACCATGGCCTTTTTACCAAACACAGCGGGATAACAGAAGACCTGGAACAGGTTTTCTCTGTCTTGCAAAAGAAACTGATCATTCCAAAATTGCGCCATATACTTGCCTCACCATACAATACACGGAATTCTTTTTTGGAACTTATCGAAAAGGAGATCCGCAATTTCCGGGACAACCTTCCTTCGGGGATTTCCATAAAGATGAACAGCCTGGAGGATGCCGGTCTGATAGAAGCGCTGCACCGGGCGGAGTCTGCAGGGGTACCTATAAGACTACTGGTCCGTGGGTTTTGCTGCCTTGTACCCAAAGAAGAGGGCAATTCCAATAAGACCCCCATCCGGATCACCAGTATAGTAGACCGTTACCTGGAACATGGGAGGCTATATTTATTTGAAAACGGCGGAGATAAAAAACTATTCATGGGCTCGGCGGATTGGATGACACGTAACCTGGACAAACGCATTGAGGTGCTAACCCCTATCCTGGATGCCGATGTATTTAAAGAATTGGAGGATATACTGGAGATACAGCTACAGGACAATGTAAAGGCCAGGGTGGTAGATGCCGGTGATTCCAATAAAGCCGTCGGGCGCGAAGCGGGTGAAGAAAACATCCGTTCACAATATGCCATTTATAAGTACCTTAAAGAAAAACTTCCGTATGAAAACTATTAGAATCCTGGGTGTCCCGGAGCATTTCAACCTCCCATGGCACCTGGCAATTGAAGAAGGTGCCTTTGAATCCAGGGGAATTGACATGCAATGGCACGATATCCCCGAAGGAACAGGGAAAATGTGCCAGATGCTCCAAAACAAAGAAACCGAACTCGCTGTGGTCCTTACAGATGGTATTGTAAAAAGCATAGCGGATGGTAACCCGGTCCAAATTGTACAGGAATATATTGCTTCCCCCCTGCTCTGGGGAATCCATGTTGCCACAGGGAGCCACTATCAATCCATTTCCGACCTGGAACATACCAAACCGGCCATTAGCAGGTTTGGCAGTGGCAGCCACCTGATGGCCTGCGTCAATGCACAAAATGAAGGGTGGGACACAGCTGAACTCCAATTTGAAGTGGTCCATACGCTGGACAATGCGATCCTTTCCCTGACTTCAGGCGAATCAGCTTACTTTATGTGGGAACATTTTACCACGAAACCTTTTGTGGATAACGGGACATTCCGGTGGCTGGGGGACTGCCCTACCCCATGGCCTTGTTTTGTGTTGGCAGGGTCTGTTGATTTCATACAAAATGAGCCCGGTATGCTACACCATATACTGGAGATCATCAATCTGTATTCAGTAGAATTCCCCCTTATACCCAGCATAGACCGGACCCTCGCAAACCGGTATGGTCAACAGTTGAAGGATATCCGGGAATGGTTGGCGTGTACACGTTGGAGCCAGTCGCAATTAACATTGCAACAAATTGAAAAAGTGGTAAATACCTTATATAACCTAAAGCTGATCGATCATAAATTACCCGCACCTTCTATGCTGTATATTGCATAGTTCAAGGCCTTTTCTGGCCTACCAATCAATCGGCGACTTACCAAGGTGGCTGAGCATTATATTGGTCTTACTAAAATGTTGGTTGCCGAACCACAACCCCCTGTTGGCGCTCAGGGGTGATGGATGTCCGGAAGAAAGAATATGGTGTTTTCCCTGATCTATCAGGGAGGCCTTTTTTTTGGCAAACCCACCCCATAGTAAAAAAACAACCCCCTCCCTTACTTCTGAAATCCTGGCAATCACCCGGTCCGTAAAGGTTTCCCACCCCTGGTTCTGATGGCTTCCGGCCACATTTGCCCGCACGGTAAGGGTGGCATTCAGGAGGAGTACCCCCTGGTCTGCCCACCGTTCCAGGTTGCCACTTTGGGGATAGGGTTTTCCCAGGTCAGCTTGAATTTCCTTAAAGATGTTTATGAGGGATGGCGGGTGGGCAATGCCATCACGGACAGAGAAGCAGAGCCCGTTGGCCTGGTTAGGTCCATGATATGGGTCCTGTCCGATGATGACCACCCTGGTTCGGTCCAGAGGTGAATGATCAAAGGCGGTAAAGATCTCGCTTCCTTTTGGATAGCATTTATAGGCAGCATACTCGGCTTTTACGAAAGATACAAGCTTCTCAAAATACGGTTGCCCGAATTCCCTTTGAAGGGCATTTTTCCAGCTGGGGTGTAGGTCTACATTCATGCAAGCCGATCGATATGCTTCAAAATTACGGTATTATAAGAGGATTATCAACCAGGCGATCTTTAGGGAATGCGATTTATTTCAATGCTGCGACCGGAAGGGCCCGTGCAGTCAATGGTTTATGGAGCAGCGGTGCTTATGCGATCCCCTTGTCCACTATTTCAGAATACTGCCTGGCTGTTCTATAGGGGTGGATCGCCCCGTCTTTTGATACCAGCTCAAAAGCAGCCCGGAGGTTTCTCAAATATTTCCGGTAAACCTGCCGGTTTTAGGGGGTAACCTCTTTCCTGGTTGTAACGGCTTCAAGAGCACATATCAGATTTTTACCCCTGGATGTTGCTATGAACCCCAATAACATTTGATAAACCGGGAATTTACGTAGGCCTATAATATATATATCCCTTGCGGGGAATGACTAAGCATAGCCAAAACACCATAATACCCCAATTTTTTGTATTTGACGTTATATGAGCTCTGCCCGGAGACAGGTGAGAGAAGGAATTCAGGCAGGAAATCTGCATGGGAGGCGTTGTTACCCGGGCAGTTTTTCAAACCAACCCTAATCCATACCTTTGCGCCTTACAGGACGTACAATGGCTACAATCAGTAAAAAAACACTTGAGGACCTGGAATTTCCGGTTGTTCTGCAACAACTTGCCGCCCGTTGTACCACGACGCTCGGAAAGGAGCTCGCCATACAGGTATGTCCTTTAAAAAACAAGGCTGCGCTACTGAATATCCTGGGAAGGACTTCAGAGTATCTTTCCTCCCTTACAAATGACAACAAACTCCCCAACCACGGTTTTGAAGGAATATCCGGGGAATTGAAATTGCTGAAAATTGAGAATACCACCCTGGAGATTGGGGGATTTCGAAAAATTACCACTATTTGCAGCACCGTGCAATCCCATAAAAAAATTTTAAAAAAGTTCAGGCCTTATTATCCGCTGTTGTTTGAAGTTTCCGAAAAAATAGAAGCCAATACGGACATCATGCAACGAATTGAAATGGTTATCGATAAGTTCGGGGAGATCCGGGACAGTGCTTCCGGGGACTTAAAAACCATCCGGCAAGATATGCAGCGCGTTAAGGCACGGATCAATCAAAGTTTCGGGGCAGCCCTCACCCAGTACCAGGCTTCGGAATTCCTGGATGAAATTCGTGAATCCGTTGTCGAGAACCGCAGGGTCCTGGCAGTAAAGGCCATGTACCGTAAAAAGGTAAAAGGCACCGTAATGGGTTCTTCCAAGACCGGCAGCATTGTATACATTGAACCGGAAGCAGCCCTGAAGTACAGCAGGGAACTCAACAACCTGGAGTTTGATGAAAAGGAGGAAATCCAACGGATCCTTAATGAGCTAACCAGCCATTTGAGGCCTTATGGGCCATTGTTAGCCGATTACCAAAATTTCCTGGCCCACATGGACCTAACTGCTGCCAAGGCCAGGTATGCCTCAGATATGGATGCCCTATTGCCTGAAATTAATGAGGAGCGGCGATTATACCTCCGGGAGGCTTACCATCCCTTGTTGCTGCTGGCCAATAAACGCAATAGAGAAAAGACCTATCCACAGACAATTGAATTGCTTCCTGAGAACAGGATTATCGTAATTTCAGGACCCAATGCCGGGGGTAAAAGCATTACACTGAAAACCATCGGGTTGCTGCAACTGATGCTTCAAAGCGGTTTATTGATCCCGGTGCACGAACGGAGTTCCGTTTCCCTGTTTGAACAGGTATTGACCGATATCGGAGATAACCAGTCCATAGAAAACCACCTGAGTACCTATAGTTACAGACTTAAGAATATGCAGGGTTTTATCAGGAAATGCGATGAAAACACTTTGTTCCTCATCGATGAGTTCGGAACGGGCAGTGATCCGGAATTGGGTGGCGCTTTGGCAGAGGCTTTCCTGGAGGTATTTTATGAAAAAGGGTCTTATGGGGTTATCACAACCCACTACGCTAACCTGAAGGCACTCGCGGACGAATTGCCGCATGCCACCAACGCCAACATGCTGTTCAACAGCCAGACCCTGGAGCCCACCTTCCAACTGATATTGGGTGAGGCCGGCAGTTCTTTTACTTTTGAAGTGGCCCAGAAAAATGGGATCCCCTTTAACCTTATCAATAAAGCCAGGAAGAAAGTGGCGCGTGGGAAAGTCAGGTTTGATGCCACCATAGCAAAACTGCAAAAAGAACGAAGTAAAATGGCTCAAACAGGGACCCGGTTGCTGGAAGAGGAATCCAAAGCCCGGGAAGAGGCTATGCGACTGGAGAAACTGAATGCCAAAGTAAAGTCTAAACTGGAAAATTACCAGGAATTGTATGACCATGACCAACGGATGATCCGGTTGGGGAACAAGGTAAACGCAGCTGCAGGTCGTTATTTCCAGGATAAAAAGAAGCGTGCACTGGTTTCCGAACTCCTGCATATAGTGGAAACTGAAAACAGTAAGCGCAAGAAGAAATCAGCACTGGAAGCCAAGATGGATCAGGAAAAACAAGCTGAAGTGGCACAGGAAGTGCAGCAGGAAGTAATGGTAATCCGAAAGGCAAAAGAACAACAGAAAAAAAACAAGGTGGCAAAATTAAAGGAGAAACCCCACCCCAGTTTTAAAGTCGGGGACCGCGTACGGATGCTGGAGGGTAAGGCAGTGGGCAGCATTGACAGCCTTGAAAAGAACAAGGCTATCGTCAATTACGGGATGTTTACCACCAATGTCAGTGTAGATCAGCTGGAGCTGGTGGAAGCCGTGAAATAGGGATAGCGTACCGACTTCCGGGAATCAGGGAGCAGCATCCACCCAATTGACCCCCGGATTACCCCAATTACTTCACAAAAGCTTTTCCCGTATACATCCCACACCCTACCTTTACACTATGGTTACAGGTGAAAAGAAAGTGATCCTTTTTGACGGGGTGTGCAACCTTTGCAACCGCACCGTGCAGTTTATTATCAAACGCGATAAAAAGGATGTGTTTCGCTTTGCCGCGTTACAAAGTGAAACGGGCCGGCGTTTTGTTGCCGAACGCGGGATAGATACCTCCAAAGTGGATTCCATCATCCTGATCGAACCCCAGATTGCCTATTATACAAAATCGGAGGCTGCCCTGCAGATTGGGAAGTCATTTGGCGGTATGTGGAATCTGTTGGGGATCTTTGAATGGATACCGCCTGGTATCAGGGACTGGGTTTATGATCGTATTGCCAAAAACCGCTATCAGTGGTTTGGAAAGCGCAATGAATGTATGGTTCCCACCCCCGACCTGAGGTCAAAGTTCCTGGATTGAAACGTCCGGGGAGGAAGTCTTCGTTGCTTATAATGTAGCGAGGTGGCTGTTGAACAGATAATTGGCATACAAATTTTTGTACTGTACTTTCTTTTCTATGGACTTTATCACCTCTGTAGCAAAATCAACTTCATACATATCACCCATAACGTTAAGTCCGCCCGGGCTAAAGACATTGATTTCCATGAGTTTATCCCCTACAATATCAATCCCTACCAGGAACATCCCATCCTGGACTAATTTGGGCCTTACAATTTCTGCCAGTTCCATGATCTTGTCGGTCATCCTGGCCTTCTGAGGCCTCCCCCCTGCATGGATGTTGCTGCGGATGTCACCGGAAGCATTCACCCGTTGCATAATGGCATACTGGCCCTTTGTCGTCAAGGGTTCCCCATTCATCAGGAAAAGCCGTGTATCGCCGTTTTTGGCCTCCTCGAGGTATTCCTGTGCAATGACAAATCCGTCCCTGCAGATAGCATCAATGGTCTGGGCAAGGTTGTGTTCGTTCTTCTTGTCCATCATAAAAACATTTGTTCCCCCGGAACCCTGCAAAGGTTTCAGTATCATTTTTTGTTTCTGTTCTTTAAAGAATTCCCGTATTTCCTCGTGGTCTCTGGTGATGGTGGTCCTGGGGCGCAATACCTCCGGAAAATGCTGGAAGTACATTTTATTAACGGCTCCTGCAAGGCTACTGGGGTGGTTCAGTACGAGGACCTTGTCTCTCATGGCGATTTCCCCAAATACAAAGGCGGCATTTTGTGCCCATTCCCTTTCGCCTATCTCGTCCGAGGGGTTGTTGCGAAGGAAGAGAACATCCAGCCCCTCCGATGAAATATGGGTAAACTTTTCTTTTTGAAGGGCCTTGAAATAAGTTTCCTGGCTGTTGAAGTTCCTATCCTTTATGGTCTTGCACCGGGCAGACATGTGTCCGTCCGAGGTATAGGCCAGTTCCCCTACTCCTATAAAAAAGACCTCATGATGCCTTTTGTATGCCGCATAGCCCAATGCCGGGGTAGTGAAATTGGGTTTTTCGGTATTGTGGTCATTAATAATAAATGCGATTTTCATCTAAAGTCTATTTGAGGATTCGATTTTGGGGATGGGTACACCAAAAATTGCAGAGCGCACCAAATATTAAAGATCGCATTTAAAACGGGTTATTACCGGGGCATTTTTGACTCATATGGTAAAATGCTCCTCGTTCAGTAAATCCGTTACCGCTATCCCTTTTTTTAGCATATCCAACCTTTTCCGGACTGCTTCCCGCTGCAGGAAATGGGGTAGTTTAGGGGGGTTCAACACCTGCCGGTGCAGCAACTCTTCTATCAGGTCAATATGGTTGGTGTTGAATTTCCCGGTATACAGGGTGTCTAATGAGCCTCCCTCCCTGATATACAGCAATACATTGATCAACCCGGCAAGGTAGACCGCGTCTTTGGTGAGTCCGCCGCCACGGTAAATGCGCATCGATATGTAATAAGCCTGGAAAGGTGGAAAATTATGATCGATCCGCAGCAGATTAAACGTTTCAATGAAACTGGCCCCCTTCCGCATACTTTCTGCAGCAAGAACCCTGGCAGCCAGGAGGCGCATTCGGTTAACAGTTAGGCCCCCCACCAGGAATTCTGCCAAAACGGCTAGCCCTTCCTGCAACTGGTCATATCCGGCAAAGCCGGCATACATCTGTTTAAGGGGTTGGTTTTTACCATTGCAATATGTCAGGATATGGGTACTTACCTCGTGTTGGATAATGGCATCGGTACGATTCTTGTCCATGGAGAGCTGGTCGCCTATCAGCAATCGGGTCTTGGATACCATGATACCGGCTACGTCGTTGCGGATTTCTATGCTTAATTTCTGTTTCGGAAATTGTTTTTGATAATAATCCATAACGGGTTGTGCCCTTTCGGCAAACTCATAACAATCTACCCGTTCATAGGTCCCCGGGGCATTCCCCCTGGGGTATTTATGCAGGATTGCCATTGCCGCTGCCAGGGTGTCAGGCGCCACATCTCCGTATACACTCTCACCTATAAACCGGAAATTATCCGTCCCGCGCTCCTCCAGCATAGTGAGCTGTTTTTCTATCTCCAGGCGTTTGTCCCTGAGGATAAAGGCAAGGGTTGGGTCTTCAACCTGTTCAATGGGAATGTCATATAATTTTCTTTTTTTCAGTTCAGGGTCCAGGGTGATCAGCCTGTATTTAAATACCGGGGGCTTAGTGTACCCGTTTTTCTGGAATTTCCCCCATTCCGAAGTGCTGTTCACGGGGGTTGTCCGCAACAGGAAGGACATTCCTTCACTGATTTTGGCAAGGTCGCTGTCTGCTTTACGGGTAATTTTATCGATATAGGTTTTTCCCAGCATAAGATAATGGTGGAATGGGTTCCCGGTTTGCACTCGTATAAATTCGAAGGCAGCCCGCTTGATAATCTCCGAAAATTTGGAATAGAACTTTCTGTAGAATAGCGAATAGAGTTCTTCCTCATCCCTCTTTTCATAGATGGTGGGCACGGCAATGCCTATTACCAGTACCCCGGAGAGTTTCAATTCTTCAGTGGACATCAAAGGAGCAAGCCCCTCAGGATGCCTGGTTTGGGATGAAAGGACTTTGCTGGAGACTTCCTGATAGATCCCTTTTAATTCAGAGATACCTTCCTTTAAGGCCGCAATGGTAGCCGGTGCCTTCCCTTTTGGGCAAAACACCGTAAACATCCCCTGGTGGTTCTGCCTTACCGGCCACATCTCGAAGATCAGAAAAGCATTGAGCTTTGAAGAGACTGCATTCGCTATTTCGGAAAGAAGGACGGAAATATCTTCGGAACCATCGGCAACCAGGTAAGAAGCCTGTGTTTTCAGGAGTCGGGAAAAATAGGCATCAGGATCTGTCCTGCGATATATACAGATATAGGGAATCAATTTATCAATATGAAGGATGCCGGTGACCCCTATTCGTTCCGTTACGGGTTTACCGGCCTTAATAAGCCGGACTATTCGCCTGACGGTTTTCTTTTCAATCATAACTGCTCTACCCTAAATTCCCCTGCCTGCCTGGAAATCATCTCCTTAAGTTGCACCTCGATGGCCCTGACAACCTCGGGGAAGATGATGCCCGTAACCTCATCACAATATACCTTGGCAATTTCCGTGGCCAGGACCAGCGTATTTTTGAAATTGGCGGTGATGTATTTTAAAAAATACCCGTTGCCCTGGAAAGTATCATTGATGGCTGCCGAAGAGTCTATCCCATTGGGAAGTTTTATGTCGCGGAGCTTTCGCCTCCAGGATTCGGCATATTTTCCATAACGGTTATTATCTATATTCGCTGTGCCAAGGTTCCAGGTTGGGATAGGTCGTTCCCATCGCAATCTGTTATAGCTGTGTAAATCAAAAACGAGGGCTCCTCCATGCATTCCTTCGATTTTTACCAACAGCGCATTCACCACTTCATAGAATGCGTCATGTTTTGCAAGGCTTTTGGCCCTTTCCTCATCGGGCAGTGGATTTTTCCACAATTGCTTGCCCCAGGCATCCGTATAGATGGCAAGCTCCGGCTCCCGGTTCAGGTCATACTCAAACCGGCTGTCTGAACCCGCAATAACTATAGGATGGCTATGGATCATTTCAAGGGTACAGGGATCTTCTTCATACCATCTCTCATATTCGGTATGCAGACAAGTAGGCCAAAGCGACTTCCGGAACTGATGGCCGTTATGGATGGCAGCGCAGATATAGGGAACATAGGACGTTATTTTCAGGGTTAAGGAATAGTCCTCAGATACCGCCTCAAAAGGCACCCCTTTTTTGATCCTGTCTAGTATGTCGTCGATCGAAAGCCTATGCATTGTCTACTTCGGTTCTCAACCGGGACCGCCTGTCATATGCCTGAAGCTTATCGAGTACCTTCCTTTCCACAAAGTCGATGACCGTGGCCTGTATCCTGGTTTTATAAACTTTATTCATATAACTGATACCCCCTGGCGACATTACATTGACCTCAACTAATTTCCCGCCGATCACGTCAATGCCCACGAAAAAAAGGCCATCCTTCACCAGCTTGGGCCCTATCTGCCGGCAGAGTGCTTTTTCCTCTTTGCTCAGTATATGTTTTGCGACGGAGCCCCCGGCAGAAATATTGGATCGGTGATCATCCATTCCCGGAATCCTTCTCATGGCCCCAATAGGCTCACCATTGAGCAACAAGATGCGCACATCGCCTTTGTCCGCCCCTTCGATATACTCTTGTAGGATCACATAATTTGAGGTGCCATCCGCGTTGGATACGTAAAAATCCAGCAGGGATTTGATGTTGGACATAGCCGATTTCTCTATCAGGATAACACCCGATCCCCCAAAACCATTTAGCGGCTTCAGTATCATCCTGTCCGATGCCGATTCGTTGATCTGCTGCAGCAGGTATTTTTTATTTTTCGAAACATGAGTGACCGGGATGATGTTGTTGTGGCTGTCCCCGAATGCGGCTGTATAAAGCTTGTTATTGGCTTCCCGCAGCCCCTGAAGTGAATTAATGATAAAAACATCGTCCTTTACCGAATCCAGGAAGTTAAGCATAAGGGGGTCCATTGGTGGATTGGCGCGCATGAAGATAACATCAAAGCCTGCAAGAGGCAGCATTTCCACCCTCGTTTTGGCTTGTTTGTAGAAGGTTTTGATGCTCCCCGGTACCTTCTCCATCCTGTTGATGACGGTACAAAATGCGTTGGTGACACTATTCCTGATCGTCAGGTTTGCAGGTGTACAGACAGCTACCCCATGGTTGCGCCGAACACATTCGTGGATCAGCGTCAGGCTGGTATCTTTGTCGGGATTGATTTCCTCCCACGGGTACATCAAAAAACAAATGTTCATCTGCTGAGGTTTAGACAGGAAGAAAATACCTGGAATACGGTTTTACAGGTCATACTGCTCCCGTAACAAATTTAGGCTATCGAAGTGAATGGTGATTGCCCTTACGGTATAATTATTAACTGATACCGTTGCACTCCCCGGGCAATTATTTCCCCGTCTTATAGTGATCATCCACGTTCCTGACCTTAGGTTTCCCCAATTTCCCGACTGATTTGGCAACCATCATGGCAACCATCGCGTCGCCGGTTACATTCACAACCGTACGGCACATGTCCAATGGCCTGTCAACCGCAAAGATCAGGGCCAGGCCGATTGCCAGTTTATCCGGGGGAAAACCGATGGCTTCCAGGACGATGACCAGCATTACCATACCTGCTCCCGGTACCGCAGCCGATCCAATGGAGGCGAGCAGGGCAGTCAGCACAATGGTCAGCTGGTCTGCAAACGTGAGGTCAAATCCCAATGCCTGTGAAATAAAAACTGCAGCCACCCCCTGGTACAGGCTTGTCCCATCCATATTGATGGTGGCTCCTACGGGCAGGACAAAACTCGAAACTTCCTTGTCAACACCTATATGTTCCTCCACCCTTTCCATGGTTACCGGGAGGGTTGCCGCACTGGAGCTTGTTGAGAAGGCCAGCAATTGAGCAGGACTGATCTTGACAAGGAAGGTCCACGGATTATACCGGGTGAATGTTGCCACCACAATGCTGTAAAACAGGATCATAATAAACAATCCCAGGAGCACAACCCCTGCATATTTCAACAAGGCCAAAAGCAGGTCCGGGTCACTGGATGAAACCACAACCCCCGCCAACAGGGCAAACACCGCATAAGGCGCGGACAGCATGATCAGGTCCACCATCTTTAGTACGATCTCATTCAGGGAATCAAAGAAATTCTTGATAGGGGCTGCCTCTTCCTCCCTCACCAACAGCATTGAGATGCCGAGAAAGATTGCAAAAAAGATCACCTGTAACATCAAACTGTTGTTGCTCATGGCAAAAAAGGCATTGTCCGGCACCATGTCTTCCAGGAATTGGAGGGGCCCGCTTTCCTTTTGTTTGAATGCCTCTTCCAGTTTCGAGGTAACGCCGGTATCCCTGGAGTAGGTATCAGTAAGCTTGGTGATCGTATCTGCCGAGATCCCATCCCCCGGTTGTATAAAGTTTACAAGCAGGAGGCCAATTGTGATGGCGATGATGGTGGTGGTTATATATAACGCCATCGTTCGAAGGCCGATCGTCCGGAATTTTGATATGTCCTTCAGATCGGAGATGCCCTTGATCAAGGAGGCAAGGATCAGCGGAATGGCGATAAGTTTCAGGAGTTTTACAAAAATAGTTCCAAAAGGGTTGATCCAGTCCTGTACAAAATCCCTTCCCCATGCCAAATATGTCATGGCGAATCCAAACAGGATACCCGCAATCATGCCAATCATGATCTGCCAGTGCAATTCCAGTTTTTTCATAAAAAAAATTAGGTTGATAAGGTTGGTAAGATACTATTTTGGTGCGAAAACCCCTAACTCCCTCACCGGATGCCTATATTTCCAGCTTTGTGGACCGGTCGCGGAGGATAAAGTCGGCCATTACCAGGGCGGCCATGGCTTCCACTATGGGCACCGCCCGGGGCACCACACAGGGATCATGCCGACCTTTCCCCTGGGCCTTTACCATCTGCCCCTCCTTATCGATTGTCTCATAGGGCTGAATAAGGGTTGCAACAGGTTTGAAGGCAACATTGAAATAGATATCCATACCATTGCTGATACCACCCTGAATACCCCCGCTATGATTTGTTTTGGTAGTCCCATCGGGATTGAATTGATCATTGTGGACACTGCCTTTCATAGCCACGCCTGCAAAACCACTGCCATATTCAAAGCCTTTAACCGCATTGATGGATAGCATCGCCTTCCCCAATTCGGCATGGAGCTTGTCAAATACCGGTTCCCCCAGGCCCACCGGAATATTCTTGAGGACACAGCTGACAACTCCTCCTATGGTATCCCCTTCCTTGCGGACTTCCTTTATATATGTCTCCATTCTCGCGGCCATTTCAGGGTCGGGACACCGTACGGGGTTGGATTCTGTCAAAGTAAAATCGAGTTCCGTATGTTCCTTGTCGAGTTTCAGCTTCCCAACCTGGGAAACATACGCATTGATCTGTATGTCCTTCAGGAATTGCCTGGCTATGGCACCTGCCACCACCCGGGATGCGGTTTCGCGGGCAGAACTCCGCCCCCCTCCTTTGTAATCCCGCAACCCATACTTTTTATCATAGACATAATCCGCATGGGAAGGCCGGTATGTATCCTTAATATGGGTATAATCTTTGGATTTTTGATTGGTGTTGTGGATAGCAAAACCAATGGGTGTTCCCGTAGTTTTACCTTCAAAGATGCCGGAGTAAAAAGAAACGATGTCATCCTCCTTCCGCTGGGTGACAATAGCAGACTGGCCTGGTTTTCGCCTGTTCAGTTCCTCCTGGATGGCTTCCAGGTTTAGCGATATTCCCGCAGGACAACCGTCTATCACTCCCCCGATCGCCACCCCGTGTGATTCGCCGAAAGTGGTCAGTTTAAAAAGGGTTCCAAATGTATTTCCCGCCATGGATGGTTCTGGGTTTTAGAATTAAGTTGTTTTCCGGTTGCGCATCCTCGCTATTCAAATTGGCTTCGCCGCCAGCCAAAGGTAAATGTTAAATCAGAAATACAAAAATCAATCGAGCAAGGCCTCCTTTAAAATAGAAACCGGGTGCAATGCTTTCCGCTGTGTTCCGTCGAAAATCTGATGGCGGCAACTGGTACCATTGGCAGCTATGATTATATCGCTGTCTGTTTTTCTGATAAAGGGAAAAAGTTTTAATTCTCCTATTTGCATGCTGATATCGTAATGCTCTTTTTCATATCCAAAGGAACCGGCCATGCCACAGCAGCCCGAACTGATAAGCGTCACGGTATAGTTTACGGGCAGGTTCAATACATCGAAGGTGACTTTTTGGTTAGACAATGCTTTCTGGTGGCAATGAACATGGATCTTCACAATTCGGTTATCTGAAGTAAACCTTTCAGACCCCAGGTTCCCGTTTTTTATTTCTGCTGCCAGGAATTCTTCGATCAAAAACGAATTGGCAGCAAGTACCGCCGTTTTTTCCGGGATGATACCGAACCGCCTGTATTCATCCCTGAAGGTAAGGATTGCGGATGGTTCCAGACCGATAACTGGGATACTTTCCTGTACGAAGGGATCCAATTGGGCTATGTTGTGCCTGGCCAGTTTCCGGGCTTGTTTCAAAAAACCTTTGGATATAAATGTACGGCCGCTTTCGCCATAGTATAGCCTAACATCATATCCGAGCCTGCAGAGCAGTTCCATGGCATCTTTGCCAAGTTCAGTATCGAGGTACCGGGTAAATTCGTCAATGTATAAAATAATTTTTTTATTATTTATACTATATTGATTATTAAGTTCTTTAAGTAATTTATCAAAATTAAAACTTGAAACTTTTGGGAAGCTGCGTTTTTTGGCTACGCCAGCGTATTTTTTAATCCAATTGCTAAGAAAACCCGAGTTATATACTGCATTGGTCAGCGGGGCGATCCTGCTTCCCAGGCGGTTCAGTCGGGTGTTGTAGGCAAACAGCTTATTGCGGAATGGATACCCGTTGGCCTCCTGGTATTGAAATTGGAATTCAGCTTTCAGCGTCGCCACATCAACGTTACTGGGGCATTCACTGGCGCAGGCCTTGCAACTGAGGCATAGGTCGAACACCTCCTTTAATGCTTCATGGTTGAACTTGTTTCGCGTGTCTGAGTTGGTTAGGTATTCCCGCAGGGCATTTGCCCGTCCCCTGGTGGTGTCCTTTTCGTTCCTGGTGGCATGATAGCTTGGGCACATGGCACCCGCCATATGATGTGTTTTCCGGCAATCGCCGCTTCCATTGCATTTCTCTGCAGCCTTGAGGATGCCTTCACTATCTGAAAAATCCAGCAAAGTCGGAATTATGGGCTCTTCCCTGTCAATTTCATAGCGCAGCGAAGCGTCCATTGGATAAGCATCAACAATCTTGCCCGGATTAAAGATGGCCTGGGGATCGAAATAGGATTTGATACGCCGCAACAATTCATAATTGTCCTGCCCGATCATCAGCGGGATAAACTCCGCCCTTACAATGCCATCCCCATGTTCCCCGCTAAAGGATCCCTTATATTTTTTGGTAAGGTGGGCTACTGAAGTGGTGATGGCACGAAATAAGGCCACATCATCAGATTTTTTAAGGTTCAGAATGGGCCGGAGATGCAATTCCCCGGCACCGGCATGGGCATAGTAAACCGCGTCCTGTCTGTAACCTTTCATGATCATGGTAAATTCACCTATGAAATCACTTAGATCTTCGAGGGCTACCGCAGTATCCTCAATACAGGCTACCGCTTTGCGATCACCCACCATATTGCCCAGCAATCCCAGCCCGGCCTTCCGAAGTTCTATTGCTTTATTTACATCCTCCCCGGAAAGTACGGGCTGAGCATAACTTAGCCCTGAGGCCGTTATAGTGGCCAGTAAGGCATTCAATTGTGCTGTCAATCCTACTTCTGTTTGGTCCCGGATCTCCAGCATCAGCAAAGCAGCAGGATCTCCCTGCACAAAAAAACGGTTATCTAGCTGGGCCCGGTTGTTCTTCGTACAGTCGAGGATCACCCGATCCATCATTTCACAGAGGTGCAGGTTATGCCCCATTACAGGGACCACATCCTTCAGGCAGTCTTCCAGGAACCGGTAGTGTGTGACTACCATGGCCGTGAGCGGTGGGGGAACCTCGTCCAGTTGCAACGTAATTTCAGTTGTAAACGCGAGCGTACCTTCGCTGCCACTCAAGAGTTTGCACAGGTTGATATCTTCCGGGGAATCGCCATACAAATTATTGACCAAAAGTGCATCCACCGCATACCCCGTATTCCTTCTATGGATGCTGGATTTTGGGAATTCCTGTAAAATATTTTCCACTATCATACTGTTTGATAGCTCTTTATGAATATTCTTATAAATAGTTCCTTCAAGTGTATTCAATTGCAGCTTCTCCTCCCACTGCGCCTTGCTAAGGCCTGAAATGCAGGCCTGTGAGCCATCGGACAGCACTACATCCAGGGAAACGACCTTATCCCTGGTAACACCGTATTGTATGGAGGTGGTACCGCTTGAATTGTTGCCAACCATTCCCCCGATCATACACCGGTTGGCAGTGGATGTATTGGGGCCAAAAAACAAGCCATGGGGCAACAGGAACTGGTTGAGTTCATCGCGTATGACGCCGGGCTGAACCCTGATTTGTCGCTTTTCTGTATCCAATGCCAGTATTTGGGTGAAATGGCGGGATACATCCACTACGATGCCATCGCCAACACATTGACCTGCAAGGGAGGTTCCGGCTGTCCTGGGGATCAGCCCAATTTTATGGGTATTGGCATACAGAATCAGCCGGACTATATCATCTGTCGATTTCGGAAAAACAACAGCAAGAGGCAATTTACGGTATACCGATGCATCCGTTGCGTATAATGATCTGGTGAGTTCATCATATTGGAGGGTTCCTTCAAGGGAATCCTGCAATTTGAGTAAATGATTTTCTGACAATTCTTTACAATTATGGGCACTAAAGTAACTTTTTTCGCTGTAGGAAATCAAAATGCCGTATTTTTGGCCCATAAATTTATGACATATGAAAATAATAAATGTTTTAAGTATAGTTGCCATTGCCATGGCCTCCTACAGCATGAGCGCACAGGATATATCAGAACATGCACTGGGTCTGCGTTTAGGTGACAGCGATGGTTTTGGGGCAGAGATTTCGTATCAAAACGCATTGGGTACCAACAACCGTTTGGAATTGGACCTTGGTTGGAGGGACAGCAGGAATTATGACGCCTTCAAATTGGCTGCAGTGTACCAATGGGTGAGGCCCCTTGATGGAAACTTCAACTGGTATTATGGCGTTGGTGGCGGATTGGGTAGTGTGGATTTCGCACCCAACAACAACAATGTAGATCCGGATGGAGGCCTTTTTATATTTGGTGCCGGGGATATCGGGGTAGAGTATAATTTTGACATCCCCCTGTTGTTATCCCTCGATTTCCGGCCTGAGATCGGTCTTGCTGGCTACGATAGTTTCTCTGATAACTTCGATTTTGATATTGCCCTCGGAATACGGTACCAGTTTTAACAGTTAAAAAGCATTAAACAAGCCCTTAGCACCCTCAAATGTTAAGGGCTTTTTTTTGTGTCGTGATATATAATTACCTTTGTACCTCTAAAATTATATTTGATGATGAAATTTATTTACACGTTACTGGCAGTTGCCTTTATTGCCGCTTGCAACAAGGGGTCTGACGGATTTACCCTTAACGGTACCATGAAAGGGGATTTGAAAAATGGTACCCAGGTATTCCTCAGGAAGGCCAACGAACAAAATATGCCGATTGATGTGGATACTACCACTATAGAAAATGGCCAGTTTATGTTTAAAGGCGATGCCGCCTCTCCAGAACTACACTATATTTTTGTGGATAATATAAGGGGCAACATCCCTGTGATCATCGAGGAAGGTGACATCCTTGTCCGGGCCCAAAAGGACAGCATGGCCTATGCACAACTGGAAGGTACACTCCAGAATAACCTTTTTACCGATTTCATGGAAGAGTCCAGGGCCTTGACCTCCAGGGCGATGTCCATGCAGGATGATATGAGGAACGCCTCCGCAGAAAAGGATTCTTCAGCCCGTGAAGCTGCCGTAACATCCCTGCAGGATGAATATATTGAATTGCAGGATGAAGCAAAGAAATTTGAATTGGATTTTGCACGGGAAAACCCCAATGCCTTGATCTCTGCCCTGATATTGGATAAGGTACTCACCACTAAAGCACTTCCTGAAGAAGAAGTAAAAGCCCTCTTTGATGCCCTCACCCCTGAGATCAGAGCCACAACGGTAGGAAAAAAGATCACTGAAAAATTGTCGAAAGGCAAATCCACAGCCGTTGGAGCAAAGGCCCCCAATTTCTCGGCGCCTACCCCAAGCGGGGAGGAACTTGCACTGAACGATGTTCTCGGAAAAGCCACCATTGTTGATTTTTGGGCAGCCTGGTGTAAACCATGCAGGGTTGAAAACCCCAATGTTGTTGCGGTTTATAATAAATATCATGACAAAGGACTGAGTATTCTGGGGGTATCCCTGGATAGAAAAGCAGAAGATTGGAAACAGGCAATTGCCGATGACGGCCTGCTATGGAACCATGTTTCCAATGTCAATTATTTCGATGAAATTGCACAGTTATACAATGTAGATGCCATCCCTGCGACCTTTATCCTCGATGAGAACGGGGTTATCGTCGCCAAGGATCTTCGGGGCCCTGAACTGGAGAAGAAGATTGCCGAGATGCTTGACTGAACCGATGTAGTATAACAATAAAGAATTTCTTGAAACAATCTATCCCCTTACCCGAAACAGTTTAGGCGGTTTCGATCGCTCCTCTGAATAGGTGAAATTGGAAACCCTGGGGCAACGCCCCGAGGAATTCTTATGTAAAAGCCCTGATCATTTCTGATCAGGGCTTTTCTATGTTATCGTTTGTGGCAATCTGTTGTTAGAATTTATCCTGAATGTCCACAAAAGTTCCAATCACTTGAGCAGATTTATCCATTTCCACGTCCCCAAATAAATCCACAACGGAATCCGGTCCTATGAATTCGAGTGCAGCCCCCTCCTCCAGGATGAGATCCCCGTATATCAGCAGGTTACCCTCCACCCGGAAGGTAGCACCTTTTCCCACAATTATATCCTTTCTCTGTTTGTTACTACCCACTGCAAAAGTTCCGTTCATCTCAAACAGGGCATTTTCCTCCACCTTTACATCGTCTGTGACGGTCCACGCCCCACAAAGCAATAAAGTTCCGCTTACCTTAACTGAAGTGAATCGCTTTTCTCCGCTGAATTCCAGGTTTTGGTCCTCTTTGACGTCCAGTTTGGAACTGCCCTTATACAAAGGGGACGATTGACAGCGTGCAGCAAGGGACTCATCGGGTTTGTTGCGTTTAATTATGTAAAGGCCCTCCCTACCGGAGGCTGCAAAAATATAATCATCCAAGGATTCCACATAATTGGTGGATCCATCCAACTCAATAATACCATACAGCTCATTGCCATTACCTTTGTCCGCTGCCAGGCTAAGTCCGGCACCGCCATTGGCCATCAGGATAATGCCATCATTGAAAGCCACAGCATTGGTGTTGATATCCGTTTGAGAGACGCCGGTTGGACTCAGTAGGATTGGTAGGTATTCCAATAGGCTACCGGAGGTGTAACTATAGATTCCCGCACCTTTTCCCGCTTCTGAAACCACGATCCTGTCCCCCATAAAATCGATGGTCTTCTTGGAGGCAGGTCCAAAATCGGTACTGATAGGGATATCCTTCAATGGCTGGAAGAGTGAATTCAGTATGTGAATACCATAACCTGCATCCAACACAGCTATATTCCCGTTATCTACGGACACGGACCTGAGATCAGGATAGGAAATTTCGTTGGTAGCCAACAGATCATTTTTATCATATTCGGTTAAGATTCCGTCTCTGCCGCTTGTAACATAAACCGCTTTGGCGTCTACAAAGACATCGTTGGCATTATACCCAGCCTGGAACGCGTAGGTGATCCCGGATGCTGTGTTCATTTTACCGGCCACGCAGATAATTTTTGCAATCAGGGAATTGGCAGTCGCCGTAACGGAGGTTTCGGCATCCACACCACCCACTGCATATATGAAACCGTTATCATATGCGATGGAATTCATATCCGCATTGAGATATATTAATTGAGAAGTAACTTTGGGTCTATGGGGATCAGCAATATCAATTACCTGTATGGCACCAAAGTATTCGGGTCCGGCTACATTATAGGAGACATAGGCATAAGTACCATCTACATCCACATGGGTTGCTGTAAGTTCGCCCCGTCCTGTATAGGTTGGTGGTGTTATCTGCGCTACCAGTGTCAAGGGATAGTCCCCTGCCAGGTCTTCGGCTTTGTTGGCAGATGATTTCTGGTTGATTGTCGATTCTTCCAGGATTCCAAGGACACCGGACTTAGAGAAGCTCACACTACCCTTCAATCTGGTTTCAGAATTTTCAACTAAAACATTGTCTTGTAAATCTTCGTGGTAAATGGTAGTCTCATCGCTACAGGATAGGATCATCCCGAAGGTTACCACAAGTAAAAGTGCTGAATTCTTTATCATAAGTAGGTTTAATTAGATTTGGGTTCTAACGTAACGTCAAAATTACTTAAAAGTTTTATTTACAGGCTTTTTATTCGATGAAGTGGTACAAACAGGAATACGGATTGGAGGACGTACAGATGAAGACCTTCGACGGGCTACAGTCAATGCTGGCCGTACTGACAGTGGCAATGTACATGGTCTACCGCAAGATCAGGGCAATACACTTCGGCCTGCTGCTGGATTCGGGATACAACTACCTGAACAGAAATACCACAAAGGAGCTTGTCAACTTTATATATTACAAGATAAGCAAGGTGGTCTCCAACCTTTTGATGCCTGTACGAATGCGGTGGAAGCCCTTGAATACCGAGCGCAAACCCGAAACCGGACAACTTGGCCTAATATTCAACTAAAAAACGGGGGATGGCCAACAAGATAAAATACATGGAAATATCTGAAAACCGATCCTTATATTCTACCCATTTTCTGAAGCACAAACAGGATGATGATCGGAATGGCCAACAGCAAAACCATAAGTGTATCGGTCACGAGCAGATCGGGTTTGAATAACAAGGTGGTACAATACCCTCCTATTGCCCCACCGAAATGGGCGGTGTGCCCAATATTGCCCACCCTGCTTTTCATGCCGTAGATAGAATACAGCATATATCCTATGCCCAGGACATAGGCAGGTAATGGAATGGGGATGAACATCAATGCCAGTTGCATATCGGGATATAACAGGATAGCGGCATACAATATTCCGGTAACGGCTCCACTAGCCCCCACTGCCGTGTAATATGGTTCATCCTTATGAAAAAAGAGTGCAAGCAAGCTCCCGGCAGCAAGGCTTATCAGGTAAATAATCAGGAATTTCACCGGACCAAACCATTGTATGACCACGTCCGCAAAAAAATAAAGCGTAAACATATTAAGGAAAAGGTGGGCAATGTCCACATGCAGAAACCCGGAAGTCAATAACCGGTCTTTCTGGCCTCCCCTGATCTGCGCTATCCCGAATTTGTATCGCTCAAAAAAGGCTACATCACGAAAACCACGGAGGGAAACAAGCACGTTGGCTGCGATTATGGCAATAGTTGCCAAATGCATATTCATGGGAGGCATCATTAAGATTCGTGCCAAATATAGCTATATTTGGCAATAGTTATGATGCGGATGCAACTTCTGGCCTTTATTCTCTCCTACCCTTTATTATGGCTTATTTCCAGGCTTCCCTATCGCCTCTTTTATGCATTTTCAGATGCAGTCTTTCTGATCGTCTACTATGGTATCAGATATCGACGGAAGACCGTGTACCGAAATCTTACATTAACTTTTCCTGAGAAACCTGAAGCTGAGATCCACCGGATCCAAAAGGCATTTTTCCATCATATGTGCGATGTGTTCCTGGAAATGGTAAAAACTATGGGCCTTAGCAGGGAGGCCGTTAAAAAGCGGTTCAAGGTTACCAATATAGAAGTGCTGCAGGAAATCGAGAAATCAAAAAGCATATTGCTGGTCTGTGCGCATTATGCCAACTGGGAGTGGTCCGTCAGTATCAACAACGACATTGATTCCCAGGGTTATGCCGTCTATCAAAAGATTTCCAATCCCTATTTTGAACGCCTGGTTACCAGGATGCGGAACCGGTGGAATTCCATTCCCATCACCCAGAAGGAAACCGTAAAAACGGTTATCCGTAATGAACAAAACAATATCCGTGCTGTTTATGGCATGGTCAGCGACCAATCGCCCCAGGTTCACCCCAATCAATACTGGAGTGCATTCATGGGCATTACCGTCCCCATTTTCAATGGGTATGAAGCACTGGCACGGAAACTGGACCTCGCAGTGGTTTTCCAGAAGGTCACCAAAACCCGCAGGGGGTATTATACGGCCTCCTATATTCCAATTACCTTAGCCGGTAAAAATACCGGCCCCGGGGAGATCACAGAGCGATTCCTTCGCCTGGTGGAAGAGCAGATCCGGGAAAGGCCGGAACTTTACCTGTGGACCCACAGGCGTTGGAAACACCGGGAAAAAGCACCTTCAGAAATTTTATCCGCCAAGCATACTTAAATCAGGATCAGAACCTGTATTTTAGTAGGGTTTACAATGCTTAGCGCGTTCCGGAATTCCGGGAATTAGCTTCAGTCCCCAAGGCCTGCCCTATTATTCTGTTAACTGATATACCCGATGGATATGATCCTAAAAAAGCACCACCTGATCCTGATCGCCTCTTTCACTTGTTGTCAACTCCTGGCAGATGATGGCTACCGACTCTGGCTGCGCTATGACCGGATCGAGAATGAATCAATTCGCGCCGATTACATGGAGGCAATCCGGTTTGTGTATGTTGACGGGGAATCCCCCATGATGGCGGTGGCCCGAAAAGAATTAGCTATGGGGCTTTCTGGACTCCTGGGCCAGACGATATCACAAAAACCAGCGGATGCCGACAGGGGCGTATATTTGGGGATAGTTGGGAAGTCCGGTTACATCGAACCATTTATCTCCCCGGGTAATCTAAAAGGCCTGAGGTCCGAAGGTTTTCTTATCAAAGCGACCTCCGACAGGACCATCATTGCCGCCCTGGATGAACAGGGGCTGCTGTACGGGGCATTTCATTTTTTGAAGTTATTGCAACTGAACAAATCCATTGCTGGTATTTCTACCCTGGAGAACCCGCGGATACAGCACCGGATCCTCAATCACTGGGATAACCTGGACGGGACCGTTGAGAGGGGGTATGCCGGATTTTCAATATGGAACTGGCACCAGCTGCCCACCTATATTGACCAGCGGTATATTGATTATGCCCGGGCCAATGCATCCATTGGGATCAACGGGACCGTGGTTACCAATGTAAATGCGAATGCGTTGATCTTCCGGGCAGATTATGTGGAAAAAGCGGCAGCCCTGGCGGATGTATTTCGGCCCTATGGGATAAAGCTCTACCTGACAGCCCGGTTCAGTGCACCCATGGAATTGGGAGGGCTGTCAACGGCAGATCCGGAAGATGAAGCGGTCAAATCCTGGTGGCAACAAAAAGCGGCAGAAATTTACAAGGCTATCCCTGATTTTGGTGGGTTCCTGGTCAAAGCAAATTCGGAAGGGCAGCCCGGACCCCAGGATTATGGCCGTGATCATGCCAGCGGGGCCAACATGCTGGCTGATGCCGTGGCACCCTTTGGCGGAATTGTTATGTGGCGGGCATTCGTCTATAGTGAAGAAACACCTGAAGACAGGGCCCTGCAAGCCTATAATGAGTTTGTCCCTTTGGACGGATCCTTCCATCCAAACGTAATGATACAGGTTAAAAACGGTCCCATAGATTTCCAGCCACGGGAACCCGTCCATCCCCTATTCGGGGCGATGCCCAAAACGCCGCTGATGCTCGAATTGCAGATCACCAAGGAATACCTGGGCCAGGGAACCCATGTTGTTGGGTTGGCTATCATGTTCCGGGAAACATTGGATACAGACACTTTCAGGGATGGCAAGGGCACCACAGTCGCAAAAGTCGTGGAAGGAACTGAGAAAGGGCACCAACTATCCGGGATTGCAGGGGTAGCCAATATCGGAACCGCCAGGAACTGGACGGGAAACCACTTCGGGCAGGCCGATTGGTATGCCTTTGGTCAGCTTGCATGGGATCCGGGGGTATCGGTGGAAACTATTTATACAGACTGGGCGCAGATTACCTTTACCCATGAACCCAAAGCAGTGCAGGTGATCGTCAACCTGCTGACACGTTCCTATGAGGCGTGCGTAAATTATATGACCCCCCTGGGCCTGCACCATATTATGGGAGCCGGTCATCACTACGGCCCTGCCCCCTGGGTGGATTCCCAATCCCGTCCCGACTGGAACTCCGTCTACTACCATAAAGCGGACGACAGGGGAATTGGATTTGACCGTACCGGTACCGGCAGCAATGCCCTCCTTCAATATTCTCCTGAATTTAGGGCACAGTATGAAGATGCCCTAAGCTGCCCGCCCGAATTTTTATTATGGTTCCACCATGTTGGATGGGAAACGGTGATCAGTACCGGGAATACCTTATGGGATGAACTTTGTATCCGCTATCATAAGGGGGCAGGGGAGGTTGCAGCATTCAGGCAGCAATGGCAGGGTATTGAAAGTTCTATTGACAGCGAACGTTTTAAGGAAGTGCTCATGCACCTCAGCATCCAGGAAATGGAGGCAAAATGGTGGCGAGATGCGTGCCTTTCCTATTTTCAATCATTTTCGCGGATGGAAATACCGAATGGCCTGGAACAACCGGAACACAGCCTGGATTATTACAAATCACTTTCATTTCCCTATGCGCCGGGGATACGCCCCCGTTGGTAAGATTCAGATCCCGGCGATTTCCCGGATTTCTGAAATGATCCTGTCCGCCAGGACATCCGCTTCAGGCTGGCTTTTGGCTTCCGTGTAAATCCTGATGATCGGCTCCGTATTGGATTTTCTGAGATGCACCCAATTTTCCGGAAAGTCGATCTTAACTCCATCAATGGTTGATATCTCCTCGTGTTTGTATTTGGATTCCATACTGCTTAAAATGCCATCGACATCCAGCCCCGGGGTAAGTTCAATCTTTTTCTTGCTCATGAAATACCCGGGATAACTATCGCGGAGTTGCTGTACCGTGCCCCCTCTCTCGGCCATCAACATGAGGAATAACGCAGTACCCACCAGGGAATCCCGGCCGTAGTGACTTGCCGGATATATGATGCCGCCATTACCTTCCCCCCCTATTACAGCTTGTTCTTCTTTCATTTTGGCAACCACATTGACCTCCCCTACAGCAGCAGCACTGTAGGTGCCTCCGTGTTTTTGGGTAATATCGCGCAGGGCCCGGGAAGATGAAAGGTTGGAAACGGTGTTGCCCGGGGTTTTTGACAAAACATAATCCGCGCAGGCAACAAGGGTATATTCTTCTCCGAACATTTCCCCGGTATTGCTGATAAAAGCGAGCCGGTCCACATCCGGATCCACAACAATTCCAAAATCGGCCTTCTCGCGGACAACCAGTTTGCAGATATCCCCTAAATGCTCTTTAAGGGGTTCCGGGTTATGTGGAAAATGCCCGGTTGGTTCGCAGTACAATTCAATAACTTCCACGCCCAGGGCATGCAGTAGTTTTGGAATGGCAATCCCCCCGGTGGAATTTACGCCATCCACCACTACTTTGAACCCCGCTTTTGCGATGACATCAGCATTGACCAGGTCCAGGTTTAGCACTTCATGAACATGGATGTCCAAATAGGCATCATTGCGGGTAATGGTACCCAGGCCGTCCACTTCGGTAAAATCAAAATTTTCCTGTTCCGCAAGTTCAAGAATCAATGCCCCTTGAGCGGCGTTGAGGAACTCCCCTTTTTCATTTAAAAGTTTTAGCGCATTCCATTGTTTTGGATTATGGCTTGCCGTAATGATGATGCCGCCATCTGCATCCTCCAGGGGTACCGCTATTTCCACGGTAGGGGTTGTGGAAAGATCCAGGTCAACAACTTCGATCCCCAGGGCCACCATGGTTGAAGTAACCAGGGTTTGAATCATTTCTCCTGACAAACGTGCATCCCGGCCGATAACAACTTTCACCCTGGATTTATTCGAATAAGACTTCAACCAGCTCCCATAAGCAGCGGCAAATTTTACAGTATCTACAGGGGTAAGGTTCTCACCGGGCCTTCCCCCGATAGTACCCCGGATCCCTGAAATTGATTTTATTAATGTCATAAGCGAATCTCAAGTTTTTGCAAATATACAGGACTGTAACCAATCCTATGCCTCGAATTAGTACTTTCGAAGCTGTAAGAATCCGGCTAATGAATTACCTGGCACATATTTACCTTTCATTCGGGGACGATGAGATTACCCTGGGTAATTTTATGGCAGACAGCATCCGGGGAAATCATTTCAAGCACTATCCGGAACGGATCCAACAGGGTATTATGCTGCACCGGGCCATCGATACCTATACAGATGCGCATCCCATCCCAAAGATCAGCAGCAAACGCCTTCATATAAATTACAGCCACTACAGCAGGGTAATAGTAGATATATTCTATGACCATTTCCTGGCCAAAAACTGGAGCCGGTATTCTGACATTCCGCTGGATGTGTACGTGGCCGGGTTTTATGATCTGTTGCACAGGAATTATTCCCTGATGCCACCCAAAGTAAAGCATTTAATGCCTTATCTTATTTCAGATAACTGGCTTGTAAGCTATGCCGAGCTCGATGGCATAGCCCGCGTTTTGCAAGGGATGAATCGCCGAACAAGCAACGTGTCAGGTATGGATGTGGCCATCAGGGACCTGCAGGAACACTATGGGGAATTTGAAAAGGAGTTTACTGACTTTTTTGAAGACCTGGTCTCGTTTTCAAAAATTGAATTCCGGAAACTTACCCCGGAATAAAGAATTTCTCCTCACCTATAGGCGGTTTCGACCTATCCAGAGGAGATTTGCCCCAGGGCTTTTGCCCTGGGGATTTCTTTTGATTATGCGATTATGTTGAAAACTTTTAGAATTCACCGCTTGCGGCAATTGGTGATATTGGTAAATCAGACCCACTCCACTGTTCAATACAATCCAGATCAGGGTTTTGTTCTATTAACAACCTGCCTGGAATGGACTCTAGCTGGATTTATCAGGATTACTTACCTTTTCCAAAAAATACAAACGAATGTTCAAATCGTGCTTTTTTGTCCTTATTTTCCTTTTCCTGATACATTGCAAACCGAAACCAGCGCTGCCGACAGGGGTCGTAACGGATAAGGCCATGGTGGTTTCGGCCCGGGAGGAATCATCCAGGATAGGTGCGGATATCCTGAAAAAGGGGGGCAACGCCTTTGATGCCATGGTTGCCACTGAACTTGCCCTTGCCGTTGCATACCCTTTTGCCGGTAATCTGGGCGGGGGTGGTTTTATGGTCTATAGAAAACATACTGGCGATGTAGGCGCCCTGGATTACAGGGAGAAAGCACCCCTTGCTGCCCATAGGGATATGTACCTGGATTCCACTGGGAATGTAGTCCCTGGCAAAAGTTTGGAGGGAGCCACGGCCGTGGGGGTACCCGGGACCATCGCTGGCGTATTTGAGGTCCACCGGAAATTTGGTTCCCTTCCGATTGCAGAGATTATGGCACCTGTTATTGCCCTCGCTGAAAGGGGGGTTATCGTAACCCCGAAACAGGTGGCGCGGCTGGAGCAATACCGGGATGCCATCATAAAAGTTAATGGGGACAGTACCATATTTTCATCGGGTTGCAGGGCAGGTGATACAATTAAATACACTGCACTGGCCCATACGCTCCGGCGTATATCCAAAAATGGCAGGGATGAATTCTACAAAGGGGATACAGCCAGGAAACTGGCTGTTTTCGTCCGGGAAAATGGGGGGTATCTTACCGAAGAAGACCTGCTTCGCTATGAAGCGGTGTGGCGTCAACCGATTGTATTCAGCTACAAGGACCTCCGGATCATCTCCATGTCCCCACCCAGCAGTGGCGGTGTCACCATTAACCAGATATTTAAAATGATCGAGTCGTTTGACCTGACCGGTTATGGCCATAATTCACTCAAAAGCATTCAGGTATTTACAGAAGCAGCCCGGCGTGCATATGCCGACAGGAATTATTTTCTGGGGGATCCTGACTTTGTGGATATTCCATTGGATGTGATCCTCAGCAAATCCTATATAATGGAACGGATGGAGGACTTTTCTTTTGAACATGCCACGCCCTCAGCTGAAGTTGAACACGGGAATGTAAACGTCGTGGAAAGCATGGAAACCACCCATTATTCCATCATCGATGCCGAAGGCAACGCTGTTTCCGCCACCACTACCCTGAATGGTGCCTATGGCTCAAAATTGTATTCGGATGAACTGGGATTTTTCCTCAATAATGAAATGGATGATTTCAGTACCAAACCCGGCATACCCAATATGTTTGGACTGATCGGTGCAGCGGCAAACAGCATTGCGGCGGAGAAACGGATGCTCAGTTCCATGACCCCTACCCTGGTGGAACGGGATGGTAATCTTTGGATGGTGATAGGGACTCCGGGAGGATCTACCATTATAACCGCGGTTGCCCAGACGATACTGAACGCATATGAATTTAACCTGAGTATGCAGGAATCCGTGGGTGCGCCCCGATTTCACCACCAGGGGATACCCGATGTGCTGGTTTTTGAAACCGAAGGTTTTTCAGATCGGTTAAAAAAGCAATTAAAGTCCAAAGGTTATCAGATCAATGAAGTGAGGACTCCCATTATTGGCAAGGTAGATGCCATAAAGGTATTACCCGATGGCAGGCTTGAAGGAGGTGCGGACAGGCGGGGCGATGATACGGCAGTTGGCTTTTAGGGGATGCCCTGTTTTAACAGGTACCGGAAACTGGCAGTTTACTTTTTTGAAGGGGCACGGAAAGGCATAAGGTTTTTTGATAAGCTCCTGTATATCCCTTAATATTGTTATTTCCAGCTACGGGTTTTCATTGGTAGCATCCCGCGGAAGTTTAGCTTCATCTTCCATTTTGCCGATCGACTTATCCAGGTATAACAGGGATTCCCTTGTTGCCCTTACCCCCCCGGCTATCTTCAATTTATCCAGCAGTCCAAGAACCAATGTCTCTTCCTCTATCTGTTCTTTCACAAACCATTGGGCAAAATTATAGGTGGCCCAATCTTTTTCCTCCATTGTCAAATTCACGATTTCGTAGATCGCCGTAGTGTTATCCACCTCATGCTTAAAAACCTTTTCAAAGCATTCCTGTATGTTTTTGGGGTCGTTTGGAGGAGCCGCTATGGCGGTTATTTTAGCCCTCCCCCCCCGGTCCATAATATAACGCATTACCTTCACCATATGGCTGCGTTCCTCCCCGGAATGTCGGAATAGAAAGTCGGCTATGCCGGCAAAACCCTCGCTGTCTGCCCAGGTACCATAGGATAAATAGATCTGGGCAGCCTCTGCCTCCATCTGAAGTTGTTTGTTTAAAATGTCCTCGGTTCTTGATGATAATCTGTTTGTTTTCATTTGATTGCGCGCTTGTCTTTTCAGGTTGTATATTTGTTTGAAGGCCACTACACGGTTACAGATGAACAGGTTTATGGAAAGGGTATACAAACTTTATCCTATCTACCTGTTTCTGCCTGGTTTTTCAGGGGTCGGAACCCCGGAGATAACTGCTTATGCACGGCTTGGGGGAGAAGCCTCATCTATTCCATAAATGTAGCGAATGTAATGGACTTTTACTGAAAATATATTGACTGACATGATTATTGACACACTTCGCCCGGAGGATCTTACTGCGCCATTGCAGGAACAGGTCAGTGCTTTGTATACACAACTCAACCCAACTATTTCCCAGGTAAGATTGTCTGAAATTATTGCCAGGGGCAGTACTACCCGGATGGTTGTTTGCAGGGATGCAGGTACCCTGCTGGGGCTTGCCCTGCTTGCACAGTACATCGTAATTTCCGGCCGCAAGGGAATGATAGAGGACGTGGTTGTAGACACGGCGAACAGGGGTCGGGGAATCGGGCGTGAATTGTTGAACAAATTGTTGGAGGAAGCCAAAAAGGACGGGTTGAATGAGGTCCTGTTATTTACGGGGCATCACAGAATTGCCGCGATCAACCTCTACAGGAGCATGGGCTTCCAATTAAAAGAAAGCGGGTTATATACCTTAAAGTTGAGCTGACCGGTTACTGCTTATTGTTTGAGGGAACCCCTGCTGATCTGGCTTTTCAGCTCATCCATGGATTCCTGCAATTGCCGCAGCAGTCCTTTTTCCGTCGTCGCGTCCACCCCGAAGGTAATTTTGCTGTTCACCTGCCAGATTTCCTGTATCTGATAGGGCATGACTTCATAGGGCGGGTAGGATTCGTTCAGGGAGATCAGTGATATGCTGTTTGAGTTGAACCGTTTCTCGATTTTTTTCACCAGGACCGCATCCTCCAGTACAACCACATAGATTTTATTGGGGTTCACATCATCTATGTGTTCCACCGCTTTGGCCAGGACCCATTCCCCGGGCCTTAAGTTTGGAAGCATACTGTCGCCATCTACCTGAAAACCCCGGTAGGTGGCATTTCTGAACTCAGGTAACGGGAGGTCGAAGGCCGGGAGTTGCCGGTACCAGCTGGTATCCTGTATATGCTGCGGATACCCGGCTGCCGCTTTAACATTGACAAGGACCATATTATCCCTGTCCCCGGAATCCACAGTGACCACCTTGGGGATTACACTGGTATTGGAGGTTTCCAGATATTGTTGATTGCTCTCCCCGAATAGCCATAAGGGATTGATCTTAAACTGTTTCAGCAGTTCAGATACCACCTTGCCTGAAAGTTTGGTCCTCCCTCTTTCGATATCCGCTGTAGTACTGGAAATTCCCAGCAGTTTAGCGAATTCTGCCTGGGTATAGCCAAGTTCGCGCCGGATATCTGTAAAACGTTTAACGGTCATTTCGTTCTCCATACCTTGTATTGAATTTCCGTAAATATACAAAATATGGAATATATCCAAAATTAAATTGGGATTATTTCCATAATATGGAATTATTCCATATATTTGGATAAATTACAAAAAGGATGCCACAAGATCAGTTACACCAAAAACTATTTGAATTTGCGCTTGCCGGGACTTCTGATTCGTTTGAACCGGGAGTTCACGTTCAGAAGAGCACTTTCCTTACACAGGGTCCGTTAGGGCGTATTCGGAAAAAAGCCATGCAAAAAACTGCTGATGTTCAACTCAATTTATTCACCGCGTCATGGAAGCAACCATTTTAATCTACGATGCCAGCTTCAACGGTTTCCTTTCGGCTGTTTTTATGGCTTATGAGGAGAAGCTCAATGTATCCGGTTTCCACCGCCACAACGAAGGGCAGAATCTGTTATTCACGGAAACCAGAAGGGTTTTCACCCAACTGGATAAGTCCAAAAGAGTTTGGAATGGTATTCAGAATAAGAGTTTCAGTGCCATAAAAGATATTTATTTTGCGTTCCTCAGTGAACACAAGGGAATAGAATCCCTCCTTTACCGCTATATCGTCAGGCTCTTTTCGGATAGCCCGGAAGGCGACCCAGATTCGACTGAGGAAATGGCAGGCAGGATCCGGCAATTGGCCCGTATGGTTGGAAGGGAAAAGAATTTGTCAGAAGGGGATATCCGGTTCCGGAAAACCAGGGATGGGGTATATTTCACAGCTATTCAGCCAGAATACAATATACTGCCCCTGGTTTCCAAACATTTCCGGTCTGTCTACCCCGATCAGGAATGGTTGATATATGATTCAAAACGGCATTTAGGTCTATATTACAATACCTCCTTCGTCGAGATCATTGCAATGGAATTCAAAGAACATTGTATCAGTGATCTGATGAGAAGGTATACCGTTGCAGGGCAGGATAAATCGCAGGATAGCCTGTGGACCAATTTCCTCGAATCCACCTCTATAAAAGCCGGTTTTATTTCCAAGGTCCATACTACCGGGCATCCACAGGAACACTGGGCATACAAGCATGGAAAAGAGGCCGTTTAACCGCCTTTTTAAAAAGGATTGAATATTCCCTGCTTCCGTATTAATGGCCAAAAGTGTACCTTTGCAACTTTGCCTTGTTATATGATCAAATACGAAGAAAATATAGAGGTTAAAGGGGCCCGCGTCCATAATCTAAAGAATATCGATGTTACCATTCCCAGGGAAAAGCTGGTGGTGATTACCGGACTTTCGGGGAGTGGAAAATCTTCCCTGGCTTTCGACACCATATACGCCGAAGGGCAACGCCGCTATATTGAAACATTTTCAGCCTATGCCCGCCAGTTCCTGGGCGGATTGGAACGCCCTGATGTAGACAAGATAGACGGTTTGTCCCCGGTAATTGCAATTGAACAGAAGACCACTTCCAAATCCCCGCGGTCTACTGTGGGCACTATCACTGAAGTTTATGATTTCCTGCGCTTGCTATTTGCCCGTGCTGCGGATGCCTATAGCTATAATACAGGTGAAAAAATGGTCAGCTATTCTGATGAGCAGATACGGGAATTGATCCAGTCTTCGTTTGAAGGAAAAAAAATCAATATCCTTGCCCCGGTCGTCAGGTCGAGGAAAGGGCATTACCGGGAACTATTTGAACAGATCGCCAAACAGGGTTTTGTCAAGGTCCGGATAGACGGGGAAATAAAGGACATTATTAAGGGGATGAAGGTAGACCGGTATAAAACCCATGATATTGAAATTGTTATTGACAGATTGCAGGTCAATGCGGAAGATGATGTGAACCGGAGGCTTACAGAATCCATCAATACAGCGATGTACAGCGGGGACAATGTACTCATGGTCCTCGAAGAAGGCATGGAAGACCCCAGGTATTTCAGCCGGGATCTGATGTGCCCTACTACCGGAGTCTCCTACCCCAACCCGGAACCCAATACTTTTTCCTTTAATTCCCCCAAAGGTATGTGCCCGGAGTGCAATGGCCTGGGACATATCTACGAAGTCAACAGAGATAAAATATTCCCGAATCCCAAACTATCTATTAAGGCAGGCGGAATAGCGCCCCTGGGCGAGTACAAAAATTCCTGGGCCTTCAGGCAGCTCGAAACGATATCCAGGCGATATGAATTCGAACTCACCGATGCCATCAATGCCATTCCGGAAGAGGCCCTGCAAATAATCCTGTATGGCGGAGAAGAAAACTTTGCCGTGGATTCAAAAACCCTGGGCATCAAAAGGGATTATAAGATTGACTATGAAGGGATCGCTAATTTTATAAAAAGCCAGTTTGAACAGGCAGATTCCACTTCCATCAAGCGATGGGCAAAAGATTATATGGACAAGATCACCTGTCCGGATTGCCAGGGTACCCGACTCAAAAAAGAGTCGCTGTATTTCAAAATCTATGAAAAGAACATAGCGGAATTGGCTCAAATGGACCTTGCAGAACTTGCCGGTTTTTTTGAAAACCTTCCCAAGGTCATGGAAGGCAACCAAAAAATAATAGCCGAGGAGGTCATCAAAGAAATCAGATCGCGCATCGGTTTTATGCTGGATGTTGGCCTGGATTACCTTTCCCTGCACCGCAGTTCCAAATCCCTTTCCGGAGGGGAGGCACAACGCATCCGCCTGGCCACCCAAATAGGCTCCCAACTGGTCGGGGTGCTCTATATCCTGGATGAACCCAGTATCGGGCTGCACCAGCGGGATAACAACAGGTTGATCAATTCATTGAAATCCCTGAGGGATATAGGGAATTCCGTGATCGTGGTGGAACATGACCGGGAGATGATCGAGAGCGCCGACCATGTTATTGACATTGGCCCAAAAGCTGGCCGGCATGGGGGCGAGATTATATCAGAAGGTACCCCTCAGGCGCTGATAAATTCGCACACCTTAACTGCAGCCTATATCACAGGCGAACTGGAAATACCCGTTCCTCCAAGGCGGCGCAAAGGCAATGGGAAAAGCATTGTGCTGGCAGGCTGCACCGGGAATAACCTCAAAAATATCAGTGTGGAATTCCCGCTGGGGAAAATGGTAGGGGTAACCGGGGTTTCCGGTAGCGGTAAGTCTACGCTGGTCAATGAAACGCTATACCCAATACTGAATGCCTATTATTTCAATGGGGTGAAAAAACCCATGCCCTATGAAAAGATCACAGGGTTAGAGCACATTGACAAAGTCATTGACATTAACCAGTCCCCTATCGGAAGGACACCCCGTTCCAATCCCGCGACCTATACCGGCGTTTTTAGCGAGATCAGGTCCCTGTTTGCGAAAACCCCGGAAGCAGCTATCCGTGGCTATAAACCCGGGCGGTTTAGTTTTAATGTGAAAGGCGGGCGTTGCGAAACCTGTATGGGAGGTGGGCTTCGTGTCATAGAAATGAATTTTTTGCCGGATGTTTATGTGCAATGTGAGACCTGCAATGGCAAACGCTTCAACAGGGAAACACTGGAAATCCGCTACAAGGGTAAATCGATCGCGGATACGCTGGAAATGACCATAGATGAAGGGGTCGCCTTTTTTGAAAATATACCTAAGATCCACCGGAAACTGAAAACAATACAGGATGTCGGACTAGGGTATATCTCCCTGGGTCAACAATCCACTACGCTTTCCGGCGGGGAAGCTCAACGGGTAAAACTGGCCACGGACTTGTCTAAACGCGATACCGGAAATACTTTTTATATATTGGATGAACCAACTACCGGCCTTCATTTCGAGGATATCAGGGTTTTGATGGAAGTACTGAACAGGCTGGCAGACAAGGGCAACACGGTTGTGGTGATCGAGCACAATATGGATGTCATCAAAATGGTGGACCACATCATTGATATCGGTTACGAAGGCGGCCGTGAGGGCGGAATGGTCGTCGCCAGCGGTACTCCCGAGGAAGTTGCACAGGATGACAAAAGTTATACGGCATTTTTCTTAAAGAAAGAACTAGGTTTGCGTGACCGTGTTGATACTAAGTTGATCAGTTATTGAGTTATAATTGAAGTAATCGGTAATTCCATGCAAAGCCCGGAAGACCGGCAATTGTGGAAGACACCGGCATATCAATTACGTGCTTTTGAGTGCGACAAAATCACAAGTCATAGTAAAATGAGAAAAGAACAGCATCATAAGGGATGGAATGAAATCAAGACCAATGATTCCTGGGCTATCTTTAAAATAATGGGCGAATTTGTCTATGGTTTTGAAAAAATGAGTGCCATTGGACCCTGTATTTCCATATTTGGATCGGCCCGTACAAAGGCCGACCAGAAATACTATGAAATGGCCGTCAATATTGCAAAAAAAGTATCAGAGGCAGGATATGGGATCATAACAGGGGGAGGCCCAGGTATTATGGAAGCTGGCAACAAAGGAGCACACATGGCTGGCGGAACTTCAGTTGGACTCAACATTGACCTCCCTTTTGAGCAACATGACAATCCATTTATTGATACTGATAAGAGTCTCGATTTTGATTACTTTTTTGTACGCAAAGTAATGTTTGTAAAATACTCCCAGGCTTTTGTGGTCATGCCGGGTGGCTTTGGCACACTCGATGAACTTTTTGAGGCCCTTACCCTTATCCAAACCAATAAAATTGGTAAATTTCCCATAATCCTTGTAGGTTCTGAATTTTGGTCGGGCCTTCTGGAATGGATCAAAACCACTATGATCAAGGCCGGTAATGTGAGTCCGACAGATCTGGACCTCATTAAGATCGTAGATGAGGAAGATGAAGTGGTCCATCTGATCGATGCCTTTTACAAAGGCCACACGCTGAGTCCAAATTTTTAGTTCCCCCCTATGTCCCTGCAAAATGCATATAAATTATTGGCAATTGGCTTCTTCCTCTGGATGGGGAACAGCCAGGCCCAGCATAGCAATACCCTTACTGCCAACTTAGATAATGAAACCCAGCAGATCAACATACAACAGGAATTCATTTACCACAACTACTCCAGGGACACGCTCCATAACCTCTATTTCAACGATTGGGCACATGCCTATTCCGATAAGAATACAGCACTTGCCATACGCTTCGCTGAGGAGTTTAAAAAGAGCCTCCACCTTGCCAAAAAGGATGAGCGCGGGTTCACGGAGGTTATCAGTATGGTTGACAGTGAATACAGGGGTATATCGTGGCAGCGGACACATGGTAAGGATATTATAAGGGTTATCCTCAATACCCCTTTACCACCTGGAGCGGACGCCAAATTGTTCATGACCTATACAGTGCAACTGCCGCCTGACAAATATACGCCCTACGGCTATAACAACCGCGGCGGGTATTACCTGAAGGACTGGTACCTGACGCCTGCTGTATATGATAGCACCTGGCACTTGTATTCCAATAAAAACCTGGAAGACCTCTATACCGATATCACCGATACCCAACTCAATTTTGTTTTCCCGGATTCACTTTATCTGGGAACCAATTTCAACGAGGTCAATATCACTACATTTCCCGGAAAACAATATGCTTCCCTGAAGGGAACAGGCCGCAAAAGTGCCGATATCATACTCAATGCAGATAAGAAATTCGTAAAACATGTTACCCCACATCTGATGGTTGTGACAGATATTGAAGACAACAGATATGATGAAGTACTACAAGGGTTGTCTATAAACAGGATAACCCGGTTCATAGATGAGAACCTCGGGGATTTTCCATATGAGCAATTACTGGTAAGTGAAATAGACTTCAACAAAAACCCGCTGTACGGAATTAACCAACTGCCATCCTTTATAAGGCCCTATGATGAGCAATTCCAATTTGAGTTGAAATTCCTCAAAACCGCGCTTATAAGTTACCTCCGCGAAAGTATATTCCTGGATCCCCGAAAGGAACAATGGGTGAACGATGCCCTGGTGAACTACATGATGTTCAAGTATGTGGACGAGTTTTACAAAGACCAGAAATTATTGGGCAAATTATCAACCCTGTGGGGCTTCAGGAACTACAAGCTGGCAACAATGGACTTCAATGAGCAATACTCGTTCCTATATATGCTCACCGCCCGTAAAAACCTTGACCAGGCTTTGTCCACTCCCAATGATTCCCTGATCAAGTTCAACCAAAAAATTGCCAACACCTATAAGGCAGGCCTGGGCCTGGTTTACCTGGCAGATTACATTGGACAGGAGAAAATAGATGAGAGCTTACGGCAATTCTATGATACCTATAAGCTTAGACCGGTAAAGTCCGAAGACTTCAAGGGCATTTTGAAAACAAATTCAGACAAGGACATCAACTGGTTTTTTGATGACTATGTCTCATCCTATGAACGGATTGATTTTAAGATTAAAAAAATTATAAAGAGCCCCGACTCCCTGACCATAACCCTGAAGAACAAAACAGGAACCAATGTGCCCATTTCCTTATTTGGTATGAATGCAGACACCGTGGTATCCAAATATTGGTTTACCAACATAGAAAAAGAAAAGACGTTTACCATCCCGAGGCAAAACGAGGAACGCATGGTATTGAACTATGACCAAAAAATCCCCGAATTCAACCAACGCGATAACTGGAAAACCCTTAGTGGGTTCTTTTCCAGCAACAAAAAGTTGAAATTCCAGTTTTTTAAAGACGCAGAAGACCCTTATTACAACCAGGTTTTCTATATGCCTGTTTTGGGTTTTAATGTTTACGATGGTCTTTCACCAGGCGTGAGGCTCACCAATAAAACGCTGCTCGAACGGCCATTTGTATTCGATCTTTCACCTTCGTATGCCTTTCTGGAAGGCGCTTTTGTAGGATATGGCAGGTTTAGCTACCGAAAATACCATGGCAAGAGTGGCCTGTACGTCACTAATTTTTCGCTTGGCAGTTCCACCGCACATTTTCAGGTCAATTCCCGGTATTCCACAGTTACCCCCTCCATTACATTTGGATGGCGGCCCAATAACCTGCTCTCCAATGAAAGGCAATCGCTGATTTTCAGACATGTCAACGTATTCCGGACCATAGACCCTGCCCTGGGTAACCTGGAAACGGATCCGAATTACAGTGTTTTCAATGCCCGCTTCAGCCGTAACAACAATGGGATCATTGATTATTTCTACTGGTTTGCAGATGTTCAGTATGCCAGTAATTTCTCCAAGTTGGTATTCAACTGGGAATACCGGAAATTGTTTGAGAATAACCGGCAATTAAACCTTCGGTTCTTTGCCGGGAAGTTTATCAGCAATGAGACGAATTCAGACTTTTTCAGTTTTGCACTGGACAGGCCTACCGATTACTTGTTTGATTACAGTTACCTGGGCCGGTCTGAGGAAAGTGGGATCGTCAGCCAGCAGATAGTAATTGCGGAAGGCGGATTTAAATCAATATTGACAGATCATTTCGCCGATGATTGGATGGCTACCACCAATGCAAGTATCAATATCTGGCGATGGATTGAACTATATGGGGACGCTGGGATGACCAAAAGCGAAGGCCGGAATGCCCGTTTTGTTTATGATTCGGGTATCCGTTTGAATCTGGTAACCGACTATTTTGAATTATATTTTCCATTGTATTCCAGCAATGGATGGGAATTAGGGCAGCCAAATTACGATCAGAAAATCCGGTTTATCGTTACATTAAGCCCCCGTACACTAACAGGTCTTTTTACACGAAAGTGGTTCTAACCATTGCATTATGTGTAATAAATAGCTCTTTTGTCGTGCTTTTTATATCAATTTGATTTTTTATGGGATTTTTTTTATAAATAATTTATCTATTATATCCTCCCATTAATTTCAAAATCAAACTATTTTGATATTTTTGTAGAAAATACTTCCCTGCCCAATGAAAGTAAAACTACAGTCAAGCGACGATATTTCATTCGATGATTTCAGGGCACAAATACTCGGCGATTATGAAATTGCGGTTACCAGCAGAGAGTGCAGCCTCCTGGGCCGGCGGGAGGTACTTACCGGAAAGGCCAAGTTCGGCATTTTTGGCGATGGGAAGGAACTTCCCCAACTGGCGATGGCCCGATCATTCCAGGATGGTGATTTCCGCAGCGGTTATTACCGGGACCAGACCTTTATGATGGCCCTGGGCTTCCTGGATCCCAAAACTATTTTCCACGGGCTCTATGCCACAACCGACATTGAAAAGGAACCCATGAGCGCGGGCAGGCAAATGGGCGGCCATTTTGGCACCCATAGCTTACATGAAGATGGATCCTGGAAGGACCTTACCGCACAGAAGAACAGCAGCACTGACATCTCCCCCACTGCCGCTCAGATGCCCAGGCTTTTGGGTCTGGCGCAGGCATCCAAGATTTATCGCCACGTCCCGGGAATAGATGCCCGGAAATTTTCCAAAAACGGTAACGAAGTTGCCTGGGGCACCATCGGCAATGCCAGTACGAGCGAAGGGCATTTCTTTGAAACCTTCAATGCCGCCGGGGTTCTTCAGGTACCAATGATCATCAGTGTTTGGGATGATCAATATGGCATTTCCGTGCCGGCTAAATACCAGACCACCAAAGAGGATATTTCCTTAGTCCTTAAGGGTTTCCAAAGGGATGAAAACCATAAAGGCTACGAAATTTTAAAAGTAAAGGGATGGGATTATACAGCGCTCATACATACCTATGAAAACGCCTCGGACATCGCACGGGAAGAGCATGTTCCCGTACTGATCCATGTAACCGAACTGACTCAACCCCAGGGACACTCCACTTCGGGTTCCCATGAACGATATAAGACGGAGGAGCGCCTGGAATGGGAAAAAGAAAATGACTGCAATAAACGCTTCAGGGAATGGATCATTGAAAACAAAATCGCAACTCACGAAGATTTATCGGTTTTGGAAAAATCGGTTAAGAAAGAGGTCAGGACGGCCAAAAAAGAAGCATGGGAAGAATTTTTGCAGCCCCATAAAATTGCCAAGAAATCCCTGATTGCCATTATGGACACAGCCATTGAAGGCAGCAACCACCGAACTTTCCTCTCCCGCATCAAAAATGACCTGATCGCCATAGAAGAACCTCTAAAAAAGGACCTTTTATCCAAAGCAAGAAAAGCGATGCGCTATTTACTTGGCGAAGAAAACCATGGAAAGGAGGCCCTTCGGGTTTGGATTGCTGATTTTTACAGGGAGCACCAACCAAAGTTCAGTTCCCACCTTTATAGTGAATTGCCCGGAAGGGCCACTGGTATCGAGGAAGTAAAACCATCCTATGAGCCAGAAGCGCTGCAGGTGGACGGGAGGGTGATCCTCCGGGATAATTTTGACCAACTTTTCCAAACCTATCCCGAGTTGCTGATTTTTGGCGAAGACAGCGGAGCGATCGGGGATGTAAACCAGGGGTTGGAAGGCCTTCAGAAGAAGTATGGAGAGCTGCGGCTATCGGATACCGGTATCCGTGAAACAACTATTATCGGCCAGGGTATTGGCCTGGCCCTGCGTGGGTTACGGCCCATTGCCGAGATACAATACCTGGACTACATGCTGTACTGTATTCAGACGCTTAGCGATGACCTGGCAACCTTGTTATACAGATCAGTAGGGAAGCAAAAGGCCCCCCTTATTGTAAGGACCAGGGGGCACCGGCTTGAAGGGATATGGCATTCGGGCTCCCAAATGGGTGCCATGGTTCATTTACTGCGGGGGATGTATATTCTGGTTCCCCGGAATATGACCAAGGCAGCAGGGTTCTACAACACACTGCTAAAAAGCGATGAGCCGGCACTCGTGATCGAAAGCCTTAATGGGTATCGGTTAAAAGAACCAAAACCCACCAATTTAGGAAAACTTTGCACCCCCATAGGGGTCGTGGAAATCGTAAAACCCGGTACCGATATCACGGTGGTCTCCTACGGGTCCACCCTTCGGATTGTGGAAGAGGTGGCACAGGAATTAACGGAATTCGGTGTGGACGCAGAAGTCATTGATGCCCAGAGCCTTTTGCCTTTCGACCTCGCACATGATGTCGTTCAAAGCGTTCGCAAAACTAACAGGTTGCTGGTAATTGATGAGGATGTTCCCGGTGGTTGCGCCGCGTACCTGATGCAACAAATCGTGGAAAAGCAAGGCGCTTATCAATACCTGGACAGCGCGCCTCAAACACTTTCTGCAAGCGCTCACCGCCCAGCCTATGCTACGGATGGGGATTATTTTTCCAAACCCAATGCGGAAGATATATTCGAAAAGATCTACAGCATCATCCATGAAGCGAATCCCCGCGACTTCCCAAGGCTGAATTGAAATAACAACATTTAAGAAATCCCACTTTTTGTGAGGGAGGGACCCGAATTAACAACTTAATTTTTCAAATCCGTAGCAGGTGCTTTGACGGCAGGGACCTTTGGATTTCCATCGGCATCTATTTCAATGATATCGTCAAAACCAAGGCCATCCAACTTATCTGCTATCTTGGACCGGTCCCCAACCATGAACCAGTTCACAGCTTCCGGTTTTACCACTGTTTTGCTCACTTCCTGTAAATCAGTAAGGCTAAGGTTCCGAACCGCTGCATCATAATTTTGATAATAATCGTCCGGCAGGTTATATTTTACGATATTCTCCACCGAGTTACTGACTGCATTATTGGTTTCCCATTGTCCGGGCAGGCTTAACACCTGGTTGGTTTTGACTTTGTCCAATTCGGCCTGGGTGGCCGGCCTGGATCCGACAAATTCGGTTATCTCCTTCCTGAGTTCGGTAATGGATTCAGCCGATTTATCGGTTTGCACAGGTGCGTACATTATAAACACGCGTTCCTGTTGTGCTCCCATTACAAAGCCGGAAGCCCCATAAGCCCAATGTTTGTCCTCCCGGAGGTTCATATTTATACGGGAGGTAAAGTCGCCACCAAGGATACTGACCATTTGTTCAATCGCAATCTGCGATACCTCCCCGTATTTATTGGTCAGATGCCCCGCAATTATAACGGATTGCTGTGATTCCGGACGGTCCATTAAATACAATGTATTCCGGGTGTTAACAGCAGGTTTATTGAAGGCAATGGTAGGGACATCCCCTTTTTTCCATTTTCCAAGCGCTTCTTCCAATTTTGATTTCAACTCCCCCATCTCAATATCTCCGGTAACAATGAGTGTGGCATTATTGGGTTTTAACCAGGTATCATAAAAATGAGATATATCCTTTATGGTAAGATTCCGGACTGTTTCCTCATAACCGGTGCCGGTATAGGGGTTGCTATAGGGATGGCCATCCCCATACAGGTATTTGTTCATTACCCTTAAAGCCATGGAAACCGGTTGTGATTTTTCTTTTTTAATGGTATTGATCTGTTCGGTCTTCAAACGCTCAAATTCCTTATCCGGGAAGGCTGGATTAAGGATGATATCAGCAAACATGTCAACACTGGCGCTAAAACTTGGCTTCAGGGTATTCATATAGACATTGGAAAAATCCTGGTCGGAGAAAGTGTTCAAACTGGCTCCCAGCAACTGCAGTTTTTCGTTGATCTCCAGCGAATTCATGGTTTTGGTTCCTTCATCCAGCAGGTTCATGGCCAGGGCAGCTGTTCCCGGGCTGGCCTGAAAATCCGTTTTATAACCTGCATTGAAAAGCATGTTCATAATTATGGTAGGGATACCTTCCCTGCGTGCCAGGACCACATTAAGCCCATTGGACAGCACCGTCCGCTCCAGGGCAGGAAATTTGGAACTTTTTGGGGTGCCTACCTCAGGGATGCTGGACCTGTCTACAGTGGATTCCACTACTGAATATTCCGGAAATGGATTGCATATGATGGTATGCTTCCCTTTGGTCAACCATTTTTGCGCCGTATTTTTAAGGTCCGCTACCGTAACTTCCTCCACAATTTGAAGTACCGTTCTGTAATAATCCGGGTTACCGAAATAGGTTTCATTGGAAGCCAGGATATCAGAAACGCCTCCAAATCCACCTATGCGCTCCATACCTTTGATGAAACCTGCAAAATAGGAGGATTTGGCCCGTTTTAATTCGGCTTCAGTAGGCCCTTCAGTGACCAGTTTTTCAATTTCGGCCCAGAGCTTTGTTTTTACCTCTTCAGAATCGCCCCCGGGCTTCACATTTGCCCATACAAAGAATTCACTGGCTATTTCATTGGAATTTTGGAACGCAACCACAGAACTGGCGATCTGATCTTCATAAACCAGTTTTTTATAAAGTCGGGCATTTTTGCCATTGGTCAGTACAGATGCAATAAGATCGAGGTATACATCTTCTGTGTCGCCAAACTGTGGTGTATTCCACGTATGCAGTATGCGGGTTTCAGCGACACGATCCTCATAGACCTGGTAGGTATCGCCATTGTGTTCCGGGATATCTACTTCCAGCCTTTCGATGGTTGGGCCGGACGGGATGTCCCCAAAGTATTGCAGCACTTTCTGATATACTTCCTGTGCATTGATATCGCCCGCTATGGCTATAACTGCATTGGCAGCTCCGTAATATCCTTTAAACCATTCCTGCACGTCCTCCAGGGAAGCCGCATTAAGGTCTTCCATCTCCCCGATCACCGTCCAGGAATAGGGATGGCCTTTGGGATACATGGCTTTGGTTACCATGTCCCATTGTTTGCCGTAGGGCTGGTTCTCACCCTGCCGTTTCTCGTTTTGCACCACCCCGCGTTGCTCATCCAGTTTGGCCTGGTCTATGGCACCCAGCAAGTGGCCCATCCTGTCAGATTCCAGGAACAGCACCTGATCCAGGGCAGCCACCGGGACATTCTGGAAATAATTGGTGCGGTCATTGTTGGTGGTCCCGTTAAGGTCTGTACCCCCGATACGCTCGAGTGCCTGGAAATAATCGTCATTGAAATTCTCACTGCCATTGAACATCAGGTGTTCAAATAAATGTGCAAACCCGCTTTTGCCAGGTTTTTCATTTTTAGAACCTACATGGTACCATACATTGACCGCTACAATCGGGGCTTTATGATCTTCATGTACCAACAGTTTCAAGCCGTTTGGAAGTTCAAATTGTTCATAGGGAATAGTGATATCGGCAGATTTGAATTCAAAATTCTGTGCCTGCACCACTTGAAAGGCGATACACAGGAGAATGGATAGGATAAATGATTTTTTCATGGTGGATTGTTTACATTGTAAAGTAAGGATAGGTAAATCTAAGAATTATGTCCCTAATTGGCAATATATAAATTCCCTGTCTTTTCCGTGGTTATCCTTTAGGATTCAGGAGAATTAAAGTATGTTTATTCCCGATTTAACAATGGAATTTATGGGACGAATGCAGGCCATTTTAAAGGAATTTTTCTCCTTGTCTGAAGTAACCCTGACCAAATTGGAAGGTTACGACAGCTGCAATTATAAAGTTGAAGGAAAACAGGGGACTTTTGTTTTAAAGGAATATGTGTATTCCCCGGAGACCCTGGCCCTGTTGCATTCGGAAAGCCAGGTTCTGAAAACACTTGGAGATCTCAAAGGATATCAATTCCCACAAACAGTTGATAGTATAGAGGGTGAGGCTTTGGCGGAAAAAGATGGCCGGATATACCTTTTGCTTACCTATATCAAAGGTGAATTTCTGGGTGACATCCCGCATTCGACAGCACTCTACCGCTCCTTTGGAAAATTCCTGGGGCGGATGGATAAATGCCTTTTAGGCAGCTATAAAGTCCCGTTGGCTTTCAAGGCATCAGCCTGGGACCTGAAAAATCTGATGTTAAATTATGAGAACCTGCCATTCATCCCGGATCCCCGGGACAGAAGCCTGGTGGATTATTTTTTTCTGCAGTTTGATGAAAATGTAGTTCCGGTACAGCATAGATTGCGTAAAAGCATCATCCATAACGATTCCAATGACTGGAATATCCTGACGGATACCCAAAAAGTCACTGGCATCATCGATTTCGGGGATATGTGCTATTCATGGCTCATCAACGAACTGGCCGTGGGGGTTACCTATCTTATGATGGGAAAAATGGATCCGTTGGCCATTACCGGGGAGGTAATCGGGGCCTATCATAAGATTGTCCCCCTGGAAAAACAAGAACTGGATGTGTTGTATTACCTGGTAGCCGCACGATTGTGTACCAGCGTGTGCAATTCGGCCTATGCCAAAACCCTGAAACCGGATTCGGAATATATAACGGTGAGTGAACAGGGGGCCTGGCAACTGCTCAAACAATGGATTGCCATCAACCCGATTAAGGCCCGGGATGAATTTTATATAGCTGCCGGGTTTGAAATGCCCCCCCGGAAGGAATTGCAGGGGCAATTGCAAAGGAGGTCCAAAGTGCTCAGCAATAGCCTGTCCCTGAGTTATGACACCCCTATCCAGATGAACCGCTCGGCTTTTCAGTATATGTATGATACCGAGGGGAATACATTTTTGGACGCCTATAACAACATCATGCTGGCAGGTCACTGCCACCCCAGGATTGTAAGGGCAGGGCAACGGACAATGGCCAGACTTAACACAAATACACGTTATATTTACGAGGAACTGGTATCCTACAGCGAGAAACTCCTCGCCAGGTTCCCGAAACCCCTGAACAAAGTTTTTCTTGTGAATTCGGGAAGCGCTGCCAGTGATTTGGCGATCCGACTCGCCACAATACATACCCGCCGGGATAAAATAGCGGTCCTGGAACATGGGTACCATGGGAATACCCGGGCAGCTATAGAAATAAGCCATTACAAATTCCACAAGTCCGGTGCTAAGGGGCAAAAGGAATATATTATCCCGCTACCCCTGCCAAAGGCCTTTGGATCGGGTTATGCAGATGACGGGGCGGCCGGCAAGCACTTCGCCACGGAGGCTATAGGAAAAATGGCAGTGCACAGATCCGAAATAGCAGCCTTTATCGCGGAACCTATCGTAGGCTGTGGGGGTCAGGTTCCCCTGCCTGCCGGATACCTCCAGGCCGTTTATCCCTATATTCGCGGTCAAGGGGGTGTTTGTATCAGCGATGAGGTTCAGGTGGGATTTGGCAGGTTGGGCGATTATTTCTGGGGTTTTGAAATGCAGGGGGTGGTACCTGACATAGTTATCATCGGCAAACCGATGGGGAACGGGCATCCGATCGGGGCAGTGGTAACCACAGATGCCATTGCCAGAAGTTTTGAAGCGGTCCCGGAGTTTTTCAGCTCTTTTGGGGGCAACCCGGTTTCCTGCTCTATAGGCGAAGCCGTCCTGGATGTCATTGCTGAGGAAAAATTACAGCATCATGCCAAAACGGTTGGTGATCATTTAATGTCGCTATTGCAGGGATTAAAAGAAGCGTTCCCTGTTATTGCAGATATCAGGGGCTGTGGGCTTTTCCTGGGGGTAGAAATAACAGACCTTGCCGGGAATCCAAATATGGAATTGGCGTCCAGGATAAAGAATGGGCTCCGGGCACGCTATATTTTGGTAAGTACGGACGGCCCATATGATAATGTCCTGAAAATCAAACCCCCACTTGCATTTACGCTTGCCGATGCAGAAAAATTAGTTGCGGCTATAGGCCTAATTTTACGGAATCCTGACTAATATCCTAAAAAAGTTATATTTGTATTGCTAATCAAATCTGTATATCAATGGCTTCCTCACTATGTAATGATGTTGGACTTGCACTGCTTAGAATTTCAGCGTCGGGATTCATGCTTACCCATGGTTTCCCCAAATTTCAAAAAATGCTACAGGGCGACTTCGAATTTGCCGATCCCCTGGGGATTGGGGCTGCACCTTCCCTGTTTCTCATTGTGCTTGCTGAATTCGTATGCCCCATCCTGATCATCATCGGAATTAAGACGAGGTGGGCCGCAGTTCCACCGGCAATTGCGATGGCAGTTGTCGCTTTTCTCCACCATGCTTCAGACCCCTTTAGCACGAAAGAAAAAGCCTTGCTATTTATGGTGATGTTCCTGTGCATTATCCTTTTGGGACCTGGCAGGTATAGTATTGACAAGCGATAGGTCAGACTATCTTAGCCAGCAATTCCTTTAACAAATCCGCCTGGGTCATGTTTTGTGCCCCGACCCCTTTTCCCTTCATATCCAGTTCGCGTAACCGGGAGATAATTTGGCTGGCTTCCTTCATCGGATAATTCCGTGCCGCAACCTGGAATTCCGATACAAAGAAGGGGTTGATGCGCAGCACCCCTGCCACATTTTTAGGGGAATGGTCCGTGAGCCCATGGTATTGCAGTAATTGTGCAAAAAAGGTGTGCAGTAAGGAAATAGTCACCACAAAAGGATTATCCTTAGGGTTTTGGGAAAAATAGTGAATGATCCTTCCCGCCTTGGCCATGTTGCGTTCCCCAATGGCTTTTTTCAATTCAAAATTATTGAAGTCCTTGCTGATTCCTATGTACTCCTCAATTATTTCAGGCGTTATCTCTGAGTTTGGGGGTACCACTATCCGCAACTTCTGGAGTTCGTTGCTGATACGGCTGAGGTCAGTACCCAGGTATTCAACCAACAAGATGGCGGCCTTTGGGGCTATCTGGTATCCCTGACCCTGCAATAGTTTCCGGATCCATTCAGACACCTGGTTTTCATACAGGGTTTTGCTTTCAAAAACCAGGCCACCAGCTGCGAGGATCGCTTTATGCAATTTTTTGCGCTTGTCGATTTTCTTGTATTTATAACAAAAAACGAGGACAGTGGACTTCTGGGGGCTTTGCACATAGGGAATAAACTGATCTATGGTCCTGGCAAGGTGTTGCGCTTCTTTGACAAGGATCACCTGTCTTTCAGCCATCATGGGATATCTCTTTGCATTTCCTATAATTTCATCCACGGAAGCCTCCCTGCCATACAGTACCATTTGGTTAAACCCCTTCTCTTCCTCTGTCAGGATGTTCATTTCTATATATTCAGCAATTCTGTCTATATAGTACGGTTCATCGCCCATTAAAAAATAGATTGGCCTGACCTTTCCTGCTTTCAGTTCCCCGATAATCCGTTTTACTTCTTCCATCCAAAAAAAATCATCAAATTTGCGGCATGCATCCCTTAAATTTCCCGGCCTGCGACTTTCGTTTCAAAAATAGCGAAAATAAGGTCCTTATTTTTGATGTTGTCCGTAAAAAATTTGTGGTCTTACAACCCGAGGAATGGGTACGCCAGCATGTTTTGCACCACCTGATCAGGGATAAGAATTATCCAGCAAGCCACATCAATGTAGAACGGCTTTTAACATTGCACCATCGCAAAAAAAGGTATGATATCGTCGTCTACAACCCCAATGGCGGGATTCACCTCCTGGTGGAATGCAAATCGCCTGCAATAAGGATTACTCAGGAGGCATTCGATCAGATAGCCCGGTACAATATGGAATTGAGGGCTACCTATCTAATGGTAACCAACGGGCTGGAAAACTTTTATTGCCAAATGGATTATCAGGGAGAAAAGTATATCTTTTTGCATCATATTCCTGATTTTAGCCGTTAATTTGCATCCGCTTGAAACTAGCCATTGTCATACTTAACTGGAACGGAACGCACCTGATGGAGCGTTACCTTCCGGCAGTGGTACGCTACTCTGGAGACGCTGAAATCATTGTTGCCGATAATGCCTCAACGGATGGATCAGCAGACTTTGTCCGTTGCAAGTACCCGGGAATAAGGATTATAAAGAATGCTGAAAACGGGGGATTTGCCAAAGGTTATAACATAGCCCTGAAGGAGGTAACGGCGGATATTTACTGCCTGTTGAATTCAGATGTGGAAGTTGCCCCTAATTGGCTGGAACCAATCTATGAAGCTTTTCGGCTTCATCCCGAAGCTGCCATCATTCAGCCCAAAATCCTGGACCTCCTGAATAAGGATTATTTTGAATATGCAGGAGCTGCAGGGGGTTTCCTGGATCAGTTCGGATATCCATTTTGCAGGGGCCGTATCTTCCAGTGCCTGGAAAAGGATGAAGGCCAATATGATGATACAAGGGAAATTTTTTGGGCAACCGGGGCCTGTATGTTCCTGAAACGGGATGTATTCAATTCCCTGGGAGGTTTTGATGAGGATTACTTTGCCCACCAGGAAGAAGTAGATCTGTGCTGGCGGGCTCAGAATGCAGGCTATAAGATCTATTATGTTGGCACCTCGAGGGTATACCATTTGGGTGGGTCAACCCTGAGCAACATGAATCCCAAAAAAACCTACCTCAATTTCAGGAATTCCTTGTATTCCATAACTAAAAACCTGCCTGGGAAAAAGGCGCTGCCTGTAATAATTGTCAGATTGCTGCTCGATGCTGTTGCTGCAGCCCGTTTTATAGCCCAATTCAAATTCAACCACTTTTTTGCGATCCTGCGTGCGCACCTCAGTTATTACCGCAATTTCAGGCGGATGTTTCGCAAAAGGGAGAAAGCCAATTTTATATTAAAGTACTATGCAACAACGTCCATAGTGTGGTCGCATTTCGTACATCACATAAGAAAATTCAACTTATTAGTAAAAGATTAACTAATTTTGCCTGACCAACCGGAGGCAAATTCTCTTATTTTTGCTGCCAGTTTGCCTGAAACAAATCTAATAACAAACAATTAAACAGTACCATCATTATGAGAAAAATCATCTTTGGCTTAATGGGAATAGCGCTTTTGTTATCATCCTGTGTGTCGCAAAAGAAATACGCGGACCTGGAGACCAAACAAAAAGAAACCCAGGACCTTTTGAATTCAGCAACCGTAAAATTGAACACCTGCCTCGAGGAGAAAGCAATAGCAGGTTCCAGAGTAAAAACATTGGAAGACCAGAACACATTTCTGAAGGCTAACAACCAGGAATTGATCAACAACATGGGCAATATGACAACCTTAACAACCAAAGGGGCGGAAAACCTTGAGAAATCCCTTGAAAGCCTTAAAGAAAAGGACCTTACCATCCGGAAACTTCAGGATGCCATAACCAGGCGGGATTCCGTGAACCTTGCATTGGTACAAAGCCTTAAAGGCGTACTTGGCAATCTGGATGATGAAGATATCGAGATCAGCGTGGAAAAAGGTGTTGTGTTCGTTTCTATTTCTGATAAATTATTATTCAGCAGCGGAAGCTATAACATCACTGCCAGGGCCAAAGAAGTACTTGGCAAGGTTGCACAGGTTGTGAACAACAAACCCGATTTTGAATTCATGGTCGAAGGTCATACCGATGACGTTCCTTACAGAAACGGTGTTTTATTGGATAACTGGGATTTGAGTGTTAAACGTGCCACTGCAATTGTGCGTGTGCTTCAGAATGATTATGGGGTGAATCCTACCCGTATGACAGCAGCTGGAAGGTCGGAATATATCCCCGTTTCCCAGACTGACAAAGCTAAAAACAGGAGGACCCGCATCGTGGTTCTTCCAAAAATTGATCAATTCTACAGTATGATTGAGGAAGGGATGAAAGATCCCGCAATCAATAACTAAGTAATCAGGATAAAATCCTAACTTTACAACCACGGCCAAACTGTTAAATTTACTGGCCGTGGTTTTTTTGTGATATTCTTTATAGCAGAAACAATAATTTTCCATCCTACAATAGGATCATTCCAAATCCAAACCAACGGATACTAATTGTAAAATGAAATCGTTGTCTAAATATGAGATTATTTGTAGTTCTTATTGGATTCCTTTTTTTATTGAGTTCCTGTAGTGCCTTAAATCTATTGGGAATGGGCAAATCGACGAAATCAGCCGATTTTGACCTGGCCAATTCCCTGCCCTACACTAAACTCATTCCGGAGGACGCCATTACCCAGGAAGGATTGTTCCGGATTCACCAGGTCAAGGACCGGTATTACTTCGAAATAGCGGATAGCATCTTGAACAGGGAGATCCTGGTGGTCACCCGTTTTATCAAGACCCCTGCTGGTGCCGGCAATTATGCCGGCGAGGAGATTGGGGATAAATCAATTATCTGGGAGAAAGGTCCGACTGACAAAATTTTCCTGAGAATCGCAACGCTTGTCAGTATGGCAACGGAAGGCGATGCCATTTCCGAAGCTGTAAACAACTCAAGTGTCACCCCCATAATTGAGGCTTTTGATGTAAAGGCACGGACCGAGGACCTTATGGCATCGGTTATAGATGTCACTGACTTCCTGAACGGCGAGAATCCATTGCTGGCACTAAGCAGCAGCCAAAAAGATTCCTATAAGCTAACTACCCTGGAAAAAGATAAATCCTATATTAAAAGTGTGAATTCTTTTCCGATCAATACGGAAGTGCGGACCGTAAAAACCTATAAGGCCAAGTCATCGGCAAGTGATTCACGGCACGGCCTCCCGGCAGCAGTCCTTTCAGGGGTGGTGACACTGGAATTGAATAATTCCTTTATCCTCCTCCCAAAGACCCCGATGAAAAAACGATATTATGATCCGAGGGTAGGTTATTTTGCGAGCTCCTATCTTGAGTACGGGGATGAGCAGCAAAAGGTCAACAATAATGTCTATATCCATCGCTGGCGGATGGAGCCTAAAGAGGAGGACCTGGAAAAATGGAAGAACGGGGAACTCGTGGAGCCAAAAAAGCCCATTGTTTTCTACCTGGATCCGGCTACCCCAAAAATGTGGCGTCCCTATCTCATACAGGGTATCAATGACTGGCAACAAGCCTTTGAACAGGCCGGCTTTAAAAACGCCATCGTAGGAAAGCCGTGGCCCGAAAATGACGAATCGATGAGCCTGGAGGATGCGAGGTTCTCAGTTTTGCGTTATTTTGCTTCCCCTGCCAAAAATGCATATGGCCCCAATATAACAGACCCCCGTAGCGGTGAAATCCTGGAAAGCCACATCGGGTGGTATCACAATCTAATGAACCTTCTGCATAATTGGTATATGATACAGGCCGGTGCCATTGACGAAAGGGCCCGTAAGATGAATTTTGACACAGAGCTGATGGGGGAACTCATCCGATTTGTATGTGCACATGAAGTGGGCCATACCCTTGGACTACGGCATAATATGGCCGCCAGCTTTGCGACCCCTGTTGAAAAATTACGGGATCCCACCTGGCTCAAAAAGTATGGCCATACCAGTTCCATTATGGACTATGCCCGCTTTAACTATGTGGCCCAGCCGGAAGACAGTATTCCTCCCGATTTGCTGATGCCAAGGATCGGGGATTATGATAAGTGGGCTATTCAATGGGGCTACTCCCATTTGCCGGGTGATCTGCCGGAAGATTCCGAAAAGGAAATATTGACACAGTTGGTTTTGGATAGTATTACAGGCAACCAACGTTTGTGGTTTGGCGGGGAAGGGCGCGATTTTGACCCCCGTTCCCAATGGGAAGACCTAGGAGACAATGCGGTTATTGCCAGTAATTACGGAATCATGAACCTGCAGCGTATTGTACCCTATCTGACAAAATGGTCCCGGGAAAAGGGGAGTGATGATTATACCAACCTTGATGAGATCTACAACGACCTCGTAAAACAGTATGACAACTATCTGTTCCATGTTGTTAAAAATATCGGGGGCATATATGTAACCCCAAAAACCATGGAAGAAGCAGGGGAGGTTTATTTGCCTGTCCCTGAAAATGTGCAGAAAGAAGCCCTGGTATTTTTAGACAACCATATCTTCCATAAACCGGATTGGCTATTGACCAATGATATTCTCAATAAGATCCAGTCCCCCCAGTCAAAAGAAGCGGTGACCAAAACAATGGAAAGCGTTATGATGAACCTGTTGGGCGCCAGCAGGCTGAGCAGGATGACGTTCATTTCAGAACGCTATAAGGATCAGGATACCTACAGGCCGGACGCATATCTGGATGACCTCAATTACCTTGTGTGGGGTGACCTCAATGTTTTTTACCACACCAATGATTATCGCAGAAAATTACAAAAGGTATATGTGGAAAACCTTATTGCGCTTTATAAACCATCAGAGGCGAAAGGTATGGTGGGCGGCATACTGGCCATGCTATCTGAGGACTATACCTCCAATACGGATGTACGGTCGCTTGCCCTGGATCATCTGATCAAATTACAACGCAAAATTAAAAGTACGATCCCAGTCATAACCCATAGGATGACGAAAGCCCATTTGCAGTACCTTGAGAAAGTTCTGGAAGAGGTCATTGGGGAGAACAAGGAGCCTAGCAGTTTTATCCCCCCTTACAATCCGGATATGTCCATAAAATCGGACGGGAAATAACGTCCTCCAGAAATACGCCGCCCTAAATAATATCAAGGCTGCCTTTCCCTTCCCTCAGGATTACCGGTTCATGACCTGAAAGGTCGATTACAGTAGAGGCGAGGTTGCCTCCATATCCTCCGTCTATTACAATATCTACCAGGTTCATCCATTTTTCATAAATCAGCCCCGGATCCGTGGTATATTCCAGCAATTCATCTTCATCATGGATAGAGGTGGATACAATAGGATTTCCCAGTTCCCGTACCAAGGCCTGTGCAATGGCATTGTCCGGGACCCTGATACCCACTGTTTTCTTTTTTTTAAAATCTTTTGGCAAATTGTTGTTACCGGGAAGTATAAAAGTGTATGGTCCAGGGAGGGCCCTTTTGAGTATTTTAAATGTTTGTGTGTCTATTTGCCGCACATAATCAGACAGGTTGCTGAGGTCTGCACAGATAAATGACCAGTCGGCCTTATTCAGCTTGATCCCCTTAATACGCGCTATCCGTTCCAGCCCCCTGGACCGTGTAATATCACAGCCAAGGCCGTAAACCGTGTCTGTCGGGTATATGACGAGACCACCTTCCCGCAGTACCTCCACTACCCTTTTGATCTCCTTTGGATTGGGATTCTCTTCGTATATTTTAATGAAATCAGCCACTTTCAGGAATTGGGAATACTAAGGTAGTTGTTGTTCCCGTGGATAAAAAATAGGTGAGGTGGGAACCGGCATCCTTTTGGGATTATTTTACTGGGTTGAGATACCTTCCAATCGACCTGACACTTTATGCATGGCCCACCGAAATAATTGAAGTGGGTGGTTATCTGACCTGATAAACCCTGACGTAATCCACTTCCATAACGGCCGGGAAAATGGAATCGTCAACGCCTTGAAGCCCTCCCCAATTGCCGCCAACCGCAATGTTCATAAGAAAATAGAACGGCTTGGAAAATGGCCAGTTTTCCGCATTGCTGTTGGTAGGTCTGTAAAAGTTCAGTTTCACGTTGTCCATGTCATCAATGTAGAATTTGATGTACTTGTCCGTCCAAAGCACCCCGTAATTATGGAAAGATTCTTCTATGGTTTCCAGGGCCACGGGCCCCGAGGTTATCTGAGTCCCTATAGCATGGTTGTTGGCTGTGCTATGAAGCGAAAAATGGGTTTGATTGGGTTCAAAACTAACATATTCCATAATGTCTATTTCCCCACAAGCCGGCCAGCCAACGGTGCTGATCTCACTCCCGAGCATCCAGACTGCAGGCCATATGCCATTGCCCTTATGCTCCGGTATTTTGGCCCGGATCTCCATCCTGCCATACGTAAATGATTCGGTGCTATTGAGTCGGGCGGATGTATATTCCCCCACGGTATGGCCATCCCCAATTTTTTTGGCGTAGATCTTCAGTATACCGTCGTTAACTTCAGTATTCCCTTCCGCCACATAATCCTGCCATTCATTGTTACCCCAGCCATGGGATCCGGTTTCAAAGGTCCATTTGTCGGAACTAAGTTCAGTCCCATCAAATTCATCGTTCCAGACCAGTTCCGCGCTTTCCCAGTACCCGGGATCGTTCGCATCCGGCGTCTGTGGTATTTCCTGCTGAGGGTCCGGGTTGTCTGCCTGTGCCGGGGCTTCAGAGTTATGGCATGCCATGCACAGGAGTACTAAAATACCATTTAAGATTATCGGAAAATTGCTTTTTGTATGCATAGTTTTTTTTTGAATATTGTGAGGTAAGGGTAAACCCGTGACTGAACCAATAAGATGGCATCGCTCAATCGTCCAGGACTTCCAGCCTGGCAAACCTGAGCAAAAGTTTCTTTATATCCCCTTTTTCAAATTGAATCTCCGCTTTTTTATCGTTTCCTACCCCTTCGATCTTCAATACTTTTCCTTTGCCGAACCGACTGTGATATACCCGTGACCCGGATGTCAGATTAGGATTGATAACATTGGTATTGCCTAAGGGGGTTGCCAATTCCGGTTTCAGTATACGCAGCTTCCGCAATTGGCCCTCATTAGGCTTCAATATTCCCGGGGGCGAGCTATTCACAGGCTTGATCTGACGCAGTCTGCTTTTGTCCACATCCCCGAAAATATCTGTATCAATCAGGGGTTTAAACCGGTAATTGTCTAACTGTGTAAGGTTTTCGACATACTTTTCATCAATCTCATCCAGGAACCTGCTGGGTTCCGCGTCGATTAGTTTGCCCCACCGATACCGATTTTGGGTATAGGTTAGGTAAGCTTCTTTTTCCGCACGGGTAAGTGCCACATAGAACAACCTCCTCTCCTCCTCTAATTCACTCCTGGTATTCATACTCATGGCAGAAGGGAAAAGGTCTTCCTCCATACCTACTACATAGACAATGGGAAATTCAAGCCCCTTGGCAATATGAATGGTCATCAGGGCAACCCTGTCATCGTCACCTATGTCCTTGTCCAGATCAGTCGCCAGGGCTACATCTTCCAGGAATTCCGTAAGGTCACCCCTGGCATCCGCAATTTCCTTCTGGCCTTCCACAAAGTCCTGTATCCCGTTCAGCAATTCTTCAATATTCTCCATGCGGCCAATGCCTTCCGGTGTCCCGTCTTTTTTAAATTCGAGCAGTATACCAGTTTTTTTTGCTACATATTCCGAAAGGGTAAAGGCGTCCGTATTCTCATTCATGACCTGGAAACTCCTGATCATAGTGGTAAAATCCTGCAGCTTTATCCTGGTCCCCGAATTGATCTTAATGGAAGTCTGTTCCAGGTTTTCTATGACCTCAAAAATAGATCGGCCATATTGTTTTGCCCCGACGATCAATTTATCTAAAGTCGTCTGCCCTATCCCCCGTGCAGGAAAATTAATGACCCGTTTTAAGGCTTCCTCGTCGCTTGGATTGATTACCAGCCTAAGGTAGGAAAGCACATCCTTGATCTCCTTCCGCTGGTAAAACGACAGGCCACCGTAGATGCGGTATGGTATATCCTTTTTCCGCAAGGCATCCTCAATGGCCCGGGATTGTGAATTGGTCCGATAAAGGACTGCAAAATCGCCATTTGCCCGTTGTTGTTGCATTTTATTCTCAAAGATGGAGCTGGCCACAAACCTGCCTTCTTCCGCATCCGTAACACTTCGGTGTATTTTAATTTTAGTCCCCTCGTCATTGGCGGTCCAGACCAGTTTTTTCAATTGATTCTTGTTGTTCGCTATGATGGCGTTCGCTGCATTTACGAGGTTTTGCGTTGACCGGTAGTTTTGTTCCAGCCGGTATACGGCGACCTCATCGTAGTCCCTCTGGAAATTTAGGATGTTGCTGATGTTGGCCCCCCGGAAAGAATAAATACTCTGTGCATCGTCGCCTACCACACAAATATTCTGATACCGGTCAGACAAGGCCTTTACAATAAGGTACTGGGAATGGTTGGTATCCTGGTACTCATCCACCAGGATGTACCGGAACCTGTTCTGGTATTTCATCAGCACTTCCGGGAAACGGCTCAGGAGTTCATTGGTGCGCAATAAAAGGTCATCAAAATCCATGGCACCCGCCTTGAAACAACGGGCCACATATTCCCCGTATATCTCCCCGAGCCTGGGCCTCTTGGCCATCGCATCCGCTTCTATCAGCTCCGGGTTTTGGAAATAGGCCTTCACGGTAATAAGGCTGTTCTTATAGGAAGATATCCGATTTTGAATTTGTTTGTATTTGTAGATGTCCTTATCCAACGTCATTTCCCGGATTATAGACGCAATTAACCTCTGGGAGTCCTGAGTATCGTAAATGGTAAAATTGCTGGGGTAGCCCAGTTTATCCCCATCAAACCGCAATAATTTGGCAAATACGGAATGAAATGTGCCCATCCATAGATTTTTGGCTTCTGAGCCCCCTACAATTCCCGCAATTCGCTTCTTCATTTCCCGCGCGGCCTTATTCGTAAAGGTCAGCGCCAATATATTGAATGCATCCACCCCCTGTTCCATCAGGTAGGCTATCCGGTATGTGAGTACGCGGGTCTTTCCCGAGCCGGCGCCTGCTATCACCATAAGCGGCCCCTCCTTATGCAATACGGGGGCTTTCTGAGCGTCATTCAATTCTTCCAAAAACTGGTTCAAGCCATTCAATTTAGTCCGTGAATTTAGCCATAATATATGTGAGATTAAAATCATCTTTACCCGAATTGTAAACAGATCCTCAGCACCATGGGATATGAGCCCAGGCAGAAAACGCTGTCATAATCATATTGCTATAGCTCGCTTTCCGATTCCTGTATGTTTTCCCATGCCATCATTGTTACAACAAATTCTTTAGATTGCGGGCCCGTACTTTCCTGTTATACAGCTTAAAAGGTTTTTATCTGCTATTATGACGGCATTTCTGCTGCATCGTTTTCATTCTATTTGCTATATTTAGCGAAATCATATGAATGAAGAATCTCTTAATCCTGATCATTATAATTTGTTGTGCTGGCAGTGCATGGGGGCAGCAAAAATCCACCGGACCAATGATCAAGGATTTCGGGGAGGTTTGGAAGGTGGAAAACACCACTTATCCCACGGATAAATCCGGAGAATTCAAGGTGGTTTTTGATATTATGGATAGCCCGGATTCGCATGTTGAAATCAACAAGGCCATTGAAACAGTTGCCCGTTTTATGAATATGCATGCTCAAAATGGGGTTTCCCAGGAAAACATAAAAGTATACCTGGTGGTCCATAATAAAGCCTCCAAGGATATCCTTGGAAGCCCAGCTTATGAGGTCCGTTATGGCAAGCCGAATCCCAATTTGGCCCTGGTCCGGGAGCTGCTGGACGCCGGTGCCGGGGTAATCCTTTGTGGCCAATCATCAGTTTCGAGGGAAATTCCTGTTACAGAGGCTGTTGAAGGCGTACAATTGGCGTTATCAGCCATGACTGCCCTTGTACAATTACAGAATGAAGGCTTTCAATTATTAAAATTATAATCAAACAAATAGTTATGAATAAAGTAGTGATCATTGCAGTATGTTGTGTTGGATTTGTGGGGCTTTCCCAAAATCCGGACATGGAAGCGGATTACAAATCCATTGAATCCAAGGTCATTGATTGGCGACAGGATATACATCAGAATCCGGAACTATCCAACCGTGAATTTAAAACCGCGGAAAAGATCGCCGCACATCTGAAATCCCTGGGGATTGATGTTGAGACGGGAGTGGCCCATACGGGGGTGGTTGGCGTTTTAAAAGGGGAGCAACCGGGAAAGGTGGTTGCCCTCAGGGCGGATATTGATGCGCTACCCGTAACCGAACGCAATGACCTGCCGTTCAAATCTTCTGTAACTTCAGAATTCATGGGTGAGAAGGTGGGGGTCATGCATGCCTGTGGACATGATACGCATACTGCTATCCTGATGGGGGTGGCCGAAGTTCTGGCCGCGAATAAAGACAAGGTACAGGGCACTGTAAAGTTTATTTTTCAGCCTGCCGAAGAAGGCGCACCTCCCGGGGAAGAAGGCGGTGCCTTACTGATGGTGAAGGAAGGGGTGTTAAAAAGCCCTGATGTTGATGTTATTTTTGGCCTTCACATCAATTCACAAACACCTGTTGGGGTCATCCGGTACAAGTCCGGTGGAACCATGGCCTCCGCCCAGCGATTCGTAATCAATGTAAAAGGGACCCAGACCCATGGTTCCCAACCCTGGTCCGGGGTGGATCCTATATTGATCAGTGCCAAGATCATAGACGGCTTGCAAACCATCATCAGCCGGGAGGTTAACTTAACCAATGAAGCAGCCGTTATCACAGTTGGCAAAATTACAAGTGGCGTACGTTTTAACATTATTCCCGAAAGCGCAGAATTGATAGGTACTATCCGGACGCTTGATTATGATATGCAGAAACAGATCAACCGCAGGATGGAAGAGATGGTACCGGCCCTTGCAAAGGCATACGGAGGGGACGCAACAATTGAAATAACCACGAGCACGGAAATAACCTATAATGATCCTGACCTTGTGGCCACCATGTTACCGACGCTCCAAAGGGTGGCAGGCACGGAAAACGTACAAATCCAGAAAGCCGTAACGGGGGCAGAGGATTTTTCGTACTATCAACGGGAAGTGCCGGGATTTTTCTTTTTTCTTGGAGGGATGACACCGGGCACAACAGCCTCGTACCCACACCATACCCCTGATTTCAGGATAGATGACAGCGGAATGTTGCTGGGGGTTAAAACACTTACAGAGATGACGCTGGATTACCTGAACAAATCATAATTGTTGTAATATTTATCAGCATAATATAAATCATCTGATCCTCACCCGAAACCGCTCAGGCGGGTTCAACCTCTCCAAAGGAGAGGTGCCCCGGGGAATTCTTTTGATTAAATGCGGTGCTTATCGGTTTTGTGTTCCCTAATAAAAATAAATATAGTACCAGTTTTCGACACTTTATTTTTCAATAATCTTTTCTGGAAATCCTTTAGAAGCGGCTATAGAAATGTCTTTTTCCCGTAAGCGGTAGGCCCCATTTTCAGGCAGGTCTGCGAGAAAAGGGCAAAGGATGAAGTATACCTCCGGCATTTGAGGCATAAAAATCGCTATTTTTGCGTCAAATTTAATGAAGCTATTATTTTACAGAACCAAATACCCCCTACAATGATTAGAATTATATCCCTCGTTTGCCTCCTTGTCCTGGCCTCGAACCCCCTTTGTGCACAAAAGAAGAGTGAGCTGCAATCTGAAATTTCGAGTTTGAGACATCGTCTGGATTCAGTTCAGGCTTTGGTGAAAACGGCACAGAACAATGAAAAGATGAGTAACACCCGTGCCCAATCTTTCGAGGAGCAGATAATGGAACTGCAAAGTGCCAATGCCACACTGCTTCAGAACCTCAATAATTTTGCACAGGTTTCCAATACCAATTCCAGTAATATAAACCGAACCCTGGCCAGCTTACAGGACAAGGAACGCCAACTGAAAAGTATCAATGAGGCCATTGCCAGGTTTGATTCAACGGCCATTGTGGTGCTGACCAATACGAAACAGACCCTGGGTGAAAACGCCAGGATATCCGTGGTTCAAGGTGCCGTCCATGTAATGGCAGACCTCACCCTTTTATACGGCTCGTCGGACCAATCCGATCTAACGCCCGAAGGGGTTATATGGCTTGAAAAAGTAGCCCTTATTTTAAATTCAAACCCTGATATGGCCCTTAGCATTGAAGGCTTGAGCATGACAGGGGACCTCGACCTCGCCACGACCCAGGCAGCAGCTGTGGGAACGGCGCTCCAAAATTATGGAATTGCCCCTGACAGGATACGGATAACAGGAAAAGACGGGAACTTCAAAGAGGGGGTCCTTTTAAATATGCACCCTAAATTCCAGCAATTTTACCTCATGGTCCGGGAAAATATGAAGAACGCCAAGAACCAATAAGGAATGCGGTATGCAGGTATAATTTTTAATGCATTCATGCGTTTAATTTCCTGTAACCAAAAACCAAGAGCATGACCGGAGACGGAATTTTCCAATTGTTTGCTTACCTGCTGCCTGCCGTTGTAACAGGGGCTGTTGCTTTTTATTTTTTTCGGCTGCATACCAATAATGAAGAAGGGCGCAGGCGATACATGCTTCACAAGGATTATCAAAAAAATTCAATGCCTATCAGGCTCCAGGCGTATGAGCGTATGGCCTTATTCCTGGAAAGAATTGCAATTCCAAGCCTGGTGGTACGGGTGGCACCGAAATCATCTGATAAAAATGCCTATGAGAATTTGCTGGTAAGGAGTATTGAAACTGAGTTTGACCACAACCTCTCACAACAAATCTATATGAGTGACGAGTGCTGGAATATCATCAAGGCAGCCAAAAGCGCTACCATACAACTCATCCGCAGGGCTGGCATGAGTGAAACCGATTCCGCCGATAAGCTGCGGGAAGATATCCTCAACCTTAGCATGGACAAGCAATCCCCATCTGGGACCGCTCTCTCCTATATAAAAAAGGAGATCAGTGCGTTGTGGTAGCTGCCACGGGAGTTTTCCTATTTCACTGCAATTTCATTCAATTCCAAATCCTTGCTTTCTGCAAATTTGAACCCGCTCTCCCACCAGGATGTCATTTTTTCATGATCAAAAATGAGGGAATTGGTGGTAAGCACGGTTGGGGTATAATAAAAATTTATAATTGCGCCACTGTGGTTGGCAACAAATTTGCCGATGCGGATATTCTGGTTCTCGATCCTGTCCAGCATAAAACTGAACATGCTGGTAAGCAACGAGAATACATTTTTTGAAGGCATCCTGTTAAAATGTGTTATTTCAGTATGGAGGATGATGGCATCGACAATTTTCGCGCCACGGCGTATCGCTTCATCAATTGGAACCATACTCCCCAGGCCCCCATCCGCATATTCGCATCCATCTTTTCGTACCAGGGTCATAAATGGGGTATAATTACAGGAGATCCATATCCACTCACAAAAATCTTCATAGTTAAAATCCTTGATGGATTTATATTCTACCTGACTGAGGGAAAGATTGGCTACGGTAACCACAATATCCTTTGGACCACGCTTTAGTTTTTTAAATTCGGCAGGGGTCAATGTCCGTTTGATCAGTTCCAGCAGGTTATGGCTTTCCCCGAATGTTTTACTGCCACGGTAAAAATTCTTGACAACATTCCAGTGATTGATCCCAATATTGGCCACCCCATATTTTTTCTGGATGGTAAAAGGGCAATTGCTGAAAATACTGTCCTGATCAACGGAAGTATAAATGTCTTTGATCTTTTCAATTTTTTTGAGGGCCAGATGGGATATCAGCAGGCTACCTGTTGAAGTCCCTAGAAAAAGATCATAATTGTGCGCGGACCTTTCCATAAGGTATTGGGCAACCCCTCCTGCAAATGCACCCTTACTACCACCGCCGGAAATGACCAATGCTCTCATTATATACCTAATTTAGTATTTATATAACGCAGTTCCTCACCTTTTAGTTCTTTGGCCAGCGACATCATTCGCAGCTTCAGTTTTTCATCCTTCAGGAGGCCATCCAACAGGGTACTTGCAAAATTTCTGAACTGCCAGCTGTGGTGGACAGCCGCATTCACCAGATCCGCCAGGTTATTGTCTGAAAATCCGATTACCTCATGAAGGAGCATAAATGCATTCTGGCGGACTTCCATTGGAAACTGCCGGCCTGTGTAGCCCCGTAATTCTGCTAATGCTATTTCCCGCTCCGGGATATCCAGATAGTCTTTGGTTATCACCGCGAGTACAAGCCATAAGATCCGCACATTTTTATCAGGGAGTCCGATGCAATTTTTGGTTATGTCCAGGTATGCCCGGCGGTCGGATGGGAAATATATCCATAATTTATACAGCGCGTTTTCTATCGTTTTATAACTGGGATCCGTTAAGAGGGATTCAAACTGTGGCTTTAAAGCTACCGGTATCCTGTCCATGGCAAGAACCAAAGCCTGCCGCAAGTGGGTATCCCCTGTCTGGAATACAGATCGAAGGAAATTTTCCGAAAGCAGTTTATGATAGGTGAGGATGACCAGCTTCTTAAATTCAACGGAAGAAGACCTGTCCCAATACCGTTGAATGATCTGTTCATTATCCTGGTTACTGGTGGTGAGTTCATGCTGCAGTTCCAGAAAGTTTCGAACACCGGTTGAATTCGCTATCAGGTTTTCATGCGCTTCCGATATTGGAAATACCGGCTCATACAACCACATCCTGCTGAAATCCCGAAGGTTCCGGCCACTGGCTTTTTCCATTTCAGCAATAAAATCAGCGACCTTCACATTACGGTATGCATACTTCTTAAGGTAGGCAGCAATACCCTGTTTAAAAGCCGCTTCCCCGATGGTTTCTTTCAATATATGCACGGCCCATGCCCCTTTCTCATAAAATGTAAGGCTGCTGGCTTTGGGATCAGTCAGGGCCTGCCCCTCCCCTTTCAGGGATTCCAGTTGCAGGGCTGTTTCATATAGTTTCCAATAGAAATATTCGTCCCCGAATAGATGCTTTTCCGCCAGGTAGGCATAGTAGGTGGCAAACCCTTCCTGCAGCCAGTGATGGCGGCCGTCTGTCTCGGTCACCAGATTCCCGAACCACTGATGTGCCATTTCATGGGCATTGACATTTACATAATTTTTGTCGATAAATGCAATGGAATCGATCATGTAACCGTCAGAAAAAATGGTAGTCCCGGTATTTTCCATTCCGGCATATAGAAAATCCCGCACTGGTATCTCCTTGTAATTTTGCCAGGGATAGGGAACTCCTATTTCAGCCTCCAGAAATTCGAAAATGGGAAGGGTATACCGGTAAGTTGGTTCAACCCGCAGGCTGTCTCCCGGATAGGAATATAATTGCAACGGAGGGCCACTTTCCGGCTCCACGGTGATCACGCGGTAGGTCCCAATTACAAAGGCCAGCAGGTAGCTGCTCATGGGCGCCTTCATATCATAGTGCCAGGTTTTGCGATCTGCCAGGAGTTCTGTGCCTGTTAATGCACCGTTGGCTATGACTTCGTACCGGGCATCAAAGGTAATGGAAAGGTCAAATTCCACTTTTTCATTCATATCATCAAAACTGGGCAACCAATGGCTGGTGTACTTGCCCTGCCCCTGCGTCCAAACCTGCTCATTACCGGGTATCTCATCATCCCAGCCCATAAAGTATACGGTCTGAGCCGGGTGCGCTGTAAAATCAAGGGTAAGCTGATAGGATTTACCGGGCGTCAATTTTTTCAGGATGGAAATAGCTTTGCCGTTATAGGCATACTTTGCTGCTTTCCCATCCAGGCGTACGGCATTGAACTTCATGTTCCGCGCATCCAGAAAAACGGAATCCAATTTTTGGGTGGCCGTAAAGGTGTACACTACCTGCCCGCTTATGGATTTTCCCGGGGCATCCACATCTACAGTTATGGCAGCATGTGTAAAATTGGCCAGCTGCTGTTGTTGCGCAAGGGTATAGGCCGAAAAATACATACATAATGCAATAACAATAGCTTTCTTCATAACATTCCCGGCCTATTCGCATTCAAATTTAGCGTTTTGAATAATTGCAGGTGTATAGGCTAAGCACTAAATTAGGCGCATGAATGCTAATTTCCTACAAACCCCGATAACGTACCTTAAGGGCGTGGGGCCCAACAGGGCAAAATTATTAGCATCGGAAGCCGATATCCATACCTACCAGGACCTTATCCGGTATTTTCCCAACCGTTACATAGACAAGACCCGATATTATAAGATTTCCGAGTTGGAGCGAAGCGGTGCAGAGGTACAGGTCATTGGGAAACTGATCCACCTCAAAACCGTGGAGCAGCAAAAAGGGAGTCGGCTTGTTGCGACATTTACCGATGGGACCGGGGAATTGGAACTGGTTTGGTTCCGGGCGCAAAAATGGATACGCGAGCATATCATACTCAATGTCCCCTATGTTATTTTCGGAAAAGCCACTTGGTACAACGGTAAATTCTCTATGGCCCACCCCGATATGGAATTGCTTAGTGAGCATGAACAGGGCCTCCGCGTCAGCATGCAGCCGGTGTACCCTTCAACGGAAAAATTGAGCAATTCCGGTCTCACCAACCGGGCCATCAATAAGATGATGCAGCAGCTGTTTTCAGAGGTAAGCGGGTCATTTCCCGAAACACTTTCCCAGGAGATCAGGCAGGAACTCAGAATGATCTCTATAGGAGAGGCGTTGTTCAACATCCATTTTCCAAAAAGCCTGGAATTTCTGGCTAAGGCACAATTCCGGTTGAAATTTGAAGAACTTTTTTACCTGCAGCTGCAACTGGTCATCAAGAACCTGATCCGCAAACAGAAAATCAAAGGCCACTTGTTTGCCCGGGTTGGTCCCCTTTTACATACTTTTTATGGGGACCATCTGCCCTTTGAACTCACCGATGCACAAAAAAAGGTTATCCGGGAAATCAGGGCCGATCTTGGGAGCAATGCCCAAATGAATCGGTTGCTACAGGGCGATGTAGGATCAGGAAAAACCATCGTTGCCCTTATGGCCATGTTGCTGGGTATAGATAATGGGTTCCAGGTTTGCCTGATGGCTCCGACAGAAATCCTGGCTATCCAGCATTATAACAGCCTCAAAGAGTTGCTTGGGGATATCGGTGTCAGGCTTGCTCTGTTGACAGGTTCTGTAAAGAGTGCAGACCGGAAGGTTATCCATGAGGAATTGGAAAACGGGAAACTCCATATCCTGGTTGGGACCCATGCCGTCCTGGAAGATAAGGTACAATTCCATAACCTGGGCCTGGCCATTATAGATGAACAGCACCGGTTCGGGGTAGCCCAGCGATCCAAATTATGGCATAAGAACGAAATACCCCCACACATCCTTGTGATGACAGCGACCCCTATACCAAGGACCCTGGCGATGAGCCTGTACGGGGACCTTGATATTTCTGTGATCGATGAACTCCCCCCGGGAAGGAAACCTATTAAGACCGTTCATCGTTTTGATACCAACCGACTTAAAGTATTCCGGTTTATCCGGGACGAAATAAAACAAGGCAGGCAGGTGTACATCGTATATCCGCTGATCCAGGAATCTGAAGCACTGGATTACAAGGACCTGATGGACGGCTACGAAAGCATTGTACGCGATTTTCCTTTGCCAGGATACCAGATATCAATCCTGCATGGGAAGATGAAATCAGAAGACAAGGATTATGAAATGGACCGGTTCGTCCGGGGAGAAACCCAGATCATGGTGGCCACCACCGTCATAGAAGTGGGGGTTGATGTTCCAAATGCTTCGGTAATGATCATCGAAAGTGCCGAGCGTTTCGGGTTATCGCAGCTACACCAGCTGAGGGGCCGGGTCGGACGTGGGGCCGAGCAAAGTTATTGCATCCTGATGACCGGGCACAAATTATCCGCAGAGGCGCGGAAACGCCTGGAAACCATGGTCCGGACGAATGACGGTTTTGAGATTGCGGAGGTAGACCTCCGACTCCGGGGCCCGGGAGACCTCATGGGAACCCAGCAAAGCGGCATCCTGAACCTTCGGATAGCCGATATTGTAAAGGATAATGATATCCTGGGAACAGCCCGGTATTATGCCCTGAAAGTATTAAAAGAAGATCCTTCCCTGGAAATGGACAAGAACAAACTTATCCGGTCCACGTATGCTGAAATAGCCAAAAACAGGAATATCTGGAATTATATCAGCTGACCCCTCAGCCCTTTCCCGAAAGGTTCAGGTATAATCGATTGGGGGATTGCTAAATGCTAATCCCCATTTCCTTCAGTAATTTTTCAGAATTTGCCTTAACCCCGGGTGGCGGATTCAGGGAAAGGGATTTTTTCAGGTTTTTAACCGCGATCCTGGTATCCCCCACTGTTTTATAGGCCTCCCCGAGGCTGTCATACACATTTGGATCAGCGGGGTTATTCTTCACATTGATCTTAAAATATTTGATCGCCAGGTCGTGTTCCCCCATATTGAGCAAATTGTAGCCCAGGTTGTTAAACTGGTTCGTATCAGCGAGGGCGGCTGCTTCATCCACCATAGCCAGTGCTTTGTCCTTTTTATCCATTTTTAACAGGAGCTGCATTTTGAGGGCGGTATTGACAAAAGTAACCTGACTAAAAAACTGACTTTCCCGGGCGATATTGATCCAGCCCAAAGCTTCCTGTACATCACCCCCGTTATTCAGGGCATAATCAGCGGCCTGCTCCCAGGTCTGCCTGTTAAATCCAGGTGATCCCTGCAGCTTTTTGCGGATGTCATCCAACACAATTCCAGGAACGTCCACTTCTATCTTAAAAGGGACCTGTTTCTTTTCCCAATTGAGGGTGGCGAGCGTTGCAGAAGGGGTTGTTTCGGTAAAGATATATGTTAACAGTTCCGTATGGGGTATTTCGCTTGTTTTCACATCAACCCGCAGCGCATCGTCTGCAGCATCATAAAAATAGCTGCCCCAGGCGGTGTGATTCTTCGAAAAGATGATAGTGGCACCATCACCTTCATGGATGATCATGTGAACCCCATAATCCCCGGCTGGTAAGGGTTGGCCCTCAATTGTTACGTCATGGCTCAGGTGTGGATCACCGTATTTTCATCGGCCCCTGCCCGGCAGGGGGATTCCTGTGCGGTGCCAAAACCAAGATTATCCATTCCATAGGGGACTAATTTACCCCATATCACCCTCCCTTTAACGGCCGGCCTTGAATAGGTGATCTCAATATCTGTTATCCCGATGCGCTGGTAAACACCGGCTTTCTGACTCCCATTCGGGAGATTCAATTGGGCGCTTCCACTGAGGCTCGTAAAAAGAAGGGCCAGCAAAAGAAATACAGGTTTTTTTAAGTAATGTTGTGTCACGGGTTTGAAAGTTTGCGTTTATGTACATTGGAATGTATCCTACTAAAGATATATATCCTAATGTGTTGTCTGCGTTACAGTTATGTTAAACTCCTGTTGCCACCTGTCAGTAAGGCTGCTCACCTGACAGGAAGTTCTGCAACATTCTATTTTTTAGAATACCTGTTTTATAAAGGGCAGGTGACTCCCATATTTGGCAGAACCATAGCAGTAACCTTACTACTTCAGGGGTTGGACATCGTAATTTCGACATCATTAATTTCCTGTTCATGTCTCTTTTTATAGATTTGTTAGCTTAGAAATTTTCAATTATGAGTTCAAGGAAAACACTATTTGACAAAGTTTGGGATTCACATGTAGTCCGGAAGATCGCCAATGGCCCGGATGTGCTCTTTATAGATCGCCACCTGGTTCATGAAGTAACGAGTCCGGTTGCTTTTTTGGGGCTCAAGATCAGGGGTATCCGTGTTCTGCACCCCGGTAGGACTTTCGCTACAGCGGACCACAATACCCCCACCCGGAATCAGCACCTTCCGGTAAAGGATCCCTTATCTGCCAATCAATTACGGGCCCTGGAACAGAATGCAGCAGAGCACCATATTCCCTACTGGGGACTAGGGCACGAAAAAAATGGTATTGTCCATGTAATCGGACCGGAAAATGGTATTACCCTACCGGGCGCAACCATAGTCTGTGGAGATTCCCATACATCTACACACGGTGCCTTCGGTGCCATCGCTTTTGGGATTGGCACCTCAGAAGTGGAAATGGTACTGGCCACCCAGTGCATTATGCAACCCAAACCCATGCGCATGCGTATTAACATACACGGCTCCCTCAGCAGGGCAGTTACGCCAAAGGATGTGGCCCTGTATATCATCTCCCGGTTAACAACCTCCGGGGCAACAGGGTATTTTGTGGAATATGCCGGGGAAGTGTTCAGAAATATGAGCATGGAAGGAAGGATGACGGTATGCAACCTCAGTATTGAAATGGGTGCCCGTGGCGGCATTATTGCTCCTGACAACAAAACATTTGAGTATATCAAAGGAAGGGAATATACCCCTAAAGGGGATGCGTGGGATAAGGCAATGGCCTATTGGGCGACACTGTCCACGGATGAAAATGCCATTTTTGATAAGGAAATAACGTTTAATGGTGCCGATATAGAGCCAATGATAACCTACGGGACCAACCCGGGGATGGGGATGGGGATATCCAACGACATCCCCCATGCCGGTTCAGTGGAAGGGGGTGTTGCCACCTATCAGAAATCCCTGCAATACATGGATTTTCGTGAAGGGGATGCCATGTTGGGCAAACCCATCGATTTTGTGTTCCTGGGCAGTTGTACCAATGGCAGGATTGAGGATTTCCGGGCATTTGCCTCCCTGGTGAAAGGCAGGAAGAAAGACCCAAGGGTGACCGCATGGCTGGTACCGGGTTCCCACCGGGTTGAAGAAGCCATCAAAGCGGAAGGGATCCTTCAGATCCTGGAAGAGGCTGGTTTTGAACTTCGCGAGCCGGGCTGTTCAGCCTGCCTTGCCATGAATGACGATAAGGTACCTGCAGGGAAATATGCCGTAAGCACTTCCAACCGGAACTTTGAAGGCAGGCAGGGGCCGGGGTCCAGAACCCTTTTAGCGAGCCCTTTGGTTGCCGCCGCGGCGGCCGTAACCGGTAAAGTCACGGATCCCCGCGAATTAATGGAGGAAGTTCCGGCATAATTTCAGATGGATGGAAGTATAGTTTCCAGGGTGGGAAACTGGCCTGCCCCGGTCCGCCTTGCCTCCAAAAAAAAAGTTATTCAGCATTAAAATACGATACAATGGCTTACGACAAATTCAACCAATTGATAAGCACCGCGGTGCCTTTACCTATTGAAAATGTAGATACCGATCAGATCATCCCTGCGCGTTTTCTTAAAGCGACCGAGCGCACCGGTTTTGGAGACAACCTCTTCCGTGACTGGCGGTACAATCCGGACAATACTCCTAAAGAACAATTTATACTCAACAATCCCATCTACTCGGGCAAAATTTTAGTTGGCGGTAAAAATTTTGGTTCCGGCTCTTCCCGAGAACATGCGGCCTGGGCTATTTACGATTATGGATTCAGGGCAGTTGTTTCCAGCTTCTTTGCAGACATTTTCAGGGGCAACTGCCTCAATATCGGGGTATTGCCGGTACAGGTCAGTGCTGCCTTCCTTCAGAAGATATTTGAGGCCATTGAAGAAGACCCCCATACGGAACTGAAAATAAGCCTGCCAGATCAGTCCTTAACCTTACTGGCAACAGGGGAAGAGGAACACTTTGATATCAATGACTACAAGAAAGAAAATATGCTGAACGGTTTCGATGACATTGATTATTTATTGCGGATGAAGAATGAAATCAGTAGTTTCTCTGAAAATATTCCCCTCTGATAAGTTGGTTTCCGGGGACCTCCCGTGAATATACAGATTATTGCCCAGACCTTTTGAAATTGCGAGAACCCCCATATGAAGGGGCATAAGATGGAAAAAAGAAAAATCGAAATAATGGATACCACCCTCAGGGACGGGGAACAAACCTCCGGGGTATCCTTTTCTTCAGTAGAAAAACTCACATTGGCCAAACTTCTCCTTGAGGAGCTGAAAGTTGACCGGATAGAAGTGGCATCCGCCAGGGTTTCGGAGGGTGAAATGCTGTCCGTAAAACAGATCATTGCATGGGCGGAGCCAACTGGTTATATGAATCAGGTGGAAGTCCTTACTTTTGTGGATAATGGACTGTCACTTGAATGGATGGAAAAATCAGGGGCCAGGGTTCAAAACCTGTTGACAAAAGGCTCCCTGAACCACCTTACCTACCAACTGAAAAAAACACCCGCCCAGCATTTTAAGGAGATCGAAAAGGTAATTGCAACAGCCGGGAATAAGGGTATAACAACCAATGTTTATCTGGAAGACTGGAGCAATGGAATGCGTAATTCCCCTGATTATGTCTGGGAATTCCTGGACTTCCTTGCAGATCAGCCGTTGAGAAGGATTTTATTACCGGATACCCTGGGGATACTCACCCATCCGGAAGCCTATTCCTTTATGACCCAAACGATCAGGAGATATCCGGATACCCACTTTGATTTTCATGGCCATAACGACTATGACCTGAGTGTAGCCAATGTAATGGAGGCCCTTAGAGCCGGTTGCCACGGATTACACCTGACAGTCAATGGCATGGGTGAAAGGGCAGGCAATGCCCCACTGGCCAGCGTGGTGGCTGTCATAAATGATTTCATGCCGCAAATTGCGATCGGGGTCAATGAATCATCGCTGTATAAAGTGAGTAAACTTGTGTCCGCATTTACCGGTTTTGGGATACCGGCGAACAAACCCATCGTGGGGGACAATGTATTCACACAAACAGCTGGTATACATGCTGATGGTGATAATAAGCGAAACTTATACTTTAATGATCTTTTGCCGGAAAGGTTTGGGCGGAAACGCAGATATGCCCTGGGCAAGACATCCGGGAAAGCGAATATTCAAAAGAACCTCCAGGAACTGGGCCTTACACTAAATGATGAGGAACTGAAAAAAGTAACACAACGGATCATTGAGCTCGGGGATAAAAAGGAGAAGGTTACCAGGGAAGACCTCCCCTATATCATCTCTGATGTGTTGGACAGTGGGGCCTTTCAGCAACGGGTTTTTGTAAAATCCTATGTCCTCACCCACAGCAAAGGTTTAAAACCTTCCACAACGGTATCCGTAGAAATCGATGGGGTCTGCTATGAGGAAAATGCCCAGGGAGACGGGCAATTCGATGCTTTTATGAATGCCCTGAGAAAAGTATATAAATCTAAAAAAATGCAGCTTCCCAACCTGATCGACTATGCAGTAAGGATACCGCCAGGAAGTAATTCGGACGCCTTATGTGAAACCATTATCACCTGGCAAAACCAGGGGAAGGAGTTCACTACCCGTGGCCTGGATTGTGACCAGACCGTATCGGCCATCAAGGCAACCGAAAAAATGATGAACATTATTTAAACCCACCAATCGGGCAAAACCATAACCGGGAAAGTATAACAAACTACCCGGTAAAATATAAAGCAAACAATGAAATTAACTATTGCATTATTGGCCGGTGACGGGATCGGCCCGGAAGTTATTGCACAGGCCGTTAAGGTATGTGATGCGATCGCTGTTAAATACGATCATGAACTACACTGGAAACCTGCCCTAACGGGTGCGGCTGCCATCGATGCAGTGGGTGAGCCCTATCCGGATGAAACCCATGAGATCTGCCTCGCCTCCGATGCAGTATTATTCGGGGCCATAGGTCATCCCAGGTACGACAATGACCCTTCAGCAACAGTCAGGCCAGAGCAGGGATTGCTTAAAATGCGGAAAAAACTTGGCCTCTTTGCCAATGTAAGGCCCACCTTTACCTTTGATTCCCTCATTGATAAATCGCCCTTAAAGAGGGAGCGAATTGAGGGGACCGACCTGGTTTTTTTGCGGGAACTTACAGGTGGTATCTATTTTGGCAAGAGGGGCCGGGAAGATAATGGAAATACCGCCTATGACACCTGTACCTATACCCGGGAAGAGGTTCAGCGTTTGGCGAAGCTGGGATTTGAAATGGCCATGAAGCGCTCCAAAAAATTATGCTGTGTTGATAAAGCCAATGTGTTGGAAACGTCACGGTTATGGCGGGAAACAGTGCAGGCTATGGCCAGGGACTATCCGGAAGTTGCCGTAACCTATGAATTTGTAGATGCCGTTGCGATGAGGCTGGTACAATGGCCAAAGGATTATGATGTCCTGATCACGGAAAACCTGTTTGGGGATATCCTTACGGATGAAGCCTCTGTTATTTCCGGATCCATGGGATTGATGCCTTCGGCATCCCTCGGTGAGCGAACCAAACTCTATGAGCCCATACATGGATCCTATCCCCAGGCTGCCGGAAAGGATATCGCCAACCCGCTCGCTACTGTATTGTCAGCGGCTATGCTCTTTGATGGATTCGGTCTGGAAAAAGAGGCAACTGCCATACGGCAGGCGGTGAATGCCTCCCTGGAAGCAGGGGTAATCACCGAAGACCTTGCAGATGGGGCCAAAGCATATAAGACAAGTGAAGTGGGCGATTGGCTCGCGGCCCATATCTGACCTGAAGTTTTTGCATCGGGGTTCAAAAGTCAACTGCAATCATTATTCCGCATCACCCAGGGGGATTTCCACCGGTAAGGGCCAGTTGCCGCCATTTGCCGTCCTGGTATCTCTTAATGGTTATCAGGATGAGGGACAGCATCACGCCTGTCCCGGCCAGGATTGCCCCCACCAGGCCGGCAGCGGTATAACCCAGCCCATAGGCGATTGGTATACCGGCCAGATATGCCCCTAAGGCATTTCCAAGGTTAAAGGCACTTTGGTTGAGGGAAGAACCCAACATTTCAGAACCCTTCGAAGCGTTGATGATCGCCATCTGAAGCGGGGTGGAAACACTGAAAGCTGTCATACCTATTACAAAAGTGAGCGCAAGGACGGCAGATGGATTATAGGCCAGCCAGGTATTCAGAAGTAACAGGAATACCATTACGGTAAGACTTATGGCAACAGCCCGTAATGGCGTGAATATTTCTGCCATTTTAGCACCTACAAAATTACCCGCTACCATACCCAGCCCTGCAATGATCATGGCGTACCCAATCACATTTTCCGGGAATCCGGCCACATCATGGATCAGGGGTGCTATAAAGCTATACCAGGCAAAAAACCCGCCCGTACCAATCGTTGTTAGGGCGATAAGTGCCCATAATTCCATATTTTTCAATCCCTTAGGTTTCTCAGCCTGTTTTGAGGGTAGCTCGATAGCCTGTTTCGGCATCCAGAAATAGATACTGAGCAATGCCAGTAAGCCAGATACCCCTACCATAAGGAAGGAGGCAGACCATGCATAGGAATGCCCTATATAGGTCCCTACAGGCACCCCCATGACATTGGCTATTGTCAGACCTGTAAACATGATGGCTATCGCCTGGGCCGACTTACCTTCTTTGGAGAGTTTCCCTGCGATAACCGCACCTATACCGAAAAATGCCCCGTGAGGCAACCCGGATAACAACCTGAACAGCAGTAAACTACTGTAATTTGTAGCAAATGCTGAAAGGGTATTAAAAACGGTAAACCATATCATCAGGTAGAGGAGCGCCCTGTGTGCGGGCCACCTTTTGGCAATTTGTGTAAAGAGGGGGGCTCCGATGACGACACCCAGGGCATAGGCGGCGATAAAGTGGCTGGCTTTAGGAATGCTTATCCCCAGGGCAAGCGCAACATCCGGCAGGATACCCATAATGACAAACTCAGTCAGGCCAAGGCCAAAACCTCCTATCGCCAGGGACATCAAAGCTTTTTTATTATATTTTCCCGTGTTCATGATTATCAATTAAAGGCAATTGCTTGCCATCTTTTCAGGAACAAAGGTAAACTGCTGCGGAGGGTGTTTCCTTTACGCGATTATCCAGTTTCTATGGAATATTATCCCATCAGTGTCTATTTTAAGCGGGGTAGAGGTAATATAGCTTATACGCATGGCAGAATGCCTGTATTGTCTTATCATGCGACAGACCGGAATTGGCTCCCTGTTTAATCAAAGGAATTCCTCGGGGCTTCTGCCCCAGGGCACCTCTCCCCTGGAGAGGTCGAAACCGGTTTCGCTTTCAGAGGATGTAATCCGTGCTAATAAAGTTGGAGAGTTTGGTATCCAGGAGTTCGCGTACGGTCTGTGTATTCAGGTCATTATCCTTAAATGCCACAAAGGTCCTTACGGAAAAGGAGCGCAGGGCATCATGTACACTCAGGGTGGATTGCGCGGAATCTTTCCTGCCTGTAAAGGGATATACATCCGGGCCGCGCTGGCAGGAACTGTTCAGGTTCACCCGGCAGACCAGGTTCACAAGCGTATCGATCAAAGGCGCAAGGGCGTAGACATCCTTTCCAAAAAGGCTTACCTGTTGCCCGTAGTTGCTGGCTGCCATATCATCAAGTGGCTCTGAAATATCCTTAAAGGATAATACCGGGATGATAGGTCCAAATTGTTCTTCCTGGTATACCCGCATTTCTTTGGTCACGGGATAAAGCACTGCCGGCCAGATAAAGTTCTCACTGCGCTCCCCTCCTTTTTGGTTCAATACTTCGGCGCCCTTCTCCAGTGCGTCGTCCAAAAGTTCCTGGATATAATCAGGTTTTGCGGGTTCGGGTAAGGGCGTAAGTTGCACCCCGGCTTCCCAGGGATTGCCAAATTTCAGGCTGTCTACTTTTTCAGAGAACCGCTTGTTGAATTCCGGGATGATATCCTCATGTACATAGATGACTTTTAAGGCGGTGCAGCGCTGCCCATTAAAGGATAAGGTACCCGAGATACATTCGTCAATGGTAAGGTCCAGATCCGCATCAGGAAGGATAATCGCAGGGTTTTTTGCTTCGAGGCCCAGTACCAGTCGCAACCGGTTGCTCTTGGGGTGTTGTTCCTGGAGGGCATTGGCCGACCTGCTATTGCCGATCAACGCCAGGACATCTATTTTCCCTGTCTTCATGATGGGCGCTGCCACTACCCGCCCCCTTCCGAACAGGATATTGACCACTCCTTTGGGGAAACTGTTCTGAAATGCCTCCATAAGAAAGCTAATCAGCAACACCCCGTGTTTGGCAGGTTTAAATATCGTGGTGTTACCCATTATTATGGCCGGGACCAGGAGGGCAAAAGTCTCATTAAGCGGATAATTATACGGACCCAGGCAGAGGACTACCCCAAGCGGGCCCCTTCGGATATGGGCATAAACCCCGTCATGCTTCTGGAATTTGGCCGAATTACGATCGAGTTGTTTATAATCTTCGATCGTATCATATATATATTCAACGGTCCGGTCAAATTCCTTCCCGGAATCTGCAAGCGTCTTCCCGATCTCCCACATCAGCATTTTTACAACAGCCTCCCTTTTGGTTTCCATTTGCTTCACAAACTTATCCATACATTCTATCCGGTCCGCTACTTTCATGGTAGGCCATATGCCCTGACCTTGATTATAGGCCTTAACAGCAGCCTCCATCGCCTCCAGGGCAGCTTTTTCATCCATATCCGGGATACTTCCCAGGAGGGTGGGTTCATAATCTGAAGATGTTGATATGGAGGAATAAACTTCGGTGAAGTTACCCTTCCATTGCCTTAATTCCCCATTGACCAGGTACTTTTCCTGCCGGACGGGTTCCTGAATTATAAATTCTGTGGGTATCGATAGATCTGTGGCACTCATGTTCTTGGTTATTTAGAGATTAGGAATGGCATGCTACACAATGGGTTTCATAGCGGTCATAGAGGCCCTTAACCTTGATCCCACCAATTCCACAGGATGTTCCCTGAGGGCTTTGTTGACAGCGATCAGCCTGGCATTATCCACATTGGTGTCCCTGTCCTCCCCATAATGCTTTCCGATAACATCCGTATCAATTTTTTTCATGAAGTCGGCAAGCAGGGGTTTGCAGGCGTGGTCAAACAGGTAGCAGCCATATTCCGCGGTATCAGAAATAACCCTGTTCATCTCAAAAAGTTTTTTCCTGGCAATGGTATTGGCGATCAGTGGTGTTTCATGCAGGGATTCATAATAGGCAGATTCCCCGATGATCCCCGATGCCGTCATGGACTCATAGGCCAGTTCCACCCCGGCACGTACGAAGGCAACCAACAGCACACCGTGGTCATAGTATTCCTGTTCGGAAATTTTCATATCCCCGGCAGGTGTTTTTTCAAATGACGTTTCCCCTGTAGCGGCACGCCATGTGAGCAGGTTCTGGTCGTCATTGACCCAATCTTCCATCATGGTCTTTGAAAAATGGCCGCTCATGATATCATCCATATGCTTATGGAAAAGGGGTCGCATGATGTCCTTCATGGTTTCCGACAGCTCGTAGGCTTTTATTTTTGCAGGATTGGAGAGGCGGTCCATCATATTGGTGATACCCCCATATTTCATGCCTTCCGTGACGGTCTCCCATCCATATTGTATGAGTTTGGAAGCATATCCGGGTTCGATCCCCTTTTCCAGCATTTTGTCAAAACACAGGATGGATCCTGTTTGCAAAAGTCCACACAGGATCGTCTGCTCCCCCATAAGGTCCGATTTTACCTCAGCGACAAAAGATGATTCCAGGACCCCTGCCTTATGCCCACCCGTGGCTACAGCGTACGCTTTCGCCTGTTCCAGACCCAAGTCCCGGGGGTCGTTATCCGGATGTACCGCGATGAGCGTAGGCACCCCAAAACCCCTTTTATATTCTTCCCTTACTTCAGACCCCGGGCATTTTGGCGCCACCATAATCACCGTAATATCCTCCCGTATCTGCATGCCCTCCTCAACGATATTAAAGCCATGCGAATAGGAGAGTGTAGCACCTTTCTTCATGTGGGGCATGATGGTTTTGATGACACTCGTATGCTGTTTGTCGGGCGTAAGGTTTATAACCAGGTCAGCATCAGGTATCAGATTTTCGTATGTATCAACCATAAAACCGTTTTCAGTGGCATTATTATAAGACTGGCGTTTTTCCTTTATAGCAGCCTCCCGCAGCGCATAAGAGATGTCCAGGCCGGAGTCGCGCATGTTGAGCCCCTGGTTCAATCCCTGGGCCCCACAGCCCACTATAACGATCTTTTTGCTTTTTAACGCTGTGACACCCTCCGAAAATTCATGTGATTCCATAAACCTGCATTTTCCCAATTGCGTAAGTTGGTCCCGTAGGGATAGTGTATTAAAGTAATTTGCCATTTTTATTCCCTGTGTTTTTAAGGTTAGTTAATTAGTTCTGAAATCTTCCAATAAAGAGGTGATCTGCATTTTATCCTTGCTGACCGCAATCCTCCCGGACCGAACAAACTGCATGATCCCATAAGGTTTCAATTGCTGATGCATCTCATCTATTTCCCCCCGTCTGCCTGTTTTGGCGACCACGAAATACTCCCGTGACACCGTTACGATCTGGGCATTGTTTTCCTTGATGATATTTTGGATCTGGCGTTCGTCAAAAAGAAGGTTGGAAGCAATCTTGAAAAGGGCAGATTCCTGGTATATGGTTTCTTCGTCTGTATGGGAGAATGCTTTTATGACTTCAATTTGTTTTTCAATTTGCTGTACGATCTTTCGCGTCCAATCTTCTGTTGTGAAAACAACGATCGTGAATTTTGATACACCTTCTATTTCTGACTTTGAGACGTTTAGGCTTTCTATATTAATGTGTCTCTTTAAGAATATCCCCGATATACGATTAAGGAGTCCCACATTATTTTCGGAATAAACCGAGATGGTGAACCATTTTTTTTCCATAATTATAATGTCTGCCGCCAGCCTCAACAAAATTGGCCATCGGTCTGTTTTATGTGATTATTGTTTTATTGATTTTCGGACAGCAAGGACAAGCCCTGTTGAGCAGTTCAGTTGTGTCACATGAAAGTCTGCACGGCTTTCAAGTTCCCTAAGGAGGTTTTCTGCCCGGATTTCATGCCCTGCCGGCCAATTCTTTTGAGGCAACATATCATCCACGAAATAGTAGCCCCCCGGTTTCACCATTTCCAGGGTCTCCTCCAGCAGACTATATTTCCCCGGCCAGGTATCGGCAAATATCAAATCGAATGTCCGGCCATTCTGCTCCCTAAGCCATTGGGAACCATCCATACAAACAAATGTGATGCCAGGGACATCGCCCAGATACTGTTGTGCAACCTGCATACATGCTGCATCATTATCTATTGTGGTTACCCGTGTATTCTCATCTTTTCCCGCTGCTATCCAGGCGAGGGACAACCCGGTGCCTGTCCCCAGTTCCAGGATATCCCCTTTTGGCTTGGCGGTTACCAATGCCTGAAGTAGCGAACCCGTCTGCAGGTCCGATGCCATGGACAAGCCCAATTCCCGGGATTTATGCAAAATTTCCGCAAGCTTCTCCGGCCTGTTGGGGAATGTTATAGTGTCCATTTGTAAAATTCCTTCTATTTTAATCGTATGTCCGAAACAGAGGCCCCTGAAGGGATCATCGGAAAAACGTTGTCTTCCTTTTCCACGCTCACTTCAAGGAAATAAGCCTCCTTAGATGACATCATCTCCGCGACTACTGCTTTCAGGTCCTTGCGCTCACTGACCTTCTTTCCCTTAATATGATATCCCTCCGCTATCTTGACAAAATCAGGGTTAACCATGACGGTAGAAGCATACCTTCCTTCGAAGAACAATTCCTGCCATTGCCTAACCATCCCAAGGTGGTCATTATTGAGCACTACGATCTTTACAGGCGTTTTATTCTGAAAGATAGTCGCCAATTCCTGTATGGTCATCTGATATCCGCCATCGCCAATAATAGCGACCACTTCCCTGTCCATAGCCCCCATCTTGGCCCCAATGGCTGCCGGCAAGGCAAACCCCATGGTCCCCAGTCCGCCTGAGGTGATATTGCTCTTGGTTTGTTTGAATTTTGCATATCGGCAGGCGATCATCTGATGTTGCCCTACATCGCTGACAATTATGGCTTTGTGGCCGGATGCCAGGTTGATTTCCTCTATCACTTCCCCCATGGTAAGCCCCTGCTTTGTAGGATGGAGGTCATTGTGGATCACGGCATCGTATTCTTCCTTATATCTTTTCTTGAATTCATCGTGCCACGCGGTATGGCTGTTTTTTTTGATTTTTGGCAATAACAGTGACAGGGCTTCCTTCGCATCACCCAGGATTGCCAATGTGGTTTTGATGTTTTTATCAATTTCAGCCGGATCAATTTCAAAATGTATGATCTTCGCCTGCTTTGCATAGGTATCCAGGCTGCCGGTGACCCTGTCATCGAATCGCATCCCGATGGCAATAAGGACATCGCATTCGTTTGTCAGGATATTGGGGCCGTAGTTTCCGTGCATTCCAACCATTCCTACATTCAGGGGATGATCTGAGTCCATTGCAGACAGCCCTAAGATGGTCCATGCCGCAGGAATACCGGCTTTTTCAACCAGTGCTTTTAATTCCTCCTCTGCCCTTCCCAGGATCACCCCCTGCCCAAATACGATATAGGGCCTTTTAGCCGAATTGATAAGCGCAGCAGCTGCCTCTATTGTTTTTTCATCGATTGCAGGCAGCGGGTTATAACTCCTTACCCCTGTGCAGGGCTGATACGTGAAATCCAATTCCTCAAACTGTGCATTCTTTGTAATATCGACCAATACAGGGCCAGGCCGGCCCGATCTGGCAATATAAAATGCCTTTGCCATGATCTCCGGAATTTCAGACGCTTTCGTCACCTGGTAATTCCATTTTGTCACGGGGGTGGAAATTCCGATAATATCAGTTTCCTGGAAGGCATCTGAACCCAGGAGGTGTCTGGATACCTGCCCTGTAATACACACCAGTGGTGTGGAATCTATCTGGGCATCGGCCAGTCCCGTGACCAGGTTGGTAGCGCCGGGTCCGGAGGTGGCAATGGCTACCCCTACTTTGCCGGTGACCCGTGCATATCCCTGGGCCGCATGTGTCGCACCTTGCTCATGCCGGGTTAGGATATGGGATAATTTGTCCCTGAATTTGTATAATTCATCATAGACGGGCATGATAGCACCTCCCGGATAGCCGTAAATCAAATCGACCCCCTCCGCCAGAAGGCAATGGATCAATGCTTCTGCACCGCTTATTTTTAATCCGCGCTGCCCTGCAGCCTTACTATTCTTTTCTTTCACTGTTTCCATAGTCCATATAAGACTTTTGTTAATCCCTTTTTTATTGTTAAGGATTTGCCCGAAAACCGCAAAGGGAAAGCGGCGGGTGTATTAATCAGAATTCATCGGTAACACATCCCTGTGATGCCGATGAAACTGTCCTTGCATATTTGTATAAACTGCCTTTACTGACTTTTAATGGTGGCTGTTTCCAGGTATTCCTCCTGGATTGTAACTCCTCAGGAGTCAGCTCCACATCAATACTGTTGTTCTCCGCATCTATAGCAATGATATCCCCGTCTTTCAACAGGCCGATATTGCCGCCCTCCTGTGCCTCAGGGCATACGTGGCCCACAACGAAACCATGGGTGCCCCCCGAAAACCGGCCATCGGTTATCAGGGCTACCTGTTTGCCGAGCCCGGCCCCCATGATGGCAGCTGTTGGTTTAAGCATTTCCGGCATGCCCGGCCCGCCCCTGGGGCCTTCATACCTGATAACTACAACGTCACCTTTTTTGACAAGGCCTTTACCGATACCTTCATTGGCTTCAAATTCCCCGTCGAAGACCTTTGCAGGACCCTTAAAATAGAGTCCTTCCTTCCCTGTTATCTTGGCCACGGATCCTTCCTCAGCAAGATTGCCGTATAATATCCGTAAATGGCCCGATGCCTTTATAGGTGCGTTCATGGGCTTCACCACATCCTGTCCTTCTGCCAGTCCCGGTACATCCGCAAGGTTTTCTGCTATGGTTTTACCTGTAACCGTCAGGCATTCGCCATGCAGCATCCCATTCTCCATCATAAATTTCATCACAGCCGGTGTTCCCCCTACCCTGTGTACATCTTCCATCAAATATTTACCGCTGGGCTTCAGGTCAGCCAGGAAGGGGGTTGTATCGCTGATCTTTTGGAAATCTGCAAGGGTGAAGGGTATTCCGGCTGCTTTGGAAATGGCCAGAAAATGGAGGACCGCATTGGTGGAACCTCCCATTACCGTGATAAGCCTGATGGCATTTTCAAATGATTTTCGGGTGATGATGTCGCTGGGTTTGATATCGTTTTCAAGCAGGTGCCGAAGCGCCCTGCCCGAATTGTAGCTATCCGCTTCTTTTTCGGGTCCAACGGCTGGGTTGGAAGAGTTATACGGCATGGCCATTCCCAGGGCTTCTATGGCAGAAGCCATTGTATTTGCGGTATACATACCGCCACAGGCCCCGGCACCCGGGCAGGCATGCTGAATGACGTTTTTAAATTCCTGATCATCAATAGTGCCGGCAACTTTTTCACCCCATGCCTCAAAAGCCGAAACTATGTCCAGTTTTTTATTGTTCAGGCAGCCCGAAGCTATAGTCCCTCCATAGACCAGGACAGATGGCCTGTTAAGGCGGATCATCGCCATAAGGGCGCCGGGCATGTTCTTATCACATCCAACTACGGTCACCAGGGCATCGTAATTCATAGCCTCGACTACGGTCTCCATGGAATCAGCAATAAGGTCCCGGGAGGGCAGGGAATATCGCATTCCTGCAGTTCCCATGGAGATTCCATCACTCACTCCAATGGTATTGAAAACCAGACCTACCATACCTTTCCCGTTGATCCCCTCCTTTACCTTTTGGGCAAGGTCATTAAGGTGCATGTTACATGGGTTGCCTTCATATCCGGTACTCCCTATGCCGACCAGGGGCTTCTTCAGGTCCTCCTCACTGAGGCCAATGGCGTATAGCATGGCCTGTGCCCCGGGTTGGGTAGCATTCTGGGTTATATTTTTACTGTATTTGTTAAGTTCCATTATGGTGGTTTATATACGGCGACATGGATGGCACTTTTACGTTTCCCTGCCAAAGATAAATGTTTCATCCGGCCCCTCATTTTAACAAAGTAGACTGGTTCAAATTCAATTACGGTATATTTGGGTTATTTTATTGATAATCAATAATGTAGTTAGTATTTTTTACCATATTCAATGGGTGGTCGAAATGCCGGGCTATAATTTAAAAGAAACGCGATCCCCGTTTTTCTTTTGGGATAGCATGGAAACTGCCCTTTCGGACATCTGCAATATCCTGGGATAACCCCCCGTGGTTTGCCCGTCGCGCATCAGGATAATCAGTTTACCGGCTCCAGTCAATTGAACGGTGCCGGGGAGGGTGGCGGAGGTGAGCAATGTTTTGGAATGCCCCGGTATCATTTCGACCAATTGATAGGCCATACGGTTGTTTTCCTTGGCTATACTGAACTCCTTTGAAAACAATAATTCCAGGTGCTGGTCTTCCAATAGCCTATACTCAGGCCCTGGTTTTACATTTAACAGCTGCTCCTTATGAAAAGGGGCTGGTCTTATATCCAGTATTTTAGGTTCAAATTCAGTAACCGGTTCATAGGGAAGTTCCATATATTCATTGATCCTGTTTAAGAGGGTTATCGGTTTGAAATAGGATCTGCTACTCAACACTTTTTCGGTTTTGAACCCGTTTCGGACAGCCAGGTAAGACCTGAACCCATTGATGAGTTTGCCAAAGGAAACCACATCGCCGGAGTGGATAGGGTGTACCTTATAATTCGGAACCGGTTTGCCATTGATGCTGGCAGACATATCCGCACCGGTTATGGCAATATAGGTAGGAGCCTCAAAAGCAAGTGTGGGTCCGGTCATCGTTATTTCCAGCAGTGCATCGCCTTCGTCGTTATTGAGCAATGTATTGGCCATTTTGGCCGAGTAACTGTCCATTGCACCGGAGACAGGAACACCTTTATCCCTGAAATTAAAACGCCCCTCATCCTGGATGGTCGTAAAAAAACCGGTATGTACCACCCTAAGCATCCAATTTTGATTTAGGTATTTTAAAAATCCCCACTTCAGCTTCAATCTTATGAAGATCGAAGGCCGCTTTGGTAATGGCATAGAATTGGATCTTATCCCCTATGCTAACAAAGCAGGGATTCGGGTTCTTAACGTTAAAAATGGGGATAGGGCACTTACCGATTATATTCCAGCCCCCAGGTGAATCCTGAGGGTATATTCCCGTTTGCCGGCCCGCAAGCCCTACCGACCCTTTTAAAACCAATAAGCGTGGCGTTTCCTTCCTCGGGGTCTCCAGGAATTGCGGCAAGCCGCCCAAATACATAAAACCGGGCAGAAACCCTATTCCATAAACTGTGTAACTATACGAGGTATGCGCAGCTATAAGGTCTGGGACGGTGAGCCCCAATATCCCGGCAACTTCCTCCAGGTCAATACCATAATCCAGATCATAGCAAACAGGAAGTTTCCATAGGTAATGATCTGCCGGAATATTCGCTGGTTTGCCTTCATACCATTCTGCCAACTTCCTTTTCCATATGTCAAATTCAATATGTTCTTCCCTGTTTATAAGGGTTAGCGAATTATAGGCCGGCACCATTTCCCAGTATGTTGATTCCAGGCAGTTCTGCATCAGGTGCGCGGACAACTGGAGGATATCGTATAAGATGGCTTCTTCAACTTTATCGGGCCATTCAATGAGTATGGCCTGTTCTCCGTAGGGTTCTATGGTAATAGGATATGGATTCACTTTTTAAGGAAGATATTGTATTTTGGTAATTCAGAGGAAAGATACATCAATATTTGCAATGCATTCGGGGTATCGCCATGAATACAAAAAGTATCTGCATGTATGCCCAATTGCCTCCCGTCAATACTTGAGACAACATGGTCCCTGGCGATTGTTACAATCCGCTCCAAAACGTCCTCCGGTGCGGATATCAAGGCATTTTCCTGCTGGCGGGAAACCAGGCCCAGGTCCGGCCGGTAAGCCCGGTCTCCAAAGGCTTCGAGTGCACAAACAAACCCCCTTTTAACAGCCTCTTTTGCTATCACTGAGCCCGGCGGGACGTATAAAACGGCTGTCCCACGATACGCCTCAACACTTTCAAGGTAATTCATTGCCAGAACAGCGTCGGAAGCTATATCATTATAAAGTGCCCCATGGGCTTTAATATGATGGAGTTTCAGTTCTCCTCGTGTTACAATGCCTTCCAGCAAGGCTATTTGTCCCCGAATGCTATTTATTAGATCGGAGGGTGAAATCGCCACAGACTGCCTGCCAAAATTTTCACTGTCGGGATACGATGGGTGCGCCCCAACCTTTATTCCATTTTCCTTGGCCAGTTGTACTACCTGCAACATAGTTTCCTGATCGCCTGCATGGCCGGCACATGCAATATTACAGGAGGAGATATGGGGGAATAATTGCGCTTCATTACCGATTCCCTCCCCTACGTCACAATTGATGTCTATATATATCCTGCCCATATCTCTTAAAATAGCCCGGCGACCTTAACGATACTTTTGACCCCCAGTATAAGGACCAACAGGATAATGACAAAAGCCAAAAGGTTCTGTCCTATGGTATTGCGGTTCGTTCCCATAACAGCTTGCCGGTTCACAACCCAGAGGAGGAATATAGCAATAACAGGTAACAAAAGCCCGTTCGCAACCTGTGCAAACTGGATCAACACTATGGGTGTTAGCCCAAAGAATTGGGAAAGGACCCCCGATAAAAGGATGATCATCCATACAAAGCGAAACTTTATATCCTTCATGCCCGCCTTCCAGCCAAAGCAACTATTGGCCACATAGGCAGCAGCCAGTGGGGCGGTAATAGCAGATGTGATACCTGCCGCGAACAACCCTATGCCCATGAAATACCTTGCCGCATTCCCATAAAGCGGTTCCAGCCCCCTGGCCAGATCGAGCACCGATGCCACCTCCCGGGCCGGAATGGCAGCGGCAGCTACAATTATGGACATGGAAACTATGCCGCCAAGCGCAACGGCCAGCAGGGTATCGCGCCTGGCTGCCCCAAGGAAATCCTTCGATTTCCATTTTTCACTTACCAAGGAGGCGTGCAGGAAGAGGTTGTACGGCACTATGGTCGTGCCCACAAGCGCCATGAGGGTCAGCAGGCTGTCTTCAGGTATGCGTGGCATCAGTAATCCTTCGAAAAGGGCTTGCGGGTTCGGTCTTGTGATTACAGCGGTAAGCAGGAAAGAGATACTCATGACAAGGACCAGGGATATAAAAACCCGCTCAAGCGACTTGTAATTGCCAAGGTAAAGCAGGATAAAGGCCAGGATACCAATGACCCATGGGTATGTTGATTGGTATCGAATTCCAAAGATGGCTTCCAGCCCAAGTGTGCCCCCACCGATGTTCCCCCCTTCATATGCCGCGTTGCCCAACACAATGGCTGCCAGGATGATGCCAACTACCAGATTGCGGATTACCGGGGTCCTTAATTCCTCCTTGATAACATCTGCGAGTCCTTTTTGGGTAATGATCCCTAAGCGGGCGGCCATCTCCTGCAGCACAATGGTTGCGATAATGGACAGTAGCATCGCCCACAGCAGGGTATAGCCAAAGGAAACACCAGCCAGGGTACAGGCTGTGACCGTACCGGGTCCGATGAAGGCTGCTGCAACTAATACCCCGGGGCCAATTTTCCTCGACATAAATGCGGCTGGTTACTGTATTTGTGAAACCATGGTAAATATAACCAGTTTAGTTTTGGGTATGGTTGGCTAAAATTGCTAAAAGGTATTTTAACGTTCAAGGTGCATTTCATCTAAAAAATTGCATTTTATCTAAAAGTAGGGCTCCATACATCGACATTTTATACTATTCCCTGAAAGTAGGGGTTATAATAATCCCAAATCTAATACCGCTTACTGAATGAAATGTGTGGAATGCAATAAAGAACTAAAATTCTCTGACCATTATTACTCCCTGAAAAAGCTGGGGATTGCACTGTGCACACAGCACAGGGACCGTATGGTGAAGTTAAAGGAATCCAATGGGACTCCCATGGAAGCCATCCTTCTCTATTATGAGCTTAAAACGGCAGGTGTCTCACCTATGCTGGAGTGGTGGGACGGACAGAAATCTGTGGACATTGCGATTTCCCGTGTAAAACTGAATATAGAAATCGACACGGAATATGAAGCGCTCACCCATGAACAAGCGATCAATGACCTGGAGCAAACCATGCATTCTTTTAAAAATGGCTTTACGACCATCCGTATTCCAGATATCCTCATCAAACATTATTTACAGGAAACTGTCCGGAATATCCTGGGGATTATGGAAGGGTTGCGAGCCAACATCAAGACCCTATAATATTGGAAACCTTACTTATTCTAATGGAAACCAACGGTAAATATATTGATCGATCCTATAAAGTCAGCCAGCTTATTCTTGTTCTGCTGACCTTTGCTGCATTCAGTGTTGTTGTAAATATAAACCCGCAAGTATCCCGTTACCTGTTTGGGCTACCTATAATAATTTCCGGGCTGCTGGGAATTTATGGTTCTGTTTTTATCCTGAAAGGGATTGATGAGCCTATCAGCGAAAAAAAAATTGTTTCCATCACCGTTAATTTTGAGATGGTTTTACTGATCCTCACCATTTTTATTTCCAATACATTGTATAACTGATCCCATTCCCCTAACACACTTTTTAGAATCCCGTCTCCAGTTTTGCATCGACGGGAAAGTAAGGTTTTTGGTTTATTTCAGCTTTGGTTATAACCACTCTGTATTCTTTACCTGCGCCTTATATAGTTTCAATGTTGGATTATTTCACGTTAATTATTCGTATCTTTTTTTTATAAATTCCATTTATGAAAAACACAGATCGAAGGCAATGGCTTAAAACTGTAGGGCTGAGTGGCAGCCTGGCTTTGCTGGGTGGATTTGAAGCCCTGTCCATAACCCCGCAAAATTCGACCGTTTGGAATCCCGGCCCGGTGAAACTGAATGCCAATGAAAATCCGTACGGACCTTCCCCCAGGGTCAGGAAAACGATCACCAATTCCCTTGATATTGCATGCCGATACCCTTTCGAGGCACTGACCGGCTTGGTAAAAATGATAGCTGAAAAGGAAGGTGTTTCCAAAGACCATGTGGTGGTCACGGGAGGTTCTACAGAGGGCCTCAAAGTGGCAGGCTTGCTATATGGCAGGGATGGCGGGGAAATCATCGCGGCCGATCCCACATTCCACGCACTTTTAACCTATGCAGAGAACTTTGGGGCGTCCGTTCACCGGGTCCCGCTAAACGACGCCCTGGAACATGACCTTGGCGCAATGGCTGCAAGGATCAATTCCAATACCAGGTTGATTTTCCTATGCAACCCAAACAACCCGACAGGCACCTTGCTGAAGCGGGATGCTGTCCTCGATTTCTGTACAATATATGATAGCAAAGCTGTTATTTTTAGTGATGAGGCCTATTATGATTTTATTACAGAACCTGATTACCCATCCATGGTCGATCTAGTAAAAGAAGGTCGGAATATCATTGTTTCTAAAACCTTTTCCAAGGTCTATGGCCTTGCAGGCATGCGGATTGGATACCTGATCGCCCAGCCGGAAACCGCTTCCCGCTTAAAGGATGGTGTAATGGCGATGAGCAATATACTAGCGATAGAAGCGGCCAAAGAAGCGTTACTGGATGATGAATTCTATAAATTCAGCCTTTTGAAAAATACAGAGGCTAAAAGCAGTATATATAGAACATTGGATGAGCTCAGACTGGAGTATATTCCCTCCCATACCAACTTTGTCTTTTTTAAAACCGGACGGCCTGTTTCGGAAATAATCGATGCCATGCGCAGGGAGGATATTGTGATAGGCAGGCCCTTTCCGCCCTTGCTGCACTGGGCACGCATCAGTACCGGAACCATGGAACAGGTACACTTGTTCGGGCAGGCTCTGAAGAAAGTGATGGCATGATCCCGTAATCCGTTGCAACTAACTCAAAAATAGCGAACAATTTGTTTAACCTATAACTGGCCCATAATGCTTTTCTGGTATCAGCTTAGCTTTCGGAAACGAAACCGATACACCGCTCAAACAACTGGCAATTATTGCAGATTTTTCACGTTTATTACCTAACATAAAATTCACAGGCCATGATTTTGGACAGTAACAAATGGTACTATCCCACCCATAACCCTTTGAGATCATTACCCGTGCCAGCTTAGACTTACTAATTATGAAAAACCTGATAATCAATTTTACCCCAACGGGGATGATACCTATGAAAAAAATGACCCCCCACGTTCCTGTAAGCGTCGATGAAATAGTGGAGGATGTTCATTCGGCCTGTAAATTGGGAATTACAATGGTCCATCTCCATGCAAGGGATGCCGATACGGAGGTACCCACCTACAAAAAGGAAATTTATGGAGAGATCATCCGTGGAATACGCACCTTTGCCCCCGAACTTGTTATATGTGTTTCGTTGAGTGGCCGTAATTTTGGTAAACTGGAACAGCGTTCGGACCCGCTTTTTTTGGAGGGAGCCCTGAAACCAGATATGGGAAGTTTAACACTGAGTTCGCTGAACTTCAATACTATGGCCAGTATCAATAGCCCTTCCATGGTCCAGGACCTTGCTTCAATCATGAAGAAAAAGGGTATTGTACCGGAACTGGAAGTCTTTGACAATGGAATGGTCAACTATGCAAAATACCTTGAGAAGAAAGGGTTACTGGAACCACCGTTTTATTTCAACCTGTTATTCGGAAACATTGCCTGTGCACAACCTGATCTGCTTCATACCGGCGTGATGATCAATGACCTCCCGGGCGATGCTTTGTGGAGCCTTGCGGGGATAGGGGATTCCCAGCTAAAAATGAATTCACTTGCCATCGCCTTCGGTGGAGGGGTCCGTGTTGGGCTGGAGGATAATATCTGGTATGATGGAAAACGGACCAAACTGGCAACCAATTTGCAGCTTATCCAACGGATACATACCATTGCTGAGGCCAATTCCCGGGAGATCATGACCCCGGCAGAATTTCGTATTAAAATGAATATGAATGATGGCCGGGATACTTTTGGACGCGGTTGAAGATTAGAATTTACATATGGAGAAAATAGAAAACAGCAGGTTCTATAGAATACACATGGCATGGAGTCGGTTCCGCAACGGACTTGTCCTGTTCAGCGTACGGAACTTTATGACGCGTTTTGGTGTGGATATCGATCCATATTATTGGGAACGGGAAGGACTGGCACTAAGTAGTGAGCCACACATCCGGGGAGACGCATCAGCATACAGCATAGTACCCATTGAGGCTGAAGATATAAGGATATTGGACAACATAATGGGGATGGACCCTGCGCAGTTGAAAAAGGATATCGAAAATGGCCAATTCTGTATCGGACTGATGCATGGAAAGGATATAGCTGCCCTGATGTTTGCAGAGACGAAGGATTTTGCTTATAAATACCGGGCCTTTAAACTCGGACCAGGAGATGCCTACCTCCTTAACATGTATACCTACGAGGCTTACAGGGGTAAAAACCTGGCACCTTACCTTCGCTACCACAGCTATAAGGAATTGAAAAAGCGAGGAATTGACAATATTTACAGCATAACGGGCTATTTCAATAAATCCTCCCTGAAATTCAAACAGAAACTGAAGGTGCAGCACCTGCAACTCTTCCTATACATCGGCTTGTTTAAAAAATTTCACTGGAATTATAAATTAAAAGACTTTTAATTCCATAAGAACTGACCACATACTATTTACCTGTTTTCATTTCGAAACCCTCCTGTTTTTCCAATTGATAATGGAAAAATGAAGGCGCTGGACAAAGGGGATGCCCCCCTCAACAGAACCTGGTGGGGAATACCCAAGCCGCTTACCCTTCCACTTATTGGCATCCCCAACCCTCCTGCAGTTTGATTTGTTATATTCAAAATCGGTAAATCAGTATAGTTTGATCCCGAGGGGACCACAACCTGTTCGGCGGGGTTTATAATATAAATCCAAAAGGCCGGGGGCGGATAATATCAAAGTGGGAATCGGGAATTGAAAAATGCAGGTCTAAAACCCCTTCAATATCCTTTCACATGTATTAAATGAGGGGGC
>JBGTLT010000067.1:0-9694 GCA_041743975.1 Zeaxanthinibacter sp.
GAAAAATAATCGCCTTCCACATGACACATAAGAATTACAAGTCATTGTTCTAAAAAGTGAACCAGGGGAATAAAACTACCTTAAAGTGAGGGAACTATATTAAATGTAATACTTTTCTTAATTCAATATTGAAAATTAAAATATATCACCCCCAATCATTTATAATACGCTGATTATCAAATTTTCCAAGTTCAGTTACCTATGGTTTGTGCACTCCTAATATTAAGGTATGCCTCAAGCAGGGATTCAATTAAGTTGTGATATGGTCGATTTCTGAATATTTTTTAGATCCTGCGTCAGGGACCAATTTTACTGCCTGTTATTAACCCCAATTAAATAGGCACGTTCAGAAGTAGTATAAATATTTGATTATCAGGTAATTAATTCGTATATTTAGGTATAATAAAACCCCGAAAATGAGTCTTCAGCTCGAAAAACGGGGTTTTTTAATTTCCAAGTATGCACAAAATACGAAGAATATCCGACTTTCAACACACCTTTACTTTTTCCTCACAAAGCGAGCAATTTGATATTTTTTACGATCGATTCCTTAGGAGCGATTTAGGGAAAATCTACCGGGCTGTTCCCTGGGAGGATCTGGTGAGATCCTTTGGGCTCAACGAATCCAAAAAAGGCCCTGCCTCCATCTTTTCCCCTAAGGGCAAACTTGCCCTGATGTTCCTGAAACACTATTCGGGAGATTCCGACCGCAAATTGATGGAACATCTGAACGGGAACCTGGAGTGGCAGTTTTTCTGTGGTATCTATCTGGGTCAGGATCGCCTTACCAACTTTAAGGTCATCAGCGAGATCCGCTGCGAGCTTTCTAAAAAACTGGATATGGATAAGGTACAACAGGCCTTTTACGGACATTGGTCGACCAATATGGCCGACAAGCACTCCTTGGTGATGGATGCCACTTGTTATGAGAGCTATCTTCGTTGCCCCACTAACATAAAGCTCTTATGGGAGAGCGTGGAGTGGCTCCATGACCTGATCGGCTATCACTGCAAACAGCTAGGGATACCATTGCTTCGCAGCAAATATCTGAAATGGAAAAAGCGCTTTGTGTCGTATAGTAAGATGAGAAGGAAGACCAAAAAGAAGAAAAGGGCCCTGACGCGTAGCCTGCTGCTGCTGCTGAATAAGTTTAGCAATGAGCTGGATCGCCTGGAAACCCAATATGGGATAGTGATGACCAAAGACCAATTGAGGCGAAGGGCCACAGCCAGGAAGATCTATAGCCAGCAGCACGCTTACTTTTACAAAGGGGTAAAACCCAAGGCCCGCATTGTGAGTCTTGACAAAGACTATATCCGACCCATTGTACGAGGGAAAGAGAAAAAACCTGTAGAGTTCGGGGCCAAGGTCAATAAGTTCCAGATAGACGGCATTAGTTTCATCGAACACCTGAGCTTCGAGGCCTTCCACGAAGGCAACCGCTTCCAGGATACTGTCTTTAAGGCGCAACGCCTGACCAAGGTCAAAACCAGATTGGCCGGAGCCGATGCCATATACGCCACCAATAAAAATCGGAACTTCGCCAGCCGCTATAACATCCGTACCGACTTCAAGCGCAAGGGAAGGGCCGGCAAACACGAAAAACAACGCAGGCAACTCGCAAGTGCCATCACCAAAGAAAGGGCCAGTAGATTGGAGGGCAGCTTTGGCAAGGAGAAGGAACACTACCACCTGAAAAAAATCAAGGCCCGTACCAAGGCCACCGAGGTCCTTTGGATCTTCTTCGGCATCCATACCGCCAATGCCCTGGAGATTGGCAGGCGCATGGCCAGGGAAGCACTGCAACGGGCAGCCTAGGGGATGTAATGCGTCAAGATCCCCAGGGATTACTATGCCCCATTGTCAAAAAAACTTCGAAAACCGATCTATTCTGCCACTGAATATTCGCCAACTCCTTTACCAATCAAAAATGCCGTCCTGATTCTATAATCCTGACGGCATTCGGTTTACATTTTCTGCAAAATCAAGCTTACTCCTGAATGTCCCTTTAAAGTGGACTTAATTTAACGTGAGTTCGACGTAAAATAGTTGAATATTATGTATGAAAAAAGCAGAAAATTTAGTAAATTAAAGTACTGATATACAATTATATAACTAAATAATCTGCCATGATTTCAAGTATTAAAATTACCGAAATTTTCTGTTCCATCGACGATTTTTGTAAAGAATTGTAGCCTTTGTTTGAAAAACACCTGATCGGTTAGGGGAAAAAACGTAAGAGGAAGGCTGCCTTTTCCCTCTCCGAGGTAATGACCATCCAGGTGCTTTTCCACCTGAGTGGATTCAGAAACTTCAAAACCTTCTACCTGGGTTATGTACACAAGCACCTGAGAGGTTATTTTCCTGAGGTGGTCAGTTACAACCGCATGGTTGAGCTTTGTTCGGATTCCATGCTTCCTTTGGCGGCATATCTGAAGAATTGTGCCCTTGGGGATTGTTCGGGCATCAGCTTTATAGATTCCACCCCCTTGCGTGTGTGCCACAACAGGAGGATCCATAGCCACAGGGTGTTCGATGGGCTGGCTAAAAGAGGGCAGTGTTCCATAGGTTGGTTTTACGGCTTCAAGCTGCATCTGGTGACCAACGACTGCGGGGAGGTGATCGACTTTATGCTCACCCCAGGCAATATGGATGACAGAAAGCCGCTGCGCATGAAAACGTTTCATTCAAAAGCTATGGGGCAAACTCTATGGGGATAAGGGCTATATTGCAAAAGAACTCTTTCCGAGCCTCTTCGCCAATGGCATCCACCTGGTCACCAAACTCAGGAAGAACATGCGCTCCACGGCCATTACTCCTATTATGGATGCCATCCTGCTGCGCAAAAGAGCTATTGCTGAGACCAACATTGATCAGCTAAAAAACATCTTCCAAATTGAACACTCAAGACACAGAAGTCCAAAGAATTTCATCACCAACATGTTCTCTGCCCTTATAGCCTACAACTTTACGGAAAAGAAACCCTCTTTGAGAAATAACTTTGTCGATACCAAACAACTATATTTGGCTTTGTAGTTATATTGAACTTATGTTAATTTATCAACTAAATGTAGGTATCATGTACGTAGGTAATGTCCGAGATTATGCATCTTGATTCAATCCGGACGAAAATCGTTTTAGCTACCACAGCTGCCCTATCTCAGGAACGTGCTCCTGGCGAATCCGTTTTATTCCGGCCCCTTCACATCTTTCCCCTAAAAACCATTATTTTTGCCGAATGAAAATAGCACAGCGCAGGCAGGTAGAGTTTGTAGCCCTCATGGCTTCCCTGATGTCTATCGCAGCCCTGGCACTCGATGCACTCCTCCCCGCTCTCGATATTATTGGCCTTGCGGTGGGTACAAGCAATCCCGCGGATCTGCAATTGCTGATCATCATGTTCTTTCTGGGCCTGGGTGTCGGACCACTTCTATTTGGTCCGGTGTCTGATAGTATTGGCAGAAAACCTGTAGTTTACCTGGGGTTTGCATTATTTGTACTGGCCAGTTTTATCTGCATTTTTGCTGTTAACCTTGAGATGATGATAGCTGGCAGGATCTTGCAGGGGGTAGCACTTTCTGCACCAAGGACCATCAGTATCGCCATGGTGAGGGACAGTTATAGCGGGGACCATATGGCCCGGATCATGTCATTTGTGACCGCGGTCTTTATTCTGGTGCCGATCATAGCCCCTGCAAGCGGAAAATTTATTTTAGACCGTTATAATTGGGAAGCCATATTTTATGCACAGGTTTTTTTCAGCATTCTTGTTTGCCTGTGGTTCTGGAGACGACAACCGGAAACCCTGAAACCCCGGATGCGGATCCCGTTTAGCAGCCATATCTTTATGGATGGGCTAAAGGAATTGGTCACATTCCGCATCACGGTGGCCTTTACTTTGATATCCGGCTTTATCACCGGTTCCTTTTTGGTATACCTCAGTACAGCCCAGCAGATATTCCAGGACCAGTACAACCTTAAGGAACAGTTTCCATACATATTTGCCGGGTTGGCACTTACCATAGGGACTGCCATCTTTTTAAATGGTTCTTTTGTAATGCGGTTCGGGATGCAAAATATGATCACCGCTTCCCTATTGGCATTTTTCGGGATTTCGCTGGCGTATATCCTCCTTTTTTATGACAGTCCAAACCCCGGTGCCTGGGTTCTTTTGATGTTCTTTGGACTGCAGTTTTTTGCCATTGGCTTCCTGTTCGGGAATTTAAGGGCCATTGCGATGGAACCTGTAGGGCATATCGCAGGAATCGGGGCCGCCATCACAGGCCTGGTCTCAACGCTCATGGCCGTCCCAATCAGTGCCTTCCTCGGCCGGTATGTCACCGAAACTGCCCTTCCTATTTTTATTGGTTTCCTGGTGTGTAGTACCTTATCCCTCGGGATACTGGGATATATAAGGATGACCACCCTTCGCGGAAAGCCTGAAGAAGTGGTTACTCAATTGTAAAATCAAGCTGCTCCACTTCAGATACGCGGGAATCCGGGTTTCCCCCCTGGAGTTCTTCATCAAATAACCGACTTATATTGTTGCCTGCCAAATCCTCAAGTATAGAATCAATTAATAGCGTATAGCTACCTTTTTTCCAATTATTTAAAGGAAGCAATTCTATGGAGGTTTCATGTGGTCCCAGCTGGAAGGTAATTTGTATGTTACGGCCTTCCCCATCCTGTAAATGAAAACTTTCCGGAAGCAGGATGGCGTCCAGGGGTTCCGGGAATGAAAGTTTCAGCGGGTCTTTAGAATTCCCTTTGGGGGGTTGCAGTTTCCAGTCAGCCGGGTTTGGGCGTGCCCTGTCTCCAGCCCCTACATAGTATGTTTTTTGATATCCCTCCCCGATAGGCTGGCCTGTAGCGGATTTCCACTCCGGGGAAATGCGGACGGAATAGGAATGTCCCGCTTTTATAGGAAGGCCCATAGCCTTGTTGGGGATCAACCCGGTCTTTATGCGCCCGGGGTCAAGCCATAGGGTAAGCAGGTTGTGTTCTTTGTTCCACAATTCGGATTCCAGGTGTAAAAAAATATCCACAGGCTGCCCTTCCGATTTATCCCTGACCTGAATAAAATCGACCGCATGGCCCACTTCCTGCATGGGCATCGAGAACTGGATGTACAGCTTCAGGAGGTTTTCCGGAACGCTGTCCGTGGTGGGGTAGAATTGTAATACCTCTGGACTCCCCTTCCCAGTGGGGTCCGATATGATGAAGCCCCCTATTTTTTGGCCATCCCTATGGACCTCGTAGGATTGACCGGGTTGGAAAGGTATAGCAGGAATAAATTCAATTGCTTTTCCACTGCTGACCATCTCACCAAGCAAATAGGTTTCCATTTCGCCTGACCTGATAAGCCTGAATCCAGCCGGGTCTGCATCAGATTCAAAGCTAAGTGTTTCCGCCCTTCCGTTATGATAATGGACCACCAGGTTGCGGATCCCATGTTCCTGCCGGCAGGCCGGGAGGAAGGCCAGAAAACAAAAAAAGACCAAGGATGGCTTGATCTTTTTGAGGGTAAGTTGATGAAGGGTTTTCACATCCATTTTACAGTCCGACTTTTAAGGACCAGGTCTCCTTCTGCTGTCCGTTGCACGTATACCACGTTTTCGGGATCCAGGTTGTCCAGCTGAAGTACATACGGAAATGGGAGGTTGTCATAGGCCACACCCTCGGTGGTTGCAAATTCTGTTACCGGGGTGGTAAGGGATTCCTGAAAGCCGGCGATATTTTCGTATTTGATCCGCATTACAGGCCGGTTGCTGTTAGACATCAGGAAATATTTTTTACCCTCCTTCTCATAGGAGATCATATCTATTGGTGAATTGCCGGCTCCCAGTTCTGCAACAGTACGGCCTTTGGTATGGGTCCCATCTTTTAGTTCATCCAGCGGGAAAAGCACCAGCGGGGTACAGGTATAACTGGCCATGATATAATCCTTGGAATCGAGTTGGATCACATCGAATGTTTTAATGGGGGCATGGGTTTCATATTCACCATGGGCCGCATGCCATATCTCCAGTGATGCATAATCCTGTGTATCGGCAAAGGGGAAAGGGATGCTCCTAAAGGTGGAACCAAATTCTTTATTGCTAAGCCCTGATACCAATACCTTGCCATTGTGGAATTGCATATCGGATATGGCCCAAATACGAAGGGGCCTTTCCCTGTGGTCAACGGCACCAACCGCCACCGGATCGGCAAGCTCTATTTTGCTATAACTGAGGTCCTTCAGCGAAACGTTTTCCAGGGCGCCATCCTTTAACTTTAACAATACAGGTGTCCCGTCCATCATCTTTACTGAAAAATATACCGCTTTGGAAACAGGGTTCACCGCCATGTCTGTAATGGCTATCTGATCTGCCGTAGTGCCAAGGGAGGCGGCGATTTTTCCATCAAAGCCTTCAATACTGATTTCGCCACCGGCAGCATTTGATTCCAGGTCTTTTGTATCTATGGCAAAAACGGTGGCTGTTTCACTATCACCAATAAACAAAATTCCCTCCGGGCCAAAGGCCAGTTGATCCACCGAAGCGATGCCCGGATCACTGGTTATAAAATCTTTTTTAAGCGGGGATGTGTTTGAAGTTGTGGCCGAGAGGCTGAGCAGTAGCAGGGAACTAATTGCGAGGCCAAAAAGTAGTTTTTTCATCATTTCAGCGTTTACTTAAATGTATTGAAATTTTCAGGAAACCCCTGTTGGGCTCCATCTAATTAACGAAAATTTAACGGGCTGTTATTCAGTCATTCAACTGTTTATGCAGCCAGGATAAACTGTCAGTACATATTAATTTAGCGCGATTCCCTTTATTTTTGATCAGTTCCATTGGAATTTGCCCGGGCCGGTATTTGAATTAAAACGATTCCTATCTTTGGGCTTTTAAAAATCACTGAACATGTGGATTTGGGTATCCTTTTTATCGCTCATTTTTGTATTCCTTGCAATAGACCTGGGGGTTTTCAATAAGAAGGATCATGTGATCCGTTCAAAGGAAGCAGCAATCTGGACAGCAGTCTGGGTTACCATTGCCTTGTCATTCAGCGGAGTCATTTACTGGCTTTTTTCTGAGGAACTCATTGCGAACCCCACCGGCTTAACCCCTGGTACGGCCGTTTTAAAGTTTATTACGGGATACCTCATTGAGCTTTCGCTGAGCATCGATAATGTATTTGTAATCGCTGTGATTTTCTCTTCCTTTCAAATCCCTCCGCAATACCAGCACCGGGTATTATTCTGGGGAATACTTGGTGCTATTGTGTTTCGTGCTTTAATGATACTGTTTGGGGTGTCACTTATTAACAATTTCGATTGGATAATCTATGTTTTTGGGGTATTCCTTCTTTTTACGGCCTATAAAATGCTGAAAGCAGACGGACACGATTTCAACCCTAAAAATTCCTTTGTCTTCAAGCAGTTTAAAAAGGTTTACCCGGTAACCAGTAATATATCCGGGAACCACTTCTTTGTCAAACGTATGGGGGTCAAGGCGGCCACTCCTTTATTTATTGCCCTGATTGTCATTGAGGTTACCGATATACTTTTTGCTCTCGACAGTATTCCCGCGATCCTGGCGATCACCGCGGACCCATTCATTGTGTTCTCCTCAAATATCCTCGCCATCCTGGGGCTCCGTTCAATGTATTTCCTTATATCGCGGATGTTGGCGAAATTCCGGTATATCAATTACAGCCTGGTGGTGATCCTGGCATTCGTGGGGTTGAAAATGTTATTATCGGATTATGTTCACCCGGAAGAATGGGTGTCGTTGTCGGTAATTGTGCTGGCGTTGGCAGGAGGCATCATAGCATCCCTGCTCCTGCCAGAGAAACCGGAGCCCGGTGGTTCGGAACCTTAACAATGCATCTTGGCCATCCCGATATACTCTAAAACCTTGTTTTCCAGTTCCTGAAGAGCCCTGCGCTGTTCCCGTATGTGATCCATCGTGTCTTCAAAAATCAGTTGCCTCTTTTTGAGGGCAGACATCAATTCCTGATTGCTGTTACGCAATCCGTCGAGTTTTTCCCCGAGGTATTCCTTTTGCTCAAACAGGTTGAGGGTTTTGGGTTCACAAATGTAAGAACTCAATTTTTCCTTTAGATATAAAAGGTTCCTGTTGTTCCTTTCCAGGCGTAACATGATATTGTTTGTATCATTTTTTCTTCGGCTGATGGGTTCATTGCTCTCTGTTTTCATGATAGGGTGTATTTGGGGGATGAGTAATATATTAATTAAAGTAGATAATTATGGTTAAAAATCCTACTGATTAAGACAAAGAAATCATACTTTAACAAAGAATTATTAATAGGGTAATAATGGCATCCTGAAAAAATAAATTTCGCAACCACAAATTAAATTTGGAAATAGGCGCACTCCTTTCTACTTTAATGCCAAACAAAAATATATGCAGGTAAACTTTGAATATGACCAAGTAAAGGCGAGTGAACGGCTTGAGATACTGACCCTGAAAAGATTGGAAAAATTGGAGGATAAATATGATTTTATAATCAATGCGGACATTATATTCAAAACGGAAAACACAACCGAACCAGATACGGGGAAGATATGTGGGATACAGCTGGGCATACCCCGATTACGGCTGTATGCCGAAGCGAGTAATGCCAATTATGAAGCGTCTATTGCCGAGGCGACTGAAGACCTGGAACGACAGCTCCGCAAACGAAAGGAAAAGAGGAAACGCATTTAAAGTGGCAGCTATGAAAGACAGTGATATAGGGACAGTTTCTACAGATGAACGCCTGTTTACAATGATTTATAATTCCGAGAGCAGTGTCGGGAAACAAACCTATGGGTATGTGCAGGGCATAGCAGGGAAAGTACATACCATCGATATTTCAAAGACCAAGGTAGCTGATACCATGTGGGTATCACTGGCGGAGAAATTAAAGGTGCCCATAAAAGATTTATTGGCTACCGACCACCCTGATGCGCCGGATATGAAAGGTGCGGATTTTGATACGGACGACTGGCTGAAGGTGTTGCAGAAAAATCCTGTCCTGTTACAAACACCCATTGCCTTCAGGGGACAACATATTATTAAGGTCATTACCCCCTCTGATGTGCTGCAATTGCTCCAGGAGGGACATTCGGCAAAACAATAAAAAAGGAGGTGTGGATGCCTGTTAAGCCTGTGGAAGGAAGCTACCGGTAGCCAAGGCAGTTTAATCAAGAATTCCCGGTAATTTTGCCCCGGGGTTTCCGATTTCAGCTCTCCTGAGGAGAGGTCGAAACCGCCTAAGCGGTTTCGGGTGAGGTTTCAAGATATTCTTTATTGATCGGGGTCTTCCTCAAATACGATGTCAGTTAGCAGTTTCTCCCAGTGGTCTGAATGGGGTGTTTCGTAGAGTTCCTTTAACAGGCGCCTTCTTTTACGGTCGGATATATCAAGAGTATCAATAATCTCCCTTCGCATCCGGATGGTTGCGATCCGTTCCTCTTTCAACTTAATGCGGTCATCCACGGTAAGGATCATCCCGGGCTCATACTGCTCCATGACCGTTTTTTTCTTTACCTTGATTTCCTTGTTACTGAGGTTCGAGACCTCCTGGGCAACGACCGAATGGGAACCTAACAGAATTCCGAGGAACACCATTCCGGCACCGGCTAATCTATTCATTTTCATATGCTATAATGTCTCTGTACTAAATTAGCAATTTGACGGTAACTATC
>JBGTLT010000068.1:0-8308 GCA_041743975.1 Zeaxanthinibacter sp.
GCATTCCGTTCAATACAGGGAATTTGCACAAGGCCGCCGATGGGATCGCATGTAAGCCCAAGATGGTGTTCCATGGCAATTTCAGCTGCGATCAATACCTGTTCCGGGCTGCCCCCCATCAACTCTGTAAGTGCTGCCGCAGCCATCGCGGAGGATACCCCGATTTCTGCCTGGCACCCCCCCATGGCGGCTGAAATGGTAGCACCCTTTTTAAAAATACTCCCTATCTCCCCGGCCACCAATAAGAATTTCTTGATGTGTTCAAAGGATGCATCGTGATTTTCTATAACCAGGTAATACATCAGCACTGCAGGGATAACGCCCGCACTGCCATTGGTGGGTGCGGTAACTACCCTGCCCAGGGAAGCGTTCACTTCGTTCACACTCAGTGCAAAGCAACTCACCCATTTTAAGATCTGCCTGAATTTAACCTCAGTATTACGGATGGCACCTGTCCATTCCGCTTCATTTGTATAAGACGCGCTTCCAATAAGGTTTTTATGCAGATCGAACGAACGTCGCCTCACATTTAGGCCCCCCGGAAGGTTCCCCTCAGTATGGCACCCGGTATACATGGACTCCAGCATGGCCTGCCATATCCGCTTCAATTCATGATCTATCTGGGCATCTGTCCTCAGGGACCGCTCATTCTCCAGGACGATATCGGAAACCTGCTTCTGCTGCTGACGGCAGTAGGAGAGGAGCTCAACCCCCTTTTGAATGGGAAATGGGAAGGTATTAAACGCTGCTGTTTTTATCCTGGCATTTGTCCGTTCCTCCCGAACCACAAATCCACCGCCTATGGAGTAATACGTGGTGTTTGTTTTTTTGCCATTGGGAAGGGATGCTGTAAATGTCATGCCGTTGGCATGGAAAGGTAGGAATTCCCGTTTGAAAATAATATCTGTTGCAGGATCAAAGGGGATGGTGATTTCACTTTGCAATTTCAGACTTTTTTCTGCTTTGATCTGGCTGATACGTCTCGGGATATCCTCCACTGGGATATATTCCGGATCGGCACCGCTCAGCCCAAGAAGCAACGCCAGGTCAGTAGCATGGCCTTTACCGGTCAGGGCAAGGGATCCGTAAATGGTAACCTGCACAGCCAATACCTGTTCGAGTTTTCCCGCAGCACTTAATTCGGAACACCATCGTTCCGCAGCCCGCCAGGGGCCCATTGTATGGGAACTGGATGGGCCAATCCCTATTTTAAGCATGTCAAAGACACTGATACATTCCATATACCAACCTTATTCCTGATAAAGATACTTGTTATCCCGGTTTTTCAGTTGCAATCAGGTATACAAAACATAAGCAGCATACTGCCAAATTTCCCCTCCTTTACCATCTGGCAATGGCGGCCTTAAATGACATCCTGTCAGGTTTGGTGCGTTGGCATGTTGTTTGACATTTAAAAAACGATCTAAAAATGAAATGCACTAATTATAAAATATAAAAGATGAGCAAAATTATTGGAATAGATTTAGGTACCACCAACTCCTGCGTCTCGGTAATGGAAGGTAATGAGCCTGTTGTGATTCCCAATGCTGAGGGAAAACGCACCACGCCTTCTGTGATTGCTTTCGTGGAGGGTGGCGAGATTAAGGTGGGAGATCCTGCAAAAAGGCAGGCGGTAACCAATCCGCATAAAACAATATACTCTATCAAACGCTTTATGGGCAACAAATATTCCGAATCGAAAAAGGAAGCGGACCGTGTGCCTTATAAAGTTGTAAAAGGAGATAACGACACCCCGCGGGTGGATATTGACGGGCGTTTGTATACCCCTCAGGAACTTTCCGCCATGATCCTTCAGAAAATGAAAAAAACTGCGGAGGACTACCTGGGTCATACAGTAACCCGTGCCGTTATCACTGTTCCTGCCTATTTTAACGATGCCCAGCGACAGGCTACCAAGGAGGCCGGCGAGATTGCCGGGCTGAAGGTAGAACGTATCATCAATGAGCCTACGGCCGCATCTTTAGCCTATGGCCTCGATAAAAAACACAAGGACCAGAAGATTGTGGTTTTCGATTTCGGGGGCGGAACCCATGATGTATCTATCCTTGAATTAGGAGATGGTGTTTTTGAAGTATTGTCAACAGATGGGGACACCCACCTGGGTGGTGATGATGTGGATCAGAAAATTATCGATTGGCTGGCAGAAGAATTTAAGAAGGAGGAAGGAATTGACCTTCGTCAGGACGCTATGGCCTTGCAGCGTTTGAGGGAAGCAGCAGAAAAAGCAAAGATCGAATTATCATCAACTGCACAGACTGAAATAAACCTGCCCTATGTTACGGCTACGGCTTCCGGTCCGAAACACCTTGTACGCAGTTTATCGCGTTCAAAATTTGAACAATTGATAGGTGACCTGGTTAAAAGGACCATTGAGCCATGCGAAACTGCAATGAAAGCCGCCGGCCTGTCCAAAAGTGACATAGATGAGATCATACTGGTGGGAGGTTCTACCAGGATTCCGGCCGTGCAGGAGGCTGTAGAGAAATTCTTCGGGAAAAAACCTTCTAAGGGAGTCAACCCTGATGAAGTTGTTGCCGTAGGTGCTGCAATCCAGGGTGGTGTTCTTACCGGAGATGTTAAGGACGTATTGTTATTGGATGTTACGCCCCTGTCCCTTGGTATAGAAACTATGGGCGGTGTGTTGACCAAATTGATCGATGCCAATACGACCATTCCAACCAAAAAATCACAGGTATTTTCCACAGCCGCGGATAATCAGCCTTCGGTTGAAATCCATGTTCTACAGGGAGAAAGGGCCATGGCTTCTGATAATAAGACAATCGGCCGATTCCACCTGGACGGTATACCCCCCTCACCGAGGGGAACACCCCAGATTGAAGTTACATTTGACATTGATGCCAATGGTATTATAAAGGTTTCCGCTACAGATAAGGCAACCAGTAAAACACAGGATATCAGGATCGAAGCTTCATCCGGACTTACAGAAGAAGAGATCAAGAGAATGAAAGCAGATGCTGAAGCCAACGCTGAAGCCGATAAACAAGCCAAGGAAAAGGCAGATAAATTGAATGAGGCTGACAGTATGATCTTCCAGACAGAAAAACAATTGACGGAATTTGGGGATAAGCTGTCGGAGGATAAGAAAAAACCGGTTGAAGCGGCACTGGCAGAGCTCAAAACAGCGTATGGCACCAAAGATGTTGCCCTGATCACCCCCGCTCTGGCAAAAATGAACGAGGCATGGAAAGCGGCATCTGAAGAGATGTACAAAGCCCAGGCAGCAGGACAACAGGGAAGTGATCCTTCAACAAATGGTGAAGATACGGCTTCTTCCGAGAGTGCGAAAGAAGGTGATAATGTGGAAGATGTGGATTTCGAAGAAGTGAAATAATCTGCAAGCCCACTTTGGGGTTTGGATTGAATTAAAGGGGCGGTCATACACCGCCCTTTTTTATTTAGCCCCTGTTTTATTTTCAATTGACGTAATAACCTGTAATTTTGCGGCATGGTAAAAAACTTCTCCCGAATTTTATTTTTATTCCTGATTGGCACCGGCAACACCCTGTTGGTCCCCGCCTTGAACGCACAGGAACCCTACCTGTTTACGCGGGGGGATTTCGACCTCCATAACAATGTTAAATCATGTATGGTCATCACGGATTACGGAAAGGAGGAGTTTGAATTTAACAAAAACGGCCTTTTGACCCGCTCTGTAACGCGCTATAACGAAAGGGATTACGAAATAACCAATTACAGGTACCAAAATGGCATTATAACGGAAAGGAGGGATGAATCCTACAGGGATGGCCAGCTTGACAAGGCCACATCCATTGCACACTTCTATACCCTGGATACAATACCCAGGAAAAGGATAACGGAAAAGATACTATCCTATAACCAGGAGTTTTTGGATAAATACGAATATGTCTATGATGCAGCGGGTAACCTTGTGAAAATGATACGGTCCAACAATGATGGCCTTGATGAAACCATCATTCAGCATACAATATATAAAGGGGAAACCACCATTTCCTACCTGCTCAACGGGGTTATTCAAAAATCCATACGTTCTTCAGTAACCAAAAGCCCGGAAGGATCCGAATACACTAAGGAACTTACAAAAGAATTCCTGGACGGACTGCCCATTAAAGCAACCGAAAAACACTATGACACGGACGGGAAAGTGCTTCGGGAAATTGTTTTCGAATATAATTCGCTGACAAAATCCTTTGCACCGGTCACAGAGAAGCAATGCGAATACGATTCGAATGGCAGGTTGGCTGCAGAGGTCATCAAAACCGGGGAACTTAAAGAACGAAAAGAGTTTATTTATCAGTTCGACAATTCTTCCGGAAAGGGGAACTGGGTTAAAAAGATCATCACCCCGGACAATGCCTATACCACCCGTAGAATAGAATACTATCCTGATTCTTTGGGAATTGATGAGTAGATGGTGCTATTCAATTAGCACCCGGTTCTCCCTGTTCCAGGCCTTCGGAACAATCCAGCAATGCCTCCAAAGCACGTTTTTGTAGGAGTATAAACTGCTCCTTGTAAAAGGATTTTGTCATTTCCAGGGATTCAGCATTCAAGGCCGCTTCGCTCCTTTTTTCCACATCGGTCAGCGGGGAGGGTAGCGTGCTGCAGCCTGTCAACTCTACCAGTTCACGCCATTTTTGAACAAATTCCACCTGGATTATCTCTGCCATCCGCTTCAGCCGTAATTGGGCTTCCAATTGTTCAGGGTCCTTCAATTTTTCAGTGACCGGGCCGCTGTCTTCAACCGTTGCCAAATCCTCCCCGGGGGTTGATTGCCCAGGGGCGAAATCCCCCAGGGAACAGGCGTCAAGCACAGATAATAGCTTTTGCGCATCCGCAACCGCTTTTTTGGAATAATAGCGGCCCATATCCCAGTCTTTCGGATCCAGGGCGTTGTTTAGATCCTCAATACCGTCTAAAATGGCGTCCAGGGAACCATCACAGCCACAAGCCTCAACCAATGTCCGGGTCTTTTCAAAGGCATCCAGGGCCCTGCCGGCATAATACTGCTGATGGTCATAATTATTGGCTTCCAGGGAACGTTTTGCATGAGACAGGCTATAACTGGCAGATGCATATGCATTGGTGCAGTCAGCCCCCATCATAGGATTCATCGTCATACAAACTATAAGCAATAGGATTTTCTTCATAGGATTTGGGAATAAAGATGTAAATTCCTAAACAAGACGGCAAGATTGCCATTACTGCCAACACCCGCAATATATTGTTGTGAACGAGTTTAAATCTGTGGTATGGAAAGATTGTTTATCCTTCTGCCAGGTCCGGATCCACTTCAACATTCTCACAGATCTGTTGTAATATTTTATCGGGTTTGTATCAAATCCCAAAGGTTTCCATACAGGTCCCTGAATACGGCCACCACCCCATAGGGTTCTTCCCGGGGGTCATGGATGAAGGCAACCCCATTGCTTTTCATATCGTTAAAGGACCGCCAAAAATCTGATGTATACAGAAAAAAAGAGACCCTTCCGCCAGTCTGATCCCCTATGCGCCCAAGTTGCGGTGCGCCAACCGCCTTTGCCAATAAAAGGGCTGTTCCGGCCCGGGAATCCGGTGCTACCCTTACCCATCTCTTCTCACCTTGCAGTTGGGTGTCTTCCAGCAGGCAGAAGTTCAACTGCCGGGTGTAATAGGCAATAGCCCTGTCATAGTCATCCACCAATACGGTAACAAGGGCCAGGGTTTGCTTCATATTATGTCACTGAATTTTGCTTTCCGGGTAAGCTGCCACTCCTCCTTTAAGATCCCATAACAGCAGGTATCCCTTTTGTGCCCGTCCGGGAGGTAGACGTTCCTCCGAAGGATCCCTTCCAATTTGGCATTCAGTTTTTCCACTGCCTTACGGGATTGGATGTTTCTTTGATCTATCCTGAATTCGACTTTTTCATAACCCATATCAAAGAAGGCATGGTCGAGCATCATTACCTTTACACGGGTATTGAGGCCGGTCCCCTGAAATGCCCTGCCAATCCAGGTAGCCCCTATATGAAGGGTTTTATTAGGCCGGTCAATTAACATGTACCGGGTACTCCCGGCATACTTTTGGGTTTTCTTATCATATATGATCAGGGGGATGGAAGTTTCTTTGGCGCGATCCTCCAATGCCATATCCACATAGTGGAGGAGGGCTTCGGGTGTAGCGATATCAGAGGGTGAATATTGAACCAGTTTGGGTTCAAAGGCTACCGGAATCAGTGCTGAATAATTCTCCCTTGTCAGTGGTGACAGTCTTACATGTTCATTCTCCAGGGCATGGTTTTCCTTCATCAGATCAGGGGGTTTATCAGTTATTTAACGCATGCCCTCCTCTGACAGGAAGGAACGCCACTTTGACGTTAAAGAGCCTTTCCAGTGTATCCCGGTGGATCAATCCCAGAAATCTAAAGCATTGAAAAAGTCGTGATCAATACGTTTTTTGATTGACATGATTGTTGAAATGGAATTATAAAAGTGATTACTTAAATATAGAAAATTGGGGGGTATGGTAGAGGGACCGGGCCGTTATTTTAACATATTAGCGCCCCCTATTGACTCATAAGTAACAAATCCTGCCCGAATTTTCCAGATCATTCATTTTTTCTTAGCGTTTCCCGCAACTGTATTTGGAATACCTGGAGGGGTTCCGTGGCCGGCAAGGCGACAAAAAATGATGAAATTAGTTTCTTCAAAGGAAAGGCAGGGGAAGAGGAATGTGTATTTTTGCCTAAATTTCAGCATATGAACGACTACCATAAAAAGATATTGGCGGTTTGCAATGACGTGCGCAGGAATACCCTGATGGAAACTTTGGATATTGAATATATCGATGTGGGGGAGAACTACATGGTGGCCCGTATGCCGGTGACGCCCCGGGTCCATCAGCCGGATGGTGTATTGCATGGGGGGGCCACAGTGGCATTGGCCGAAAGTGTGGCAAGTGCTGCATCCTATGTGTTCCTCGATGGGCAGAAATATTTTGTGAGGGGGATCGAAATAGCCGCGAACCATGTGAAAAGCATTCGCGAAGGATTTGTAGTGGCCAGGGCAACACTGGTGCATAAAGGGAGGACCACCCAATTATGGAATATCCGGGTCAGTGATGAACAGGATAACCTGATTTCGAGTTGCAAACTCACTACCATTGCACTGGAACGGAAATAAAATGCTTCAGCTCCTGTATAAAGCCCGGGAACAATACGGCTCTAACCTGCCCTTTGCCTTATACAGCAAGCCCGGGGAAGACAGGGTGACAGGGATATTCCAGGCAGATTCCACACTTCATCCAATCGGAGACTACACAAAAACAGGATTTGTATTTGCCCCGTTTGACCTTCAGCAACCCGGTATTTTGTTGATTCCGGATCACACCCTTTCCGTGGATGTTGAAACACCTGCAGGTTCAGGTATTACTGCCGGGGGAACTGCCGGGGAAGAAAGATCCGCAAGGTCATTTCATCTTCAACTGGTTAAGAAAGGGATCGAGGCCATAAACAAGGGCAGCCTTAAAAAAATTGTCCTTTCCCGACGTTTTGATATAGGGTGCCCGGCTTCCCCTTTTGATTTGTTCAGACAGCTGCCTGCAATATATCCCCATGCCTTTACATACCTGTGGTACCACCCGGGAAGCGGTATGTGGATGGGTGCAACACCCGAGTTATTGTTGCATTCGGATCAGCAAACCCTAAGCAGTATGTCCCTTGCAGGGACCCTGAAACGGGACGAAGGAATATTGCCGGACTGGGGCCCGAAGGAGCTGCAGGAGCAGAAAATGGTTACAGAGTATATCGCAGGGTGTTTGTCACCTTTTCTGCAGGGCATGGAGGTGTCCCCTGTGGAAACCATAGAAGCGGGGTCAATGTGGCACCTGAGGTCTGTTATTCATGGGGGGATGAAGGATGCGGTGCTGCAACCTATTATCGCCGCCTTGCATCCTACCCCTGCTGTATGTGGTTTGCCGGCGGATAAGGCGAAAGACTTTATCCTGGATTATGAGGAGTACAACCGGGAGTTTTATACAGGGTTCCTGGGGGAACTTAACTGGGGAACAGGGCTGCAAACCGAACTGTACGTCAATCTCCGATGTGTGAAATTAGAGGCTGGCCGGGCTACGGTTTTTGTAGGCGGCGGTATAACGGAAGATTCCGAACCGGAAAAGGAATGGGAGGAAACAGTTGCTAAAAGTGCAACGATGCTGAAGGTATTAGGATATTCGGTAGTTTGATTGGGTCAGGAAAATCTTCCGTCGTATTTTTGCAGGGTTTATGAAATATACCAATGTCCCGCTTGC
>JBGTLT010000069.1:0-130706 GCA_041743975.1 Zeaxanthinibacter sp.
AAACCACTATCGGGATGCGTGCTTTTTGTAATCAGGTCCCGGACCATATATGCCAGGGAAGACCCCTTTCTTTCGAGGTAGGAAGGCAGGAGTGCCAGAATGCAGTAGTCGGAAACAGGGCCATAGAAATATTCAAAGGCCTTGAGACAACTCAGCTCATAGAGTTTCAAATCCAGCACAAAGTGCCTGCTCACTGATTCTGATGTTGTTCCGCTGCTTGTAAAAATAGCTTCTTCCTTCCGGGCCCTCCCGGCCACTACAGTCCTGGATTTAAAGAATTCAATGGGCAGGAAAGGGATATCTCCGATTTGGGTAACGCGGCTTTCAGACCTGCCTACCAATTCGCAAAATTCGCGGTAAACAGTATTGGATTGGTATTGAAACCGAAATATTTCCATGGCCAGGGCGGTGAAATCCGACTCCCTGGAAATCTCAAAAATGTTGTGGTTGTTCATGGGTTACCTGGCTCCTGTAAAAATAACCAAAAAAAAACCCCCTTGTCTATGTAAATAGGGAAGGGGGTTTCTGCTTAGGTTGGCCAGGGGACTTATTTTACCACCAGTTTCCGGGTCATGGTCTTTTCGTTTTCCTGCACCTGTAACATATACACACCAGGCACTAATTTGGAAATATTAAGGGCAGTTGAGGTAATATGGTCTTGTAATACAACTTTGCCAAATACATCATAAATCGTGATCTTCCTGGCGTCATTGGCGGAGGTTGTTATATATACGACATCGTTAACGGCCGGGTTAGGGTACAGGTTAAAACCACCTGAAAGGGAAGCAACTGTTGTGGTTGATGCAGGCATTTGCTGAGCGGAAAGCATCAAGGTACATGCCATCGCGAGTGATAAGTAGATCAGTTTCATCGACATTGATTTGGGATCAATACTGTAAATATAAAAGAATGGGGGTAGGGGAATCAAAAATTGTTGTGAAAGCAAAAATATTGTAGGTAAAATCGCAGCCGTCATCCCTTCATCGATGATTTGGGCGCTGTACCGGTATTAAGTGACGCTAAAGCCCGACCAGATCCATTACAATAAGGGAGTTAAATTTTATTTTATGATCAGTTTGCGGGTGGCAATCTTGTCCATTTCAAAAACCCGTATCACATAGACACCTGCATCCAGGTCGGAAAGGTTGAGTTCTTTACCGAGGATAGTGGTTTCCAGTACCTGGGTTCCCAGCACATCATAAATAAGGATCTTTTTAGGGGCATTCAGGGCCGTTTGGACAAAGACTTTGCCGCTGGTAACCGGGTTAGGATAGAGTTTAAATCCGGCAATATCCATCTTGCCAGGGGTTTCCTGACCCTGGGCTGCCGTGAAAAACAATACTAAAAGGATCAGGTAAAAGTGCTTCATACAATCTCTGCAACAAATTATATACCACAAATATACTCATTTTAGATATTGCACGACAACCGCGGCTTTTAAGTACCTGAAATTTCGGTGAGATACTATAATATAGCGCCAGTTCCGGATTTATTGCATAACCCATCAGGCCGGATCAGGCAATCCTTCAGACATGCCGGGCAACACCCCGGCATATCATTTGGCAGCTGGCAAATCCTATGTTATAATATTGTTATTATATTAAATGAATGTTAAATCATTAATTTCAATAATAGTATCTTTGAGCATATCCTTATAACCAAGTTGATAGCGGCATGAAAAAGAATGAAATGAGAATTCTTTTGGTCGATGACGAGCCAGATGTTTTAGAAATTTTAAGTTACAACCTGTCTGCAGAGGGCTATCAGGTGTTCACCGCAAAAAATGGTGTGGAAGCTGTCGCCAAGGCCATAAAAAAAATCCCACATCTTATTGTGCTCGATGTAATGATGCCTGAAATGGACGGGATTGAGGCCTGTTCCATTCTGCGATCTACCAAGGGGCTGGAAAATACCATTATCACCATGCTCACAGCAAGGGGGGAGGATTATTCCCAGGTGGCCGGATTTGATGCCGGGGCAGATGACTATATCACCAAGCCCATCAAACCCAAGGTTTTTATAAGCAAGGTAAAAGCGCTTCTGCGCAGGTTCAAGGAGGATTCGACGGATTCTGATGAGATCATGAATATCGGGGACATACAGATCAACCGGGAAGAATATAAAGTCATCAACAACGGGAAGGAAATTATTTTGCCCCGCAAGGAATTTGAATTACTGGCCCTCCTTGCCTCTAAACCCGACAAGGTTTTTAAGCGGGAATCTATTTTGGACAAGGTATGGGGGCAGGAAGTAGTGGTTGGAGGCCGCACCATTGATGTACATATCCGGAAACTGAGAGAAAAAATCGGTGAAGAACATTTCAAAACAGTGAAGGGGGTAGGTTATAAGTTTGTACTATAATGGCCCTCTGGTTAAAAAAATCCTATAAGTTTGCCCTTCGCTCTTCACTTATCATTACACTCACCATAGCCCTTGGGCAATTCTTTTTGGTATTATTGTTAGATTCCCTGCCTTTAATCTGGCCTTACCTGCTTGGGTTCGTACCATTCGTCTTTATCATCTCCTTTGTGATCATTCAGGTACGGGTGGAAAAGTTCATATACCGTAGGATCAATAAAATTTATGAAGATGTTTCCCTCCTGGAGTCATCCTCCTTAAGATCCCGGCCCATTACCACCGATATGAAAACCCTGACCGAGGAAATTGAAAAATTTGCAAAGGATAAGAAAATCGAGATCGATACCCTGAAGATCCGGGAAGAGTATCGGAAGGATTTTTTGGGGAATATTTCCCATGAACTCAAAACCCCGCTTTTTACGGTACAGGGATATATACTTACCCTCCTGGATGGTGCCATGAACGATAAAACGGTCAGGAAGAAGTACCTGCACCGCGCCAACAAAGGGGTGGAGCGCCTGATTTACATTGTGAAAGACCTGGACCTCATTACCAAGTTTGAAGCCGGTGACCTGCGGCTGGACTACCGTACCTTTGATATCATTGAACTTCTCCAGAGTGTATTTGACCTCCTTGAAATGAAAGCCGCCAAAAGGGAAATCACCTTAACATTCGACATGGATTACAACTCGCCAATTTATGTCTATGCAGACCATGAAAAAATTCAGCAGGTATTGACCAACCTGATCGTCAATTCTATCAAATATGGCCATACCGGTGGCATAACCGAGGTCAGTGTAGAAAACCTTATACGGAACAAGGTTATCGTCAGGGTAACAGATAATGGGGAAGGTATTTCAGCGGAACACCTGCCCCGGATATTTGAGCGGTTTTACCGGGTGGATAAAAGCGGGAGTCGGAAAGAGGGGGGGTCAGGGCTTGGTTTATCTATTGTAAAACATGTCATTGAGGCGCATAAGGAAAAAATATACGTGGATAGCGCCTATGGAATTGGTTCGGAATTTTCGTTTACTATGGAGAAGGCTAATCCACCCGGAATTTAATCTTAATCCCGAGGAAAGATTTCCTTAATTTTGATTACATATAAAATCCATCCCTAGTGGGAAGCAAAAACAAGCTCAAACGTTTCCGGGAAAATGAAACCTTCAGCAATGTTATACAGCCCGGCAGGCAAACAGTCCTAACCGGGGAATTTCCGCTAAAAGGCACCTGGAAGAGCCATTTTGGAAATGACAACCCCATCGTACTGGAACTGGGATGCGGCAAAGGGGAATATACCATCGGGCTAGCCCGGGAACATCCTGCCAGGAATTTTATCGGGATAGACATAAAAGGCGCACGGTTCTGGAAGGGAGCCAAACTCGCACTGGAGGAAAAAATGGGGAATGTCGCATTTTTAAGGACCCAGATCGAGCTGATAGACCAGCTATTTGATCCACAGGAGGTAACAGAAATATGGATCACCTTTCCAGACCCGCAAATCAAATATAAACGAACCAAACACCGGCTTACCAATGCCGTATTCCTGGAAAAATACAGAAAGATCCTTATTCAGGGGGGAGACGTCCACCTTAAAACGGACAGTGAATTCCTGCATGGGTATACCCTTGGGCTGTTAAACGGGCTGGGGTATGAAACAGTGTACGCAAATCATGATATATACAGAAATGCCGGTAGCCCTGTTGACGTAGTGGGCATCCAGACTTTCTATGAACAACAGTACCTTCAAAAGGACAAACCTATCACCTATATCAAGTTTAGGGTCACTTAACCAATGGAACACCTTCTTATACTGTATTTCGCAACCTTTTCCGCCGCATTCATGGCAACGGTACCCCCCGGCTTATTGAATATGAATGCGGCCAAGACCAGTGTGGAAAAAGGCAAACTCAACGGGATCATATTCAGCATAGGGGTTTCTGTCATAATCATGATACAGGCATATATAGCCGTACTCATTTCCAAGTTTTTATTCAGGAACCCGGAAGTCATCGATCTCCTTCTTAAAATAGCGATTGGGGTCTTTGCTGTTTTCGCTGTCTATTTTTATGTATCGGCTAAGCGGGAAGATTCGCACCAGATGAAATTGGTAAAGTCCAGCAAAAAAAACAGCTTTTTTAAAGGGATGTTCCTGGCAGCCCTCAATTTGTTGTCGATTCCGTATTACAGTGGCCTGAATGCCATGTGGAACGCCTCCGGCTGGATAATGTTTGAAGTCTGGGATATCGCGACATTTATATTTGCGGCCGGATGCGGAACCTTTACGGTGCTCTATCTGTATACCGTGTATTTTAACAAACTTGAAACCAAGACCCACCGATTTTCCAAAAATTCCAATTATGTCCTTAGCGCTTTAATGCTGATATTGTTGGTTATAACCATCATACGGATTGTTTATAAATAACTGTGAAACCCGAAAACGAAAACTTTTTCCTGAAGGTCTATGCAGTAGCCCGGCAGATTCCGTACGGCCGGGTGACCTCTTATGGAGCCATTGCCAGATACCTGGGATCAACCCGGGGGGCCAGGATGGTAGGATGGGCCATGAATGGATGCCATCACCTGGATGTTCCCGCCCACAGGGTGGTCAACAGGGTGGGATTATTAAGCGGGAAACACCATTTCGGGGGCACCAATCTGATGCAGCAACTCCTGGAAAATGAGGGCATCGCTATCAGGGATAACAAGATCGTGCATTTCGAAAAATACTTTTGGGACCCTGCCAGGGAATTACGGGAAGCTCCCTGACAGCTTCTCATGAAGCGCAATACCTATAACTTTATACCGCTATGTAAAAAGGAGGGTAAAGGTGGTATGGTCCTTGGATTCCACCGTAATGTTTCCGCCATGGAGCTGCATGATCTGCCTGGAAAGGCTTAGTCCTATCCCTGTACCGGAACTTTTGGTCGTAAAGAAAGGGACAAAGATTTCATCAAGCAGTTCCGGTTGTATCCCTGGACCATTGTCAAATACTTTGATGAATTTACCCTCCTTCCCTAGTATGCCCGCGGTAATCCTGAGAACTCCCTTTTCCTGCCCGGCCAGGGATTGAAGTGCATTTTTGCTCAAGTTGATCAGAACCTGAGAGATCTGTTTTTCATCGATAAACAACTCCAGGTCAACCGGCTTGGAAGAGGCTTCAAAATGGATATTTTTAGTTAGGTTTTCCTGGGCCATCAGGATTTTAACCCGCTCCAGCAGGCGTTGTACCGGAACCAGGGCCTTGTCGGGTGCCGGCACGTTCAGAAAGCTCCGGTAAGATCGCACAAACTCCATGAGGTCGCCACCCTGTTCCCTGATCACTTCCAAACCCTTGATCGTATTCCCAATCTGGACTTCAGTAAGAGCCGATGGAGGGTTGCCACTATTGGTGCCCTGGTAGTATTTCAGGATCGATTCAGAGATAGAGGTGATGGGTGTGATGGTATTCATAATCTCATGGGTGAGTACCCGGATCAGCCTTACCCAGGAATCCGTTTCCTTCTCGTCCAGTTCCTTGTGGATATCCTGGGCCACCACCAGGAGTAACTCCTCGGTATTCAGGGTAATAGCGGTTGATTTAATGGCAATTTGTTTCCGTTCCCTTTCGTTGGTAAGTTGTATCAGCTTACGATCAAAAGGTTTGAGTTCCCTGAATAACCCATATAATTTTTGGTCTACCTGGGTTAATTGTTTAATATGGTTCAAGGGCCGGTGCCCCAATAATTCCTCTATCCGGGGGTTGGCATAAAGGATATGGCCCCTGGTATTGACCGTGAGGATTCCGATGTCGGCCTGTTTCAGGATCTCCTTATAATATTGCTCCTGGGCCAGTTTCTTGACATGGATCTCCTGTATCATCGTATTCAGCATATTAAGGCTGTGATTGAGTTCCTCCAATGATTTCAGGCTGAGTTTTTCAGGAAAACGAAGGGTGAAGTCCTCATTTTTTACCGCTTCAAAAAAATAGGCGATTTTCCGGTTGGTATGGTTGACGAAGTGGATCAAAAAAATTGTTTGTAGTGTCAGGAGGGTGAAAAGGAGCCCGGAAACAAGATACTGTTCCCGTAATAAGGAATAAGAAGCAAGTATAGCACTCAGGGCAATTAACAGGATACGGAAAACCAATTGCAAATAAATATGCCTGCTTACCATTACCGTTTCATTTTTTTCAATTTATTGTAAAGTGTTTGCCGCGAGATCCCCAATTGTTCAGCGGCAGCACTATAATTCCCTTCATGTTGGTTAAGGGCCTGCGTTATCATGATAAGCTCCATTTCTTCCAGGGTTCCCGGTCCTGTTTCCGGGGACCTGCCGGTTTTGGAATCAAAGGGGAAATCGGCCGGTTTTAGTACGTTGCCTTCTGCCAGGATTACGGCCCGTTCAATGGTATGGAGGAGTTCCCTGATATTGCCGGGCCAGGAATAGGCCATTAGCTTATCCTGGGCTGCCTGGTTGATTCGCAGCCCATGTTTCCCATATTTGGCGGTATATTTATTCAAATAGAAATCGGAAAGTATCAGAATATCATCTTCCCGGTCCCTCAAAGGAGGTACTTCTATCCGGATCGTGTTGATACGGTACAGGAGGTCTTCCCGGAAGAGGCCATCCGCAACCATCCTGTCAAGGTTGCAATTCGTAGCACTGATTAGTCGGATATCCACGGGAATAACCCTATTTGAGCCAACCCGTACAATAGATTTGTTCTGTATTGCTGACAATAATTTAGCCTGGGACTGAAGGGACAGGTTGCCAATTTCGTCCAGGAATAAGGTGCCTCCACTGGAGGCTTCGAATTTTCCTGCCCGGTCCTCCTTGGCATCTGTAAAGGAACCCTTCATATGGCCAAACAATTCACTTTCAAAGAGGTTCTCGGATATGGATCCCATATCCACCGCAATAAATACTTCCCCCCCCCGGATGGATAACTTATGAAGCTCTCTCGCAATCAGTTCTTTGCCAGTCCCGTTTTCTCCGGTAACCAATACATTGACATCTGTTTTAGCTACCTTTTGAACCAGTTTCAATACGGAATTAAGCGCTATGGAATTTCCAATGATGTAGTTCCTGTTCTGGTTGATGACCTGCTTTAAACTGCTTTCCTTTTCCTGTAGTTTCCTGACTTCTTTTTCAGACCTGCGAAGGGAATATGCCGCTTTTACAGTGGCCAGTAATTTGTCATTGTTCCAGGGTTTTAAAACAAAATCAGTAGCCCCTTCCTTAAGGGCTTTAACGGCAAGGTCTATGGCACCATAGGCTGTCATCATGATCACTGAAACATCGGGTGCCTTTTTTTTGATCTCCCGTAACCAGAACAGCCCTTCATTGCCCGAATTGACACCAGCTGAAAAATTCATATCCAGCAAAACAATATCATATTCCGCCAGGCCGGGTAAGGAAGTTAGCTGGTTGGGATTGGAAAGTGTGGACACAAGTCTGTATTCAAACTGCAATAAGATATCAAGGGCGCTCAATACACTCTTGTTGTCATCTATTACCAGGATTTTTGCCTCTGTCATTTGCAAAATTTAATCGGGTATAAAGCTACGATTTGTATCAACACGACCATTAAAGTGTCAAAAAATTGGACAATTTGTGTACAAGTATTTTACACAATTACAATGTCATAAAGCCTGATAATGATTTAACATGTTGACATTTAAGACCTTGCATTCATGGCATAACTATAGCAGATGCTATGGTATACCTTTCAAATATGTCATGGAAATTTTGTCTTATTATAATGTGTAGCGTTATAGCCGTACAGGCTCAGGAGAAATGGACATTGGATGATTGTGTAGCGTATGCTTTGGAACATAACCTCCAGGTACGCGATTTTAAGTACACAGGGGATTCGGACCGGGAAACCTACCGGCAGTCTGTTCGCAATCTATTGCCCAACGTCAATGCATTTTCGGACTATAATATTCGTTTTGGCCGGTCGGTTGACCCTAACGACAACTCCATTGTCAATACGGATTTCTTTTCCAATAATTATTCACTTCAGGCCAATATGGATCTTTTCCAGGGATTTCAGAAAGTAAACAGTATAAAAGCCGCATCCTTTCTCTACAAAGCCGCCAAAGAAGACTACTTGCAGCAGGAATACCTGCTCGCTTTCAGGGTGATGCAGGCTTTTTATGATATCCGGTTCTATGAAGGGCTGGTGGCCATAGCCGAGGAGCAACTCCTTGTATCCCAGGGGAATTATGACCTCGTGCAAAGACAGATCGACCTTGGTTTGAAGGCGGGAGCAGACCTGTACGAAGCCCGCTCCATCCTGCTGACGGATAAGTTGAATGTGACCCAGAGCAAAAATCAACTGGTTGCTGCAAAGCTGAAACTGATACAGGAAATGAACCTGGAGGGGGTAAATGATATTGCTATTCAGCCGGAAATCGAGGAGAGTTACTCTTCCGTGTATCCGATGGAAATTGATTCAGATACCATCTTTCAGGAAGCCCGTGGATTTTTACCCTTGTTAAAGGCGCAGGAATTACGGACCAAGGCAGCCAAAAAACAAATTTCGGTGGCGCGGGGAGAACTATATCCCTCCCTCTCATTATTTGGGGGCTATGGGACCGGATTTTATGAAACCAACAGGGATAGCCTGGGAACCACCATCCCGTTCCGGGACCAGTTCCGGGACAATACCTTTCAGTTTGTAGGTGTTTCATTGAATGTTCCCATAAGCAACGGATGGTCTGCCCGGTCCAGGATTAAACAACAAAAAATTGCCCATATGAGGGCCCAGAATGATTATGATGTGCAGGAACAGGAGCTGTACAGGACCATCCAGCTACTGGTGCAGGAATATGAGTCATTGGAAGTGGAGTACGAACAGAGTACCCAGAAGATGGAAGCACAAAACCTTGCCTTTACCATCGCACAGAAACGGTATGAAAAAGGCTTGATAAATGCGCTGGAACTTTTTACGGCCAAAAACCTGTTGGCGAGTGCCCAGAACGAAAATTTGCAGGTTCGCCTGCGGTCCGAGGTGAATAAAAGCACTATCAACTTTTACAAAGGACTACCTGTCTTTGAAATTGAATGATTTACGCCGTACCTGGCCCGGGAGTTAAGAATATAGAAAGATTACCCGTACAGGCTGCGTACGAATAAAGAAATAAGCGATATGGATATACAACTGGAAAAGAAAAAAGGAATACGCCCAAAACATTACGGCTATATTGCCCTTGGGCTGCTACTGCTTTTCGTTGGATGGAAAATGATCTTTGGAACTTCGGTGGCAACCTTCCGGACGGAAAGGGATAAATTGTCCATAGCGGAAGTAGTGGCCGGTAAATTTGATGATTATATTACCATCAACGGGAATGTAGCCCCAATTGCCACTATTTATATGGATGCTTATGAAGGGGGGCGGGTAACGGAAAAATTAATTGAAGAAGGGGCTACCGTCAAAGACGGGGATATAATCCTGAAACTCGAAAACCGGGGGTTATACGAACAGATCCTGGCCAGTGAAAGCAACCTCGCGCTCAAGCAGAACGACCTCCGTTCTACCAAACTGGCATTTGATTCAAGGCAGGTTGAAGGTAAAAAATCCCTGGCAACCGCACAATATGAGCTCCAGCGGCTCAAACGGAATTTTGAACAACAGGAAGCCCTGTTCAAGGATGAACTGATATCCAGGGAAGTTTACCTGACCGCCAAGGAAAATTACGAACTCTCCCAGAAACAATTTGAGATCATCAAATTACAGACAGAGCAGGACGATGAATTGCGGGAAACCTCACTGGCGGGACTCGATTCGGATTTAGCGCGGATGCAGACTACCTTGTCGATGGTCTACGAACGCATCGACCAACTCAACGTCCGGGCTCCCGCTGACGGGCAACTGGGTTTCCTGGATGCCGAAATTGGCCAGAGCATCGCCCAGGGCGAGCGTATAGGGCAAGTAAACGTCCTTACCGATTACAAAATAGAGGCCACCATTGATGAGCATTATATTGACCGCGTCATCATTGACCTTACAGCTGTCCTGGAAAGGAACGGTAAGGAATACCCATTGAGGTTGCGGAAAGTATACCCGGAAGTACGCAACAGCAAGTTTAAGGTTGATCTTGTCTTTACGGACGAGAAGCCGGAGACGATCCGGACCGGCCAGAGCTACAATATCAAACTGCAATTAGGGGAATCGAGCGATGCCCTGTTGCTGCCTAAAGGAAGTTTCTTTCAAAGTACGGGCGGGCAATGGGTATTTGTTGTGAACCCGGATGGGGAAGCTGCAATGAAAAGGGAAATCCGCATTGGGAAACAGAATTCCCGGTATTATGAGGTACTGGAAGGCCTTCAGGCCGGGGAGCAAGTGATCACATCCAATTATGACAGTTTCGGGAATGCGGATAGAATAGTATTGAAATAGTCCCCTGAAAAAGGATGTTAAATAATGTCACAAAACTACTGGAAGATAAGTCTTTATATTAATTACAAACCGAATCAGATAATGATACAGATAACAAATTTAAAAAAGAGTTTCAGGACAGAGGAAGTAGAAACCCTGGCATTGAATAAAGTGAACATGAACATTGCAGAGGGGGAATTTGCTGCCATTATGGGACCTTCAGGATGTGGCAAATCTACTTTGTTGAACATCATTGGAATGCTCGATAATCCTACGGAAGGGAGTTACCGGTTCGCTGGGCATGAAGTGGGCGGTTTAAAGGAGCGACAGCGGACCGAATTGAGGAAGGGGAACCTGGGGTTTGTTTTCCAAAGCTTTAACCTCATTGATGAACTTACTGTTTTTGAGAATGTTGAATTACCCCTCATTTATCTCAAAATGAGCAAAAATGAGCGCAGGGAAAAAGTTACCAAGGTGTTGGAACGCATGAAAATTGCCCATAGGGCCAAGCATTTTCCACATCAGCTTTCAGGCGGGCAACAACAACGTGTGGCAATTGCACGGGCGGTTGTTACCAAACCCAAACTGATCCTTGCCGATGAGCCTACAGGAAACCTGGATTCCAAGAACGGAACAGAGGTCATGAACCTGCTTACGGAATTGAACCAGGAGGGAACCACGATCGTTATGGTTACACATTCTGACCATGACTCCAATTATGCCCATAGGGTAATCAACCTGTTCGACGGCCAGATCGTTACGGAAAGCCAGAACAGGGCTATGGGTGCAATGGTATAGACAATGCCAAACCGGCCCCGTCGGCAAACCTGCTCCAGGGTTAAAATCGGGAGTTTATTCATCACCTGATAGTTATCGGGAAAAATCAATCGGTCATGATAAAAAATTATCTGAAAATCGCCTGGAGGAACCTTTGGAAATACAAAGGTTTCTCTGCCATAAATGTCGGGGGCCTTGCGCTGGGGCTATCCTGTTTTATACTGATTGCACTCTATATTGCCGATGAGTTAAGCTACGACCGGTATAATGAGAAAGCAGACAGGATTTTCCGGATAAATTCCGATATCCGTTTCGGGGGTACGGACCTTATAATGGCAGTTTCCGCCGACCCCATGGGTGCTACCTTAAAAAAGGATTATCCTCAGGTTGAGGAATATACCCGCTTCTATAATTCCGATGGTGCCAAACTTATTAAAAATGGTTATGAATATATCCCCGAGGGGAGGGTGACCCATGCAGATTCCACACTTTTTAAAGTCTTTACGCTTCCATCGATCTTAGGGAATACCGCAACGGCCCTTAACGACCCGAATACGGTTGTAATTACCGAATCTGCAGCCAGGAAATATTTTGGATCAGTGAGCAACGCTCTGGGCAATACGCTGGAAACGGATGAGGAAAATGGCCTTTACAAAGTTACAGCCATCATAAAAGATGTACCCCACAACTCCCATTTCAATTATGATTTTTTCTTTTCAATGGACAATGTGGATTATAATTTTGGCAATTTCCTAAGCCATAATTTCCATACCTATATTGTTTTAAAACCAGGGGAGGATTATAAAGAATTCAGTAAAAAATTTCCAGAGGTTATTGATAAGTATGTTTTGCCACAGGCAAAGGAGTATATGAATATTGCCAGTATGGCCGATTTTGAACGAAGCGGCAATAATTTGGAATATTCACTTACCCCCTTAACAGATATACACCTGCATTCCTCCCGGTCAGTTGAAATGGGGGTAAATGGCAACATTCAGTATGTATATATATTCGCTGCTGCAGCCCTGTTTATCCTCCTGATAGCCTGTATCAATTTTATGAACCTGTCCACAGCCCGTTCAGCTGGCAGGGCCAAGGAAGTAGGTATGCGGAAAGTACTGGGAACTGAAAAAAAGGCATTGGTAGGCCAGTTTCTCCTCGAATCGACCCTAATGGCCTGTTTTGCGATGTTTTTGGCCATCGGTATAACATGGCTGACAATGTCCTGGTTCAATACCATTGCCGGTAAGGAAATGGTTATTGGGACATTATTGCAAACACCCTATCTTCTTGTGCTGATCTTGCTCCCGTTTTTGGTTGGGGGATTGGCCGGGGTCTACCCCGCGTTCTTTCTTTCTTCCTTCCAGCCTGTCATCGTCTTAAAAGGAAAACAAAATGCAACAGTCAAAAAAAGCAATTTCAGAAATATTTTGGTGATCTTTCAGTTCACGACCTCCATCATCCTGGTAATTGGTACTGTTATTATCTACCAGCAGTTGCACCATATACAGACTTCCAAAATCGGCTTTGACAAAGAACAGGTGCTGGTTGTGGACAATCCGGGATTAAACTGGGAAAAGCGGGAGTCCATAAAAAATGAGATCGGAAAACTAAGTGACGTCAAATCAGCATCCTTTGCAGGCTTTCTTCCGGTGGAAAATTCCTCGCGTACGGATAATACCTTTTCAACAGAAGCCGTTGCGAACACGGATAATGCCTTCAATATGCAAAACTGGAGCATAGATTACAATTATATTCCCACCTTAGGCATGGAAATTATAAAGGGTAGGAATTTTTCGCCTGATTTCGGGACTGATTCCACGGCAATCATCATAAATGAAACCACTGCCAACCTTCTGGAACCCGAAGATCCGATCGGTAAAAAACTGTATTCAAGGGACGAGAGTGGGCTTACCCAGGAGTACTCCATTATTGGGGTAGTAAAAAATTTCAATTATGAATCACTGCGAAAGAATATTGGCCCACTTTCCTTTAGACTCAGGAATAACAGCTGGGCGTCTGCATACCGGATTAATGCCACCGATATAAAAAGCCTGCTCCAAACCATAGAAGCAACTTACAAAGATTATGCGCCGGGCATGCCCTTCAACTACCAGTTTTTAGACGAAGCCTTTGATAATATGTACCGGCAGGAACAACGTGTTGGAAAAGTAGCCTTTAGTTTTGCCGTCCTCGCAATTGTTATTGCATGCCTCGGATTATTCGGACTGGCAACCTATATGGCGGAACAACGAACCAGGGAGATCGGGATACGGAAGGTATTGGGGGCATCTGCCACCAACGTAGTCTCCATGCTATCTGTTGATTTCCTACGACTGGTGCTCTTTTCATTTGTGATAGCCGCGCCCGTAGCATGGTGGATAATGCACAAATGGCTTGAAGATTTTGCTTTCAGGATCAGCATGGGCTGGTGGATATTTATAGTAACCGGAGCCCTGGCGCTAATCCTTGCGCTCCTAACCGTGAGCTACCAGGCCTTGAAGGCAGCTAATGCGAACCCTGTTAAGAGCTTGAGAACGGAATAATCCCCTCCCCGGCCCTCCCCGGAGGAGAGGGTACAAGGAAAGGAATTAAACTAAAAAGAATAAATCGTCCCCCTCCAGCTCCCCCGAAGGGGGAGGGACAAAGTACGGAATGACACATAAATAGAAGAACATCATGCTGAAAAATTATCTGAAAATCGCCTGGCGGAACTTAAAGAATAACAAAGGCTATTCGGCCATAAACATTGGGGGGCTTGCCCTGGGCATGGCCGTTACCCTTTTGATCGGACTTTGGGTGGTAGACGAATTATCGCATAACAACTACTTTGTTAAAAAGGAGCGACTTGCCCAGGTGTTTCAATCTCAAACCTTTAATGGGAATACCGGTACAGGTCCTGCTATACCCCGACCCCTGGAAAAGGCTTTAAGAGACGGGTATGCCGATAACTTCAAACATCTCGTTATGTCAACCTGGAACAACTCCAGGTATTTGAAATATCAGGACAAAAGCCTTTCCAAATCCGGTTACTTCATGCAGCGGGAAGCCCCTGAAATGTTGGAATTAAACATATTGAAAGGGGAAAAAGACGGCTTGCGCGAGTTAAATTCCGTGATGCTTTCCGAATCCGTGGCATTTGCGCTTTTCGGAAAGGAAGAACCCATAGGCAAGACCGTTAAAGTAAATAATCAGTATGATGTCATGGTCAGCGCGGTATATGAAGACATCCCCTTTAATAATTCCTTTCATGATGCCGAGTTTTTAATGCCCTGGGATAAAATCATTGCCACCCAGGAGTGGATGAAAGAAGCGGAGGATCAATGGGGCAACAACTCGTTTCAGATGTTTGTGCAGATTGCCGATAATACAACAATGGAAAAGGTCAGCAGGACAATTCTCAATGTGAAAAAGAATTTGAATGAAGATACGGCCGAATTCAATCCGCAAATATTTCTCTTTCCAATGAAAGAATGGTACCTGCACGGCAATTTTGAGAACGGTAAACAGACCGGTGGACGAATAAAGTATGTGTGGCTTTTTGGGATAATCGGGGCGTTTGTATTGCTTTTGGCCTGTATAAACTTCATGAACCTGAGTACGGCAAGGTCTGAAAAAAGAGCCAAGGAAGTCGGCATTCGAAAATCGATTGGCTCCCAGAGGAACCAATTGATCAATCAGTTTCTAAGTGAATCTTTTCTGGTTGTAGTATTCGCCTTCTTTCTGGCAACATGTATAGTGCTACTATCTTTAAACGGATTTAATGAGCTCTCTAAAAAGGAAATTTCTTTTCCCTGGGCGAACAGCTATTTTTGGCTTAGTTCAGTCGTTTTTATTGTTTTCACTGCTTTGGTGGCAGGAAGCTACCCCGCCTTGTATCTATCATCCTTCAAACCTGTCGATGTTTTAAAAGGAACTTTCAAAGCAGCAAAATACGCAGGCCTGCCCAGGAAAATCTTAGTTGTATTGCAGTTTACGGTTTCGGTTGCTTTTATAATTGGTACTGTGATTGTTATGCAGCAGATTAACCATGCTAAGAACCGTCCCGTGGGTTATGAGAAAGAAGGGTTGGTGCAAATCCCAACATTCAGTGAGGATTTTGCGGGAAAATATGATTTGATGCGGAGTGAGTTTTTGAACTCTAACGCGGTAATAGAAATGTCCTCATCCAGTAGCCCAACTACCCAGATCTGGTCGAATCGCGGAGGTTTTGAATGGGAGGGAAAGCCGGAAGGTTTTCAGGAAGACCTGGCCTGGACAGAAGTATCTACGGAATATGCAAAGTCTTTAGGAATGAAGATTGTTGAAGGCCGGGATTTTTCACGGGAGTTCGCTACCGACTCGAACGCTGTACTGATCAATCAGACCGCGGTTAAATATATGGGAATTCAAAATCCGGTTGGGAAACTGATTAAAGACGATGATGAGGAGGATCCGGAACCTCCTATGAAGATTATCGGGGTGGTCGAGGATATGATTACCCAATCTCCTTATGAACCGGTAAAACAAGGTGTTTACGTCTTCGATAAACACGGGAATTCCAGTTTTTACAATTTGAGGCTCAATCCCAATCAAAGCGCAAGTCAGAACATAGCGGTCATAGAAAGGGTTTTTAAAGAACATTTCCCGGATCTTCCTTTTGAGTATGATTTTGTGGATACTGAATACGGAGAAAAGTTTGCTTCTGAGGAACGGATCGGGACGCTATCCGGAATATTCACGGCTTTGGCTATTTTAATCAGTTGCCTGGGGTTGTTTGGGCTAACTTCTTTTGTGGCCGAGCAGCGCACAAAGGAAATAGGGGTACGGAAAGTTTTGGGGGCAACGATATTTAATGTGTGGACCATGCTTTCCAAGGACTTTTTGAAATTGGTGGTTATCTCATGCTTTATAGCCGTTCCGATTGCCTATTATATCATGAATGGCTGGTTGCAGGATTATCCGTATCATATTCTCCTGGAGTGGTGGATCTTTGCATTGGCGGTAATCGGTGCCATGCTGGTCACTATTATTACGGTGAGTTTCCAGGCTATAAAAGCAGCCAATGCCAATCCTGTTGAGAGTTTAAGAACGGAGTAGTCCCTTCCCCAACCCTCCTCTGAGGGGAGGGGCCTAGACCATTTTAAAACAAATAAATATGAACAGATGAAAAGCAAAATAATCTTAGTGTGCATTGGTATTCTTTCTTTGAATACAGCAATTTGCCAGATTACCCTGCCATCCGGTGTCAACAAAAAAGCAATCGTTTCGGAGTGGGTAGGCATTACAAAAGTGGAAATAACTTATAACCGACCCGCTGTAAACGGCCGGGAAGGTAAAATTTGGGGAGATCTAGTGCATTACGGGTTTGCAGATTTGCAGTATGGCACGAGCAAGGCAGCCCCATGGCGCGCCGGAGCCAATGAAAATACTACGATAGAATTCAGTACAGAAGTCCTGATCGAGGGAAAACCCATCTCGGCAGGTAAATACGGTTTTTTTGTAGCAATGGGACCGGAAAAAGCCGTATTGATATTCTCCAATTACAATTCGGCATGGGGCAGTTTTTATTACGATGCCAAAGATGATGCCTTACGGGTAGAGGTGCCGGTTGTTCCTATGGAAGACAGCAGGGAGCGACTCACGTATGAATTCAGTGACCAAACAGATGATAGTGCAACCATTGCCCTCGTTTGGGAAAAAATTAAAATTCCTTTCAGAATTGCTGTTGATTTGCCTACCCTTCAAATCGCCTCATTTCGAAAAGAATTTAATTCCGGGAACTTCTATCAATACTGGCAAAACATGCATACAGCAGCCAATTATTGTCTAATGAACACTATAAATCTGGAAGAAGGTCTTTCATGGGCAGAGCGGTCGATACATACCTACTTCGGCGAAGCCAATTTTAAGACATTATCCACTTATGCCGGTTTACTGGAAAAATTAGACCGAAAAAAAGAAGCCGATTCTGTAATGGCAAAAGCCTTACCTATGGGGAAGGTTGATGATATTTTTCAATATGGGGTCGATTTGGCCCGTATAAATAAAAGTAAAGAAGCCTTTGCGGTTTTAAAAGCCAATTTTGAAAAATATCCCGATACTGATTACGGAATTTTGGGAATGGCGATGGGCTTTTATGCTATTAAAAATAAAGAAGAAGCTATAAAATTTGCCCAAAAGGGGAAGGGGAAAACAACTAATCCTGGCTTTTTAAACTATTATTTAACCTTAATCGCAAACATGGAAGCGGATAAGGAAATATTTAATTAGGTCATTTTATAATATCTGTCGGCATATCACAAATCATTTAAAGCCTTAGAACATGTTCATCAACTATCTAAAAATCGCCTTCCGTAATGTTTGGAATAACAAGCTGTTCTCCCTGATCAATATCATTGGGCTGGCCATTGGGCTCAGTGCCTCCTTTGTCATCGGTTTGCTGATCTTCTATGATGTTACCTTTGACAAATTCCATCCTGAAGGAGACCGGATCTACCGTATAACATCAGATTGGCAAACGCCTGAAGGCGAATCGCACAACAGGGGTGTGCCGGTACCCCTTGGAAACAGGATAAAGGAAATACCGGGAATAGAAAGTTCAGCCCTGTTTTTTGCCATCAATTTCCAGAAAATTGAAAATGTAACGGATGATAAGGTTTTCAAAAATGTGGATGATGTACTGTTCGGAGACGCATCTTACTTTGAGATCATTCAATACCAATGGCTGGCGGGGGAACCATTCCGGATACTTGCCAACCCGGGGGAAGTGGTCCTGACCCGTTCCAGGGCAGCCCGCTATTTTCCGGGCGCTACCCCCCAGCGCATCATAGGCCAGACCCTGACGTATAATGATTCCGTGGCGGTAAAGGTCGTTGGTGTTGTGGAGGATTTTAAAGAACGAAGTGATTTTAATTTTCAGGAATTCCATTCAATAAAAACAGCGGCTTATACCCACATGAAAGAAAGGGTAGTTGATGAGACCTGGAATAATACCAACTCCGGAACCCAAGTGTTTGTGAAAATATCCAAACAATCAGACCTCAGGGCCATCCAAACGCAATTGGATGATTTGGCGATGGAACACACGGATGAACAGCTTAAGTCCTTCGGACAGACGCGGAAATTCCACATGCAACCCCTTTCCGACCTCCATTTTAATCCGGATTATGGCCTGTTTAACCACAGCAAGGGTCAGCCCAGCAAGTCAGTCCTTTTCAGCTTGAGTAGCATTGCGGTTTTCCTGTTGTTACTTGGCTGTATTAATTTTATCAACCTGAATACGGCCCGGGCCACACGACGGGCCCGGGAAATAGGAATCCGCAAGACACTGGGCGGTTCCAGAACGCAGCTGATGAAACAGTTTTTGATCGAAGCTTTGGTACTTACGCTCACGGCGGCTGTTGTATCCCTTTTGTTTTCCGGCTGGTTGCTCAGGATATTTTCTGATTTTATGCCCCAGGGGATTGGGACGGAGCTGTTTAAAGACCCGTTTGTCATTGGGGCAACGGTGATCCTGATCCTCCTGGTAGCTTTGTTTTCGGGGTTCTATCCGGCACTCTTACTTTCAGGTTTTAAACCGGTGACTGTCCTTAAAAACCAGGTCTTTCCCATAGGAGGCAAGTCCGGTTTACGAAAATATTTGACGGTATTCCAATTTGTAATAGCGCAGGTCTTTATCATTGCGACCTTGCTGGTAGGCAAACAACTTAACTTTATGCTGAATGCGGATATGGGATTCAGAACAGAGGCAACTGTATTTCTAAGGGCCTGGCATGATGATGATTTCAGCAAACGCCAAAACCTGGCTACGGCATTGGCCGGGATACCACAGGTTGATATGATAAGTTTTGGAGGGGACCCTCCGGCCTCCGGTAATATCAACAGCACCATTGCAACCTTTATTGACAAAGACAAGGAAGTGCATACAGACCTTCAATTGCTGTTTGGGGATTTGAATTACAGGAAACTTTATAACATTCCCCTGGTCGCCGGCAGGGAGCGGTTGAATGATACGATACGGGAATATATAATCAATCAAAAATATGCCAGGATGCTCGGTTTTGAAGATCCGGGGGAAACTGTTGGAAAGGTTATAAAAATCGGTGATGAGTGGCATCCCATCGTAGGTGTCATGAAGGATTTCAACCAGCATTCCTTCCGGTCCGGCATACAACCCATGGCACTTACCGGTGATGTAGACAGGGCCTTTTATTACCAGTTTAATACGCTGCATTTTGAAGTAAAAAGCGGAACCAACAGCGGGAATGTGATGGGCAACCTGGAGAAGGCGTGGAAGGGTATCTACCCTGAAGCGGATTTCGAGCTGAATTTTCTGGATGATACCCTGAAACAGTTTTATGAACAGGAACAAAAAACAGCGGTTTTATTAAAATGGGCCACCGGCCTTGCCATACTGATCAGTTGCCTGGGGCTTCTGGGCCTGGTGATCCATACCACGGAAAGGCGCATCAAGGAAGTTGGCATCCGCAAGGTTCTGGGGGCTTCTGTTGCACAACTGAACCTCTTGCTCTGTAAGGAATTTATCCTGCTGGTCGGTATTGCTTTTGCCATTGCCACGCCCATTGCCTGGTGGGGACTTCATACCTGGCTTGAGGCTTTTGCCTATAAAACAGATCTCAGCTGGTGGGTATTCCTGCTCAGCGGTATCCTTATGCTCCTGGTTGCCCTGGCGATCATTAGCGTAAAAACCATTTCCTCAGCCAACGCAAACCCGATAAAAAGTCTGCGCACTGAATGAAGGTGCATACAGTATTCATCAACAACATCAAAAAACGATTAGCATGTGGTTCCATATCATCAAGATCGCCAGACGAAAATTATGGCGTAAAAGGGGAAGTGCGTTTATCAGGAAGGTTATGTAGGCGACAGCAGGCCAGATCACCTATGGGCTATGCATAGATTTCCTGAAACTTGTAGGTATCTCCGCCCTTGTATCCCTGCCATTGGGCTGGTATGACATGAACAAGTGGTTGCAAGGTTTTGCTTATAAAACAAGTATGAGTTGGTGGGTTTTTGCCTTGGCGGGAATTAGTGCCTTGACAATAGCCTTGCTAACGTTAAGTGGGCAGAATTTTAGAGCAGCTACGGAGACCCGGTTGATGCATTGCGTGAAGAATGAAATAACTCTTCCCTTTTTCTAAGGGAGGTAACCCGATTTATCGGGTCGGAGGGATTAGGGAACACGTTACAGGAGGAATCTCCCCTTTCTCTGCCTTTGGCAGATTCATTCCCCTCTTTAAAAAAGAGGGGAGCTTTAAAAAATTAAAAGTATTATGAAAGCTCATAATAGGCATTAAAAAAAATGGACAATACCAACCGACATATACAATTAAAAATCAATATTTTGTGAATATTTGTATAGATGAAAAAAACACAAATCCATAACAAAAAAGAACTCTTAGAATTCCGAAGATCGCTAAGAAAAAATCTGACCACGGCAGCGGCTTTTCTTTGGAAACAATTAAAGGGGAAACAGTTAGATGGAAAAAAGTTTGCTAAGCAACACAGTATCGGTAAATATATTGTTGATTTCTATCTGGCATCGGACGAGTTGATTGTTGAACTCGATGGGGAAATTCATCAAAACCCGACTGCAGCCGAGCATGATCAAAAAAGAACTGACTATTTAAAAGGTCAAGGGTTCACCGTAATTCGGTTCGAAAACAAAATGGTATTTAATAATTTATCATCCGTTCTAATGGAAATAAAGGGGAATTTTAAGGAAAATATAATTATAAACGAATAAATAGCTCCTCCCTTTGGAAAAGGGAGGTGACCCGATTTATCGGGTCGGATGGATTTCGTGATAAAACTTCTATTAAAGAAAATAGTATAAAATACGTAATCTCCCGGTAATGCCAAATTATGACACATCTTTTTGAAAAACCTATGCTAAACTCAGTCGAAGTTGAGGGGAGCCTTTAATAAAAAATAAAATTATGCTACTACAATTAAAGAACATTTACAAATGGGTACAACAAGGGGGGCAGCGGATTTTCCTTTTAAAGGATATCAACCTCACGGTGAAAGAGGGGGAATTTATTTCGGTGATGGGTCCTTCCGGCTCCGGAAAATCAACACTCTTGAACGTTATTGGCATGCTGGACAATTTTGATGAAGGGGAGTATAAATTCCTCGATGAGCCTGTGCATTCCCTGAAGGAGAAACACCGTGCCACGCTATACAAGCAATATATAGGCTTTGTCTTCCAGGCCTACCATCTGATAGACGAATTAACGGTCTATGAAAACCTGGAGATGCCGCTATTATATAAAAAAATGAGCTCTTCGGAACGAAAGGCAGCGGTCGCAGATATGCTTGACCGATTTAATATCGTTGGAAAAAAGGACTTGTTCCCTACCCAACTCAGCGGGGGACAGCAACAGCTGGTGGGAGTGGCCCGTGCCCTGATCGGGAAGCCCAGACTCATTCTGGCGGATGAACCAACCGGGAACCTCAATTCCAAACAAGGCGAGGAAATTATGGAAATCTTCAGCCACCTCAACAAGGAGGGGGTTACCATAATACAGGTAACGCACTCCGAAAAGAATGCGGAATATGGCTCCCGCACAATCAACCTGCTTGATGGCCGGGAAATTAAATAGTCCTGCCACCTGGGTAATCGCGGGGTATGAAAGAATTGCAAAATGGGGTGCACAGCCTATCAATACATGCAATAGGCCATATCTTATTTCAATTTCATCCCTTCGGTATCTCACCCCTTTGCCTTATCTTTGTTGTTTAGAATGATTTTACATAACTAGCACTTCACAATGGCGGTAAAGTTGGATAAGAAGGATATCCTGAAGGCCCTGCAGACCATAACGGTCCCCGGGGATGGCCAGGACATGGTAACCAGCGGGGCAGTAGGTAACATCCAGGTATTCGGGGATGAGGTTGTTGTGGATATTACCATTAAAAACCCAAGCTTACAAGCCCGGAAGAAGACCGAAGTGGAAATCCTGAAAGCCATTCACCGGGAGGTTTACGAAAAAGCCAAAATCACGGTAAATATTAAGGTTGAGGTTGCGTCTGCCGCGAAGGCACGGGTGAATGAGATCAAGGGAAAACCCATTCCGGGGATTCAGAATATTATTGCCGTTGCATCGGGAAAGGGAGGAGTTGGTAAATCGACAGTAGCCGCCAACCTTGCTGTGACACTTTCCAAAATGGGTTTTAAGGTAGGGTTATTGGATGCCGATATTTACGGCCCTTCCATCCCCATTATGTTTGATGTAGCCCTGGAGAAACCTCGTTCGATAAACGTTAATGGGCAGTCCAAAATGAATCCGGTTGAAAGCTATGGTGTAAAAATATTGTCAATAGGATTTTTTACCCAGCCTAATCAGGCTGTGATATGGCGGGGCCCAATGGCTTCCAAGGCCCTGAACCAAATGATCTTTGATGCGCACTGGGGCGAATTGGATTTTATGTTGATAGATCTGCCCCCCGGAACCGGCGACATCCACCTGAGCATCATGCAATCCCTGCCTGTTACGGGTGCCGTCATTGTCAGTACTCCTCAGGAAGTGGCACTGGCTGACGCCCGCAAGGGTGTTGCGATGTTCCAGCAGGAAGCCATCAATGTGCCGGTTCTGGGTATCATAGAAAATATGGCATATTTCAGTCCGGAAGAGCTGCCAAACAACAAATACTATATCTTTGGCAAGGAAGGTGCGCGAAATCTTGCCTCGGATTTGGAAGTTCCGTTCCTTGGAGAGGTGCCCCTGGTCCAAAGTATCCGTGAAGCAGGGGATGCAGGGAGGCCGGCAGCTTTGCAGACCGCTACACCTGTAGAAGCTGCTTATGAAGAAATCACAAGGAATGTGGTGCAGGAACTGGTTAACAGGAATAAGGACCTTCCTCCGACGGAAGCCATCAAAATAACAACAATGGCAGGCTGTGCAGCTGTTAAAAAAGTTTCGCGCTAACAGTAAGAAACGAAGGCAGGACAGTAGGCCGGGGTATCGGAAACCTCATTTACCGAGAATAGATTGGAGATAGTTAAAAATAGGATCATGACATCAGAGGAACTTAGGATAAATGTGGAAAAAGCCCTGCAGGAGATCAGACCATTTTTACAAAGTGACGGGGGTGATATATCACTCGTTTCAATCCACAATGATACCCTGGTGACGGTACGGCTCGAAGGCTCCTGTGTAGGCTGTAGTGTGAACCAGATGACCCTTAGGAGCGGGGTGGAAATGACCATTAAGAAGCATGCGCCCCAAATTGAGCAGGTCATCAATGTCAGCTGAACACTTCAGGGATCCATCGAATATAAGCCCTATAGCTCCGCACCTATAATAAGCGCAGATTTTAATGATCAAAACAGACATCTTACTGATCGGAGCAGGACCTACGGGTCTTTTTGCGGTTTTTGAAGCTGGATTATTGCAGTTGAGATGCCATCTTATCGATGCCCTGCCGTATCCGGGAGGCCAGTGTTCCGAGATCTATCCCAAAAAACCCATATATGATATCCCGGGATGTCCACAAATACTTGCGGGGGAATTGGTGGACAATCTGATGGACCAGATTAAACCCTTCCAGCCGGGATTTACCCTGGGGGAACGGGCAGAGACCATTGAAAAACTGGCTGACGGAAGTTTTATGGTTACGACCAATAAGGGAACCCGGCATCAGGCCCCGGTAGTTGCTATCTCAGGGGGTTTAGGGAGTTTTGAGCCCCGAAAACCCCTGTTGGCAGATCTGGGCAAGTACGAGGACCATGGAATCTCCTATATCATTAAAGATCCGGAACTATACCGCAATAAAAAAGTGCTGCTCGCCGGCGGGGGGGATTCCGCTTTGGATTGGTCCATTTTCCTGGCTGATATTGCCGCTGAGGTTACCTTGGTGCACAGGCGGAACGAATTCAGGGGTGCCTTGGATTCTGTGGAAAAGGTGCAACACCTGAAGGACCAGGGCAGGATCAATTTGATCACCCCGGCCGAAGTAATCAGCCTTAAGGGCGGTACAGAACTGGAAGCTGTGGTAATTGCCAAAGCAACCGATCAGGAGGAAGAATTCGAAATAGAGGTCGATGCTTTTATACCCCTTTTTGGCCTATCCCCCAAGTTGGGCCCTATAGGCGACTGGGGCCTTGAAATTGAGAAAAATGCCATTAAAGTTGATAATTCGCTCGACTATCAGACCAATATCCCCGGAATCTATGCCATTGGGGACGTGAATACCTACCCCGGGAAACTCAAATTGATATTATGCGGTTTCCATGAGGCCACCCTGATGTGCCAGAGTGCCTACCGTCGCATCAACCCGGACAAGAAATACGTCATGAAGTATACAACGGTTGGTGGCGTTCATGGATTTGACGGCAGTGTGAAGGAGGCCCCTAAATCTGTTGTCAAGGCAATTGAATAAGAATAGAATCACTATGTCCGATATCATTATAAAAATTAAAGACAGGGAAGGGGTAACCCATGAGGTTACCGCGCCCACGGATATGAATATGAACCTGATGGAACTTGTACGGTCATATGAACTCGCCCCGGAAGGCACCATAGGTGTCTGTGGAGGCATGGCTATGTGTGCTTCCTGCCAGTGCTATATCCACTCCGGACATAAACTCCCTGAAAAATCGGATGAGGAAGAGGCCATGCTCTCTGAAGCCTTCTATGTCGCCGATAACAGCCGCCTGGGGTGCCAGATTCGTCTTGTCCGGGAATTAGATGGGCTGGAGGTGGAACTTGCCCCGGAATCCTGAGGTCTTGCAGGCTGTAATTTAAATCCTTGCCTGGTAGGTAAACAGGTTGTAATACCGTCCTTCTGCTGCTATCAGTTCTTCGTGTTTTCCCTGTTCGACAATCCGTCCGTTTTCGATGACAAGGATCTGATCTGCTTTGCGGATCGTGCTCAACCGGTGGGCTATAATAAACGTTGTGCGGCCCCGGGTAAGCGCCGAAAGGCTCTTTTGAATCAGGGCTTCGCTTTCTGTATCCAAATTAGAGGTTGCCTCGTCCAGGATAAGGATCCTGGGGTCTGCCAGCACGGCCCGTGCAATTGAGATCCGCTGTCGCTGCCCCCCTGATAATTTGATGCCCCTTTCCCCGATACGGGTGTCCAGGCCATTTTCAAACCGGTCTGTAAATTCATCAACGTAGGCAGCTTTCACAGCTTGCAACAACCTTTCTTCCGAAGCATTTGGACGGGGAAATAAAATATTCTCCCGTATGGTCCCTTCAAACAGAAAATCATCCTGGAGTACTACCCCAAGGTGTTTGCGGTAACTGTTCAGGTTGACCCCGGATAAATCCTTGCCATCAATAGTTATGCGGCCTGACTGTGGGTTTAAAAAACTGGCTGCGAGTCCGGCTATGGTGCTTTTTCCCGAACCCGAACTCCCGACAAGGGCGACCACCGATCCCGAATTGACCTTAAAACTTATGTTATGCAATACCTCTTTGTCTGCCTCATAGGCAAAGGAGACATTCTCAAATACCATATCCCCGGTAACCTTATCAAGGATTTCGGTGCGTTTTGATTCATCCGCTTCGGGATCCATATTCATAAGCTCCTCTGTACGGTCCAACCCAGCCAGCGCTTCGGTGATCTGGCTTCCGATATTGCTCATCTGGACGATTGGGGCAATCATCAGCCCCAGTAAAAAGGTGAAGGTCAGGAATTCCCCGACTGTCAGTTCCCCCATCATGATTTTATACCCACCGATCCCCATGATCCCGGTGGTGGCAATCCCCAGCAGAAAGGTAGAACTACTGGTCATAAAGGCAGTTGCGGTAAGGCTCTTTTTTACATTCTGGAACAACCTTTCCACCCCAGTTTCAAAGACCTGGCTCTCCTGCAACTCTGCATTGAAACCCTTGATAACCCGGATTCCCCCCAGGGTTTCATTCAGCCTCCCGGTAACCTCCGCATTGATTTTACCGCGATTTCTGAATATGGGCCGGATGATTTTAAACGCTTTAAGGGCAACTATCGCAAAAATGGCCAGGGGAAGCAATGTAAATAATGTCATGCTGGGGCTGATGCGCACCAATAGGAATATCGAAACAACGGCGGTTATAGTCCCCCCCACCAATTGAACCAGGCCGGTGCCGATCAGGTTCCGGACCCCTTCCACATCCGTCATGATCCTGGATACCAATTCCCCGGATTTGGTATTGTCAAAGAACCGTATGGGTAAGGAAAGTATTTTTCGTTGCACCTGTGCCCGCAGTTCAGAGATCATATACTGGGCCTGTACACTGAGGATTTTGGTGAGGAGGAAGGAGGTGACGGATTGTACCAATATGGCCGCTATTACGGCCGCTATCAGCAATTTTAGAAAACCGATGTTTTTATTAGGGATAATATCATCCATCAGGTATTTCAGGGATAATGGGGCAACAAAGCTTGCGGCCTTGCTGATAATGATCAGAACCAGGCCTATCAGGATCAGGTTGCGCCTGGGCCAGATAATGGTTTTAAAGGCTTTAAGAACACTTACTCTTTTATCAGGCATCTGTATATGGCTAGTTTCAAATGGGAGCGTGCAAATTACAGTAAAAATCCCATCAAATTCCCGGCTGCAGCTAAGGCCACTATTTTTTAAGGCAAAATTAGCATTTCAAATCCAGTACCTTTAATTTCACGGGTAGCGAATCATGGGCCTCCCTTCACGGGATTTCTATTCCGCTGGAAGTGAAATTAGTCGGGTCTCACAAACGTTTACAAATGAAGCAGGCATTAAATCTCTTAGTTCTCTTCTTATCGGCCGTTCAGCTTTCCGGATGCATAAACCGTTCCCTTCCGGGATCGGAGATGGACCGATGGCAGCAACATGCCGATAATACGACCATTATCAGGGATGATTTTGGTGTCCCGCACATTTATGGGAAGACAGACGCCGATGCCGTATTCGGACTGCTGTATGCACAGTGCGAGGACGATTTTAACAGGGTTGAACAAAACTATATCCAGGCGATAGGCCGATTAGCCGAAGTGGATGGGGAAGGCGCCCTGTACAGTGATTTGCGTGCCCGCCTGTTTATGAGCGGGGAAGAGGCCATTTCAAATTATGAGAACAGCCCGGAATGGTTACAGCAGCTTTGTGTCGCTTTTGCAGATGGCATTAATTATTACCTCCATACCCATCCGGAAGTAAAACCAATGCTGCTGACACGCTTTGAACCCTGGATGCCTATGTATTTTAGTGAAGGGTCTATTGGGGGGGATATTGAACGGATCAGCACTGAGAAAATCAAAGCATATTACGAAGAGGGAATCGAATTTCCGGCAGCAAAGGAACTCCTCCTTCAGAAAAAGGAGCGGGAATTGGAACCACAGGGCTCCAATGGTATTGCAATTTCAGGGATGCTTACCAAGTCCGGGAATGCCATGTTGCTTATCAATCCGCACACATCCTTCTACTTCCGGGGGGAGGTGCATGTAGTAAGTGAAGAAGGACTGAATGCATATGGTGCGGTTACCTGGGGGCAATTTTTTATTTATCAGGGGTTTAATGAAAAGACGGGGTGGATGCATACTTCCACATATACCGATGTGATGGATGAGTTTAAGGAGACGGTCGTTGAAAAGGAGGGGAAATTGTACTATGTCTATGGGGAGGAATTAAGGCCGGTTGAAAAATCAGAGGTCACCCTGCACTACATGCATGCAGATAGCTTAAAAACAAGAACTTTCCCCATATTCCGAACCCACCATGGCCCTATTACCCATAAGGTGGAGGATAAAGCTGTGGCAACAGCCATGATGTGGGATCCGGTAAAGGCATTGGAACAATCTTTTGTACGTACCAAACAGGATGGATATAAAGGGTTCCGGAAGATGATGGATATCAGAACCAACTCCTCCAATAATACTGTATACGCCGATGCAGAGGGCAACATAGCCTATTTTCATGGGAATTTCATCCCGGTAAGGGATACACTTTATGACTTTACGCTGCCGGTAGACGGAAGCAACCCCCAAACGGATTGGAAAGGACTGCACGAAGTAGCGGAAACCATCCAGCTTTTAAACCCTGAAAATGGCTGGCTGCAGAATTGCAATTCCACCCCTTTCACAGCGGCGCTGGAGTTTAGTCCAAAAAGGGGAGAATATCCAAAATATATGTCCGCAGATATAGAAAATTTCCGCGGTATCCACGCAATAGAACTATTGAAAAACAGGAGTGGGTATACCCTGGACAGCCTCCTGAAACTGGCCTATGACCCATATTTGCCGGCTTTTGAAAAATTGATCCCTGGATTGATAGATGCCTTTGACCATGCACCATCCGGATTCCCCGGATTAAAGGAACCTATTGAAGTCCTCAGGAAATGGGATTTTACCACTTCCAGGGAATCCGTCGCCATGACATTGGCCCATTATTATGGTACAGTGTATACCGGTATGGCACAGCCTTCTGTTCCTATGAGCGATATGGAATTGATAGGATACATGGGAACCGGGTCCCCCGAGGCAAAGCGACTTTCGGTTTTTGAGGAGGTTTTGGGAAGCCTGGTAAAGGATTTTGGCACCTGGAATATCCCCTGGGGCGACCTCAATCGCTATCAGCGGATCAACGGGGCGTTATTTCAGCCATTTGATGATAACAAACCGAGTATACCCATAGGTTTCGCTTCCGGCAGGTGGGGAGCCCTTGCTGCTTTCGGGGCCCGGTATGGCAATGGCACCAAAAAGATGTATGGCACCCGTGGAAACAGTTTTGTGGCCGTTGTGGAATTTGGCGATACGCTCCGTGCTAAAAGTATTCTGGCAGGAGGACAGAGCGGTGACCCAGCATCCCCCCATTTTGATGACCAGGCACAACGCTATGCAGACCGTGAATTTAAAGAGGTTGCCTTTTATCGGGACGATGTTGAAAAAAGGGCCAAACGCACATATCATCCCGGGGAATGAGATCAGTTTGAGGATGATCTCATGTTTCGCTTGCTAAAAGTCGGCTTCGACTGCCCGTACCGGACGTTACCGGGCGGGCGCTCAGCCTGACAAGAAGGCTGTCACATTGAGTGCAGCGAAGCATTATCCGAAGGTGCACACAAGCATACTTTCAGTTTTTGTTATTCCTGCACGACAATAAGGGAAGCCTTGGATCCTGTGGAGAGCAGCCATCGGTTGGAATAGATCAATTGACCTGTATCATCATAAACGTCAACCTGTGCTGTATTTGGGCCCGATGTACCCTGGTTGAGCGCTTCAAAATCGAGGCGGTTAAATCCTTTTTCCAGGGTGAGGTTAATGCCTTTGAAGGACCCGGTCAGGAGAACGTTGTACTCTACAACCGCGTCGTTGGCATAAATTTTTACCCGGTCCCCGTCAACATATTCATGGTCCCGGTAAACGATTCCTACCGTTTTGCCACCGGTTTTTATATCTCCCAGGTACATATCGCCAAAATGCTGGTTGGATGTTCCTTTTTCCTGTTCTCCCACCTTCGGGTCAATGACAAGGTCGTGTCCCGCCTGCTTCAGTTCTTTATCGGGAAGCATTTTGATGTTTCGGGCAGACATGGAGTCCTTTAAATTCGCATTGGGTTTCATGTCCAGTACAGAGGGCATATTCAAAGCTGTACCTTTATTGGGACTATTTTTGACATCCAGTTTGTTGTCAGCTTCAATTGAAAGGGGTTGGGTTCTGGGAATGTCGGATTGTGCCACTCCCCAGAACGACATCAGGCAAAGGAAAATAAAGCTAAAGCACGGTTTCATAGGCTCCAGTATCTGGCGATAAAGTTAGCAATAACCCTGCCACATCTTAATAAATCGTTGTTAAATTCGTTGAGTTGCGCAGCTGCTGTTCTTCTGGATTGACCCGTAATTACGGGCTATACAGTAATTGTATGGTCCCTTGCGGCAACTTTCCAGGAGCCCGTTACCCTGTTATCCTCAACAGTCTGAAGATAAGGGTACTTAGCTACGGTGGGGCACACATGCATCGGCAGTGCATAGTGCACAGACCCAATGGGATACGAATTATTTTCAGGACAAGCTATCACCAGGTGTTCCTCGCTTTGCCCTGTTTGCCGGCAGTTTTCCATCCCAAAAATGCGGACCCGGGGAAATTCCATTTCCGGGGCTACCGATTTATGGCCCAGATCCAGGCACACGATCCCCGGCCGGGGTGCGCTGATGATCCTGGTAAGCAACACAGCGGCAGGGAGGAATTCCATATCCGGAAAGGAAGTTGCATACTGCTCATCCCACAACAGCGTGGTTCCCGGGCTGCATTCCACCCCTTCACGCCGGGCATGGAAGGGGAAGGTTGGCGAACCCCCTGCCACGATAGTTTCAACATCCAGGCCTTGGCGGGCAAGGGCCTCCTTCAGCCGGGAGACCTTTTCGAAGGAAGCTTCACACTCCGCGCTGCGGTGGGTTATATCCGTATAACGGATATGGCCGTCATAAACATGGAGGCCTTTGGCAACAAGGTTTGGGTCATTGCTCATTTTTTTAAAGAGTTCGGCTGCTGCTTCCCCAGGTTCGATGCCTGTACGGTCCATCCCGGTATTTAAATCGATATATAACGAGACCTTCCGATGCCTTGCTGCTGCCCTCTCCGAAATGGCCCTCAAGGTAATTTCATTGTCAATAAGCGTAGAAAACAGGGATGCCGGGAACCGATCTAAAAGGTCCAGGAACCTATCTATATTGGGCCCAACCGGCTGCATTGCGAGCAGAATATCCTGAGCCCGGCAGGAACCTAAAAGTTCCGCTTCCGCGATGGTGGCACATTTGAATTTCCGGATGCCCTGGTCGAGCTGCATTTGTATGATCTCTGCCGTTTTATGGGTTTTAATGTGTGGGCGAAGGAATGCTGCGTCACGGCACATACGGATCATGGTGTGTATGTTCTGCCTTATTCGGTCCGGGTAGACCAAAAGTGCCGGGGACGAAATAGTGCTGGGGTCCTTTATGGCATACCAGGGGTTCTGTTCCATGGAGGGTCTATTCGTTCAGTTCAAAAACAGCTTCGATCTCTACCGGGATGTTTCCGGGGAGCATCATCCCCACGGCGCTCCGGGCACCCACGCCGTCATCCTTGCCGAATATATCGGCCATTAATTCACTGAACCCGTTTATGACCAGCGGTTGTTTCCCGAAATCGGGGGTGGAGTTCACCATCCCCAGCACCTTGACCAGCCGCTTGATCCTGTTCAGGTCACCAAAATGTGTCCGGATCGTGGACAACATGGTTAACCCAACCTGCCTTGCACAAGCTTTGGCCTGTTCCATGCTGAGGTCATCGCCCGCCCTGCCCGTCATGTAGGTGCCATCGGCCTGCATCGGCCCTTGCCCGGAGACATACAATAAAGTACCCACCACTATGACCGGTTTGTAGAGACCGGCAGGTGGCGGGGCAGGCGGTAATTCCAATCCCAGTTTTTTAATCATTTCAGCAGGCGATTCGCTCATATTATTCGTATTTATGTGTTCCAGGGTTTTCGCCATGGCTATAGCATCTTGCATAAAACCATCCTAAATATACCGTATTTGATTCAAATGCCATAGTACGTCATCAAACATGCCCTCCTCAGAGCCGTCCGTCCTCATGGAATTGGTTCAACCGGCTGTCCAGTGAATCTGCGTGCCTATTTTTTATATCTTGTATGGAAATTCCAATCCATGAAGAAGCGCATTTTCCTGCAACGCATGGGGCAGCTTGCTGCAGTAACCCCGTTTTTGCCATTTGCACTGTCTGCCCGGGATAGGATTGATCCTGGTTCCTATAAGGAAGTGGGTGAAGCGGGTTTTTGGGAAAGGGTACGAAAAGATTATACACTCAAACCGGAATACATCAACCTGGAAAATGGCTACTACAACATATCCCCGCAACCGGTGCTGCAGAAATTCCTGGAACATGTGCAGATGGTTAATTATGAAGGCTCTTACTACATGCGGACTGTGCAATGGGACAATAAAAAACGGATAGCAGCGCGACTCGCAAAACTGGTGTCCTGTAGGGCTGAGGAATTGATTATTACCCGGAATACCACTGAATCACTGGACCTGGTAATAGGGGGCTATCCCTGGAAGGAAGGCGATGAGGCGATTTACGCCACCCAGGATTACGGATCCATGCAGGATCACTTTGAGCTGGTTGCCAAACGCTATGGGGTGGTGAACAAGGTGGTTTCCATACCAAACCATCCTGCATCGGATGAGGAGGTTGTTTCCTTATACGAACAACAGATCACCCCACGGACAAAATTAATGATGGTCTGCCATATGATCAATATCACCGGACAGATTCTTCCCATCCGAAAGATCTGTGAAATGGCACACCTCCATGGGGTTGAGGTTATGGTAGATGGCGCCCATTGTGTTGGGCATATTGCGGTGAATATCCACGACCTCCAATGCGATTACTACGGGTCCAGCCTGCACAAATGGCTGAGTACCCCTCTGGGGGCCGGGATATTGTACATATCCGGGGAGCGTGTGCCGAAATTATGGCCATTGCTGGCAGGTTCTATTGAAGATCCTGTCAATATATATCGGCTCAACCATACCGGAACCCACCCGGTGCATACGGACCTGGCTATTGACGATGCCATGGATTACCTGGAAATTATCGGGATGGAACGGAAGGAAAGCCGTATGAGATACCTGCAGCGGTACTGGAGCGATCAATTGAGGGAAGTGCCCAATATAATTGTTAATACACCTGCTGCTAAGGACAGGAGTTGTGGTATTGGCAATGTTGGCATAAGGAATATGAAACCGGCTGATGTAGCCAAAACCCTTATGGAGGAGTTCAAAATCTTCACTGTAGCTATAGACCATGCCAATGTGAGGGGTTGCAGGATCTCACCCAATGTCTACACCAGCACGGACGAGCTGGACCATTTTGTGGATTCGATGAAATTGTTGGCCCAAAGGACCTGAAAAGGGCAGGGGACGGGAAGTTGTTAATTATTTGTGGCACACCTTTATTATCTGTAACTTTAAAAGGAAACCACGGTATGCCGCAGGGCGTTTCTCCCTTTCTGTCATACAATTACTGGCATTGCCAGTGCCATGACCGCGTTCATATACTTTGTATGCAGGTTCCATGATAACAATCGGTTTTCTTATAAAAAACAGCCAAAATGAACCCACCAATGTTTTTCGCAGTCATAATCGGCTTATTCCTATTGGCCGGGATCAGGATTATTTTTGAATACAAAAGGGCCCTTAAGTTCCGGTTTGGAAAATATATCAAGACACTGCAGCCGGGTTTTAAATGGATAATCCCGTTGGTAGAGACCATTCAGGTTGTCGATATCCGGGTCATTACCATCAATGTGGTATCCCAGGAAGTAATGACACGTGACAATGTGCCGTGCAGTATTGATGGGGTTGTATTCTTTAAGATCAATGACCCGGAAAAGGCTGTCCTAGAAGTAGAGGAATTTAAGTTTGCCATTACCCAGTTGTCACAGGCGGCCCTGCGAGATGTGTGTGGTAAGGTTGAGTTGGATACGATCTTATCAAAGCGCGAAGAAATGGGGAACAAAATCAAGCAGATTGTTGAGAAGGAAACCAGACAGTGGGGGATAGAGATCATAGATGTAAAGATTAAGGATATCCAATTGCCTGAAAACATGAGGCGCATGATGGCCAACCAGGCCGAAGCCGAGCGATCCAGGAGGGCCAAGATCATTTTGGCGTTGGCAGAGGAAGAGGCTGCCCATAAACTGTTGGAAGCCGGGAAACTGATAGACCAGTCCCCTTCGGCTATCAAACTGCGGCTCTACCAAACCTTGTCGAATATTGCAGCAGAGAAAAACTCAACAATCCTCTTTCCTTTTCCTGAGGAAGCATTGCCCAGAAACAACAAGAAATAAGAAGATTTTATTGGAAAAATTGCCATGGAAGAGGCCTCTTATCTTTCCATTGGTTTATATACAGTCATTCGTGGCTAAAACCCGAATCCAAACCCCAGCTGTACAAAATTTCCCTCTGTGGAATTAAAAACACCGGCACTTACGGAAAGGAAATTATACCCACTGACCCATACTCCACCTCCCTGTGAGGTATGCCAGACTACTGATGCATCCCCGGGTGCCCAAACCCTGCCGTAATCAAAACCTCCGAAAACACCTACGGTGATGGGAGCAAGGGCCGTTATATACTGTTTTATCCTCAGACGGATATCAGAGGTCTGATAAAAATACGTTTTGCCTGTAAACCTTTCATCACGGAAACCCCGCAGGCCGTTCATCCCCCCTATGGAGGGCGCATGATAAAAATAATAGTTATCGCCGAAATTGGTTTTTACCTCCGCTACAGATCCAAGGACAAGGTCGCCCGATGGTAATAATTTATGACTGAACCCCAGTTTAAAAGCAAAGTATCCGAATTTGTTCTCATTGTCTTCCAGGTTAAATTTATAGCCGGCGGTCATCCCGAAATAAAGCGCCTTGGTGGGAAAATCTTCAGCATCATCATGGCTGTAGTCCAGGGAAGTTTCCGCTCCCCCATAATGTTGCAGCTCGAATACAGCCGTGCCCAAATTGGCCGGAGTAAACAAGCGGTCCTCCCGTTCCAGAGCCTTCAGAGATTGATAGAGTAACTTGAACCGAAGTGTGTGAAAGGCAATTCCTGCATTGATGTTCAGGTGTTGCAACCTTGCCCTGTAAAAATCAATACCCAGTCCTTCCTCCAGGTTTTGGGTCTCATTTCCGGCCCCGAAATAATTATAAACGTACTTGTCCGTGTTGAAATGGCCGTTCAATTCAAAATTCCAGCCCGGGATGATATTACCAAAAATGCCATTATAATTGAATTCCAGGGCATCAAATTGGGTATAATATTTAGCTGTCAGGGAATGTTTTTGTCTGAAGGGATTGCCGTTTATGCCATTATAGGTATAGGTATCCGTGGCCCCAAAATAGATTCCATCATCGGATCGGAATCCTATATTGGGAAACACGGTATTATTGCTTTCATTAAAAAAGCGCCAGTGGAAAGTATTGGTTTCGTAGAGATTGGTAAGCTGCTTTGGGGGTATTGCGTCACTGAAATCTGATTTTTCATGTTTCCAGTCATAGACTTTCAGGGAATTTTTGTTTGAAAAAGTATAGGTATCCTTCCCATAACCACCAATTATCCGGATGTAGCAATTCTGCCCTCCCTCACCATCAACTTTAAAAACATCATCATCCCCGAGACCGTAGATCCAGATCTCCCGGGTATGGTCCCGGTCAAAGGTACGCTCATAAATTTTTTCATTGGGGTCATCGCTTAGAAGCCGTCGTATGACCACTTTGGTTTTCCCTTCCGGGAGCCTGGTGATTTCAAACAGGTCATCTTTCTCAGTTCCGTGAAGGGTTACTAATTTATCTAAGTACCGGCCGTATTTCCTGGCGTATTCAGGCAATCGTTCCAACCTCCCTTTCAGGTTGCTTTTGATTTTTGAGGCACTGCTGTCCTGTACTGCTTCGGGTAGCCTTAAAAAAGCTTTGTCAATTACTTCCGGAGTAATATTTTGCTGGATTATTTTCGCTTCTTCCTCCCAGACACCTGGTCCGTACCTGGTTAATATCGCCCTGTCTAAATTATTGCCTTCCGCATTGGACCATTTTACACTATTGATTTTGTCATCATAGGATTGCCAGAAGCGCGTATCGGGGATAAAAAGCTGGATCAGGGGTATACCGATGCCATCAAATTTTGCAAAGGAACCGTCCCGGTCCCTTGGGATTGGCAAAAATATCTTTTCGTCATCCGGCGTTTCATATTCTGCCCACCGCCATTGGTCTTCGTGCCGGTCCCAGTCACCTATCAGCATGTCGAATATACGTGCCCGGATATAACTTCTCTGATCCACCTCATAGCTTTCATCACTTTTCATCTTCTCCAGCATATCTGTCGTACTTTCAAAATCTTTACTTTTCCCATTTTCATCAGGGTTGGAGCGGTTATAACCCTCATATCCCGCCTGTTTTTCTGAAGGGCGTTCTTCGATGAAATACAATTCATTGCCATATTCATCATTCAAATCGCTTAATGCCTTTTGTGCAGGGACATAAAATAAAGAGGGTTCGGAATGGTTGATACCGGCAGCCTTCGCCAGAGGCGGGATAACCAGTTGGATGTAAGGGTGGGCAGTCGTAAAAAAGTCGGATACCAGTTCTTCCGTCCAGGTATTGTTATAGTCATTTTCTGTGAATGCGATTCCCTTGACCTTGTATTTGAGGAATTTGAGTGCATTTTTCCGGAGGGACCTCATGGCATATTCCTTGCCCTGCTGATCTGCCAACCGAAGTGAATAGGACTGGTGCCCGCCCCCTTCCTGCATGACCTCCAGGCCACCATATAATGTGTCCAAACCCGCTACGGGAACGGTGACCTCCTTCCCGTAATAATCCCTGTAGCGTTCTCCCCAAATGAATTTATAAAACCCCGATTTAGTTAACTTAAATTCATCTTTGATGACTGAAGCGGTTTGTGTTTTGGCGGTGATATCCGGAAAAGGGGCATACTTTTCCACTGGTGTAAATTTTGGGAGTACTTCAAATTGTGCTGGTCTTTCTTGTTTCCCGGGGCTGAGAAAAGCAACGGTGGAGGAACCATCCTTAAAGTATTGCAGTTTGGCAAACCCGACTTCCCCATGGGTGAAAACCCCTTCAAAATCAAGGGTACCCCCAATGGTAACTATTCGGTCATGGGATCGTTTAGTAGCGGTTTTGGAAGCAAGGGAGCCGCTGATAACCTGATGGATATCGCCCCCTGATAAATATTGGAGGCTTTCCTCATGTCCTGAAACCACCGTTATCCGGTCCGAGGCTTTTGCCAGAGAACTCACCAGGACACGGAGGTATTTATACCTACGGGAATTGAGTCGGTCCGGATCAAAGCCACTCAGGTCGTTAAAGGTATTCACCAATGTCCCCACAATGGGCAGTGGCGTCATATGGGTTTTGAAAGTCTCTTTTGCGGCATATTTACCGTTGCTGAACACCGGATGATGCATTGCAATGACGATATTCTTGCCCTGGCCATCATTGATATAACCTTCCAATTCTTCCACAAACCTGCGCCTGGTTACAATATCCGTACATTTTTTATTGATATCTTCAATCCTGGACCAGTTGGATATAAACCACTTGGAATCTATCAGGATAAGATCTAACTGGTCATTGATTACCTTATGTTCAATAGGACAGGTATTCTTCGGAAAGAATTTAACATCCTGGGGGTTTAGTGAATCCAGATACTCTTCTTCTTTTTCTATCTTCTTTGTATTGTAACTTTTCCATTCGTTATTTCCCGGGATAAATATGGTTTCACCATCGAAACCTTTGACAAGATCGAGCTGTTCATCAATTAATTTCTTATCGGTCTCCCAATTATCTGCTGTTGCAGTGATATTGTCACCCGTGAAGATAAGGGTTGATTCTTTGGGCGCTTGTTCCAATTCATCCCCCAGGAGATCAATCACCTCCTTAGCCGGGCCTCCTTCTGTATCCCCAAAACCCCCTGCAAGGTAAAAAGTGTGAACTAACTCCTTATCAGGGCTGATATGGCCTTCGGCGGTTTTGAGATTTTGTGGGGCATAGGTGGCACAGCCACCATGTAAGATCAGGAGCAGCGACGGTATAAATTTTATTGGGCTGAATGGAGAAATGGAACTACTGAATTCCCTGGTTTTTATTTTCATTTGAATGTTGTGATAGTGTACAAGTTGCCTAATCTCCGAGTAAACCATACTGCATAATCATAAACAAGGGCCAAAACAGTTCTTTTAGCCCCGGGCACGAAAATTGTTTTATACGGGTCCTCCCGGCCAATTATAAACTGAATCTTTCAAAGCTTTATGAGTCTAAAAGTAGCGTATGGCACTCGGATCCAACAACCCCAACGCTAAATATGTTAATGCAAAAATTCGGTTTTATACCCATTAAATTATTAAAAGTCAGCGAGATAAGAATTTCAGGCATTCGTCCTGAAATAATACCAGGATACCCCTATGGCTATGATGACGATGATAAGGAATACCAGGATGATGGTAATGCCCGACCTGGTTTTCGTATTTTTTTGCAAGATGTAATTATCGGTCTGATCCTTTTCTTCTTTGACGAATTCTATTTTTTCCTTTCCTTGTTTTTCAGTCATTATTTCTGTATTTATAGTATACGGCTTTGGTACTGGATAAGTCTAAGTGGATAGGGGGGTCAGGCTGATATAGCTATACGGTACCTTCCCGATGTGTTCAACTTCCAATTCCCCTTTTTTCATCGCACTCCAGTCTAAGCTGCCATGTACTTTTTCCCGGTCATAATGAGATAAAAGGTCTTCGGACAGGAGGATGTACTCATTTATATCGATATCGTTTTTTAACAACCGGTGGGCAGTGATAACATCTTGCCCAATGAGTTTGATCCGTTTGCCAACCGGGACCAAACCCACTTCCTTGCCAAAATGCAGCACAATTTTAAGGCTCAGCGTCTCCGCGATAATTTCGGAATCTTTGTCTTTGTTATAGCGGACCCTTAATGCGTGAAGTTGTTTGTAGAACTCTGTGTAAAAGAATTTACATTGTGACACCAAATCTTCAAGGTCCGGCAACTTGCCAACGCGGTAAAACAGGACCGCATCGCCTTCTATTTCAGATATCTTTAACCCTATTTCGTTGGAATATACTATCTTATTGAGCAAGGAGGGGATAACTTTGGAACTCAATTCAAAATTCGTATTACTCATAAAGTTTGTAAATCCGCTGATGTCAGGGATACAGAGGAGTGTAGGTGAAGCTTTCATGTTCATAATCCTTTATTTTTAGGTATAAAGTAAATCCAGGACCCGTTTTTTATCTTTATTTTGCGGGTCCTTTTTAAGGCTGTCGGAGATCAGGTTTAATTCCTCTTGTACCGCTTCGCTGGACTTCCCCGTTATTTCGGGCGTGCTTTTAATATATTTCAGGGCGGCCACCAATTCAAATAGTACGGCCATATCCTCTTCAGAATAATACCTTATAGGCTGTATGATGGTCCGTATTACCTCTTCTGCCGGGGTTTGATTCTCTATTAGCAACAATGCATGTTCCCGTACTTCTGTAACAATTACGGAGGGGATCCGGAACATTTTTCGAATTAACTTCGCTATTTTGGAGATGGAATCAATTGCGGTACCGGGATCATTTATACCAGGCGAAAGTGCTTTTACGGCCACCTCCATCAATTTGACCAGCCCCCCCATCGCACTGTCATCCTCATGCCTGTCCGATGCTATCATCAGGCTAAAAAGCAGGGATTGTTTTTCGTCCTCCGTGACAGGTCCTTTGATTCGGAAAATATCTTGTCCCTCCCATATATGTTTACTGGTGTATGCCGTAATTTCTATCTGGTTTTCCTGCTTCTTTAGGGATTTTGGTAAAAGGGAATGGTCAAAACCACGATAAAACCCCGATCTGTCTACAGGAATTACCTGCCATTCCAAACGCTCTTCTGTTACCGTAATTTTACTGGATTCTTCTTGTTTCCGGATAATTCGGTCCAGGCATCGATCGCTTGCTTTGTAAATCAGGGTGATGATATTATGGATCTGAATGGCCCGGGAGATGCTATGGATAAAATAAACAAAAAGTCCCACACACAGCACACTGAAAAATGCAGCTACCATAGTGGAGAGGCCCAATGACCTGGAATCCATCCCATATGCACCAAGGGAAATAAGGGTGATGATCACGTAGGTCAGGGTGCCGATATAGAAACCTAAAATGATCTGGTGCCTCTTATTGGATATTAGTCCCGGTAATAGTCGGGGTGAAAAATTAGAAGATGCCTGGCCCAGTACCACCATAACCATGGTAAAACTAAATACCGTAAGCGAAAGTACACCCCCAAAGAGGGTTGCAAGTATAGTCCTGGCGGTTTCATAGTCTTCAATAAACAGGTATGGTATGCTTGATTTCAATTGGGCGATGATTTCCAGGCTTTCAGATGAAATGGAAACAATAGCAAGCAAGCAAAAGACAAAACTGATCAATACAGGATAAAACGCGATACTGTGCAGGATATCCCAATAGATTTTCTTGACTAGTTTCCTGATGTTTTTCATTCAATTTCCTGCTAACTGCTTTCAGATAACTCCGGATACGGATTAAAAATTCCCGCGTGGGCATATGAGATCAAATATAGTGGATGCGGGGGAAATTTTAGATGGAAGTATAAGCCAGGAACCCGGATTGCATCATCCAAGTCAATGTTAAATGCAATATAGCACCAAATTCCAATAAATCAATTATAGATTTGTTTCCCGAAAGAAGGTTATGTTAGCCGGAATGATAGGATCCGCAAGTGCAGGATTATAGAAAGAATTTATTGAGGGGAAATTTGTTAGCTCTCAAATAAGCAGTTTGGTTGGTTGTTTGCAAAATGGTTCTGAGCAACTTCATGGTTCAGGGCCATTTTTTTACTGTCAAAAAGGATTCCCCCGTTTCAAAATACCCCCAATTTTAAATTCATACCTGAGAACCGGCATGGTCAGTTCCGGACCGTTCCCCCTAAATGATAATATTCAGGTCCTAAACCAGATTGGTCTATATATCCTGCCTGGTCGTGAGGTTAGCAAGGTGATAATAAGTACTGGGTTTAATCGGAATAAGTGCCTACCATCCTATCAGCACATGGACAAAAGAAAGATAGGATGGGTAGCCTTAAACTTAAGACCGGGGCACATATTCTTTTCTTCGTTTTAGACGTTGAAGTGGAGCAAATGTCCTGAGATTTTATTATTTGAGTTAACGTTATCAGGCGAGATTTTAACGCATATGTTTTGCAAAGAGGGAAGGCGTTCATACGGGCTAATAAATAACGTAAAAGAAGTCATAAGCCTATCAGGTTCTTGTTACTTTTGAGAATAAATAAGATTCAATGGATCCATTCGATATTTTGATTATAGTACTGCTATTTGCTGTAATAGGTTTTCTGGCTATCCTTTTTATAGGGAGGATGGTCCGGAACATACCCGCGGATTCTTTGGATAGGGTAGTAGTAAAAGACGGGACCCCGGGGGGGGATATCTCAGGTCAGGAAATCGCTGAAATGGATAATTCGGAATTAAATCCTGTCGGATTTGAAAAATCCTATCAATTATTACGAGAAAAAATAAACCTTTTTAAAGCGAGGAACAGCTATAACAGAATTGAAGAATATAGTTATTCAGAGAATGAATAGTTAATAATTAAAGCAATGATGTGAATTGGCGGACATCTTGAAACTCGCCTTAATTTAATACTTAGAACAATGAATACATATACCGAAAAAGTTGGAGAACGATTGAACGATATTTTGGAAAAGACCTATGACGCCGAAAAGGGGTTTAAAAAAGCAGCAGAGAATACTGACAATACTGCCCTCAAAGCTTACTTTGAAAGAAAAGCACAGGAGCGTTATAGTTTTGGTCATCAGTTAAAGGAAGAAATTCGGCAATTCGGAGAGGAACCGGATAAGGAAGGAAGTGCTGCCGGTGCCATACACAGGACCTGGATGGATGTTAAAGCATTCTTCTCTGCAGACAATGCTGAATCAATGCTGGAAGAAGCCTTACGTGGTGAAAAAGCGGCTATTGAGGAATACAACGATGTTTTGGAAGATACTTCGCTTCCCCCAAGTACAAAGCGCGTTTTGATGGAGCAGAAGAACAAAATCTCAAACGGGGTCTCAACCATTAAAGGCCTTGAAGATCTAAGGTAATTGTGACTTAACATATGGATATTAAAAAAGGATGTAACGAAAGCTACATCCTTTTTTTAGTGGTATGCATACATAAGAGCCACTGGTAGTATACAGATCTTTCCGAGGTTGCATTCAGAATGTATTCAAGCCAGATCTTGATAGGGTTATAAATCTACTGCATCGGAATACGAACTACGTAGGTAAATTCCGACCTTGTATAAAATTTATGAAGCGTCGCATATGTATTACAGGCTATCAAACATAGCTGAAAGGGAGATGCTGGAGAATTATTTTGCATTACCATTCAACTATCCGAATCTCTATAAACCTGAACCGGTGATCAACGGCTTCAAGGAAAAGACCTTATCGATCATTACTTGTGAGGATCCCAAGGCGATATCTTTTGGTATATGGGGTATACTTCCCCAACAGTTTCAGGAGGACTGGCAGTATTTTCAATATTTTACAAATACGCTTAACGTCAATGACAGCATCCTGAATGAAGGTTGGTGTAAAAATGCATTAAAGCGCCGGAGGTGCCTTATCCTAGTGACAGGGTTTTTTACAGCCTACCTTCGAAAAGGGGTGATCTGCCCATATTATGTAGGAAGACCTTCAGGGGCTCCGTTTTGTATGGCGGGGATTTATAACTATACGGAAGATGGATTTATTACCTGCTCCTTTCTCACTGTCAAAAAGGATAAATTCCTGCAAAAAGTGCACAACATAAGTCAGGAGATGCCCCTGATCCTGTCTGGATTTCTGCAACGACAATGGATATCGGCTAACATAGAATCAGTGGATATCACCACTATAATTCGCCATCCGAACCCTATAAATTTACAGGCCAATCCGCTCCCTGCGGATTTTTATAATAACCCCAACGTCATTTATGATTTGCATTCTTCAAAACTTATAGAAGCGGAATATTATAAAAAAATCCCAAACAATGGACTGCTGCGGTCCTGGGATTTTTCCAATGAAGACTCACCTTAGGCCCTGCCTTTAACGGTCACATTTACAGTCAGTTATAAATAGTTAAAAATCCTAATGGGGCTTATTCTAATTTATAAAGTTAAGATTTAGGTTTATAAGGTTAAATTTTTTCTTAAATATTTATCAATTTTAAAGTGTTGGGCTGAAATTCCCCTCAATAAATAATTTAATCTCAATCCCTAAAAGTTAAAGTTATGTTACGTTGGACCGTTATTTTTGTTATCCTGGCCATCATTGCAGCCGTCTTCGGATTCGGTGGAATTGCCGAAGGTGCTGCCAGTATCGCAAAGATCTTATTTTTCATATTCCTGGTATTATTTATAATCTCGCTTGTGATGGGTAACAAAAAGTTGTTTTGAGGTAACCCGCTCCCACCGAATACATTCAGGTAATCCTATTGCGCCCTGATGCTGTCGATGGTACAAGAGGTTTCTCTGTATCGATTCAACAGGCATGCACAGGCCCTGTGACCTTCCCTGGAAATGTTACTGGCTTCCTTTTCTGCCTGACTTTATATTGCCGGCAGGGTATCAGCCAGTATTACCATATCAAGGAATGTCCCAATCCAGGGACATCCATTTTTTATTCCTATCTCCCAAAGAATGGAGATGTTAGTTGAAGCCGGGGCTTACTTTTTCAACGTATGTGAAGGACGTCACATTAAAAAATAGGTTAAGCTTAATCTCGATTACCCCGGAGAATGGATTAAGTACTATGTAATCTTCAAGTACAGAATACATAAATCCCCGTTTTTCGAGTTTAAGACCCATTTTTGGAGTTTGATTATCCCTGCCATCAAAATTTAATACCCGATAATTACATAAATACTACTTCGGAACATGCCTTAATAGTCTTTAACTACCTGACCTCTTCCCGGAATTAAAGCATATGGGCAGCAACAATTACGACGATGGAGGGAAAGGCATACCAAATGCTGAAGATGCAGTTCAGATTATACAGGGACGACCCGGAACATCCAGGCCATCGGAACTTCTTCCGACAGTCGGAAGCGCAACTTATCAACCAAGCGGAGGAACTGATCCGGGAGTAGACAAGGTCGAGTGGAACCATAGATGGACTTACCGCAAAGGTTGGACTCAATGGACGCACATTGCAGATTTAACCGGATTATCAGGCAAGCGATATTCTTTCCAGGATTTCCCAATAGAATCCGAAATAATACCCTTCGGAATACTGACAAAAGTTCTTCCTTATTCAGAAGAATGGCAAAAAGCCTCCGGGAAATTAACGGGATATGGCCTTTGATTTACACAAATAGCCCCAGCAACTGCTCAGGCATTATCCCTTGGTTGATGTTGTTCCTTCCGCTGTTGTTCCTGGGGATTGACTTTTCTCCCTTCGGTTTCCTTGTGGTTAATTGCCTGTTCTTCCAGGCTTTGCTGTTTTTCTATAGGTTTTTTCGCTTTTTTATTCATAACATCAGATTTAACTATTCATTATTTTTTGTTTATGGATTCCTTCAAGTCATCCGATTTTTCTGCAAGCGGATGGTCCGTCATCCCAAGCCCTATTATCTTAATGATGTTTACTACGGTATTAAAAAGCATCAGGACCACAACGATAAGGGCGGAACTCAGGATACTGGTAAGTGCGAGGGATATATAATATACCCTGCTGAACCAGTCCGCAGGTACATTTTCAGATTCGGTAATTGGGAGGTTGAGGACCACAAATGTTATAAGGGAGGCTATAAAAACGATGGTATCGAGTTGGGCAATCTGCAGGATATGATGGTAGTGGTCTTCCTTCAATTGGGAATTTGAACTGGAACTCAATCCCAGGGCAGTAAGCAATAGCGCCAGGATGGTTGCCGACGCCAGGACAATGGTATTGCACAGTGTATTGATCCCCGCCAGGGAATTTTTGATCAGTTCCTTAGCCTCATACCCGCTGAGTTCCCCTAACAGGAATGTACCCGAGCCAATCACCACCAGGGATATCAAACCTCCGACTATTGCTCGCTTTGTGTATTTGCTTAGTACCATTTTTCACTTGTTTTAGGTGTTCTTTTTATCAGCCCCTTCTTCGGCATCCTGAAAATCAACATCTCCATCCAGGACATTCTGGAAGCCTTTTATCCACGCATTTTTAAAGATGTTGAATATAGCAGGCCATGCTTTGGATGATACATTATTGAGGTCGCCTTCAATGGGAATCCTTGTAGCGAGTGTGTTGTTTTTATGGTTTTTAAGGATAAACTTAAAAAAACCCACAAAACCTTCCCATAGGGTTTTTAGAAAACCATCGTCCTTTCCAATAAAAGTCGTGTCCTTAAGTAGGGGTTTGATATATCCTTTTAAAAAGCCGTCCGCAATGGCCACCTCGCTGTACAGATTAAAACTCCCTTCCTTAAAATCGATCCCTGCATAGTGGTTTGTAACATCGTTCAGGGCTGTTGCATCCGCATTTTCCAGGGCGAATGAAATGTCCATATCCGGGATTTCCTTTACGAGGTTAAGCTTTCCGTCCAGGGTAACAGTACCATTGCCTAAGGAAATGGCGGTTGCGTGTACCTCAGATGGCAGGGTTCGCTCTTTTTGCACCACATTCTGAAGGTTGGTGGCAGAAAGGTCAATATCGAACAAAGAAAGATCGATATCCGGATCGGCCGAGAGCTCTACAAATGCGGCTTTGCCATCTATTATTTCCAGATGGTCTATATCTATTGGGACCAGATCGGTCAATGCTGTGGTCCAATCCTCCAATGCGGGATCTGTAGCTTCCGGACGTTGATCCTCAAATACGTAGATCAGGGTTGGTTCGTACAGGACGATCTCACTGACTACCCTCCCTTTGAGAAGAGAATTCCATTCGATGGATATATCCGTTTTCTTAAAATCCAGAAACGGTACCTGGGAACCCGCATTGATCTTATTGAGATATAGGCCTTTGATAACATAAGCCCCCCGTATCAGTGCTAAATCGATGTCTGTCACTTCCCCGTAATACCCAGGGATATCAGCCAGTACATTGTTTACATAATGCTTTACCACAACCGGCAGCAATATCCTGAAGAGGAGCAAAGTGCCCAGGATGGCAAGAATTACCCAGTACCGCTTTTTCCGTATTCGTGCGTTCTTTTGATCCATGGCGTTCTTGTCTCTATTTATTAGTCCCGGCTATTCATTTTTACCATTCCCGGTCAGGACATTTATGATCCCACTTCGGATATTGATCCAGATATAGTTAATGAAGGATTTGTTTTTGGTGCGATCAACCGCTATTTTACCATGGCGGAATCCCTCGTCATCTGCCTTGGAACCATCACTAACAAACAGATTGCCCACAACCGTTAGGAATTTATTGATCCGCTCTCCGTCTTTAGCAATGACTTTGAATTTAAAGTCCCGATAATTCATTTTCAGGTTCCCCGCTGAGCTATTCTCATTGCCATTGAAGGTAAAGTACATTTTATCTATGTTCCCTTCAGCCTCAACCCCCAGTATGGGCCTCAAAAAAAGGTCCGCTTTATCATAGCGAAAGTTATCCAGGCTACCCGTGACCAAAAACGTATCATCCGGGTCAAAAACATTAAGTTTCCATTCCAGCTCTAAAGGAGATGATCCCATTAAATCGGCAGTGGCATTGAGCGTAATTCCCTTTCCTGTATTCGCTTCCAGCACATTAGTCAGCCCCTGGATAGAAACTGAAATGTTATTCAGGGAAATTGCACCGGGCACTGTTCCGGCATAAAGACTTTCCTCATAGCTGACGCTGCCCTTGCTGATACGCACCCCATTTATTTCAATATCGATTGGCAATTCCCGCAGTAACTGGGTGTATAGTTTTTTCTTCATCCAATTGTCGGGGAGCGACTTGTCACGGTACATTTCCAGATCCGGAGCCTGGAATGACAGGCTGTCTGCTGCCACGAAGAAGCGTGGCCCGTGGTAACCGAAATCGAGGGTTTTGATATAAACTTCCGGGACCTTGAGGAAGATATGGTCGCGCTCTGTTTTGGTATGCTTTGAAAGTTCCTCCCTGTCATATTTGGTTTGAAGTACTGCACCCTTGATGGTGATGTCCTTATTGAGAATGTCCAAACCCGCAATATTAAGCGTTTCATAGCGTCCGAGGTCCACAAAAATGTCAGAACAGCTGAAGGAATAGGATTTATACTGTATGGGGATCTTTTCCCGCATAATCCCGGGATTGGTAAGTCCATCCCTCAATATAAAGTCCAGTTGATTCGCTTCAACAAAGGTAGTGTCCTCAGCTGTATTCATGAGCAGGAACTGACCATCACTAATGGCTATTTCCTTTACTTTTATGGTTTTAAGGAGTTTTACAACCCCTTTGGGCGCGCTGTCCGGGTTATCAGGGGTCATCTGATCCTGGTAAAAACGGTAAACCGGTCCTGCAACGGCAAACCTGGAAGCACTGATAGTGTTTTGCCTGTAGAATTGCCAGTAATTAAGATCCTGAAGAAAAAGGTTACTGGCGGTTATCCTTGTATGCATCCGCTGGGTTGCGCTGTCGCACACGCTAAAAGTCAGGTCCCTTAATTCGATGGATCCTTTAATAAAATTAACGGACAGATCCCCATATTCCAGTGCTATATTGGATGGTATTTTGGCTGCCAGGAAATCGGCCACAGCCGTTTTCGCATACAATTGTAACGTTACCAGGATTACGGCAACTCCTACCACCATCAACAGGAAAATTGCGATCAGCACTTTTTTGATTCTCATAATTTTTATCTCCTTATGATCAATTTTTGCCCAGTCAGGTACGCAATGGTACAAAATTCAACAGGCCTTCAGTATCTTTTTAAAGAAAAAGAATAACCCGTTCTCCAATAGGTTAAACATTGTTTGTCCTGAAATAGGTTAGCTAAAAGCGCATTCAGAATACGGGAAGGAATACGTTAAATCTTTGCTAGAGCGCTTCGAAATCCAGTGAATACCCTATAAGTTTGCAAACATACGCAATATGAAATTGTGGTTGTTGTCCGCGTGTGCCTTCCTGGTATTGAATAGTGGAAGTTGTCTGCCGATAAACAAAATGTCCCTGAGGGGGTCCGCAATGCTTATGTTCAAAAATCTGAAAAAAGACAGGGAGAAAACAGCTGTTGAATTCACGGAAAACGAGGAGATCATTAACTGAACGATGTATTCGCTCGCTATCCCACACAGATATTCCCGCTTAATGGAGCGTTTTAAATTGCGGGGGAGAAGCACTTACTTATTCTCCTTATAATCCAATAGCTTCTGAGGCCCTTCCAGCAATACCCGTACTACGTGCAATATACCATCTTCGGTGGTAGCTATTTGCCATTTGATCAGGGCAATTTCCCCATTTGTGATCTCTATGCCAGTGATACTGCGGGGATGTACACAACTCCCGTCATTAAAAAATGGGATATCCCCGGGTTCTGGAAACCTGGGACGGTGGGTATGCCCAACGATGGTGATGAGCAGGTTATTCCGCAAAATCCATTTTTTGATTTTCTTTTCGAGTTTTATCAGTTCCTTGTAGTTTTTGGCCGGACTTGTTGGATCTGCAATACCCCATATTTGCAGCGGTTTCCACAATATCCTTACCAAAAAACGGCTCCAGCGCCAAAAGGTATAGTTCCACCAATCTGCCTGGTGGCCATGGGTTAGGAATAGCTCCTGTCCGGTATGGGTTTGCTTCAGGATCAGTGCTTCATGATAGACGAGGCCCTCCAGCAGGTCCTTATTGGTATTATCTATGGGTTCAAAGTAACTCGACAAGTACTTTTTGACATAAGCCGGGTCCTTATATACCATATCATGGTTCCCCCATACCATGAACAGCCGATGCTGCAAATGGAAAAGCCGGAGCAATTCATACACATTTTTATGGGCTTCAAAAATGGATTCGAAATGTACATTTTCCCAAAGCTCATCCCCATCCCCCAACTCACAATAGGTAAACCCCTCCTTGAAGTAATACTTGAGGGCATGAAAATAAATGTTCCTGTTGTTAGCAAAGTCGTCCGCAAAGCTATTGTCTCCCCGGTGGCAATCGCTGAACACTATTAATTTGGAATCGTCATCAAACGGGATCGATCTGGCATTCCTGTATGCCCGTGTTAGCCTGGAATTGGATGACATTGCCCTCATTTTATAATTATCCTATTAATAGGCACATGAAAGTAATATTTCCTTTAACAAAAAATATACATATTCTTTTGTAATTTTAGTTGCCTAATGCAGACATTATACCAAATGTACGGGGGAAACGACAGGGAATCACCAATGTTGCAAATCATCAGTTTCAACAAGTTGTTGGAACGATATGATGTCATGGCAAAAAGCAAGGATCGTTTCCTGGCAGCCAAAGCCCAGCATATTTTAAAGGCCCAGGAACCTTACCCGGAGTTACGCGAAGGCTTTAGTGATCCGGGGTTATTGGAAAAACACAGGGATGTCATCCGGATCATTTTACAGGATACATTTTCGGAACTACTGACCCAGAATGAGATCAAGGCAGCATCACTCCCATTTGGTAATCTTGTATTTAATTCATCCCAGCGGTTCCGCGACATCCTGGAAAATGCCGGGGAGGGATTTGAATTGAAAATCAGCAACCTCCCTGCTGGCGTTGACTATATTGCGGCATGTGTGGTCATCCTCAATTTCCATTACGGATACCAGCTTGATTTTAAACGACCATTTTTTTATGACATCCCGGACTCCAAAGGGGTAATGCGGCATTACCGGATATTATACAATGCGGATTTCCTTGAAATCTATCCCACGGAAAAAGCGAAAAACCTTACCCGGGATGATGTTGATGAATTGCTCGACAATTTTGAAAATATTGAAATATTAAAAGAAAAGATACCCCCTGATAGTTTTGTTACCAAAGGTTTTGTGATCTCCAATATGTTTGATGTAACAGCAGAGCATTCTATTTCTGAAATAAAATCCAGCCTTATCTCCAGCAATAAAAGAGGAAGTGAAAGTTTTGTCGACGGATTACAGCATACATTTAAATCACTTTTCGGCTTGCCGGATATTCAGGTTGGTTTTGTCACCTATAATTCCAGTGAAAACCAGTTTGAGAGGGTTTATGGGAAAGGGATGGAAAGTTTTCTATTACACGACAAGGATGTGGAATCATGCCGGGATACATTGTGTGAGGCTCCCTATAAAAAATTAATAGCCAAAAAAACCTTAGTGGCCATTTCCAATATCAAAAAGGCATATAAAAAAAGTGATGGCCACCAATTCTACAAGCGGTTGTTGGACCAGGGGATAAGGAGTTGCATTTTAGCACCGATTGCCCAGGAGGGTTCGTTATTGGGGGTATTGGAATTGGTGTCGGGGAAAGAAAATGCCCTGAATACAGTCAACGCCCAGAAATTGAACGATGTAATGCCTTATATTGTCTCGGCGGTGCTTCGTTCCAAGATCGAGGAGGAAAACCTGATAGATGCAGTGATACAAAATGAATGTACTTCCGTGCATGCATCGGTGTATTGGCGGTTTGAAGAGGAAGCTAAAAAGTTTATCAGGAATGAACTGGAAGGTAACCAGCCTTCTTTTCAGGAAATTGTTTTTAAAGAGGTTTTCCCCTTATATGGCCAGATAGATATCAAGGATTCCTCCCGTTCACGGAATATTGCCGTGCAGCGTGATCTGCTCATCCAGCTTTCGGAGATCAGGCAGGTTCTGGAACAGGCCATGGCCAAAAATAAAATGCCTATTTACGAAGAATTGATTTTTAGGGTGGACCGGAATATCGACGATATCAAAGATGTTTTACACACCAATAGTGAACAGGCAATTTACAATTTTGTCCTGCTTGAGATCAATCCGGTTATCGTGCACCTGAAAAAATTAGGCCATAAAGACCTTAATAATATGATGGCTGAATATGAGTCAAAAATTGATATGGGTACTGAATCCTATTATGACCATCGCAAGAATTATGATGAAAGCGTGACGATGATCAATAAAAAACTGGCCAAGGCAATTGATAAAAAGCAAAAGGAAGCCCAGGCTATGTTCCCACATTATTTTGAAAGGTATAAGACAGATGGAGTGGAACACAACCTGTACATAGGGGAGAGTATAGTAGGGGATGGCAGTTATGACCCCATCTACCTGAATAACCTGAGGCTATGGCAGTTGCAGGTGATGTGCGATATGGAAAACATTCACTATAAACTCAAGCCGGACCTCCCAGTGCCCCTGGATGTCACATCCCTGATATTGGTGTACAATACCTCCCTGGCCATCCGTTTCCGTATGGATGAGAAGCGGTTTGATGTGGATGGTACCTACAATGCCAGATATGAAATCATCAAGAAGCGAATTGATAAATCCCATATTAAAGGCTCCAGGGAAAGGCTTACGCAGGCTGGTAAATTATCCATTGTTTATTCCCAGAAACAGGATGAACTGGAATACCTGAAATACATTAGCTTCCTTAAATCAAAAGGGTATTTCACCAATAATATCGAGATAGTGGACCTGGATGGGCTACAGGGTGTATCGGGCCTCAAAGCCATCAGGGCCGAAATATTGTATGCAAGGGAAAGGGAGCCCGAGAAAACGTTCACCTATGACGACCTGATGGCGGAATTAAAGGCTTAGGTAGGCAGTTCAATGACCCGATCCGGGCCGAAAAATTTTAAGGCGACGAAAAAGGCAATGACGGATAATATCATCCCAAACATAAAAATGGTATAGGTCCATCGCAGCAATCGATATTTCCTGTTCAGAACAACCCCCAGAAAATAAAGGTCTTTTGTAAGGGTGGTATATACGTAATCCTGGTCCTTTATCAGTTCCATCATGGCCCACTCGTATTCCTTCAGTTCCATTTTATGGAAATTTCCGAAAAACAGCAGGTTTACCTTTTTCTGTTTTACATCTTCCTTGCTGAATTCACCACTGGTTACATTGGGCCTGGTAGCCAGTACGGACATCACCATCGAAGCAACGCTAAAGATCACGAAGATACCGGCAGGATAGATAAGATAGGCATTTTGGGGGTTATCCAGTTTTGGGATGAGGTTGGCAAGCATCAGCGATATAATGATGGCATTTACAGAAAGCAGGATGTTGGCTTTTGTGTCTGCAATATCACTCAGTTTTAAATGGTTTCGCATAGTCACCCGGAACATGGTCTGGATACCCCGTTCCGGGCTGGCATCCTTTAATTTGGTCTTCATTTCAGCCTTCAACCGTTCCTTGTTTACAAGCTTGGCCTGATCCTTTTTGTTTTTTATTAGTTGGTTGAGATTCTTGTCTTTTCCTTCCTGCCAGTTCTCCCTGGCATAATCCGTAAAAAAGCGGTGTTCTGTCCGGAACATTTTGATATTCTCCATGCGCCAATCCTTCTCCCGGAATTCAGCTATTCCCAACAAGGACAATTCTTCCCGCAAAAGCTCTGAAGTCTCCTCAAAGGAATCGCTGCTTAAATGTGAAGAATCTGCGTCCCGGATGATTTCCTCTGCCAGATTTTCAGGCTCATGGTATCGTTTGGTGGCCATAATAAGCTTGCAGATATCCTCAATGGAAATTTCGTCATAGTTTTCGCCTTTTAAATATTGGGTAGCCATCTTGCAACTCTCAGCTTCATGATCGGTATAGCTTTTTGTATAGCCGATATCATGAAGCCATGCCGCCAGGGTAATGGTTTCCTTTTCTTTCCCTTTCAGTCCATAGTGCTCCGCTAATTCTTTAGTATTTTTGACAACCCTCCGGGTATGGCGCAGGTTGTGGTACAGATAACCGGGATCTAATTTGTGAGTCAGCAGATCGGTGACAAATTCTTCAGTTTTACCTATTATAGCAGTCATGTGATATTTTCAAATATTGGTCAAATTACAAAAATTTAGATTGTAAATTTATTGCTATGAACAAACATTTTGTGCTGATCCTCATACCCCTTTTGTTTGCAGGTTGTGCCACTTATGAAGCCAAGTATGCAAAACCTGAAGAAGCAGTGGATGTGGAACCTACCCAGGAGGTTTCCCATACCTTTTACCTGATAGGTGATGCCGGATTGTCCCCGATGGGGGAAATGAATGCGGCGTTAAAGATATTCAGGGAAAAACTAAACACTGCGCCAACGAACAGTACTGCCATATTCCTGGGAGATAATATTTACCCTTCGGGTCTGCCCGATCCCACAGACTCTACCGCAGCGTTCAGGGTGGCCCTCAACCATTTGGATGCACAATTAAAAACAGTGGAAAACTATGAGGGCAGGGTGCTGTTTATACCAGGTAACCATGATTATTATACGGAAGGCCTTGTGGGATTAAAGCGGCAGGAGGCTTACCTGGAACGGAATTCAGACCAGAAAGATGTCTTCCTCCCGGAAAGTGGCTGTCCCATGCAGGTGATTGAGGTAGATGCAGATCTTCTGGTCATTGCCATCGATTCAGAGTGGTACCTCACCAATTGGGATAAAAGGCCCTCCATAAATGAGGATTGTAAAATAAAAAGCAGGGAAAAATTCCTGGAAGAACTGGAGAGCGAAATAAAAAAGCATGCCGGGAAGACCATTCTTCTGGCCATGCACCACCCCCTTTTCAGCTATGGCGCTCACGGCGGCCAGTATACACTGAACCAACAATTCTACCCTACCGCTAAATGGGGCCCACTGCCCATTCTCGGCACGCTGATCAACCTGTTTCGCAGAACAGCGGGGGCATCTTCGGAAGACATGCAGAATAAGCGTTACCGGGAACTGATAAAAAGGATCATAACTATTGCACAGTACAACGAGAAGGTAATCGTGGCATCCGGCCATGAGCATTCCCTGCAGTTTATCATAGAGGAGAATGTGCCGCAAATAGTAAGCGGGGCAGGTGCAAAAACAGGGGGTACCAATTTGCTGAATGGTTCGAAATTCTCATCGGGGGGCATGGGATATGCTATGCTGGAAGTTTATAAGGATGGTTCTTCCCGGGTGCGTTTCTATGGTGTGGACCCCCCGGACAAGGAGAAATTCTTGTACACCTCCGGTATTTATACTCGGGATACCACTGTAAATGAGCAAAAATATCCAGATACCTTCCCAAAAGACACGGTAACCTCCATATACAGCGAAGAAGAAGTAAAAAAAAGCCTTTTTTTCCGGAAGATCTGGGGAGAACGGTACCGTAAATATTATGGGAAGGAAGTTAAAGTTCCGATCGTTGAACTTGATACGCTTTTCGGGGGACTTACACCTCTGAGGAAAGGAGGGGGGCATCAATCCAAATCCCTTCGCCTGGGGCATACAAGTGGAAAGGAATATGTGATGCGGGCCTTGCGCAAAGAAGCAGAACGGTACCTTCAGGCCATCGCTTTTAAAGATCAATATATCATCGGGGAATTTGAAGGTACCTTTACAGAGGGCCTCCTCGAGGATTTTTATACCGGTGCCCATCCTTATGCACCTATGACCATGAGTATATTATCGGATGCCGCGGGGGTGTATCATACTAACCCATACTTATTCTACGTACCCAGGCAGGAGGGGCTTCAGGATTTTAATTCGGATTTCGGGGATGAAATGTACTTAATAGAGGAACATATTTCTGATGGGCATGGAGATCTGGAAAGTTTTGGGTATGCGGATAAAATTGAAAGCACCTATGACATGCTTGATAGATTAAGGCAGGATGAAAAATATACCGTGGATACAGACAGGTACCTGAGGGCGAGGTTGTTTGACATGGTCATTGGGGACTGGGACCGGCATGTTGACCAATGGAGATGGGCTGAATTTGAGGACAAGGTTAATGATCGGGTCGTATATAGGCCTATACCGCGGGACAGGGACCAGGTTTTCTCTAATATGGGCGATGGGATATTGATGAATATCACCACCCGTATCATCCCCTCCCTGAAACTGTTGGAAGGCTTCCATGACCAGATACGGAATGTGAAGACCTTTAATTCAAATCCATTTTCACTGGACATTACGTTACTTACCGGTACTGTGGAATCTGACTGGACCAAGCAGGTATCCTATCTCCAGGAACATCTGACTGAAAAGGTCATTGATACTTCCCTGTTGCAGTTTCCTGTGGAAATCCGGGATGAAACCTCTTCAAAAATAAAAAGCATTTTGCTGGCACGTATAAAGCATCTCGGGAAAACCGCTGCACAGTATTACAGGGAACTCAACAAGTATGCCGTGGTAAAAGGGACTGATAAGGATGATTGGTTTGAGATTACTTCGTTGGTCGGGTGTAAGACCCAGGTAAAAGTTTACAGGATCATTGATGGAAAAAAGGAACGCTTGTTCTTTAACAAAATCTTTGACGGGGCCGTAACACAGGAAATATGGATCTATGGACTGGATGATAAGGACTATTTCGAAACTTTGGGGGAAACACCAAACAGTATTCGGATGAGGTTAATAGGTGGGAATGGGAAGGATATTTTTGACACCGGGAACGGGAAAAAAATCACTATTTATGACTATAAGACAAAAACCAATACTTTTAAGGATACTGAAGGGGCAATTATACGGCTGCTGGACGATTATGATGTAAATACATATCAACCCTTAAAATTGATATCCAATAATAACCAACTTGTCCCAACCATGGGAATTAACCCGGATGATGGCCTCAGGTTGGGGATAAACAACACTCATACCCATTACGGGTTCCGGCAAAACCCCTTTACAGCGGAACACCGTATAAATGCCTCGTTCTATTTTGCCACCAGTGGATTTGACTTTAACTATCGCGGTGAATTTGCCAATATATTTCCGGCATGGAACTTTGCGGTAGATGCAATATTTACAAGTCCTAATTTCAGTGTAAACTTTTTCGGTTTGGGCAATGATACCTCCAATCCGGATGATGACCTGGGGATGGACTATAACAGGGTAAGGCTTCAGACGCTGGGGATTACACCCTCCCTGGTCTGGAGGGGCCCCTTGGGGGCCAGTATGAGTATCGGAGTCTCCTATGAGGATATACAGGTTGAAGAAACGGAGGACCGGTTTGTGAACACCTATTACGTAGCCAATAATGAGGAAAGCAAAGCGTCCTTCGTTGGCTTGGAAACGGAATACCATTATGAGAATATCGATAACCCCTCATTTCCCACCCTGGGCATGTCATCCACCCTTCAAATGGGCTATAAAACAAATTTATCCGGAAACGGAGGGGACTTTGGGTACATAATCCCGGCCCTTAGCCTGGACCAGAAACTACTTCCCAGTGGCGTTTTGGTAATGGCCACCAAATGGAAGGCACAATTCAATATTGGCAATGGATACCAGTTCTACCAAGGTGCGAGTATCGGAGCAAGTGATGGCCCAAGGGGCTTCAGGAACCAACGGTTTACAGGGAAGACCTCTTACTACCAGAATACAGATATCCGCCTGAGGCTTCGAAGAATGAAAACGGGGCTCCTGCCGGTATCCTTAGGGATGTTCGGGGGATTTGATTACGGCCGTGTCTGGGATGAAGAAGACCGGTTTAACAGGTGGCACACTTCCTATGGTGGTGGCTTATTCCTAAACGGGGCCGATATCTTTTCAGCCAGGTTTTCGGTGTTCCTAAGTGAAGAGGGGCCCCGGTTTTTGATGGGCCTTGGATTTGGGTTTTAAGGGCAGCATCCTGCAGGGTTTAATAATTACCTGTTGAGGGCATACGAATAAAGGTTCCTTCCGGTATTCCCGCTTTCTTCATCCGAGAGCAAAAGTGTTGTCTCATCCAGGAAGCATATGGACTCCAGTTGTGTGCGGGCACCCAGGTCTATAGTAGTCATAATACCCCTTGTAAAATCAGGTCCGGTAAAATCGGTAAATACCCAAAGTAACCCTTGCCCCAACACCACAATTGTTTTACCATCCGGCGATATATCAGCGGATGTAACCATACACCTATACGGTTGTTCACAAGTGCGGAAACTACCAACCAGGGTGGCCACATACTCACCTGGAACAGCCGGGATGCTGTATACAAAAGTTTTCCCGGTAAACGGCCTGCTCCGGTTTTTTGTAATGATATATAGCATGTCTCCTGAAAAGAAAAACCCTTCCGCATCGTATCTGCGGTTGCTTATGGGAGGCGGAAAGCCTGGCTGGTCGGGGTAGCTGAAATATATCTTCCCGGCCTCTATGGGTTTCCCGCTAAAATTTTTGGGATTGGGAATTTTATATACCACCAGATCTTTCCGGTTGTTCAGGTTGTTGCCAAAGTCCCCGATATACAGGTTGCCTTCCCCATCCCGGGCAAGGTCCTCCCAGTCCATATTGGTTGTATTGCCCAGGTTGATCTCTGAAAGCAACTGCCCTTTAAAATTTACTTCGTAGATGGTATTACTATTCCCTTTGTCCGATACTATCCAAACACTGCTGGAGTCTAGCGCAACAATCCCTGAATTCTCCTTCAGCTTTACAGGAAGCTTGGTAATAAAGGTCAGCTTCCCATAATTGGAACAACTCAGGAAAATCCCCAGAAATAGTATAGTGAGTACTTTATTCATTCCGGGGTTTCAGGGGCATGTAGATTTCTGCTTTCCAGGTGAGTTCATTGCCTCCCATATTAGGGTTATTTTGGAAAACCTCCACAGGCAGGCCTGTTATAGCTATTTCTTCTTTACGCGTATAATCAAGCAGCGCATACCACGCCCTGTCTGAAGTGATGTAGTTGCCGTTATATTCCGCTTTGACAGCAGGCCTGGATTCAAAATAGGTATAGAAAAGATCGGGATTCTTTGGAAGGCGGTCCCGTTCGATGATGGGATAACAAAAATTGAAATCAATACTGTCTGTTTCCATGGCCCACCGGGTTACTTCCAGGAAGGGACGGCCGTTCAATTGTATTCCGTTTTCCACCAATACGTTGTTCAACAGCCCAAAGTTTTGCATCATTCCATGGGCTTTTCCATATTGCGAAGTTGTAACTTTTACACATGCGCAATAGGTGGCCCCCAGTGATTCCAGACCAATTATCTTTACCCGGAATTTTTGGATATGTTCCCGAAGTTTTTGGTCGAAATCCATCAATGTATTCCGGGTCCGTTTCTCAAAATCAGTATCGGAAAAAGGGATTTTGATTTTGTTCATCAAACTGTGATCGGGATCCGACGCATATACCTTTACACGGGAAACCGAATCATTGATTGCTTCAATATTCCAATTATACCGGTGTGTTGAATCCGAGAAATGCAACACCTGTGTAAGGTCCAGGATACCTTGCTGGCCGGTTATTTGTGCATTTTCCTGAGAAATATCCCATGTTTTCAGGCTTTGGTAAATGGTACCGGGACTGGCGGATACGGTAAAGGTTACCCTGTAGTCATCTGCTTTTAAAAATAAGTACCATGCCAGAAAGGCAAGTATACCAATACCTGGCAACAACCATTTTAGTTTCATGGGGTTAATTGGAAGTCAGATCGGAATCCTTCTGCAACTTGAGTTTGTTAACAACAAATGCCCCGAGGTCCTTTCCCTGTTCCAGCCCAACCTCCACAGCGGTTCGGTAATGTATGCCTCCGTACATTCGGCTGATCGCTGCTTCCTCCGCAGCCTGGTTAAAAGAGGTAAAATTTCTTACCGGCAGCCCAAAGGCAGTCTCCGTGTCATCCTCGAATTTGAAATTATCGCCAAAAATAGATGTAAGTACCGTGGCGGCTGCTCCCGAAACCACACTGTGGCCACTGGGGTACTCCGGAAACGGAGGGGTTTGAAGCACCGGTTGCCAGTTTTCATCTAAACTTTGATTGATCAGTGTTTCGGGCCTTATCAGGTTGCTTCTGTACTTCTCATCCCAACAACTAATGAATCCATCCGTTATCGTCATGGAAGTTGTAGTATAAGCATATACCGCCTTGTCAAAATCACTGTTGGTTTTTTTACAGGCTATTTTGGTGATCCCAATCCAATGGGCTCCCGGGGTGATCTTTTTTGTGGCGAACATAAGATGGCCACGGGTAACGGAAACATAGGGGTTACAGTCCCAAAACTTTGCAATGGCGAGTTCCTCGGACGTATCTCCATTTTGGGTTATTTCCAGACTGATGTCATACACCTCCTTCACCTCCTTGTAAAAATCACTGCCTTCCTCCATTGAAAACGGGGGAGGGGGAACGGGCTTGAACTGACTGGCAGAATCAATTACAAAAGGCCTTATTTTATTCCAGTGGGGTTCAATACCATCCATATACGCCGGTGGGGTGGGCTGCCACCTGCCCGCTTCATCGGTATCTACCGTAAATTTGGGCATGGTGCGGGTTTGGTTGTAATTGTCCTTGCGCATCCATTCTACAATATGATCTGCGACTTGTAACCCATATTCCCGGGAGGCATTGAACACTGTTTTATTCCTGGATTCCCAAATGTTGTAAAGGCTGTCCTGGTATATTTCCAGGACCTTTTCTGAAAAGATCAGCCTTTTGCTGAGGTCCATATGAGCAATTAGTGCCGCCAGTTGATAATTAACGGGTTTTGCCTGGTCTGCCATTGGAATGGGGGTAAGGTCGGTAACCTTTCCTACCAGCGAGTTATAATCTTTATTGTTGAGTGCAACGATCTCATAAGCAGCGATATTCGGATAAGAAAAGATCCTGCTGGCAACCGGGGGGGAAAATATATCATGGATCATGATATCCACTACCTGGTCTATAGTATTGTGGAGTTCATCCGGGGTTACAACAATGGGCTCTTCCTTCTTTTTGGAACACGCCAAAAACAGTACAATTAGAGTAAAAATTCCAATTTTTTTCATTTTCATTTATTTTTTTTTGTCAACTGATATACCTGGGCCTTTTCATTATTCAAAGTGACAAGCAGGTAAGGATGGTTATTTTGCGAAATGATATTGAGGTGCCTGGTTGATTTATGAGCTATATCAAGTCCGGTTTGGTGGCCCAAAATTACATTATTTTTCTTTTTTATCATAGCACCGGTAAAAGAACCCAATCGACCGTGGTAGGGTTTAACCCCAAAATAATTGCCTGCAGCGAGTACTTCCTCCTCGCTGTCCCCATCGAAATCATAAACCAACAGGGCGGTAATGGGGGCTAGCTGCATGTCTAAACCGAATGGGACAAATGTAAAATGGCCCTCTCTGTTTTCCAGGAATCCGGAACGCAATTCATTCACTTCGAAGACAGTTGCCTTACCAAGTGTGCTTTTGTCCAGTATCTGATCTATGGTCTTGCCGGCAAAATCCTTGTAACTGGTAAATTTTTTACGAAGGCTTTCCATTTGTGAGGCCAACCCACCTAAGCCTTCAATTGGGTAATATTCCCCGTCTTTCCGAATGGCAATAATGGTTTCCGTACTGCCATTGGCATCAAAATCTGCATAATACATCCGCAGCGGTGCCTTGTCTGAAGCTTTAAATTTGGTATTACTGCCCCAGTTGCCCAATATATAGTCCATATCCCCGTCTCCATCGATATCAAATGGTACCAGGCTCTGCCAAAGCCCGTTTATGACCCTGTCCAGGACTTTTACCTCTGTTAATTTCCCGTCTGTGTTTTTGAAGAACTGGGGGGAAATCCATTCGCCAACGACCACAAGGTCCTCCATTCCATCTCCGTCAAAATCACTCCATACTGCGTCTGTAACCATGCCGACATGTTCCAGCGCGGCATTTTCCACAATTGAAAAGGCGCCTTCGTTATTTTGGAGCAGGTATGATTTGGGGATTTGCCCAAAATCATTGGTTACCATTTGATTGCCAATGAAAAGGTCCAGATCTCCATCCTGGTCATAATCTGAAGCTATTATTACCGATCCGTTCCCATACATTTCCGGAAGGGCCGCCGGCTCAAAAGTCGTATCATTCTGACTGAAATAACTGTCTTGTAAAGGTTTCATCCGGTTATAAAAGTCGGCCCCGCCGGTTGCCACAATCAGGTCGTTCTTTCCGTCGCCGTTAAAATCTTTAATCACCGCGGCTATATCTTCCTTTACGCTATCCTTTCGGATGGAGGGGATCATTTTTTCCCGGTATATAGAATCGGTTTGAAGGAATACCCTGGAAGGGTAAAACTTGGAGCCTCCGAAATAGACATCTGTTTTGCCATCATTATTGAGGTCACCTACCGCTGTGGCCGGGCCACGGTCAGAGAAGGCATAGGGGATTAGTTTTTGCCTGTTAAAATCGATATAATTGTCTTCCGTATGCGTAAAATCTATTCCAAGATCCCCCGGTACCTTTCTGAAAACCTCATTTACCGGCGGCAATAAGGAAGCATAATCAAAGGGTTTCGTGGCCCCCGGGCTCAGGGTGAGCGTTTGGTTGGTGTTGATTGATTTTAGCAGTTGGAAAGTTTTATCGGGCCAGATGATTTTCAGTGAATCCGCCTTGGTCGATGAGCCGTAACCAAAATGGATTATCGGCTCCGAGGATGACTGGAACCCACGAACCGTAAAGAGTTCTTTGTACTGCAACCTGCCATTATGCCAGGAAAAGACTTTGGTGCCAATGCCAAAGGGATTAGCCCCCTTATACTTAAATTTAAGTTTGAGGTAATTGGCATGGGTACCTGTTTTATTGATATATAGGGTGGCGGGGCCATTGCTGTTATTGGTCACAAGGTCCAGGTCCCCGTCATTGTCCAGGTCCCCCATGGCCGTGGCACCCGAGATAAGCGTATCATTTATGATCCATTTATGGGACATATCCCTGAATACAAGGCTGTCTGATCCTTCAAATATATAATTATGCACTGCTCCGGAAGGCATCATATTCAAGGCTTGCTTGTCCACAAGTTTGGTATTGCTGATCTTCTTTTTGATTTGTTCGTCTGAAACAAAATTGATAAAATCCAGGTCATTGGGGCGCCGGGTTATACCATTTGATATGAACAGGTCTTGTTCCCCATCCTGGTTGAAGTCACCGAACAAGGCACTCCAGCTCCAATCTGTTGCGGCTATGCCACTGAGCAGGGCTGTTTCTGCAAAGGCACCTCCCGGGTTGTTTAGTTGCAACATATTCCGTGTAAACTGATAATGGTAACCATACTGTTCCGTCCGTAATTTTTGGGTTTGTATGTTATCATCCCCTTCCGAGGATTTGAGTACTTTTTCATCCTGTGGCAGCATGTCAAGGGATATGATATCGGGCCATCCATCGTGGTTAATATCAGACACATCATTGCCCATGGAGAACCTGGTGGTTTGCCCAAAGTATTTTTTCATGGATTCGGTAAAGGTCCCATCCCCATTATTGAGGTAATAATAATCGTCTTCATGAAAATCGTTTCCCACGAAGATATCGGGATAGCCATCCTGGTTAAAATCGGAAACCGCCACTCCAAGCCCATACCCGTTTATACCTCCATAAATCCCAGCCTCTTCACTGATGTCGGTAAATTTACCCCCGTCATTCCTCAATAATTTATCTCCTGTCTGATAGTTCCTTTCCAACCGAAGGTCGGCCCTTCCAAAGGATTCCTGAGTATGGACCGCATGATTGAGCAGGTAGATGTCCAGGTCGCCGTCCAGGTCGAAATCCAGGAATGCTGCGGAAGAACTGTACGTTTCAAAGTCGAGCCTATAAGCTCCTGATTCTTCGGAAAAGACCCCATTGCCCTTGTTGATATAAAGTTCGTTATGGCCATTAAAACCATTGATGCCCACCACCGCACATACGTAGATATCGAGCAGGCCATCTCCGTTGATATCACCCATTACAGCCCCGGTATTCCAGCTGCTGTTGCCAGCTGTGCCTGATTTTTCGGTAATATCTTCAAATTTAAGCCCACCCTTATTGAGATATAATTTATTCTTCACCTGATTGCCGGAAAAGAAAAGGTCTGGTAAGCCATCGTTATTGATATCCCCCAGGGCTACACCGCCCCCGTTATAAAAATACAGGTAATCCAAAATATTAAGATCTTCAGTAGGGGTAACCGTATTCTCGAACAGGACCCCGGTTTCCCCTCCACCGGGGTTTCGGAACAATTTGCCTTCCTCAGAACACCCGGAGACTAAAAGGGCAAGGACGATAAATTGTATGGATTTTTTCATAATTAAGAACAGTACGGCCGGTTGATTATGTGATTTGTTCCCGGTATTTACAGTGCAGAGGTCGATATTAGTTATAGTTCAGTTCGTAAATCCTGGGTTTTGCATCGTTTATGGCGGCTATTATAAAGATTTTACCGTTTTTGTCTTTCATCTGTTTTAAATGTTTGATCTCCTCTTTAATAAAAAAACCACTGCTTTCATAGGGATCCCAGTTAAAGCCAAGTTTCCCATCTCCCAGCAATACATTCCCATAGCTGGCATCGAGTCGGGAATACTGGGGTTTGAATTCAAAATTATTACCTCCCATAATTAGGTCAAGATGCCCGTCCTTATTAACATCGACACAGGTAATCCCACATACACAGGACAATTGTACCCTAAAAGGAAGTTCCTTTATGGTGAAGCGGCCACCTCCTTCGTTGACGGCAATCACAGATTGGGAGACCACCGCTTTTTTCATAATGGAGTTGTCAATAACTGCTTTCGGGAAAAGTTCACTGATGGTTTTACGTGCATATTCCGATGCCTTCAGATTTTGTTTTTTCAAGGTGACCATCTGGGAGGTCAGCTCTTTTTTCTGATGCAGCGGATAGTCTTTTCCTTCGGAGGTTTGTGTAACGATCTGTTCTATTGTACCGTTATTATCAAAATCATTTACCCACATTTTCATCGGATTTTCCCGTGAGGGCTTATAGTGGAGGTTACTCCCCTGGTTCCCTAATATCAGGTCAGTGTCCCCGTCCCCGTCCAGATCGGCCGCCTCCACCGTATTCCACCAACCATCCAGGCTATCGAGGGTTGATGGTTGTTTGGATAACCTTCTTCCGGAATTCCCGTAGATTATGGGAGTCCCCCAATCAGAGACGGTTATCAGATCATTTTTACCATCCCCATCTATATCGGTCCAGATGGCATCCGTTACCATACCGGCATCTTTAAGGTCATAAGCCAGGCGTTCCGTGGCTTCTTTAAAGGAGCCATTTCCAGTGTTTTCAAGGAATAGGTGGTCCGGGTTCGCCCCATAGGTCCCCACTACACTCCTGGATCCGATAAAAACATCCGTATCCCCATCTCCATCAAAATCCTGGGGTGCTATACTGGAAATATTTTTAAACGTAGCCGGTATCACTTCCGGAGATGGGGTAAAGTTGCCTTTCCCATCATTTAAGTACAACCGGGTGCGGTAAGTTTGTTCCTCCCCTACCTGATTGCCCCCGCTCCCAACCATAAGGTCCATATCGGTATCCCCATCGGCATCAAAAAAGGCTGCCGCGGTATCTTCCAGTGCCTCATCCTTTTCAATGGCTTTTTGAATAGTCGCCTTTAGGATTCCATTCCCGCCATGGCGGTAGATCACTCCGGGGTAACCTTTAGCCCCTCCTATAAATACATCTTCATTGCCATCACCATCCACATCAGCAACGGCCATGGCCGGGCCCTCCTGGGAAAGCAATTTGTAAATTAACCCTTCATAATCAAAATCGTTGTAATTATTTTCCCTGTGTGCCATCAAGGGCGCATTCGGGAGTTCTTTCAGGTGGGTGGCCACCGGTAATTTTTTTGGAACATGGTAAGTATCCGCCGCATCCGAATGCTTTAGTCTGAGGAATTGATCTGCTTTTACATCCGTAAGTTTCTGTGTCTGGTCATCCGGCCATATCACCCTCAGCGAATCCAGGGTCTGATGGGTTCCAAGGCCTATGGTCATAATATAATCCATGGAGGACTGGAATCCGCGTGCCGGATTGAGTTCCTGTAATACCACGTTTGTACCATAGTATAACAACACGGAAGCCCCTATGGCAAATTTGTTTTTTTCAGGCCCTTCCAGCTGAATTTTTATATAGTGGTTATCAGAGAATTCGTTGCCTTTGTTTTCATACACAAAGGCCACCATATTAACATTATTGACCACAAGATCAAGGTCACCATCATTGTCGAGGTCCCCGTAAGCTGCCCCGTTGGACATACTGGGGATTTCAAAGCCCCATTCTTTATTGGCATTTGTAAATGTAATATCCCCATTATTCCGGTAAGCATAATTTGCCTGTGGCTTAACCGGCATTTTGTTAATGATGGAATCTATGGATTCCTTTTTTCCCGTCAATGCCATTCTCTGTATGATATCATTGGCGAAAAAATCTACAAAATCCAGGTCTGTAAGATCATGGTTTATCCCATTGGTAACATAGATATCCCGAAGGCCATCACTGTCCATATCAAAAAGAAGGCCCGCCCAGCTCCAGTCGGTTGCATCCACGCCACTGAAATAGGCCACTTCGGAAAAAGATCCATTACCGTTATTCAGCTGCAGCGTATTCTGGATGTACTGTTGATAGAAGTCTTTGCTCTGTTTTAGTTTAAAGACGTTGTACCCTTCAAATTCCATAACGGATTTTACCCTTTCATCCGGTTCTGGCAACATATCCGTAATAAATATTTCGTTGTTTCCGTCATTGTTGATATCGGCAATATCAATACCCATTGCAGACAGGGAAAGGTGGGAAGTCCAGTTTTTGATTTCCTCCCGGAAACTCCCGTCCTTTTGGTTGATGTAGAGGTAATCCCTTTCATAAAAATCGTTGGAAACGTATATGTCCGGATACAGGTCCTTATTGAAGTCTGTTACAACTACGCCCAGTCCAAAACCTATCAGGCTGCCATAGATCCCGGCCTGTTCGCTGACATCGGTGAAATGGCCGCCATCATTCCGAAGCAGCATGTCGCCCACCCCCTTGAAGATATCCGGGACACCCTCCCAATCCTGGGCGCGGATATCCCGCTGTTCGGCATAACCAAGGCTGCTGACCGGAATGTTGCTATTGTTGAGGATGTAGGCATCAAGGTCTCCATCCTTGTCATAGTCAAAAAAGATAGCGTGTGTGGAAAATCCGGTTTTCGCCAGGTTGTATTCTTTCGCTTTTTCTGTAAATGTGAGATCACCATTATTGATATAGAGGTCATTGTCATGGTTGTTGCCCTCCATATTCCCGGCATTGCTCACGTAGATATCCAGCAGACCGTCGGCATTGATATCCACCATGTTTACGCCGGTGGACCAGGGTTTATTTCCTTCTACCCCGGCTGCCGCTGTTATGTCTTCAAATTTGAGACCGCCTTTGTTAAGGTATAACTTGTTGGGTACCATATTACCTGTAAGATAGATATCTGCAAGGCCGTCATTGTTGATATCCCCGATTGCTACCCCCCCGCCGTTATAGAAATTCCGGTATTTGAATATATTGAAATCTTTCTGGTTGGCTATTTTATTGATAAATTCAATGCCGGTCTTTTCAGGAGGGAGCAGGGAGAAAAGTGTTGGTTTCACATTCGTCTCTGCCGTTTTGTTATCTTTATCTGCAGTACAGAAGCTGATTGGAAGCAACAATAACAGGGCCGCCATCTTCCCTTTCATTCTATGATTCATCATATTTCCTACTCGTTCTTTTTTACTAAAAATACCGGATTACCGTTATTTATGGAAACCATGTAGTAATCATTGTTCCCACGCCTTATTTTTTGTATATGCCTGGCAGGTCCGGAAATATTTAAATGTGGTTGTTCTGCCCAATAAAACAGGCCTTTTGGGTTATTTAGCAAAACTAAGCCATGCAGGGCATCCATCCTACCCAATTGGGTGCTTATTTCATCCACATTACCAACAATTAACAAATCCTTATAACCATCCTCATTAAAGTCGTCCACCGCAATGTCCCATATTACGGAGGTCTGGGCTATGGGAGGTAATTTGTGGGATGTAAAATTACCGGATCCGTCATTTTCAAAATAGAGGCTGGCCAGCTCCACCACTTTTTTCCGTGAAGCTGCTTCCAACGAATTCTTACCAAAGAGTTCAGCAACTGAAGCATTGGCAAAATCCTCATAGGAAAGGAATTGTTTATTTAAAAAGGGCATTTGTTTTGCGAGTTCATCTTTGGATGCAAAAGGGGTTTCGGTATGATTGTGGAAATAGGTAACAAGGGATTCCACTGTTCCATTGGAATCAAAATCCTTTCGGTACAGGGAGACCGGTTTTTCCACGGTGGCCTGAAGCTTGCTGTTGAGGCCCCAGTTACCGGCAACGAGATCCAGGTCACCATCCTGGTCAAAATCATCCGCAACTATTGTATTCCACCAACCATGGGTGGCTTCAAGCCCGTTACCGGTCTGGCGTTCGAGCTTAGTGCCATCATTCAGGTAAATGGCAATGGGCATCCAATATCCAACAGCGATAAGATCCTTATACCCGTTCGCATCGAGATCAACCCAAATAAAATCCCTGACGTTCCCCAGGCTTTTAAAGTCTGGCGATACAGTTGCGGTAACATCTGTAAAGGATCCGGTCCCATCATTCCGGAACAGATACTGTTGCGGGGATTCGCCAAACTTCCAGGGCACCTGGTCCGAAGAAATGGTAATATCCAGGTCACCATCATTATCTATATCAACAGCTGCTACTTTTGACGAATGGATGGCATTATTTGCAAATTGGGTCGTGTCTTTTTGATAGATTCCCCCCTGGTTGATATACAATCTGGGGAGCAATGGCGTCCCATTGCGGAACTCATTGCCCCCGCTGACCACGAGGAGGTCCTGGCTCATATCACCGTTGGCATCAAAAAAAACATGGGAAATATCTTCACTGATGGCATCTTTGGCAAACAGCTCCTCCTGTACACCTGAAAAAGCACCATTGGTTTCCTGGAGATACAGGGCTGAAGCTTGCCCCTTGGCGCCCCCGATAAACAGGTCATCCAGGCCATCATCATTTACATCACCCACTGAAATACCGGGGCCGTTATTGGAATTTGCAAAAGGGACCAACGGATCCCTGTTGAACTCCAGGGTAGCTGTCTCTTTATGGGCAAAGGGAATAAAAGCGGGAACAGCGGCAAGGTAATCTGCATTTGGCATTTTGCTGTTTTGATAATAGTCACCTGTGGCGTTTTTGCTATCCAGTAACAGGCGTTGACCCGACCTTACATCCCGCAGGGTTTGAAATTTTCCGTTCGGCCAGACAACGCATACAGAATCGGCAGTTGTTTGTTCCCCCAAACCGAACAGGAGGGTGTTCGGAACAGCCGACAGATACCCCCGGGTGCTAAAATTTTCCTGGCTAAATACAGATCCCCCTTTATATACCAACACCCTGGCTCCAACGCCAAACGGGTTTTCCGCATCACCTTTGAAACCCAATTGCAGAAAATTATGGGCGGTAATTTTATCCTGGCGGTTTTCCATGACATACGCCTCCTCGTCTATATTATTGACCACAATATCCAGGTCCCCGTCATTGTCCAGATCGGCATAGGCACACCCGTTGCTGAAGGAATTTTCAGGGGCGAGCCATTCGTTGGATACATTGGAAAAGGTAAGGTCGCCGTTATTCCTGAACATATAATTGGCAACTTTTTTTTGGGGCATTTCCCTGATAAAGGCCATATCTTCGGGCTTCATTCCATTTTCGATCCGCTTTTGGATGTTTTTATTCGCTATAAAATTGATATAATCCATATCATTGGTAGCACCTTTGATGCCATTCGAAACAAACAGGTCTTTGTACCCATCGTTGTCAAAATCTGCAATAAGGGGTCCCCAGGACCATTCCGTTGCTGAAATACCGGCAAGTTGCCCTATTTCACTGAAATTCCCCCCTCCCAGATTCAAATGGAGGGTGTTTTGCATATATTGAGGGGCATAACCGTTTCTGAGGTAATTGGCATAGGTGGAATACGGGTATTCCTGCCCTGAAGTTTTATAGGTTTTAAGGTCTTCCGGTAGCATATCCACTGATATGATATCATTTTTCCCATCATTATTGATGTCCGCAATGTCATTCCCCATGGAGTAATGTGTGGTATGGCCTAATTTCCGGTCATCCGCTGAAATGACTTCAGTAAACGTCCCGTCCCCCTGATTGTGGTAGAGGTAGTCGTTCTCAAAAAAGTCATTCCCGACATAAATATCCGGATAGCCATCGTTATTGAGATCACTGATTGCAAGGCCAAGGCCGTAGCCGATCTTACCCTGGAATATCCCTGCACTTGCGGAGACATCTTCAAATCTGCCATTGTCATTTCGGTAGAGCCTGTCGCCTGAAAGTGCATCGGGTACCTTTCGCTGGTCCCCTTTCCCGTATGTTCGGTTAGGGTGAACGGAATGGTTCATCAGGAACATATCCAGATCCCCATCCAGATCATAGTCGAAAAAAGCTGCCTGGGTGGAAAAACCCGAAAAATCGAGGTTATAGGCTGCTGCTGATTCGACGAAGACCGGGATGCCCTGTTTGTTAATACCCTGATTTACATACAGTAAGTTATGGCAATTTGCAGGGCCCAAATTTCCCACTTTGCAAATGTAAATGTCCAGCAGGCCATCGTGGTTAATATCCACGTGCGTCACCCCCGTAGTCCAATTCCCCGTGTTATTGATATTTGATGCGAGGGTGGTGTCTTCAAACTTGAAATCCCCACGGTTGAGGTATATTTTATCTTCCCCCTGGTTGGATGTAAAATAGAGGTCTGCAAGGCCGTCATTGTTAAAATCTGCGGCTGCTACCCCTGCGCCGTTATAGTAATACAGATATGTTAATATATTCAGTTCCGGGGTATTGGTAAGCGTATTTTTAAAATGGATGCCGGTAAACGATGCGGGAAGTTGCTTAAAGTTTATTTCCGGGTTGGTATCGCAGGCGGAAATGATCAGTAACAGTGTTAACAAAAGACCCCAAAACCTTATCATTGCCTACTTCAGATAGGGGCACAAGATAAATAAACTTTCAGGAACCTGGAAGGGCCAGCGGGTTAATCTTTCCTTAAACCAAAGGTCTGAACTTTCCTTAAACCAAAGGCCTGAAGAGGCTTTCCGCACCGTATGCCAGGTCCATTATGTTATTATTTATATCACACCACTGATTTTCACAAATAATCCAATATATTTAGGGATAATATCAACCAAATTAATCTGAAATGATAGGGATCATATCTTTTGTTGGCTTTACCTTATTGGTAGGCGTCATCGCCTATTTGTCCACACGAAAAACCGATGAATCTTCGGCAGATGGTTATTTTCTTGCCGGCCGAAGCCTGACGGCAGGCGTCATCGCAGGATCTCTTTTACTGACGAACTTATCTACCGAGCAAATAGTTGGACTTAATGGCAGTGCCTATACTGATGGGTTGTCTGTTATGGCTTGGGAGACCCTGGCTGCCATAGCAATGGTTGTGACTGCAATTTTCCTGCTGCCACGTTATTTAAAAGGGGGCTTAACAACCATTCCGCAATTTTTGTCGGAGCGATTTGACCTGGCTACGAAAACCATTACCTCCGCACTATTTCTTACCGGATATGTGGTCGTGCTGCTTCCGGTGATCCTCTATTCTGGTTCTGTATTTATCAGTGGAACCTTTAACGTCCCTGAGTTACTTGATGTTTCCTCAGACACTGCATTGGTCATCTGTATCTGGGCCATTGGGATTGTTGGATCCATCTATGCGGTATTCGGAGGATTAAAAGCTGTGGCAGTATCGGATAGTATCAATGCAATCGGACTGATTATAGGGGGGCTATTGATTCCTGTTTTTGGATTGATGGCCATTGGGGATGGCAGTGTTTTGGAAGGTCTCGATAATTTAATTTCAGCTAATCCGGAGAGATTTGATTCGACAGGTGAAACAGGACAGGAGGTTCCCTTTTCCACTATATTCACGGGAATGATGCTGGTGCAGCTTTTTTATTGGGGAACCAACCAACAGATTATTCAACGTGCCCTTGGGGCAAAGAACCTGGCAGAAGGTCAAAAGGGATTGTTGCTGGCGTCATTTTTAAAGATTTTAGGGCCGATAATCCTTGTTTTACCGGGCATGATTGCCTATCATTATTTTGAGGGTGGTCTGGCAACCAGTGACCTGGCCTATCCGGAACTGGTGCGTGCCGTATTACCCGGCCCCATGGTAGGATTTTTCGCTGCTGTTATTTTTGGTGCCATTTTAAGTTCCTTCAATAGTGTGCTGAACAGTTCCGTCACGTTATTTGGTATAGATATTTACAAACAACACATACGAAAGGATGCCTCTGAGAAAACCGTTGTAAAATATGGTAAAATATTTGGGGTTTGCCTGGCCCTGGCATCTATGTTCATAGCACCGCTCATTAAAGATGCAGGGAGTTTATTTGCCTACCTCCAGGAGGTAAATGGGATTTATAGTATCCCGATACTAACCATTATTGTGGTCGGTTACCTGACCAAGAGGGTCCCTGCTATCGCCGCGAAAATAGGGATATTGATGGGTTCCGGCCTTTATATTATCAGCCAGTTTCTAATCGGCCCCAACAGAGTTGCAAATGCCGTTGAAGCGGCCAAAGCCTCCGGAGTCACGGATGAGGAGGCTTTAAGACTGGTGGCGGCAGACGCTTACCCCCATTATTTGCATATCATGGCAATCCTGTTTTTACTGAATGCAGGGATTATGTTATTGATTGGTAAATTTTATCCCAGGGCCATTCCGTATGAACAGCAATATACCCGGCAAGTTGAAATTACGCCTTACAAATATGTAAAGCAGGTTGGTATAGGTGTGGTGCTGACTGTGGTTTGTATTTACATTTATTTCGCGAAGTAGGGTGTTCCTTCACTTCGTTCAGGATAACAAAGGGGCGTTTTGTTCAGAAAGGCACAGGGGGTGCTGCGTTCAGGATGGCACAGGAGCGTTGCGTTCTCCGTTCACTACGATTTGGAAGACAAAGGGCAATAGACCCGCAATTGTCACCCCGACCGTAAGTGGGATCGGGATCCCTCTTCTGGTTGCTTATTACCCCCATTGGATCCTTCACTTCGTTCAGGATGACAAGGGGGGGTATTGTTCAGGATGACAAGGGGGGGTATTGTTCAGGATGACAAAGGGGTGTGTTGTTCAGGATGACAAGATGGACGCTTTATTCAGTTTCACAAAGAACATTTTAGGGTAAAGAATCGAGTAAAAACTCGTTATCGATATATTATTATACTTCCTCATCCTTATAAGGGAATAAATTATCCAAAATATTCATATTCGGATTAATGGTTCTGATCATTACGATTTTCTTTTCCCTTCGCCAGCCTTTTATTTCCTTCTCTCTTGCAATGGCATCATGTACCCAGGTAAATACTTCATAGTACAGAAGATGCCTGCAATTATATTTTGCCGCAAATGTTTTTTTACTAACAAGAATATTTTGCTTATGTTCAAAAAGCCTTCTGGCTAAATTATTGGTTATTCCTGTATAAAGGACAGACTTGTTCATATTAGTGATTATATAAACGTAATAGGTGTGAAAGCCGCCATTTCGCATTTTTGAAAATAAGAAAAAATATAGTTTCTTCCTTGCAGTGGAAAGATCCTTCACTTCGTTCAGGATGACAAGGGGGCGTTCAGTCCTTCACTCCGTTCAGGATGACAAGGGGCGCGTTCAGTCCTTCACTTCGTTCAGGATGACAAGGGGGGATTTTATAAATACTGATTGATAATATTCTCAAACAGTTCCTGTTTCCCACTTTGAAGTTCAGGTTCCCCTTGTTCTTTGGCGATCTCATACAGATCTCCAAGATCCAGTTTTCCGTTTTCAAAGTCGCGCCCCTTCCCCCTATCATATGAGCTGTATCGTTTTTGGCGCAAGGATTTGTAGGGGGAGGAGGTGATGATGCGGTCAGCGATCAGGAGTGCTCGCGCAAAAATATCAGCACCTCCTATGTGGGCGTGGAAGATGTCCTCCATATCTGTAGAATTCCTTCTTAATTTTGCATCAAAATTGATGCCCCCACCCTTGAGGCCACCTGCCTGTAAAAAGCTTAGCATGGCTTCGGTTACTTCATTGAGGTTATTGGGGAACTGATCCGTATCCCAACCGTTTTGATAATCCCCCCTGTTCGCATCGATGCTGCCAAGCATCCCCTGCGCAGCCGCCACTTCTATTTCATGTTGCATGGTATGGCTTGCGAGGGTTGCATGGTTTACTTCAAGGTTCAGTTTAAAATCATCCTGTAAACCATATTGGTGCAGGAACCCAATTACGGTAGCCGCATCAAAATCATATTGGTGTTTCATGGGCTCCATGGGTTTTGGTTCAATGAAGAAATTTCCCTTAAATCCGTGGCTGCGTGCATAGTCCCTGGCGAGCCCCAAAAAGCGACCCATGTGGTCCAGTTCCCGTTTCAGGTCGGTGTTCAAAAGGGACATATAACCTTCCCTTCCCCCCCAAAACACGTAATTTTCACCATCCAGGGCCATTGTGGCATCCAGTGCCAGTTTGATCTGTGCACCCGCCCGTGCCAGCACCCTGAAATCAGGATTGGTACTGGCTCCGTTCATATACCGCGGATTGGAAAAACAGTTGGCTGTACCCCATAACAATTTTACACCGGAGGCAGCTTTTTTCTCTTTGAGGTAATCCACAATGGCGCCCAATCGCTTTTCCGATTCACTAAAAGTGGCTCCCTCCCGTACCAGGTCAAAATCGTGGAAACAAAAATATTCAAAGCCCAGCTTCGTGATAAACTCAAAAGCGGCATCAGCTTTTTCCCTTGCTGCATCCATGGCATCTGCAGGGAGGTCCCATGGAAAATTCTGGGTCCCCGGACCAAATGGGTCGGCACCCACACCACAGAAGCTGTGCCAGTAGGCCACAGCAAACTTGAAATGTTCCTTCATGGGCTTACCGGCCACCACATGATCCGGATTATAGTATTTAAAGGCCATCGGGTTGTCTGATTCCTTTCCTTCATAATTGATTTGACCAATTCCCTTGTAGTATTCTTTCTTTCCTGTAAGTATCATATTAGTTCTCTTTAAGCTTTAATTCAAGTTGTTTTTGCCATTTTTTGTACGCTATCTCATATGCATCCCTATCAGGGGAAGGGGAATAGGTTTTCACATAATCATTGTCCATTATTTGTTTTCCGAATGCCTCGAAATCTGAATCGATCAATATACACGCCCTGGCTGCCCCGATCGCTCCTGTTGTATTGTAAATTTCAATATCCTGCCCTATTAAGGTGGCCACTGTTTCGGCAAATATCGCGGAGCGGAAAAGGTTGTCGTTCCCTGCCCTGATAACCTTTGCGCCAATGCCATCAGACCGCAGTATTCCCATCCCATATACAAAGGAAAAGGCAATGCCTTCCAAAGCTGCCCTGCAAAGATGGGCCTTGCCATGATTATTTAGGTTTATAGAGCTTATGTGGGTACCCAGGTCGAGGTTATTGAGCATACGTTCCGCACCATTGCCAAAGGGTAATATAGTAACTCCGTTCGAACCGATTGGCACCGATGCTGCAAGGGTGTTCATCTCCTCATAACCAGAAACGGCTAGATTGATAAGCAGCCAGCGGTATTGGATCCCCGCGCCGTTGATACACAGTAATTTTCCGATACGGGGGTTGGAAAGGGTATAATTGACGTGCGCAAAATTATTGACCCGGGAGCTTTCACGAACCGAAAGGTTATCTGTTACAGCATAGATGACCCCGGACGTGCCACCTGTGGCTGCAACCTCCCCCGGCTCAAAAACATTCAGGGACAAGGCATTGTTGGGTTGATCCCCGGCCCGGTATACAACAGGTGTTCCAATTGCCAACCCGGATTCATCCGAGCCTTTTTCAGACACCCTGGACTGAACTGAAAAAGTTCCCGTGATGTCAGGCAAATGCTTCTGCAGCAAGCCATAATGTTCCATCAGCCAGTCTGCAATCTCATTGGCCTTAAAATCCCAGAATATTCCTTCAGAAAGGCCGGATACTGTCGAGTTGATCGTACCGCTCAATTTGAATGCGATGTAATCCCCGGGCAGCATAAATTTATGGATGCGTTCAAATAGTTCGGGCTCGTTATCCTTTACCCATTTGAGTTTGGAGGCAGTAAAGTTTGCGGGCGAGTTTAACAAGGTACCAGTGCACCGGTCGCAGCCCAGTTCCTCAAATGCCTTCTGGCCAATATCAACCGCCCTGCTATCACACCAGATAATGGCGTTGCGGAGTGGCTTGCCATCCGCGTCAACCACCACCAAACCATGCATCTGGTAGGAGATTCCAATACCGGTTATGGCCTCAGGACGGATTTTCCGTTCCACCAGGAGGGAGCGTGTAGCCGTACAAATATGCTGCCACCAGAGGTCAGGGTCCTGTTCTGCCCACCCGTTTTTCAGGGCCAGCATGCCCATTTCCTCAGCCGGTTCTGAAACTAAAGCCACCCGTTCGCCTGTGTCCGTTCTCACCAAAGCAGCCTTAATGGAGGAACTGCCGATATCGTAACCAATGTAATACATGAGTTGGGTTGCTAAAGTTTGGAAGGATCAAGATATTGCTTTTAATTGTAGGCCACAACAATGGAAATGAAAAAAGCCCTGAAGGATTTACCATCAGGGCTTCGATTAAACACTTAAAACTCAACTTTTAGTATCCGTCGTTCTGGATCAGGTTTGGATTGGATAATAAGGCATTCGTTGGAATCGGGAACAAATTCTTGGTGGCATCTCCCACGGACTCAGGGTTTTTGAATTCCCAATCCCTGGTGAACTGACCAAAGCGGACCATATCCGTCCTGCGGATCGCTTCCACATATAATTCCCTTCCCCTCTCATCGAGCAAATCGCTTTCACTGACGGAACCCAGTGGAGAAGCACCCCGGATTACCCGAAGTTCATTTACCAGGGCCGTGGCGTCTCCGCCGCCGGCACCCCGCAAAATTGCTTCTGCCTTCATCAGGTGGGCATCAGAATACCTGAAAATGATCTCATGGCTGGTAAAGGAACCGTTTACAGGATGATATTTGATAACACGTATCCCGGTACGTTCGTTATTACCGACCACTCCAGGATATTCTTTTGAAAATACCAGGTCATTACCCGGACGGTCTTTTAATTTATTCCCGTTGACATCGTATTGCTGGCCAATCAGGAAGCCATATCCTATGCCCAGGTTAGATGGATCCGCATTGGTGGCATCGGGAACCCACCCTCTTCTTTCTTCTTGTCCATCTCCAACATTATTTGAGTTGGGATCTCCTTCGAACAGGTCGTAGAATTCGGCCAGGGTAGAAAACCCATTCCATCCACCACCTGTATTGTCCGGGGCAACGATATTATAGTGCATTCCATTCCATATCCTGTTACCAACACCTGTTGGCAACCAGAATATGGTTTCGTTATCAGATGTTTCCTTAAAGATTTCGAAATATCCGGTTTCCAGGGCAAAACCTTCTGCTGCAATGGCGTCAACCAGAGACACTATTTCATTCATATTACCTGAATCCGGGGTACCGGAACCGTCATAAATATGGGCATTGAGCAGGACCCTGGCTTTCAGGAACCGGGCGGAAGCCTTGGTTCCCCTTTTAAGATCATCCAGGCTACCCGCACTAACCGAAGGCAAACCTGCGATTGCAACGTCCAGGTCACTAAGAACGAATGCAAGGGCCTCACTGCGCGATAAGATTACCGGATCAATTTCAGGGCCCTCATCAGGTGCCCTGAATGGTACCTGCCCAAACATATCCATAATGACCCACATGGCAAAAGCGCGTACAAAACTGGCTTGTGCCACCTGCTCCGCGGAGCCGTTACTTCTGGAATCAACGATCTCGGAAGACAGGAAAATCGTTTGGTTCCAGTCATTCCAGGTATTCAGGATATAGGCGTGGGATGCATCCCAGGTATGGTTGTGGAGTGTCCTCCATATCCCGTTATCACCCCAGTCAGTCCCCCGGGTAGGCACCAGTTGTTCATCAGTCGCAACTTCCTGCAGTGCAAAGAAGTTGGCCTGGTCTCCCAATCGGTTCATACCGTTAAATATATTATCAAGGGATGCAGGTACATCATCCACACCATTGAAAATAACCCCTGTGGCGGTTGATGTATCAATGATGGAATCCGTTTCCGATATTTCAAGATTGGTACATGCGAGGATACCCACTGCGGACAGGGCCAGCAATAAATATGATCTGTATTGTTTTCTTTTCATGATTTTTTTATTAAAAGGTTGCGTTTAAACCAAAAGTCACTGTTCTGGGTCTTGGGAAACCTGTATAGTCAATACCGGCAGTAGGAAGTCCGTTCAGCAGGTCGCCCCCGGCAGGTTGTGAGCTGATTTCAGGATCCAATCCGCTGTAATCCGTGATTAAGAATAGATTCTGGCCCGTTAGTGACAACCTTAGACTTTTAAAGAGACCTTCTCCTGTTAGAGGCACATTATAGCCAAGGGTTGCGTTCTGCATACGAATAAAATCCCCTTTTTCCAGAAATCTTGTAGATACTTCTGCTGCGGCGCTTCCAGATTCTCCGGATGTCAATACATCCGGGGTTACGTTACGAGCGTTGGCAATAGAACCTGCTGTAAAGAAGGCGTTCCGGGTGTTGTTATAAACCGAGAACCCAAACTGGCCTGTAAGGTAAGCCGCTATGTCCCAGTTCTTATACTGTGCATTCAGTGAAAAACCTCCTGTTACATCGGGAAGTGCGTCTTCCCCAACAAAGGTCTGAACATCCCCAATTGGCTGTCCGTTGGCATCAAATCCCTCAAACTCCCGCAGGTAATATGAAAATAATGGATACCCACCGGCAAGGATCTGTGCAAAGGCAAGGGACAAACCTTGTCCACGGATAGTTCCTGCCGGGATCTGGCCGCCAAAATCCTGAAGCTCATTTTCATTATAAGCCACATTAAAGGAAGCGTCCATATTGAAATCCTCTGACTGTACCAGGTCATATGCCAATGCAAATTCTATCCCCTGGTTCAATACTGTGGCATCAAGGTTCTGGAAGAAGAACGGCTGTGGTGACGGCTGGGCCGCGGGGATGCTCAGTAAAAGGTCTGTTGTTTCCTTTCGGTATACATCTACAGAACCAGTTAGCCTGTCATTGCCAAACCCGAAATCAATCCCCACACCATAGGATAGCGTTTCTTCCCATTTCAATGCATTATTTACGAAGGATAGCGCCTGGGTACCCGGTATAATGATCTCGCCACCATTCTGGATCCCGGCTCCGCCAAATCGTTCCCTTCGTACAAAATTACCATATCCCAGTCCTTCCTGGTTCCCGGTGATACCGGCCCCCAACCTTATTTTCAGGGTAGATACAGCATCGCCAATAAAATTTTCTTCATTGATCTTCCACGCAAAAGCACCGGAAGGGAAGTAACCATACTGGTTGTCCGGACCAAAACGGGAAGATCCGTCAGCCCGTACGGTAGCGGTAAACAAGTATTTGTCTGCAAGGGAATAATTGATCCGTCCGAAGAAAGATTGCAATTCATCCGTAAAATCAAAGGTATCCGTAAATATACCGCGGACGCTCAAAGGGATCACTGGTATATTATCGGTTACCGGGGCAGGGAAGAGGCGGTTGACAAAAATGCCCCCGGTGTTGGACCCTATCCCATATTGCTGGTAACTGCCAGAGATCGTTCTTTCAATAGTGTTTGCAGCATTGACAAGGTCAGCTGCCATCGTGTTGAGGTCACTGGTAGCATAACCCCATCCTTGTATGTTCCTGCCATATCGGTGGAAGTCCTGAAAGGAATAACCCACCAGCGCATCCAGCGTGGAGTTTCCAAATTGTTTATTGTAATTGAGGGTACCTTCCAATAAGCGGTTTTCCACATTGATGTCATTGATAGCACCCCGTCCGTTTCCAGTGGTACCGTTGGATAGTCCAACTACATTGCTGCTGATCCCGGATTCCCTGCTGGATTCGGAGTAGTCATATCCTAAAGTGACTTTGGCTTTCAATTCCGGGAGGAGGGCATATTCTGCTGAAAAATTCCCTAAAAACCGGTCTGTCCCCGAAGTACTCTGGGAAACAGCCAAAAGGTTGGATGGGCTCAACAGACCACCACCGGGGCTGAAGCCTATCCTTGTAGGCCATGTGGGATTGGCGGAATATGCTGCACCCAACAGATCCCCGTTAAAACCTGCACTAGCAGATACCGGTGGGGATTCGTCGTTTACCCTGGAAACCGTAGTCTGCAAGGTCAGGCTGAGTTTGTCATCAAAAAAACGATGCGCCCAGTTAAGCCGGCCGGTCAACCTTTCCAGTGAGGACTCTTCCACGATACCGAATTGCTTTCCGTACCCAAAAGTGGCCCGGATATTTCCATTCCCGTAATTCTGGGAATAGGACAAGTTTTGATTTTGAGAAGCTGCAGTTCGTGTAACCACATCCTGCCAGTCTGTGTTGGCACCAAAATCCTGGTCAGCTGCCACCCCTCCAAACTGGGCTACCCCGGCCAGGAACTGTTCCCTGTTCAAAAGGTTATATTCATCCGCAGGGGTAGAAATGCTAAGGGAAGAGCTGAATTCAAAAATACCCCCCTGGCCTGCTTTGCCACTCTTGGTTGTGATGATCACCACCCCATTGGCACCCCTTGATCCATAGATCGCAGTTGCGGAGGCATCCTTCAGGACACTGATGCTTTCAATATCAGCCGGGTTCAGGAAGTTCAGTGGATTTTTTGCAGCGCTGGATCCTATACCGAGGTTCTGTCCGGTGGCAGACGTATCGTCTCCTGCCAATGGTACGCCATCCACAACAAACAAAGGGTTGTTGTTAGACCGTACCGAGTTGGTACCCCTGATACGGAATTCGACACCTGCACCCGGTTCGCCACTTGTCTGCGTGATCTGTACCCCGGCAGTCTTGCCCTGTATCAATTGTTCCGGGGACGCTATGACCCCCCCGTTAAAATCTTCTGAATTAACTGCAGCGACCGCTCCGGTAGCATCTTTAATGGTGGTGGTACCATATCCTATGATCACTACTTCGTCAAGGGCCTCGGCATCCTCTTCCAGTGTAATATTGATGGTAGTTTGCCCATTAACGGGTATTTCAATGGTGCTATAACCTATATAACTGACAACAAGGGTAGCCGATGCTTCCACATTGTTCAGGGTATAGTTACCGTCAAAATCTGATTGTGTACCATTAGTGGTACCCTTTACAAGTACACTTGCTCCTGGCAAGGGACCGTTGGCATCCGAAACAGTACCGGATACCTCTTGCGCTTCAGCCAGTCCAAAGCATAAAAATGCCCCAACCAGCAGAAAGCTTTTGAGTAGCTTAATCTTCATAAATAGTCAATTTTTGAGTTTAGTTAATTTGTTTCCGAGCTTAAACATATGTAATATAATTGTTAAATGGTAATTCACAGGCATAAGCAGTTATACGAAAACGGTTTCGTGTTAATAACTTTTATATACTGGTAAATCAATAATCAAATAGCAATTAATTTAAACAATCCGTATTGCTGGGGTGCATACATTCGTAAAAGTTTAGAACAAATATAACATTTTTTTAAGATAAACAACTTGTTGTGTAAGGATGTAACTATTAATGATTGCCTTCCAAAGCGTTAACCAAAACAAAAATGCAGGATTTCCTTTAATTATACTTAATTTCACTTTTCGTTTATTATGCGTGCCAAATTTTGAAGAAAAAGATCACCTTAAAGAATATTGCCCGTGAACTGGATGTTTCTATTTCCACCGTATCAAAAGCCCTTAAAAACAGCGAAGAGATCAGTCGGGATACCAAGGAACGGATACAGGCCTTTGCGAAACTGTACAATTACAAACCCAATAATATAGCTGTCAGCTTAAAGAATAAGCGAACCAAGAATATCGGGGTTATAATCCCTGATATTGTCCATCATTTTTTCACAACGGTCTTCAGGGGTATTGAAAAGTATGCGAATGACAGGGGCTATAATGTGATTGTGTGCGTATCCGATGAATCTTTTGATAAGGAGGTGATCAATATGGAAATGCTGGCCAACGGGAGCATTGATGGGTTCATAATGGCCTTATCTGCCGAGACCCAGTTAAAAAACGACTTCAACCACCTGAAGGAAGTCACGGAACAGGGCATCCCCCTGGTTCTGTTTGACCGGATCACGGATGAAATCAACTGTGACAAGGTGGTCATCAACGATAAGCAGGCGGCTTATATGGCAGTAAAAAAGCTTATTGACAATAATAGGAAAAGGATAGCCCTTATTACAACAGAGAGCTACCTGAATGTTAGCGAGAAAAGGGCGAATGGTTATTATGCAGCCCTGAAGGACCATGGTATCCCTGTTGATGAAAGTCTTATATTGAAGTTGCCATACCAGTTTGAGGAAGAAGAGGAAAGCGCAAAATTTTTTGATACCCGGGAGATGGATGCCGTACTTAGTGTTAACGAAATTTTCGCAATCCGGTGTATGAGGCATGCAACGCTTAAAGGCCTCCGGATCCCCGAGGACATAGCTTTTATAGGATTCACGGATGGTATATTGTCTAAATTTTCCAATCCAAGGCTCACTTCGGTGGCGCAGCATGGTGAACAGATGGGGGCCAAGGCCGCTGAGATGCTGATCGGGAAAATTGAGAGTGATATGGAAGAAGGCGAAGAAACCTACCGAACGGAAGTTATTGAAGCAACGCTAATCGAACGGGAATCCACTGTAAACTGAAATAGCAATAAAAATTTATATATTAATGACGTCAAACGAATAACAGGAATGGGCAAAACCGGATTTATATTTGATTTGGATGGAGTGATAGTAGATACAGCAAGGTACCATTACCTGGCCTGGAAAAAATTGGCCGACCAACTGGGTATTGCGTTCACCGAGGAGGACAATGAACATTTCAAGGGCGTGAGCAGGAAACGCTGTCTGGAGATTTTGCTCGAAATGGGGGGATTGGACGTGGGAAAAGAGCAGTTTGAGGCCTGGCTTATTGAAAAGAACAATGACTACCTTGGCTATATCCGGCAGATGGATGCATCCGAAATCCTGCCTGATGTCCACAGGATTTTGGATTACCTCATTGAAAAAGAAGTACCCATGGCATTGGGCTCCGCCAGTAAAAATGCTGTTCCCATCCTGGAGAAAGTAGGTTTACTGCCTTATTTCAGGGTTGTTGTAGACGGGAATGCGGTGACAAAAGCAAAACCAGACCCGGAAGTATTCCTCAATGCTGCGGCTGCACTGGGAGTGTCCCCTGCGAATTGCGTGGTCTTCGAAGATGCCCTGGCGGGTATTGAAGCGGCAAACGTGGCAGGTATGGTCAGCATCGGGATAGGAGACCCGGTTGTATTATATAATGCCGTTTACAACTTTCGGGATTTTACGGAAATTGAGACAGAATTTCTGGATGGACTCCTGGAAACCGCGGAAGTGCAGGGTTAGAAGGATTAACAAACTATATATTGAATAACCAGGGAAAATTAAAAAGATGAATCAGGATTATATTAAGGCAGATGCATGGTCAATTATCGAGGAAGGTTTTGACAAGGAATCCGTAAAATCCTCCGAGAGCTTATTCAGCCTGGGCAATGGGGCAATGGGCCAGCGGGCAAATTTTGAGGAAGCCTATACCGGGGAAACCTTTCAGGGCAGCTATATCGCCGGGGTTTACTACCCGGACAAGACCCGGGTGGGCTGGTGGAAGAATGGCTACCCTGAATATTTTGCAAAGGTACTGAACGCCCCTAACTGGATTGGGATACTGGTATATATCAATGATGCCCCCCTCGACCTGAATACCTGTAAGAAGGTAACAGGCTACCGTAGGGAACTCAATATGAAGGAAGGGTGGTACCGCCGTAATTTCAGGGCTATTTTGCCCAATGACCTGGAGATCGAAGTACAGGTTACCCGCTTTCTAAGCCTCGACCTGGATGAAGTAGGCGTTATAAACTATGAAGTTACCGTCCTGAACGGGGATTCAACCATCACATTCATCCCCTTCCTTGATAGCGGTATTACCAATGAAGACAGCAATTGGGATGATAAATTCTGGAATACTACCAAGGTAAGTTCTGCGGGAAATCAGGCTTTCATTGAAGCCCACACCATGAAGACCAATTTTGCAACCTGCACTTTTATGGAATCCAGGCTGTACTTTCAGGGCATGGAAGTTGCCGGGGAACCGGTGGAAACCAAAAAGGAAATGTGGATCGGCCATCAATACAGCCAGAAGGCAGGTAAGGGCGAAACCATCTCATTGCATAAGTTCGGGGGGTATACGGTTTCCAGGAACCACAAGCCATCGGAACTGGTCGCTGCTGCGCAGCGGGCCCTCAAGCAGGCGACCGGGCTCGGTTATGAAGCCATGCTCAACAAACAAAAGGAAGCCTGGGCGGGTATATGGGAAATGAGTGACATCACTATTGAAGGCGATGTCAAGGCACAGCAAGGGATACGCTTTAACATCTTCCACCTTAACCAGACCTACCTGGGGAAGGATTCCAGGCTGAATATTGGCCCGAAAGGTTTTACCGGGGAGAAATACGGGGGTAGCACCTATTGGGATACCGAGGCTTATTGCATCCCCTTTTATATGGCGACCAAAAATAAGACTGTTGCCCGGAATCTGCTCAAATACCGGTACAATCACCTCGAAAAGGCAATTGAAAACGGGGAAAAGCTGGGGTTCAGAAATGGGGCTGCACTTTATCCCATGGTCACTATGAACGGGGAGGAATGCCATAACGAATGGGAAATCACCTTTGAGGAGATACACCGTAACGGCGCCATAGCTTTTGCGATCTTTAACTACTACAGGTTTACGGGTGATTACAGCTATATCCCCGAAATGGGACTGGAAGTGCTGATTGGAATTTCGCGGTTTTGGAAACAACGGGCCACCTTTTCCAAAGCGAAGAAGAAATATGTCATCCTTGGAGTTACAGGCCCCAATGAATATGAGAACAACGTAAACAATAACTGGTATACGAATTATATCGCCAAATGGTGCCTGGAATATACGCTCGAACAATTGCCGAAAGTGAAGGATGGCTATAAGGCAGACTACGATCGTATTATGGGGTATACCAAATTGACCAAAACAGAGACTGAAGAATGGCAGAAAGTTGCCAGGAATATGTATTTCCCCTATTCAGAAGAACACCAGGTATACCTTCAGCAGGATGGTTTCCTCGACAAGGAACTCATCACGGTGGCAGAATTGGATAAAGCGCAACGCCCCATTAACCAAAAATGGAGCTGGGACCGTATCCTTCGTTCCCCTTACATAAAACAGGCTGATATATTGCAGGGGTTCTATTTGTTCGAAAACCATTTCTCAACTGAAGAACTGGAAAGGCATTTCGATTTTTATGAACCCTTTACCGTTCATGAATCCTCCCTGTCACCCTGTGTGCACAGCATCCATGCAGCAAAACTCAACAGGATGGAAAAGGCGTATACTTTTTACCTCCGTACTTCCAGGCTGGATCTGGACGATTATAACAAGGAGGTGGAGGAAGGCCTGCACATTACCTCGATGGCCGGTACCTGGATGAGTATTGTGGAAGGGTTTGGCGGAATGCGCATCGTTGAGGACAAATTGTCATTTACACCAAGGATCCCCAAGCAGTGGAAGGCCTATTCCTTTAAGATCAATTTCAGGAACAGGGTCCTTAAAGTACAGGTTACCCATAAAAAAACCACCTTTTCGCTGGAAGGGAAGGAACAGCTTTCCATCAGGCTGAACGGGGAGCGCCTTGTACTGAAACCAAAGGCAAAAAGTTCTACATAATCCTAAATGCAATCTACCCGGCCGGCACTCTTGGTCTGCATCCTGTTGCTTGGATGTTACCCTGGAAAAAAGGAGGAAAAACCCATGTCATATCGAACCAATAAAGCCAGGAAAGAAGTCATTTATCAGGTTTTTACCCGACTTTTTGGCAATGTCAATACCACGAATAAACCCTGGGGAACCCTGGAAGAAAACGGAGTGGGAAAGTTTTCGGATTTTTCCGATACGGCACTGTCTGAAATCAAGGACCTTGGGGTAACGTATATCTGGTATACCGGGGTGCCCCACCATGCCCTTGTAACTGATTATGCCCCATATGTTATCCCAGGCGACGACCCGGATGTCGTCAAGGGGCGTGCGGGCTCTCCCTATGCTGTAAAGGATTATTATAATGTAAACCCGGATCTGGCGGATCATCCGGATAAGAGGCTGGAAGAATTCAAGGAACTGATTGAACGAACCCACCGGGCCGGCCTGAAACTGCTGATCGACATTGTACCAAACCATGTTGCCCGGAATTATGAAGGCAAGACTACACCCACCGGTCAGGAGCCTTTCGGAACTTTGGATGACCGTAAGGTCGCCTATAATCGCAATAATAATTTCTATTACATCCCAAACGAAGCTTTTAAAGTTCCCCTGTGGAAGGACGGATATTTACCGCTGGGCGGCGATACGCACCCACTGGCGGATGGTATCTTCGAGGAAAACCCTGCCAAATGGACCGGCAATGGTTCCCGGCTGGCACAACCCGGAATGAATGACTGGTATGAAACCGTTAAGATCAATTACGGTATCCGTCCCGATGGCTCCAAAGATTTCGATTCCCTCCCGGACGCATATGAGTCCAAATCCGTTGAAGAACACCATGCATTCTGGAAAAGCAGGAATATCCCGGACTCCTGGATAAAATTCAGGGATATCGCGCTCTATTGGCTGGAAATGGGGGTCGATGGGTTCCGGTTCGATATGGCCGAAATGGTCCCGGTGGAATTCTGGAGTTATCTCAATGCCTGTATCAAAACAGCATATCCAAACAGTATCTCCGTGGCTGAGGTCTATCAACCCGCCCTTTACAGGCTGTATATACGTAAGGGAAAAATGGATTACCTCTATGATAAGGTGGCCTTCTACGACAGCCTGAAACATATTATGCAGGGACATGGTTGGACGGACCATATCCCAGGGGTTCAAAACCGGCTTCAGGATATTGAACATCATATGCTGCACTTCTTGGAAAACCATGATGAGCAACGAATTGCGAGTCCGGATTTTGCAGGTGATGCCCGGAAGGGGAAACCAGCGATGGTGGTATCGGCCACTATCAGCACCTCTCCCACCATGATTTACTTTGGCCAGGAAGTTGGGGAACCAGGCGCAGAAAATGCCGGCTTCGGAAAACCCACCCGGACGTCCATTTTTGATTATATAGGCGTTCCCAACCACCAGCGCTGGCTGAATAACAAACGGTTTGACGGGGGCCTGTTATCCAATGGTGAAAAAGAACTCCGTGATTTCTACAAACGCCTTCTCAATTTTACAATCGGAAGCGAGGCGCTTATGGGGGGGTATGCAGATATTCACTTATATAACCGGGAACATACCGAATATTACAACCAACGGGTGTTGTCCTATGTTCGGTGGTCTCACAATGAAAAATTACTGATCATAGCCAATTTTGATAAGGAAGGGAAATATGGTTTTGAGCTCAAAATACCAAAGGAAATTATAGCGAAATGGAACTTGCCGGATGGAAATTATAAGATGGCCGATGTATTGTATGGCGCAAAAGAAGGGGACCTAGTTGTGCAGCAGGGGCAAGGGAAAATGCAGCTGGAAATAGCCCCCCTGGAATCTTTTATTTTTAAGTTGAAACAATAAGCAATAGGAAGTGGGTGGAAACCGAAAGATTCACGGTCGGCATCCACCCAATCCCTTTTTATATTTTAGGCAGCCGGTGGGGCCGGGGCTGTTTTTTTGTAGACCAATGCAATGACCACACCTATAATACCGTAGAAGATGATATCCAGCACGGCATTTGCCAGGACACCGGTAAGATCATAGATATCAGCTGTCGCATACCAGAGCAAACCCATCCCTAACCCGGTAAAAATTCCGATCCAGGCGCCGAACTGAAATCCTTCCATAGCGGAATGATATCCCCTGGCCCATTTGCCAAATAAGCTGCTGAGCACAAATGCGGCAATCAGGTTACTGATTGCAATTAGTAGTATGTCCGGGACTTCTTTCATAACGTGGGGCATGGTATGGGCTTCAAAGAAGGATACCGTGGCAAACCCCCATATTCCATAACCCAATAAGAACATGACCAGAAAGCCGGCAAGTGTTGCGAGTAAATTTTGTTTGGTAAACATAGTTTTGGTTATAATTGGTTAATACTGTGATAAATATATATAATCAAAACAACGCAGCATACCAGTTTGTACCAAAATTTTCCCTTGGGTGACCGAAAAATTCCCTGTCAAATTGTACATTTGGACCGAAATTCTGTATAAAATGAAGGGTATCAAACTTGTTTTACTGGCACTATTGATACTAAGTTGCAGTGATATGGATAAAGTTGGGAAGACATTGGTTATCGGGCACAGGGGTGCCATGGGCCACGAAACGGAAAACTCACTGTCTTCTATAGAAAAAGCTATGGAATTGGGGGTGGATATGATTGAAATTGACGTATTCAGGATAAAAAGTGGGGAAATCGTGGTTTTTCATGATAAGGAGGTAGACCGGTTAACAAATGGAGGGGGGAACATTGAGGATTATGATATTGCTGATCTCCGGCAGCTCAGGCTGACAAATAACTCCATGATTCCCATGCTCCAGGATGTTCTCAAATTAATCGACAATAAGGTACGCCTCAACATTGAACTTAAGGGGGCGAATACCGCCGACAGGGTAAATTTTATAATCAATTATTATATCCGGAATAAAGAATGGTCAGCGGACAATTTCCTTATCTCAAGCTTTATCTGGGATGAATTGAAGGAGATGCGGAAAATCAATCCCAACATACCGCTGGCGGTCCTTACGGAAGCAGATCCCCTGGATGCCCTGGCAATTGCCCGGGAACTCGGGGCTGAAGCAATTAATCCCAATTATCGGGAATTGTCCGCGGAGAATGTCCGGGAGATTCGGGGGGAAGATTTTAAAGTCTATACCTGGACGGTTAATGACACCACTGATATAAAGGCCATGCAGGAGATAGGCGTAGACGGAATCATCACTAATTTCCCGGAACGGGTCCATTAATGGATCATTTTGATGTCATAGTCATCGGCGGAGGTGCTGCCGGGTTCTATGGTGCCATCCATATCGCAGCAGCGGACCCGGGGCTAAAGGTCGCCATCCTGGAAAGGGGCCAAAAGGTGCTTTCCAAAGTAAAAATTTCGGGGGGAGGCCGCTGTAATGTTGCACATGCCGAATTCGATCCATCGGAACTCATACGAAATTACCCCAGGGGCGAAAAAGAGCTTTTGGGACCCTTCCATACCTATTGTACAGGGGATACGGTCGCCTTTTTTGAGGAAAGGGGAATCCCCTTAAAAACAGAGGCGGACGGAAGGATGTTCCCGGTATCAAACACTTCCCAGACCATCATAGATTGTTTTTTAAGGGAAACTGCTGTTCATGGCATTACACTCCTGAAAAATACGAACGTGTTGGACCTGATGCCCATAGATGGTGCCGACGGGAAATCCGATCCTAAATGGAAGGTTTTGGCAATCGATAGGTCTTATACGGCATACAAGGTACTGGTAGCTACCGGCAGCAGCACCAGAATATGGCAGGTTCTGCGGAGTTTAGGGCATCACATAGAATCCCCCGTCCCCTCCCTCTTCACCTTCAATATCAAAGATGCCCGGATTGCCGGTATCCAGGGTATCAGCACCAGGGCAAAGATCACTGTGGTCCCGAGAAAAATTTCCCAGGCCCTGACAATTGGATTGCGCAGTAAGGTTACCAACCCGGTAGTGTTGGAGGCAGAAGGCCCCCTCCTGCTCACCCACTGGGGGATGAGCGGCCCTGCTGTCTTAAAATTATCTGCCTGGGGGGCCCGGGTGTTACACGGTTACCGCTACAATTTCAGGATAAGGGTAAATTGGGTGCCCGAGTATTTTCCAGAGGGAATGCTATCCCACCTGCTGCAGGTTAAGGAAGTGGAATCAAAAAAGACCATTTTGAGGACAACCGCAGTGGATATCCCCAGGCGCCTGTGGAGCAACCTGGTCCTTGCCTCAGGCATACCGCGCGAGATGACCTGGGCAGCCGTGTCTAAAATACAATTGGAGAAGCTTGTCAGCCAACTTACAGGCAGTGAATTTAAAGTGGAAGGAAAAAGCACTTTTAAAGAAGAATTTGTGACCGCCGGGGGCATTGAACTTAACGAGGTTAATTTCAAGACCTATGAAAGCAAAATCCACTCTAATCTGTATTTCGCCGGGGAAGTAATCAACGTAGACGCCATAACCGGGGGGTTTAATTTTCAAAATGCCTGGACCGGCGCCTATATTGCCGCAATGGCCATTGTAAACCGGAAACCGTAGACATCACATTCCGGTAAGCAATCCGGCCAGCAAAGCCGCCAATACGGCCCCGACTACAGGACCCAGGACCGGCACCCAGCTATACCCCCAGTCACTGGTACCCTTACCCCGAATGGGCAGCAAAGAATGCATTATCCGGGGCCCAAGGTCCCTGGCAGGGTTAATGGCATAACCTGTAGTGCCTCCCAATGACAGCCCGATAGACCAAACCACAAATGCCACAGGTAGTGCACCCAGGGAACCCAACCCTATAACCGTCTTTGTATCCGTCAAGGTGGCATCCGTAAAATAGAGCACGGAAAAGACCAGGACAAATGTCCCGACCATTTCACATATAAGGTTAAAAGGAGGGTTGCGGATGGCAGGTGCTGTGCAGAAAACAGCTTTTTTAATGTCGGCATTGTCCGTGACATCAAAGTGGCTCTTATACATCAGCCAGACCAGGAAGGACCCTGTCATAGCCCCTATAAATTGAGCCAGGATATACAACGGGACACTGGCCCATGCAAATTTTCCTGCTACTGCCAATCCAATTGACACTGCCGGGTTTAAATGCGCACCGCTGTGCGGGGAGGCTACCACTACGCCAACATATACCGCCAATGCCCACCCGGTGGTGATTACGATCCATCCGGAGTTGTTTCCATAAGTCTGATTGAGAAGTACATTCGCAACAACCCCGGAACCCAGGGTAATGAGAAGCATGGTTCCCAGGATCTCTGCAATAAATGGTGTCATAACAGCTGTTTAAATGGTTAGTTATTGGTCCAATACTCCAATGCTTTAATGGCCCTGTACCATCCGGCAATGCCTTCCTCAATATCCTTTCTGTTTTGCGTTGGTTCAAAACGGACATCGGTTTTCCATATCTTTTTGATCTCCTCAAGCCCGTCCCAGTAGCCCACAGCAAGTCCTGCCAGAAAAGCGGCACCCATTACGGTGGTCTCAATGATCTCTGGCCTAACAGTTTCGGTATTGAGGACATCTGCCTGAAATTGCATCAGGGTATTGTTAACGGTGGCACCTCCATCTACCCGAAGTTCCTTAATGGAAATCCCGGAATCCGCCTCCATGGCCTTCAGTACATCCATAGTCTGGTAGGCAATGGAATCAAGGGCCGCCCGTGCAATATGCGCATCCGTACTGCCTCGGGTTAAACCAAAAATGGTTCCTTTTGCATGTTGGTTCCAATGGGGGGCACCAAGGCCGGCGAAGGCCGGTACTACATACACCCCATCTGAGCTTTTAACGGAGGATGCCAATGTTTCTACTTCTGCCGAGGTTTTGATAATTTTCAGGCTATCCCGCAGCCATTGCACAACGGCTCCTGCTATAAAGATACTCCCTTCCAGGACGTATTGGGCTTTGCCATCTATCTGCCAGGCAACCGATGTGAGAAGGTTGTTTTTGGAAACGATGGGCTTGTCCCCGATATTCATCAGCATAAAGCATCCTGTACCATATGTATTTTTAACCATGCCCTGCCGGGTACACATTTGTCCGAACAAAGCGGCCTGCTGATCCCCGGCTATCCCGGAGATGGGGATCTTATTGGCGAAAAAATTGGGACTGGTATACCCGTATACCTCACTGGATTGTTTTACCTGGGGCAACATAGCCGGGGGGATGTCAAACAATGTAAGGAGCGCAGGGTCCCATGCCAGCGTATTGATATTGAAAAGGAGTGTCCGGCAGGCATTGGTTACATCCGTAACGTGGAGTTCCCCGTTGGTCATGTTCCAGATTAACCAGGTATCTATAGTGCCCAGTAGCAGGTCGCCTTTTTCGGCTGCTTCCCGGGCCCCCGTAACATTTTTCAGTATCCACCTAACCTTGGTCGCCGAAAAGTAGGAATCGATAACCAGGCCTGTCTTTTCACGGATCATTTGTGATTTCCCCTCTTTCTTTAACTGGTCACAATAGTCGGCCGTTCGCTTATCCTGCCATACAATGGCATTGTAGACAGGTTCGCCGGTGTGGCGGTTCCATACCACCACTGTTTCCCGCTGGTTGGTGATGCCTATCGCAGCGATATCGGGGCCTTTCAAACCCTTTTTCGTAACCGCTTCGGCAGCTATACCCGCCTGAACAGACCAGATTTCACGGGCATCATGCTCCACCCATCCCGGTTCCGGGAAATATTGGGTAAATTCTTTCTGGGCAATGGCCACGATGCTCCCCTTTCTGTCGAATAGTACGCCACGGCAACTCGTTGTGCCCTGATCCAGTGCTAAAATATATTGGTCCATGGATGTAAATTAAAGTATAAACTGCCTGGCTATGGCAGTGACTAAATGTAACAGAAATATTTTATACTTCATAATCCGTTTCCATCCAGAGCCAGTATTGGGCCGTCACCTATTATGGTTTACTCCGGCTCAAGGAGGTAAAAGGTCAGGACAGCCTTATTATGCTATCAATAACCTTCCAGGATTGCTGCCCCTATATCCGGATTCCTGCACAGGGCTAATTCATTTCCCAGATCTTATAATTGAGAAGGGTCGCATAGCACACCCAGATGAAATAGGGGATCAGGAGGTAGGAAGCTTTTTTATGGACTATATTGAACCATTTAAAGGTGAGCAGGATGAGTACAAGCAGTATCAGGATGACAAGTAAGGCCCAGAAAGGGTTTTTAAACCCAAAGAAAACAATAGACCAGAGGGCATTGAATAACAGTTGAAAACCAAAATGATACAGGGCCGTTTTAACCCATATATGGTAAAATCCCCTTGACCAGACCAGGCCCGCGGAAACTCCCATGAGTATGTATAGTATGGTCCAAACAGGAGCAAAAACCCAATTGGGAGGATTATAGAAAGGCTTATTAATGGAAACATACCAGTCATTTACCGAGGATTGAACCACGATACCGGTAAGGAAGCCGATGAGCAGGCAAACGACTACCGAAATTACGATATAGAGTATCCTTTTTTTCAAACGTCCATGTGTAGGAATCTAATGTAAGAATAATATTTTGTCGAAACTATCGTAAAAGCTGCTAAAAACTATCTTTGTACAAATTGATGTTCATGACCGAAAATGACTTCATCCCCCTCAATAAGGAAGGGTATAGGGATACGGGTACCGTGACTTGGGTTGCCCCCAGCAATATAGCGCTGGTCAAATACTGGGGTAAAAGGGCCCATCAGATCCCCGCCAATGCCTCCCTGAGCTTTACACTTGATTCCTGTGTAACCACAACTTCCGTTGCCTATGAACCTTTGAGGGCCAGGAAGGACGATTTCTCCTTCGAATTGCATTTGGACGGAATGCGAAGGGATGACTTTAAACCCAAAACCCATACGTTTTTCAGCCGGATAGAAAGATACCTCCCGTTCCTGCGAGATTTCCATTTTACCATTCATACTTCCAATACCTTCCCCCACAGCAGCGGTATTGCCTCTTCTGCCAGTGGCATGGCTGCCCTCGCCTCCTGCCTGATGGAAATGGAACAAAACCAGGCTCCGGATATGGATGCGTTTTTTTTCCGGCGGAAGGCTTCCTTTTTGGCAAGACTGGGTTCCGGCAGTGCCTGCAGGAGTATACAGGGGGAACTGGTGGAATGGGGTGCCCACCCGGATATTGAAGGAAGCTCGGACCTCTATGGGATACCCTACCCTTATGAGGTACACCCCATATTTAAAAATTACCAGGATACCATCTTGCTGATAGATGAAGGGCAAAAACAGGTTAGCAGTTCGGTGGGCCATGACCTGATGCAAAATCACCCCTTTGCCAGGCAGCGTTTCCGAAGTGCCACTGAAAACCTGGGAAAGCTCCGGCAGATATTTTCAAAAGGCGACTTACAGGGGTTTGTGGAGGTTGTGGAACAGGAAGCCCTGACCCTCCATGCCATGATGATGACAGGGAAGCCTGATTTTATTTTGATGAAACCCAATACCTTGAGGGTAATAAGCGAGATCCGGGGCTATCGGGAGCGTACCGGTACCATGGTCTGCTTTACCCTCGATGCCGGTGCCAATGTCCATTTGCTCTTCCCTGAACAGGATAAGGAAAAAGTGGGACTCTTTATTTTGGAGAAGCTGGTTGCTTTTTGCGAAAAGGGGCATTATATTTGCGATCGATTAGGATCCGGTGCGCGGAAGGCTGTAATTATAGCATAAATGTGCAAATAAAGCGTTAACTTAATTGGATCAATCTTCAAGTTTGCATGAAAGGACCATTGTTTTATTCTAAAATCCTCCTTTTTGGGGAATATGGTATCATTAAGGATTCCAAGGGTTTGTCCATTCCCTATAACTTTTTTAAAGGGGCTTTGAAATCGGACACTTTACAGAATGCCACCACCATAAAATCAAATCAAAAGTTACAGCAGTTCCTTCTTTATCTTGAAGAAATTCAGGAAGCAGACCCGGAGCTGATCTCATTTGACCTGGATGCCTTGCGAAAGGACCTGGATACCGGCATGTACTTTGACAGTTCCATCCCCCAGGGTTATGGCATAGGCAGCAGCGGTGCCCTGGTTGCAGCAATCTATGACAAGTATGCCCGGGAAAAGATAACCGTCCTGGAAAATCTGACCCGCGAAAAATTATTGAGGTTAAAAGCAATTTTTGGCAGGATGGAATCTTTTTTCCATGGGACATCTTCCGGTCTGGATCCCCTGAACAGCTATTTAAGCCTTCCAATTTTAATCAATTCCCAGGATAATATTGAATCTACAAGCCTGCCTTCGCAGCATCAGAAAGGCAATGGCGCTGTTTTCCTGCTCGATAGCGGAACCAGTGGGGAAACCGCCCCGATGGTTCAGATCTTTATGGAAAAGATGAAACATGAAGGCTTCCGCAAGATACTAAAGGATCAGTTTATTAAACATACCGATGCCTGTGTAGAAGACTTTATCAACGGCAATGTAATATCGCTTTTCGGGAATTTAAAGCAACTTTCCCATGTGGTGCTAGACAATTTTAAACCCATGATCCCCAAGGAATTCCATAAACTGTGGAAAATGGGGATAGACAGTAACGATTACTACCTCAAACTATGTGGTTCAGGAGGTGGAGGCTATATCCTTGGGTTCACGGAAGATATTGAAAAAGCAAAAAAGGCACTTAAGGGATATAATTTGGAAGTGGTCTACAACTTCTAATAAAATCCTGATGCTTAGTCGAAAAAACAAGCTCCTCCTATTAAAATTCCTCAGCCTTTTCTCCGTCGTCAGGGGATACAACATCCTGGTAATCGCTTTTGCGCAGTACCTGGCTTCTGTTTTTATACTTTCCCCCCACCTGCGTTTGGGAAAGGTAGTGCTGGACCTTCAGCTTTTCGTTATTGTATTGGCATCGGCCCTGGTTATAGCCGGAGGCTATATCATCAATAGTTTTTACGATTCTGAAAAGGACCTTATCAACAAGCCCCGAAAGAGTATGCTAGATAGACTGGTGAACCAGAACACCAAATTATCGGCTTATTTTGTCCTGAATTTTTTAGCTGTTTTCCTGGCAAGCTATGTCTCCTTTCGCGCTGTACTATTCTTTTCTGCATACATTTTTGCCATATGGTTGTATTCACACAAGCTGAAAAAAGTGCCTTTCCTGGGGAATATTTACTCCGCTGTCCTGGCCATTACCCCCTTCTTTGCCGTTTTTGTCTATTACAAGAATTTTGAAAGTGTCATCTTTGTTCACGCCATGTTCCTCTTCCTGTTGATTCTGGCCAGGGAAATGATCAAGGACATGGAAAATATTGCCGGTGACCTCGCGCAGAATTACAAAACCGTTCCCATTTTATATGGTTCCCGTTTTGCCAAAAGATGTATAACGACGCTGGTGCTAATTACGCTCCTTCCTGCCTTACTGCTGATCTATAAGTACGATGTGGGGAAGATGTACATTTATTTTATCGGCAGCATTATTTTGTTGGTATTGTTTCTGATGCTGTTGTGGAGATCCGAATCCAAAAAGCACTATGTCTGGCTGCATAACATCCTGAAGTTCATCATCGTATCAGGTGTTTTAAGTATCTTGTTGATCGATATTGATCTCGTGCTCAGCAGGTTGATATAACAGGGCATTTTTTAAAACCAGGGCTTCGACTCCCCGCCCGAACTCGCCGTTGCGGCACAGGCGGGTCCGCACGATTGGTTTCAAGAAATTCATTATTTCGTTGGAAGGGGATGACAAATCCCACCCCGGAAACAAGGTAGTTGCTGGGCCCGCAGGAAGCCAGCAGGATACATGAATGAGAATGTCAGACCACGGATTTTGCTCTTACATTTTCTTTGGATGCCGGAAAGGGATGAGCGCATGCCGGGATGGATTCTCGAATGATTCTCCATTCGGGTTAATTTTTAATTCGTTCGACTGTGGGGCGATAAACCCCACCCCGGAACAAGGTAATTCCTGGCACCGCAGGAAGCCAGCAGGATACATGATTGAAAATGTCGGATCCGGGATTATGTTCTTACAATTACTTTGGATGCCTGAAAGGGATGAGCGCATGCCGGGATGGATTCTCGAATGATTCTCCATTCGGGTTAATTTTTAATTTGTTCGAAAGTGGGGCGATAAACCCCTCCCCGGAAACAAGGTAGTTCCTGGGCCCGCAGGAACCGAGCAGGATACAAGATTGAAAATGTCGGATCCGGGATTTGTTGGGGTTTCGCTTTTCTTTTATCCCTGTGCTATATCCCGCCCGGCTAAAGCAGTTCGGGCAAGTAGTCGAAATGTCGATTTGCTAAGCATGACAAACCGATTCCCTGCCTTCCGGTTCCGTTCAGGGACTAATAATTTCGGGCAATAATTGCAAATGCAGGTATCTGTTATCTACCTTTGCGCAAAATTGTACCTATGGCCAGTTCCGATTTCAATAGCGATAAGAAAGCTTCCGGCAGGCAAGGCGGAAACTTTAAAAAGAAAAGCTTTGCCAGGGGGAATTCCCCTATTAAAAAAAACACGGACCCCCGGCAGCCCTCCAGTCCGGACCTGATCCGGCTTAACCGGTATTTGGCCAACTCCGGGGTTTGCTCCAGACGGGAGGCAGATGTCTACATCGCTGCCGGAAATGTAACGGTCAATGGCAAACCGGTCACAGAAATGGGGTTCAAAGTAGCGAAAGGGGATGTCGTAAAATTCGATGGCCGCCTCCTTAACCCTGAAAAAAAAGAATATATATTACTCAATAAACCCAAAAATTTCATCACAACTACAAGTGATGAAAAAGGCCGACGCACCGTTATGGAACTCATCTCCAATGCCTCCAGGGCCCGACTGATACCTGTTGGCAGGCTCGACAGGAATACGACTGGCTTACTATTGTTTACCAATGACGGGGACCTGACCAAAAAACTGACCCACCCCAAACATGGGGTTCGCAAGATCTATCATGTGGAACTGAACAAAAATTTAAAAAACGATGACCTCAGGCAGATCCGGGAAGGGATCGAACTGGAGGATGGGATGGTCACCGTGGACGATGTGAGCTATATTGAAAATTCCCCCAAAAAGGAGGTCGGCATCGCAATACATAGCGGTAAAAACCGTGTCGTAAGGCGTATATTTGAGCACTTGGGATATGACGTCATCAAGTTGGACCGGGTGGTGTTTGCCGGACTTACCAAAAAAGACCTGCCCCGCGGCCACTGGCGCCCGCTGACCAAACAGGAGGTTATCAACCTCGGCATGATCAAATAACAAGAGGTCCGGGTAGAATTATATACCCGGGTTTGCATATTCCCACTCCCAAACTTCCCCATCATCGGGGTCAATTACAATGCCCAGGCAGCGGAAATTATTTTTTTCCAGTATGCGGGTGGAGTAATTTTTTTCCGGCAGCGTACGTGCCGTAATGGTAACAGAAGGATCAGCCTGAAGGGCAAGATCGATTAACATGCGGCAGATCCTGCTTCCGACACCCTTGCCCCGGAATTCCTCAAAGGTGCCGTAGGCGATTTCTACCCTACCACCGACCGGCGGACCTTTAAATGCCCCGGATGCTATGGGATATCCCTTATCGAAAAGAAAATAACAGATCCAGGGGGGATGGAATCCTACCTTTTTTTTATAGAATTCGAGGCACATGAGAAAACTTTCCTGTAAAATTGGGTTCTCCAGGAAATCGGGATTTGCTTCCCGGGTCTCTTTTATCGGGATCAATTCCATACCATCTTCTTTAGAGGCATATTAAATTTGCCGCGTTATTTATACGGTCCCGGTTACAACTCCCGACCCGTTCCATTCAGGGACGCTCAGCCTGACAATGCTTTTCGGGATGGCTAGGGTATATTACTGTTTTCCATTTTTATAGGCAGCGTCCATCTTCTCCCTGATCTTATCCAGGCAGAGGTTCCCGATACTGCCTTCATGGGTGTGGTTTAGGTTCCGCATCGGCTTAAAGGTACCCTCTTCTATTTCCTGTCCCATTTTTTTATAGGCATCCCGAAATGGCATACCTTCCTGGACCAACACATTCAGCGTATCAACACTGAAGATATAATCATATTTCGGATCCTCCAGGATATTTTTGTTGACGGTAACTTCCCGCAAACTGTACTGCATCATTTCAAGGCAGGCTTTCAGGTCCTGGATGGCCGGGATGATTATTTCCTTAACAACCTGGAGGTCCCGGTGATAACCACTTGGAAGGTTATTGATGACCAGGCTGATCTGCCCTGGGATGGACTGGATCTTGTTACATCTGGCGCGAATGAGTTCAAAAACATCCGGATTCTTTTTATGGGGCATGATGCTGCTCCCGGTAGTAAGGGAATCAGGGAAAGAAATGAAGTTGAAATTCTGGCCCATGTACAGACAAATATCCATTGCAAGTCGGGATAGGGTAGCGGCAACGGATGCCAGGCCATAAGCCGTTGCTTTTTCTGCCTTCCCACGTCCCATCTGGGCAGCAATAACATTATATTTAAGGGTACTGAACCCCATTTCAGCAGTTGTAAACTGCCTGTTGATAGGAAAGGAACTACCGTAACCCGCAGCACTCCCCATCGGGTTCTGATCCGCGATTTGGTACGCGGCATTGATAAAATAAAGGTCATCAACCAGGCTTTCCGCATAGGCGGAGAACCATAAGCCAAAGGAGGATGGCATGGCGATCTGCATATGGGTATACCCTGGCAGTAAGGTGCCTTTGTGTTTCTCCGCCAGGCCTATCAGCAATCCAAAAAAGTCGTTGACCTGGGACTTGATCCCGGACAGTTCCTCCTTTAAATAGAGTTGCATGGCCACCAGCACCTGGTCGTTCCGGGATCGGGCCGTATGGATTTTCTTTCCGGTATCCCCCAATTTCCCGATGAGCAGATATTCTATCCTGGAATGGACATCTTCAAAATCCTCACCAATGGTAAATTCCCCCTTTTGAATGCTCTTTCCTATTTCGTCCAGTTCCTGCAGCAAAGCGGCCACCTCTTCTTCCGTCAGCAAACCTATGGTGCCCAGCATTTTTGCATGTGCGGCAGACGCCCTTACATCGTAGGGTGCCAGGACCAGATCGAGCTGCCTGTCATCCCCGACCGTAAATTGATCAATTTTCTTTTCTGTATCAAATCCTTTATCCCAGAGTTTCATAGGTTTGCTTTTAACAAAATATACTCAAATAAACTTATACCCCATCACAAATGGATAGTACAGATTCCCTTTGACCCTATGGCTCAATCCCGCCATTCTCAAAAAGAAAACCTTCCAGGAGCTGGATATATATGGTGACTGCTTCCCGGATCTCGGGCACATATATAAATTCATCCGCGGAATGGGAACGCGTGCTGTCTCCAGGCCCTAACTTTAGCGACTGGCAACTCAGGGTGGCCTGGTCAGAAAGGGTAGGGGATCCATAGGTGCTCCTCCCAAGGGATAGCCCGGACCTGACCAGGGCATGGTCCGGACTGATAGCGGATGAATTAAGTCGAAGCGACCGGGGCACCAATTCGCAGGGTGCCTCCGCCATAAGGATGTCTGCAATCTCCTTGTTGGAATAGCAGTCGTTTACCCGAACATCGATCACAAGGTCAACCTGGGCAGGTACCACATTATGTTGGCTCCCGCCCTGGATCTGGGTAACCGTCAATTTCACTTCCCCGAGCAGGTCCGAAACCTTCCTGAATTTATAATCCCGGAACCATTGCAATACCGCGATGGTATTATAGATTGAATTGTTTAAATTGGGATGTGCCGCATGGGAAGGGGTGCCCCTTACAATCCCGTCAAAAATTACCAGCCCTTTTTCTGCAATTGCGAGGTCCATCAGCGTAGGTTCCCCAACAATGGCAACATCAACAGGCGGTAGCAGGAGGAGCATACTGTTCAATCCGTTGGGCCCTGAAGTTTCTTCTTCTGCCGAGGCAACCACCAGGAGGTTGTGATTCATGTTTTCCTCCTCATAGAAATAAACAAAGGTGGCAAGCAGGGAAACCAGGCTGCCCCCTGCGTCATTGCTTCCCAAACCAAATAATTTATCGCCTTCAATCGCCGGTTTGAACGGGTCACGGGTATAGGCTGAATTGGGTTTTACCGTATCGTGGTGGGAGTTGAGCAGGAGGGTTGGTTTGGCCTCGTCAAAATATTTGTTAAATGCATATACATTGTTCATTTCCCTGTGAAAAGTTACCCCGTTTAATTCCAGCCAACTTTCAATCAGGTTTGCCGTACCATTTTCTTCAGAAGAAAACGAAGGGGTCGCGATCAATTGCATCAGCAGGTCAATGGCCAATTCCGCAAGTTGCTGAGGTTCCTTTTTCATAGCGTAATGGTTGTATACAATTCTGAACCCGGGCTTAACATGGTGCTGTTTCCTATACATACCCGGGACACATTCTGATGCAGTGCGTGAAAACAATTTTCCAGTTTGGGCAGCATACCTTCGTCGATAATTTCATGTTTGAGCAATTCGGTATAGGAATGCCGGTCTATGTGGGAGATGACCGAATCCTGATCTTCCTTATCCCTTAACACCCCCTTGTTTTCAAAACAGTAATAGAGGGTAGTTTCGAACAAACCGCTCATGCCAATTGCCATTTCAGAGGCTATGGTATCGGCATTGGTGTTGAGCAGCTGCCCTTTACCGTCATGTGTAAGGGCACAGAAAACAGGTGTAAACCCGGACTCCAAAAGTTTGGAAACGGTCTCCGCGTTAATGCCGTCAACGTCTCCCACCAGGCCATAATCAATTTCCTTTACAGGCCGTTTATGTGCGTATATCGCATTGCCGTCTGCCCCGCTCATCCCTATGGCATTGCAGGATAACCCCTGGAGTTGGGCAACAATTCCTTTATTGACCAAACCCCCGTATACCATAACAGCGAGCTCGAGGCTCGCGGCATCCGTGATACGCCTTCCGCCAATAAGCTGTGAGGCTATGCCGAGTTGCCGGCCCAGTTCTGTAACCCGCCGGCCGCCACCGTGTACCAATATTTTAGGCCCTTCTATCTGTGAAAAGGCAGTCAGGAAATGGATAAGTGCTGAAAGTTCCTCTATAACATTTCCGCCTATCTTGACAATTGATAATGGTGGTTTCATACCGCTTCTTTTGGGCCTGATGGGGCAGCCATGCCATTTTTTAAAGGGAATTCTCCCCTGATTTTCTATCAGGTTATACTTGCCAGCAACTCCCTCAATACCAGTTGTGCCGCATAGGTACGGTTGTTGGCCTGTTCTATCACCAGGGACTGGGGGCCGTCCAGTACGGCATCTTCAACAACCATATTCCTGCGCACCGGAAGGCAGTGCATAAATTTAGCCTTTCCCAGTTTATCTGCTGTCATCATCCACTCGGTATCCCGGATCAGGATCTTGCCGTATTCCCTGTAGCTGCTCCAATTCTTAACGTATACAAAATCTGCGCCTTCCAGGGCCTTGCCCTGGTCATACACAATCCTGCAATTTTCCGTGACCCTCGGATCCAATTCGTAACCCCTGGGATGGGTTATGGTAAAATCCGACTTTTGGAGGCGCATCATTTCCACAAAGGAATTCGGTACGGCATGTGGCAAAGCCCGGGGGTGCGGGGCCCAGGATAATACAATTTTCGGGTTTGGTTCCCAGGCATGTTCCGCGATGGTAATGGCATCCGCCAATGCCTGCAGGGGATGCCCTATTGAGCCTTCCAGGTTTATGATGGGGATGCCGGCATACTTCGCAAAGCTGTTCAGCACTAATTCGGCCTGGTCCCTGAGCTTGTCCTGCAAACCGGCAAACGCCCGTATTCCAAGAATATCGCAATATTGCGCGACCACCCGGGCAGCTTCTTTCACATGTTCTGCAGAACCCTTGTCCATCACCGTCCCGTCCTCATATTCCAGTTCCCATCCCTCGGCACCAAAATTCATGACCATGATGTCCATTCCCAGGTTTATGGCCGCTTTCTGGGTGCTTAGCCTGGTCCGGAGGCTGCTGTTAAAGAACAGTAACCCCAGGGTTTTGTTTTTACCCAGATGTTGAAAAGCCAGCGGGTCTTTTTTCAATTTTTGGGCCGCAGCTATCCAGTTGGGCAGGGAATCAATATCCCTTACTGAGAGAAAGTGTTTCATTAGTTGAATTTTGATTTGGAGACCGATCGGTTGACGAACAACTGACCGCCCCCAATTTGAACAATCCGGGAGGTTTGCCCTCCGTCATATCAATCCAATTCCTTTTTTAAGGCACTGAAAAACAGGTCCAGTTCCATCCGTGTTATGTTCAGGGCAGGAAGTATCCGCAAAACTGCAGGATCCTTGGCACCTCCCGTAAACAGATGCTGGTTTGTTATCAATCTTTTCCGGAGGTCTGCAACCGGGAAATCAAATTCAAGACCCAGCATCAGCCCCCTCCCTTTTACACGTTTAACGAGGGGGATGGACTCGGCCACTTCCCTGAAATAGCCCCCAAGATCCGCTGCATTTTGGACCAGGCCTTCATTTTCAATAACTTCGAGCACAGCAAGTACTGCTGCGCACGCCAGGTGGTTGCCTCCGAATGTGGTGCCCAGCAACCCATGGGCCGCCTGGAAAGCCGGGTGGATCAAAATTCCCCCCACCGGGAAGCCGTTGCCCATTCCTTTGGCGATACTGATGATGTCCGGTTCAATACCGTGATGTTGAAAGGCAAAAAATTTTCCGCTCCTTCCAAATCCCGATTGCACTTCATCTGCTATAAGTACCACTCCCTGTTCCCTGCAGGTATCCGCTACAAGCCGATAAAATTCAGGACTGGGTTCATCCAGTCCTCCGACCCCCTGGATGGTTTCCAGGATAACAGCACAGGCATCGCCCATGCCCATGGCTTTTTTGAACGCCGCATCATCATTGAAGGGCAGGAATGTTACCTGGTGCTGTCGGTTTATGGCTGCGTTTATCTTTTTGTCGTCTGTTGCTGCCACGGCCGCTGAAGTACGGCCATGAAAGCTGTTTTCAAAGGCGATCACCCTGCTTTTCCCCGTATGGAAGGAAGCCATTTTAAGCGCATTTTCATTCGCCTCAGCCCCGGAATTGCACAAAAAAAGCTGGTAGGAATCACAGCCCGATAAGCGGCCCAGCTTCAGGGCCAATTTTTCCTGAAGGGGATTTTTTACGGAGTTGCTGTAAAATCCTATTTTATCGAGTTGTTCCCTGATCCCTCGGATGTAATGCGGGTGGGAGTGCCCTATGGAAATCACCGCATGGCCCCCATAAAAGTCGAGATATTCCTCCCCCTTGTCATCCGTAACAACAATGCCTTTTGCAGAGACCGGGGTAACATCGTAAAGGGGGTATACATCAAATAATTTCATGTTTTCAATAATAGCTTTGAAATAGATGCCTGCGCATAGAGGCTAATCTGTTATCCGGCTACCTTCCCGGATACTGTTTTAAACTCGTTGATTTTTTCAAAAGAAGCCACCATGCCCCGGATAAGGGAGGAACTCAGCCCCTGGTGTTCCATTTCATTCAGGCCCTGAATAGTGCAGCCCATGGGGGTAGTTACGCGGTCTATTTCCTGTTCCGGATGGTTGCCCGATTCAATCAGCAGTTCGGCTGCGCCATTACAGGTATGGACGGCCAATTCCCGGGCTTCCTGCGCATCGAACCCCAATTGGATGGCACCCTGGGTGGTAGCCCGGATAAGGCGCATCCAGAAGGCAATACCACTGGCACAAATCACGGTGGCTGCCTGCATGCGTTCTTCCGGGATTTCAAGCGTGTGTCCCATACGGTTAAAGATGGCCTTTGCCAGGTCAATCCTTTTTTTGCCGGCTTCATTGCTACAGATGCAGGTCATGGATTTTCCCACGGATATAGCCGTATTGGGCATGCTCCGGATAATATAGGTATCGCTCCCGAGGATTGCTTCCATTTTGTCAATGCTAAACCCGGTTATGGTGGATATGACCACATGGTTTTCCGTTAGCAGGTGTTTAATCTCCTCCAGGATCTTGGCAAAATGCCCCGGTTGAACAGCAAAGATCAGGATGTCCGACTCCTGCACTGCCTTTTTATTGTCTGATGATATGGTTACGTTACCGTAGTGTTCGAACTCCCGTAAACTCTCCAGGTGCCTTTTGGTAAGATACATAGAGGTTGCACCGTTGCTGTGCAATATCCCTTTGGCGATGGAAAGCCCCAGATTCCCGGTACCGATGATGGCTATCTTCATAGTATTTTTTTCTTTGCTATTTTCTCGTACTGTTTTTTGCCCGGGATTGATGGTATCCCATATAGTTATTCGTCGCATTCCTGCTATATCCCGCCCTTTAATCGTAAGCCTTCCGCCTCCGGGAACCCGAACATCAGGTTCATGTTCTGGACAGCCTGCCCCGAAGCCCCCTTTAACAGGTTATCGATAGCGGAGGTGACCAATAAGGTATCCTTGTATTTGTGTAAATGAATATGGCATTGGTTTGTGTTGACCACCTGCTTCAGATGGATGGGCTCTGTAGCCAGTTGGGTAAATACGGCATCTTTGTAAAACGCAGCATACAGGTCCATGGCGTCCGATTCGTTACCGGTGAAATGTGTATAGGCAGTTGCAAGGATACCCCTTGTAAAATTCCCCCGATGCGGCAAAAAGAATAATTCCCCTGCATTGGCCTGAAGGGATTGGAGGCTCTCAATGATTTCCCCCAGGTGTTGGTGGGTAAAAGGCTTATACCAGGAAGCATTGCTGTCCCTCCAGCTGAAGTGGGTGCTTTCTGATGGTTTGGCCCCTGCACCTGTGCTGCCGGTTACCGCATTTACATGGACCTCCCGGGTCAATAGCCCTGCCGCGGCCAGGGGCAGTAGTGCCAGCTGTATAGCTGTTGCAAAGCATCCCGGGTTAGCGATATGGGTGGCGTTTTTGATTTTTTCCCTGAAAAGTTCGGGCAGGCCATAGACAAATTTCCTTCCTTCAAACACATCATCCTTATGCAGCCTGAAATCATTGCTAAGGTCAATGATCCTGGTATCTGGTCCAAAATGGTGTTCCCGGAGGAAGGCAGATGAATTCCCGTGGCCGAGGCACAGGAAGACCACCTGGACCTCCGGATTTATAGTATCCGTAAATGTAAGCGGTGTAAGGCCTATTAAATCAGGATGCGCTGAGGAAACGGCTTTCCCTGCCCTTGTGGTACTGTAGGTAAAATCGATTTCCACATCGGGATGGTGCAGCAGCAAACGGATGAGTTCGCCCCCTGTATAACCCGAGCCTCCTATGATGCCTGCTTTAATCATGCTTTTCGTTTACGATTTTTGCAATTTTCCCCGGATTGGAGAGGATTTTTATAAACCCCCGGGCGTCTTCAGCGGTCCAGCCCTTGTTGACTTCCCCATAGGTTCCGAATGAAGCATTCATAAGGTCGTGGGGGGAGGAGATTCCTATGAGTTCAAACCGGTATGGATGCAAGGTAAGATAAACATCCCCCGACACATTTTTCTGTGAATCGGTCAGAAAGGCTTCGATATTGCGCATTACCTCATCGAGATAATTGCCTTCATGCAGCAGCATCCCATAAAAATTGGCCAGTTGTTCCTTCTGAAATAGCTGCCATTTGCTTTGGGTGTGTTTTTCCAGGAGGTGATGTGCTTTGATGGTAATGAGCGAAGCCGCGGCTTCAAATCCAACCCGGCCTTTGATCCCGATAATCGTATCCCCTACATGGATATCCCTGCCAATGGCATACCTGGATGCCATATCATTTAGTTTGATGATCGCATTGACCGGTTTCAGGACTGTGCCGTCAATCCCAACCAACTCACCCCTTTCAAAGGTAAGCCGGCAAGCCACAGGGTTTGATTCCTCCAGCTGGCTTGGGTAGGCGTTACCGGGGAGGGCCAGATGCGAGGTAAGGGTCTCCCTTCCGCCCACGGAAGTACCCCAGAGGCCTTTGTTGATGGAATACTGTGCCTTTTCCCAGGAATAGTCCACTCCCTTCGATTGCAGGTAGGCAATTTCAGCCTCCCTGGAAAGCTTGTTGTCCCGGATGGGCGTAATTATTTCCAGTTCGGGGGCCAGGATCTGGAAGATCATATCAAAACGCACCTGGTCGTTCCCGGCCCCGGTACTTCCATGGGCTATACTTGTTGCCCCTGTTTTCTTTGCGTAATTAACTATTTCGATTGCCTGGATGATCCGCTCTGCGCTGACAGAAAGCGGGTAGGTATTATTCCGCAGCACGTTGCCAAAGACCAGGTATTTCACCACCTTCTCATAAAAGGATTGCACTGCGTCTATAGAAGTATAGGAGACCGCGCCGAGGTTCAGTGCCTTTTCCTTTATCTGCCCTATCTCCGAATCTGAAAATCCTCCGGTATTCACACTTACCGCATGGACCTCATAGTTTTTTTCTTCGGACAAATACTTTGCACAATAGGAGGTATCCAATCCACCGCTATAGGCCAGGACTAATTTGTTCATTGTTTTTTAATTTTCAGGAAGAGGTTTTCCTTGATTCTCTTTAACCTGTCAAAGGCCTTGCTGTTCAGTTTCTCCTTGTTAACTTTGGGTTTTTGGGTCGGGTCGAAGAGCATTCCTGTACAAAGGCACATCTTTCGTTCGGTCCGGGTAAGGATATCAAAATTCTTACAGGTCTGGCATCCCTTCCAGAATTCCGGGTCATCCGTGAGTTCGGAAAAAGTAACCGGTTTATAACCGAGTTCGTAGTTCATTTTCATGACCGCCAGCCCGGTGGTGATTCCAAAGATCTTGGCATCCGGGAATTTCTTTCTCGAAAGCTCAAATATGGCCTGTTTGATTTTTTTGGCAAGCCCCTGGTTCCGGTAATCGGGATGTACGATTAACCCGGAATTGGCGACGAATTTTTGGTGCCCCCATACCTCAATGTAGCAAAAACCTGCAAACTTTTCCCCGTCCAGGGCTATAATGGCATTGCCATTCTGCAGGCGCTTTATGATATATTCCGGGGTCCTGTTAGCAATTCCGGTTCCCCTTACCTTGGCGGATTCCGCAATGGTTTCACTTATGATTTCCGCGTATTTAATATGTGATGAATTAGCAATATTTATTTCCACTGCGTGGTATGTAATTGAATAAGATTAAAATGAAGTTTGTCGTTTCGCGGAAATGGACTCACCTATTTCCAAAAATAAGGATGCACCCTTACGGGCGGGGACAGATAGGGGCATAACGAGCCGTGGGAACAGCTGCCCTCAAAGTAATCGTAATAGTAGTATTTTTTCTCATCCTGGATCAAATGTACAAATTAAATTCAGAAACAGTAAAATGCCCATTAATTTTTACGAATTACTAATTTCTGGCCTTTGTATCTAATGATTTCGTAACATAGGAATCCGATGACCAAGAAATATTCAACAAAAAGCAAGGCAAGATTTTCCTTAAATTCCGGATTTGCGTAGGCAGTGTAACTCAGGATTATGAAAGCGGACCAGGCAATGGGGTAGCGAAAATCCGTATAAATTGCCAGGAGAACAAGGAAAATAACATACCAGGGATGTACGGTGGAGGCCAGGAAATAGTAGGCAGACAATACCAGGAGCATGGAGCCAATCAGGATGCCTAGATTTTGGTTTCTTCGCAGGAAGGTGGTTGCAAGTATGATTATGATAACCAAATATGGTGTTATTTTACCATAGTCTTTTATGAGTTCCCAGGGCTTTACATCCAGTTGCAGCGCTATTTGCTTGATGAGGTTATACAAGCCGGCATTGAATTCAAAATTGGAGAACCACAGCCCGATGGTCTGCATGTAATTGTGGATGAATTGGGGGGAATAAAAGGGTAAAAAGCAGATGACCAGGCACCCGCCGACCACCCCGTAGAAGAGGGCACTCTTTTTAATCCCCAAATGGGTTATAAACAGGGGCAGGAATAGAAGGGGGATCAATTTAACCGATATGGAAATGGCATAAGGGAAGGCTGCCCATATCCATTTATGAAGCGACAGCAGGTAAAGGCTACAGATGAAAAAGAAAAGCATGACTCCTTCAAAGTGGAGGTTCCCGGTAAGTTCAATGAGTATGAGGGGATTGAGGAAATACCAGAAAATAAGGTGGGGGGAGCGGTTTACCTGTCTCAGTAACTTCCTGCCAACATAAAATATTCCGATGTCCGCAAAAATTATCATAACCCGGCTTGCCATCACGGTAGCGAGGATGCTTTTCCCGCCAATCCAGGCCGCAAGTGCAAACAGCAGTTGGTTAACGGGTGGATAATTGCTATAATTCGCGGCACTTAAGCTTCCCATACCGGCATGCAGTTCCCGGGCATTCGCTATCGCCAGGTCTGCCTGCAATATTAAATCGTCCGGTAAAAATAAATAGGGGTTGATCCCCAGGAGCAGCAAATTTCCATCCCAGACAAACCGATTGAAATCCTGTGAAAGGTTGGGTTCTGCAAACAGGAATACCAGGCGGAACAGTATCCCCGACGCCAGGAGGAACTTATAGTTCCATTTTTCAAACTGTATGAGCTTATAACAAAGAAAAAACAAGGCGCCGAACAGCATCAGTAGCTTAAGGACATCTGTGCGGGTGAGGTCGTAGGCAAAGGACCCATAGAACAACAGGCTCGCCAGAACCATCAGAATGGGTATTTTATGAAGGTTCCAATAGGAGATCAAACGGTTGGTCATGGTTCTTTTGGCGTGACATTGCAAAGAACAGCAAATTTGATGAATATGGGGGATCCGTCCTGTCTTAACAGGAAAATCAGGTTACCGGCCATGCCTGGATAAAGCGTGGGGTTTTCGCAGGGGTTCTATGCCCTGGCGGTAAGGGACTTCAAAAAGACAAACCCGAACCCCAGGAACAACATTAAATGAAACGGGAACAACCCAAAATCATTCAGGGGGATGGCGCTGTACATACCGAACAGGAAATAGACCATCAGGCCGAATTCGATGATCATATTAGGGGATAGTTTCTTGGCCAGGTATTTGTTGTCCTTCCAGTTATTCGTAAGGCTCTGGATGTTGAATTTTGGGGTCCTGACAAACTCGCTCCGTTTGCCAAAATGTCCTTCCAGGACGGCTATGGAGTTATGCAACGAGAAGCCAAGGGCCACCGAGAAGAAGGTAAAAAACAATTTTATGTAGTCTACAAATTTATCAAAACCACTGCCTTGCAGGCTTTTATAGGTAAACCAGTAGCATATGAAGAGAATAATGGTACTCAGGATAAAGAATCCTGTCACCTCGAATATCCAACCGAACTGTACAAAGGTGTTTTTGATATACAACATGGGGATGCTCAAAACGGCAACGATAAACACACACAGGAACATGGAACTGTTCAACAGGTGCATCACCCCATGGAATTTAGTCTTAAAGGAAATATTCTTGGAACTGACCACATTCCATACCGTCTTTCTGAAATTCTCAGCGCCCCCCTTGTTCCATCGGAATTGTTGGGATCGCGCGGCGCTGATCACAACGGGAAGCTCTGCCGGGGTTTCCACATCCTCCAGGTATTTGAATTTCCAGTTTTTCAACTGCGCCCTGTAGCTGAGGTCCAGGTCCTCAGTAAGGGTATCCCCCTCCCAGTTCCCTGCATCAATGATACATTCCTTGCGCCAGATACCCGCGGTTCCGTTGAAATTTATAAAATGCCCTTTCGCATTCCTGCCCACCTGTTCCAGTGTAAAATGTGCATCGAGGGCAAAGGCCTGTATCCTGGTCAGGGTAGAATAATCCCTGTTGATATGCCCCCACCGGGTTTGTACCACCCCGATCTCGGCGTCTTTAAAGTAGATCACCGTTTTCTTTAGCCAATCGCTGTCCGGCAGGAAATCGGCATCAAAAATGGCGATAAATTCCCCTTTGGCTATTTTCAGCCCCTCCTTCAGGGCCCCGGCTTTATAACCTTCCCGGTTCTGCCTTCGGATATGCTGGATGTCCAATCCGGTTTCCTGCAATGCCTGTATCATCCTGGCAGTATCCAGGACGGATTCATCCGTGGAATCGTCCAGCACCTGTATCTCGAGTTTGCTTTTTGGGTATTCTATTTTTGCGATGTTCTCCAACAGGCGCTCCATAACGTACTCCTCGTTATAGATTGGCAATTGTATGGTGACAATCGGAATTTCCCTGGGATCCAGAAGGTTGAATTTGGGGGCGACCTCGATCATTTTTTTATGCCCGAGGTAATTTACGAGAAGGTTTAGCTGCGCAAGGCTGTAAAAGAAAATAAGCATGAGCGCCAAACTGTAGATTCCCAAGAGTAAATAGACCAATATCATTTCCATTTTACTTTATGCTGTATTTAAATATCCAACCCAGGATTTTAACGCCTGCAAATATACTACCTTTTACGGTACCTGATACTTTTGAGACGCCAATTCTTTTTTTGTAATGCACTGGTATTTCGGTGTATGTCAGTTTCTTTTTAAGCGCTTTCAGCTGCATTTCCACCGTCCAGCCATAGGTTTTATCCTCCATGGACAACAGCAATAAGCTGTCATATTTTATGGCCCTGAACGGCCCGAGATCCGTAAACCGGGACCCGAACAGTATTTTCATCAGGGAGGTTGCCAGCCAATTGCCGAAAACCTGCTGGGGGGTCATGGCACCGGGTTCCCTTAGTTCCCGGGCCCTTGCTCCAATTACGAAATCTGCTTCCCCATCTAAAATCGGCTTCACTAAGTGGGTTAGTTCCGCTGGATAATCCGAGTAGTCCCCATCAATAAATACGATAATGTCCGGGCGATTGGATTGTTTCGCCACATAATCCAATCCTTTCAGGCATGCATACCCATAGCCTTTTCTCTCCTCGGACAATACGGTCGCCCCGGCCTTACTGGCTACCGCCCTTGTGTTGTCGGTGGAATTGTTGCTGACCACAATCACCTCCGATACTATATCCGGAATTTCATCAATGACCTGAGCAATGGAATCAGCCTCGTTAAAGGCGGGAATGATTACTTTGATGTTGGCCATTAAAATTCTTTAAGTAAAAGTAAGTTGTTTGGACTGAAAAACAGACGCCAAAAGGATTGTAACCAACAAAATTAATTTTTAAGAATGCTAATCTAATAGCGAAGTCGAAGCCACGTTTCAGACAGATTCCCGATGAACGACGGGAAGGCTGTCGAAGCCCATTGTCATACTGAGCACCCGCCCATGCCTAATGGCACGTTCGGGCCCGTCCGAAGGGCTTCAGCCGGGCGGGCAGGAAGACGAAGCCCTATCCGTTCCTTTCGTTCTGATGCACCAGGTCCATCAGGTCCACATCATTGCCAAGCAATATCTGCCTGCTTTCTATCCGCCCTTTCAGCGGGCCGTTTTCCAGTTTTAAAACCCCCCGGGGACAAACCGCGGAACAGATGCCGCACCCCACACAGCTGGAACGTACGATATTCTCGCCCTTCTGTGCATAGGCCCTTACATCTATGCCCATCTCGCAATAGGTGGAACAGTTGCCGCAGGAGATACACTGGCCGCCATTGGTGGTAATCCTGAACCTTGAAAACAGCCGCTGCTGGAAACCCAGGATAGCAGCCATCGGACACCCGAACCTGCACCAGACCCTGCTTCCGAATATAGGATAAAAGCCGGTGCCTATTACTCCTGAAAAGATGCTGCCAATCAAAAACCCATAGGACGACCGGAGCGTTTCAGATCTGAAAAGGAAAAGGTTCTTGTCCCCACCGAAATAATGGAAACCAATCAATGCCATGATGATCACAAAATAACCAATTGCTCCAAATTTGGCATCCTTCCGGAATTCCTCCCTCTTAAACACCATTGCCACTGCAAACACCAACGTCAGCAGCAGCCCTACCCCGATGAGGAAGGTATCCCTGGTCAACCAGTATTTACTGCTGTCATTACCCAGGTAGGAGTATACCACAGCAGTTGTCATCAGGGTTACAAATACCACCACACTGTGTACCACCCACCGTTCGATCTTCCATGCCGACAAACTTTTGTCGCTCAGGTGCCGGAAAGGATCCCCGGCCGTTTCGGCAAGTCCGCCACACCCGCATACCCAGGAACAATACCATCGCTTTCCATACCAATAGGTTAGTATGGGCGTAATGACGAAAATGGAGAGTATGCCAAAAATCAGCATGGCGATGCCGATATCCCCGGCGTCGATGAAACTGTCTACCCTGTAACGCTCAAAATTGTAATAATTCAGGGGCCAGATATTCTTCAGGTCGTAATAGGGAAGTTCCCCATTGAGTCGCGCCATAATTTCAGGGATCAGGAAGGCAAATGCGGTCTGAAAGAACATCACGCTAACCGTTCGGATGATCTCATAGCGGTTGTGCCGGTATTTCCAGATAAATTTGATCCCGAAAGCCAGAATTGCCACCGTATACAAGGTGCCATATACGAACCACTGGCTCGCCGGGTTACCGCTCAGCATCTTGCTTAGCGGGTCGAACAAGGCAATAATGCCCGTATTATCCCCGTCTTTTACCAGGCCCAGGTATTGCGGATAAAAGTAGAGGACTATGTAGAACCCGGTAAGGGCGATTCCCAGGAGCCAGGCCCAGATTCCCCGGCCCGAAATCGATTTAAACCAGACGCCATCATTCTTTATGCCTTTGGATTTATTTGCATATGCCTCATAGCTAAACCAGCATACGCCTGCAAAAATGGCGGATAAGGCAATGGTGAGCCAGAGGGCTTTATTTTTAAAGCCTGTGTTCAGGGCGGCCAGCAAAATTATAAACAATCCTGCCATGCCTATCAAGACGGCCAGCCTTTGCCCGGTGCTGAGGGCTTTCGGCGGCTCCCCTGTCAGGGCCATATTTTTGTCAAGTGTTTTCATCCGGGTATTTCATTGGGAGTATTATTTTTTTAAATTTTCAGGCAACCTTAAAAATTCGCTTCCAGCTTTTTTTACGGGGCCTGATGTGCGTTCCTGCTTCTTCATTGAATTGGGCAACGATAAGGGGTTCATAGGCAGTATAGAACTCGGGGTCAAAATTGGCATCCCTGAGGAATTCCATCACATGCTCAATTTTGCGCCCTTCGGTGAGCCACTGGTCAATAACTTCATGGCGCATCCGGATCCCCAAGGTATTGATGCCCAGAAATTTCCTTGTTTCCTTATGATAGGACACCGTAATACAACACTTTTCAAGGGGGTGCCGCCAATGGAAATGTGCTTCATACTCCTTCTTGTCGGCTGTGCCGAATACCCAGCCATAGGTTTGGTATTCAATATCCAGGAACTTCGCGGAATTGAACCAATGCCCGGGTTTATATGCCATGCTATTGCCACATACGGTCTGTGCCACAACCTCCCCCATCATCCGGCCGGTATACCAAACGGCTTCAACCGGCCTTCGGTTCCCGATGGGTACGCGCTGTTCAGCACAATCCCCTATGGCATATATATCAGGAACATTGGTTTCCAGGAAACTGTTTACCAATACCCCTTTCCCAAATTCTAGATCAGAGCCCTTCAGGAACCCGATATTAGGGGTAACCCCCGCAGTGAGGCCTACCAGGTCACAGGATATGGTTTCACCCTTGTCGGTCACCACGGCCCTGGCCCTTCCCGTATCATCGGCCAATATTTCCACTAGGTTCGTCCCCAGCCGAAGGTCTATATGGTGTTCCCGGATGTGCTCATTGATTATCTGTGATTCCCCGTCGGGGAGTACCACGTCCCAGAAATTTTTTTCCCGGACCAAAAAAGTGACGGGAATGTCCCGGCTCCTCAGCATTTCCGCCAATTCTATCCCGATAAGCCCCCCCCCTACGATGACTGCCCTTTTACAAACCTCCTTGTTCGGTGCATTTACTTCCAACAGGTCCAGGTCTTGTTTGGAATACAAACCCTGAACCCCCTGCAGGTCCTGCCCGGGCCATCCGAATTTATTGGGTTTGGAGCCTGTCGCTATGATCAGTTTGTCAAAGCCTATCGCTGTGCCGTCTTCTAACCGGACTTCCTTTTTGGCCGTATCGACCAACTTTACAAAGCCCCTTACCAGGCCCAGCTTATTCCTTTCCCAGAACCATGCTTCATAAGGCTCGATTTGTTTAAAGGTCATATGGCCCATATAGACATACATCAGGGCGGTGCGCGAAAAGAAATGGTCTGTTTCCGCAGAAATTATGGTGATTTTCCTATCGGAGAGTTTGCGGATATGCCGGGCGGCGGTTACGCCGGCTATCCCGTTGCCAATAATTACAATATGCTCCATGAAGTATAAATATTGCGCTGGTTTTGTCGTGTTTAAAGGTAAAACCTTAAGTGTATTTTTTAATTTAGAATAAAAATAAATATGCAGTAAATAAATTTAATCAAAAGAATACCCCGGGGCACCTCTCTTCAGGAGAGGTCGAAACCGCCTTAACGGTTTCGGGTGAGGAAAAATAATCCTATTTTAGGATACAAATTCCGTTTTATGTACCGAGTTGCAATTTTGATTTTGTTTCTCCTCCAGGGTCCCTGTTCCAGCCAGGTAACCCGCAAGATCAACGGCGTGAGTTTTGTGGCTTCCAGGGAGGAGGTTGCCGGTGAACACATACAGGAAGTGGTAAACCTTAACGCCAACTATGCTGCCGTTATGCCGTTTGGCTTTATCCGGGATACGGGTTCGCCAGAAATTATCTTTGATACGGACAGGCAGTGGTTCGGGGAAACCCGGAAAGGCGCAGCACAGTATATCCAAATGCTGCAGAAGAATGGCATCCGGGTTATGATGAAACCGCAGATCTGGTTGCGGCATGGTGTGTTTACCGGGAAACTGCAAATGCAATCCGAGGAAGACTGGAAAATCCTGGAGCAGTCCTATGAAGATTTTATCATGAGCTATGCGGAGGTCGCCCGGGATCATGAAATTGCCTTGTTTTGTATTGGAACGGAACTGGAACAATTTGTCCATCACAGGCCTGCATTCTGGAAGGCACTGATACAAAAGGTCAGGGGCGTTTTTAAAGGGGAAATCACCTATGCCGCCAATTGGGATGAATATCCGCGGGTTTCTTTTTGGGAAGAAGTGGACTATATTGGCATCGATGCCTATTTTCCGCTTTCCGGGGATATAACGCCATCTGTTGAGCAACTCAGGGCAGGCTGGGAAAAATATAAAGGCGAGATCAAAGCGCTATCCGATACGGTAAACAAACCTGTACTCTTTACGGAATATGGGTATCGGAGTATGGATTATACCGCCAAAAAACCCTGGTTGGTGGAAAGTGAGGACGAAAAAGTTAACCTGATTGCCCAGGTCAATGCCACCCGCGCCATCCTGGAGGAATTCTGGGTGGAAGAATGGTTTGAAGGGGGTTTTGTCTGGAAATGGTTTATCAGCCATAAGCAGGCCGGGGGCGAAGGGGATAACCGTTTTACCCCCCAAAACAAACCGGCCCAGATGGTAATCCGGGATTTTTACAATGATCATTAATAGTTCAGGTCAACTCTGCAGTTATCCCAAACCAGACGACTTCGTTATCGGGCAGGATCAAAGGGGAATAGCAGATACTTTAAGTTCCCCCGGCACGGTTTTTGGAATGGAAGGTATTTTTGATAACCTTTGCAGTAAATCATTCAGCGGTGCCCGCCATTCAAATTCGATTCATATTCCTGTTCTTGTGTATTCCCATAGTATCCCTGTTTGCACAGGATACGCTGAGGACGGTGATTGCCGGGAAAGGCGACGGGATTTATTCCCTTTTGAGAAAGGAAGGCCTGAATCCGGTTGAAGGCTACCATGATTTTATCAGCCTCAACCTGGAAAACCTCCGGGACAGCATACACCTATACGAAGGAAAATCCTATAAGATACCTGTTCTCGCAAGGGACACCGTGTTGAAAACCGGCCCCACCACAAGGGAGGTTGATGAGAAAAAAGGGGTAACCTACCCCATTTTCGGGCCGGACTATGAAATGGTGGAAATCAAAAGCAAGCGCTTGTCAGGCACGGTTTTTTACCTGATATCCGGACACGGGGGCCCGGACCCGGGAGCTATGACCGATAATGTGGGGCAATTTATTTCAGAGGATGAATACGCCTATGATGTTACCCTGCGGCTCGCACGGGAATTATTGTCGCACGGGGCAACGGTCTATGTGATAATACGGGATGAAAATGATGGTATCCGTGATGAGCGGATCCTGGAAATGGACCGGGATGAGGTGGTTTACCCCAAAGAAACGATTCCCCTGAACCAATTGGCAAGGCTCCGGCAACGGGTTGATGTGGTCAATGAACTGTACCGGAAAAACAAGGGAAAATACCAGCGCCTGATCGTAACCCACGTAGACAGCAGGAGCCAGGGGCAGAACATAGACGTATTTTTTTACTTCCATGAGAAGAGCACGAATGGAAAGAGCCTGGCAGGCAGCATCCACAGGACCTTCCAGGAGAAATACAGGAAATTCCAACCCAACAGGCATTATACCGGAACCTTTGAGGACAGGAGCAACCTCTACCTGGTAAAAAAGACGCATCCCGCTATGGTGTATATAGAAATAGGGAACATCCGGAGCAGTAAGGATCAGCGGCGCATACTGGATCCGGATAACAGGCAGGCCATGGCAAAATGGATTGCCGAAGGGGCTTTGCTCGATTATGAAAAATAGGGCCTATCCCCTGCCTTCCGCATTTAAATCTAATAATTTGGTTTTATCTTAGAATGCTCAGCCTGACAAAGAGGCTGTGACATTGAGCGCCCGCCTGTAAAGGAACGGGCCGGTATTCGAAATGTCGGTGCGATCAGTATGACAAGAAGGATGTCACATTGAGCGTCCGTCTGTGCCGGAACGGGCACGTCCGAATGGCTTCAGCTGGGCGGGCCTGCCCGAACTGCTTTTGCTGGGCACAGGGATTAAAGACAAGCGAAACCCCATCAAATTGCGGATCTGGCATTTTCAATCATGTATCCTGCTGGCTTCCTGCAGTGCCAAGAACTACCTTGTTCCGGGGAGGGGTTTATCACCCCACATTCGAACGAATTAAAAATTAACCCGAATGGAGAATCATTCGAGAATCCATCCCGGCATGCGCTCAGCCCTTTCAGGGATCCAAAGAAAATGTAAGAACATAATCCGGGGTCTGACATTCTCCATCATTTATCCTGCTTGGTTCCTGCGGTGCCAGAAAGTATCTTGTTCCGGGGAGGGGTTTATCACCCCCTCTTTTCAAAATAATTATCATAGATAATATTTATGATACAAATCTAAAGGAATGGCTTCAGCCGGGCGGGCAGGGAGACGAAATGTGGCAAAATGGATTGCCGAAGGGGCTTTGCCCGATTATGAAAAATAGGGCCCTTCCTTTTCCCTTGCGTTAGATGGCGATATTCCGCACGTAATATGCATAGAGTTTATCCGGGGGCGTACCGAAATACTTCTTCAGGTGGATCACACCAAAATGGTATTGTAGCCTTAGCATTCCCTTAGCGTTATATCGCCTTGCGGAGGTACGCACCTGTTCAGGCAGAATTTTGAAATGGGATGCCCTGTAGATCCTCCCGATAAATTCATTGTCTTCATAGATCATGAATTTTTCATCAAATCCCCCAATTTGCTCAAAGAGTTCCCTGCTTATAAAGAGCGATTGGTCCCCACCCCGGCATATGGGGTGATTTATCCCACTGAACCACGAAAAGAAATGCAGGAACAGGCTGTCACTATCAAACGACAGCCTGAAACACCCTGCGGGGTAACCGGAGGATATGGCTTGCAGTATCCCAAGGTGAAAGTCAGGCGGGGGGATCGTATCCGCATGGAGGAAATAAAAGACGTTCCCCCGTGCATTTTTGGCGCCGGTATTCATTTGCCGGGCACGACCCTTTTCCGCATGCAACACACGGGCCCCACCCTGTAAGGCAAGCTCCGCAGTGTTATCGGTGCTGCCCCCGTCCACAACTAATACCTCCTTAATAAGCCCCGCTTTTACATAGGGTTCCAGGAAGGCAAGGAGGCTATTGATAACCGGGGATTCATTCAGGACCGGGACAATGACACTGATTTGTTGTGGGCTACTTTGCATCATTTAAACTCCAGTCGTATTCCAGGTAGGTGATTTTGGCGTCGGGGGAGATGGGGTTTTCGGTAAACCTGTTAAGGTATTCTATCAGGGTGCCGTTCTCCGTGAAGTCCATTTTGTACCAGTCAAAGATAGTGGACAATTGAAGGGATGATTTTGAGATGCGGTTTTTGGCAGTATCCCTGATAAATCCCGTGGTTGCTTCCTGCAACTGCGATTCCATTTGGCCTGGTGTAAAGGCCCAATTCATTAATCGGGGGCAGGAAAAAGAGGCACAATTAATCGCAAAATGTATCCTGGGCTCGTCCATCTTACGAAGGATTTTATGTTCAATATCCCCAAGGGATACCATCCGCCCGCCAATTTTTACCCTTTTTGTGTCCCAGGGGGAGTTGATATCCTGAATGCTTTTTAACGGGTAATTGTCCAGTATCAATTGGACGGTTGCGGCATTGTATAAATTGATGTAATAGGCCAGTTTTTCATTTTTCCCGGCACTTTCAGGAGGTTCCTTCCCGGCCAGGTCCTCCAGGTACGCGTCCAGGCCACCCCTGTTGCCTGAAAATGATTTATAATCCACATTCCCCGAGGAATCAACATAACGTTCCAACAGGGAATTCCATGCCGAGTGGTCTGCGATCTGAAAGGAATGGCCTGCAGCCCTGTCCGGGGATTCGACCTTGTTTTTAGGTCCTGCCTCCAATAGAGCTTTGGATTCCGGGACAGGTAGCCGGACCCCGGGCCGCCCGGCGGGGATAGGGGTTCCTTCCACCACCTCAGGGCCTCTTGCGTTTCCATTACAGGAAACCATGGAAAGGCAACCCAGGAGGATTAAAAAATAGTACATACTATATAAATTATGGATCACCAGGAGCCTGGTAATTTTGTTTTTTAGGATTATCAACAAATCACCCCGCTAGCAACATCCGCCACCGTTATAATGCCAGGTAGATTCGCTTATATGGATCTGCTCACTGGCCCCCGCCAGTGCTGCTGCAGTCTTGTCACAGATTGCCATCGGTTGGTTTTGGACCAATACATGACCGTTTTGATCGTCAAAATAGGGCTCATCCCCGTAATATATGGCGGTTTTCCCGCTAAAGATACATGGCCCGTCCTGGGGCATGGGATCTTTGATGGCGGCAATTTCTATAGATTCAATATGGATGAGTTCGTCCGTGGGATACTGGTTGGGGGAAAGCACCCTGTACGATTTCCGGGCCCTTATTTCAATAGTGCCAAACCCGGCATCCGTAAGCTCCTTTACATAGTCCTTAATGGGGATACTGCCACTGAGGCATAAGGCCCGCAGCCGGTCATCATTCCGCAAGGTCTCATTCATCGGTTGTTCACACACCGGGTCGCTCATGACGAGTCGGCCATGGGGTTTTAACACCCGGTACATTTCGGCTACCGCTTTTTTCAGGTCGTCCGACTTAAAGATATTAAAGAGGCAGTTCTGGGCAGCCACATCCATACTTTCGTCGGCAACAGGCAGGTTCAGAGCATCCCCCTTTACAAGGGTTACGAAATCACTGCGAAACCAATCGTTTTCTGCTTCCGCGATTTTGAAATTCTTCGCTGAGGCCTCCAGCATTTCCTCCACAATATCAACCCCGGTAATGGCGCCGGGCTGCCGGGAGAAGTAGGCAAACTGCAACAGTTCCATGCCACCCCCGACACCTACATACAACACCCGCGGGTTGTTGACCAGGTCCCGGGACGATACGGTGCTCCCACAGCCGTAATTCATCTCTTGCATAATTCGGGGGATTGCTAGTCCCGGGAACTGCCATACGGGGTTGGTAGTGCAGCACAGCCCCGCATCCGGGGTGAGGGCCGCTTCCCTGTACAAATCATTTGTAGCCTGTAAATAGCTCATACGTTTCTATTTTTATATTTTGTGGTTGCGGTGAAGGTTACCTTTCCCGGACCACCGTTTTTTATTTAAATAATTCCTTTGCCCCGATTCACCTCTCCTAAGGAGAGGTCGAAACAGCGTCAGCTGTTTCGGGTGAGGTTTCGGGAGAGGGGGTCATAATACCTTAATGAGTTCCTTAAACAAGCGGATCATTTTAGGTTCTGTTTTTTCTGCGACCGCTATGATTTCCTCTATATCCACTGGCTGCAGGTTATCTGGGTCACATTCATCGGTTAAAACGGATACCGCTACAACAGGTAGTCGTAAATGATTGGCAACAATTACTTCGGGCACCGTACTCATTCCAACAGCGTCTGCCCCCAGGGTCTTCAGCATCCTGTATTCCGCCTTTGTTTCCAGCTGTGGCCCCACCACAGAGGCATACACCCCGCTGTGGATCGTAATCTTTTCCCGGGCGGCTATCTCCAGTATGGATGTACGCATTTTCAGGTCATAGGGTTCACTCATATCTGCAAAACGATCCCCGAATGCTGCTACATTCTTGAACGCAAGGGGGGAACCCCCCTGAAGGTTGATGTGGTCCTCAATAAGCATAAGGTCCCCTTTTTTATAATCCAGGTTGATGGCCCCCGCCGCGTTAGAGATAAATAATTTTTGGATCCCAAGCTTCCGCATAATCCGGATTGGGTAGGTGACATCAAACAGGTCGTATCCTTCATATAGATGAAACCGGCCCTGCATCACCACCACTTTTCGCCCCTGCAGCATGCCATAGATCAATTTTCCGGCATGGAATTCCACGGTAGCCAGGGGAAAATAGGGGATGTGGTTGTAATGTGCTTCTATCGGGTTTTCAATCTCCGTTACCAATTTCCCGAGGCCGGTGCCCAGGACAATGCCTATTTCCGGCTTGTCAAATCCCTTATGGAGGAGATAGGCCGTGGTTTCTTCCAGTTCATTGTTTCTCATTTCTTCAAATTTTTTAAAAATGGCAGGAAGGCTTCCTGGTGTTCGATGTCTTCATATACATCCACATCGTTACGGGGGTCCAGGAGGTGGACCTTTTTGCCACTAAGGTCGGCCAGGGTATTCCGCAGCACGGTTTCCCGCCCCCACTCCTTGTTTCTGAATACCGGGTTGCAGGGTTCCTTCATACCCAGCAAATAGTATCCCCCATCGGTTGCAGGCCCCACAACAACGTCATTTTCCTGTAGTGAACTGAAGGCTGCCCTGATGTCGGTTTCTGAAAGATCGAACAGATCACTTCCAATTATGACGATATGTTTAAAACCTTCTGAAAAACCTTCATGGAAGGCGTTCTCCATCCGTTCGCCCAGGTCGCTGCCTTTCTGCAGCTTTTTATCGTATATAATATTGTCCCACATATCATCCATCCATATTTCCCCGGAATAACACACACGTTTATGCAGATCCAGCTCCCTGGTAATAGCCACGGTGTGCCGTATCAAAAAAATATAGATATCCAGTGCAGCCCTGTCCCCAATGGTAGCCGCTAACCGCGTTTTGCACTTTCCAGGTTCCGGGTTCCTGGTAAAAATCAGGAGCAGCTTATCATGATCCAACACTCGATTCAGGGTTTGATTATCTTCAATTTTTTCTAAAGGGATTGCCTGATGATCAGCCAGCCTTTTGGCGTTCCCCTGATCCCGCAACATCATACACCTTAATGCCCTTTTTCAACAATTTGCCCCAGCGTTTATCAAAGGCATGCACCGAGTCCGTTTCCCTTCCCTCCCTATTGAAAACAGGGTATCCCCGGTTCTTCCATTCAAAAATACCACCATAGAGGTTTTTGACCTGGGTATAACCCGCTTTCTTCAATTTTTCACCAATATTTTCGGAGCGGACGCCAACCGAACAATACACCACCATAGCGGTGTTTTTATCGGGAACCTGCTGCAGGACCGTATCTATATGGAATTCACGGTAGCCCACCCAAAAAGCATCCTGCAGGTGGCTAACGGTATATTCTTCTTTTTCCCGGGTATCCAAAAGGACAGGGGAAGGGCCTGTGGCAAGGTCCGAGACGGAAAGGTAGGCAACGCTTCCCTTATTTAACCTTTTAAGGGTTTTGTCCAACTGGTCCTGCGGGTAAACCGTAACGGCCGTCATCAAGGAAAAAAGGATGTATTTTATCAGGGACATACAATTTGCCGGGTTTGGAAGGCAAAGATACCATTTTGGCATAACTCCTTCCATGGGCCCCAATATCAAAATAAAAAAGTATTTTTAGGGAAAGGTATTCCCATCATGAAAAATATTTGGATTTGCATCCTGGGCGGTATGCTCATGGTGTTTGCTTCCTGTAAGGATAAAACCGATACACCAGGGACAGTGCAGGAAGAAGCCACGAAGCCGGCCGTATACCAGGAGGCCTACCGGCCGCAATACCACTTTACCCCTGCTGAGAAATGGATGAATGATCCCAATGGATTGGTCTATAATGAGGGGTTATACCATCTTTTTTACCAGTACTATCCGGGGGATATAGTCTGGGGGCCCATGCACTGGGGGCATGCCGTGAGCAAAGACCTGGTATTTTGGGAACACCGCCCCATTGCCTTGTTTCCTGACAACAACGGCTATATTTTTTCGGGGAGTGCTGTTGTGGACATAGATAATACTTCCGGGCTGGGAACAGATGGCCAAACACCCCTTGTGGCAATTTTCACCTACCACGATAGCAACAAAGAGAAGGCCGGGGGTACAGACTATCAAACACAGGGAATAGCCTATAGCACGGATAACGGGGAGATCTGGGTAAAATACCCCGGGAACCCGGTACTCCCCAATAAAGATGGCATTAAGGATTTCCGCGATCCCAAGGTGTTCTGGCATGAAGGGTCCCAAAATTGGATCCTGGTGCTGGTGGCCGGGGACCATGCCCGGTTCTATCGTTCCCCCAACCTGTTGGAATGGGAATATATGAGTGAGTTTGGCAGGGACAAAGGTGCCCATGGAGGGGTGTGGGAATGCCCGGACCTTTTTCCTCTTAAAGTGGAGGGGAGCGGGGAGGAGAAATGGGTGCTCATCATCAGTATCAACCCCGGGGCCCCGAACGGTGGCAGCGGGACACAATATTTTATCGGGAATTTCAACGGTTCTGAATTTACCAGCAGGCAAAAGGACACCCGCTGGCTCGACTGGGGTACCGATAATTATGCAGGGGTTACCTATAACAATGTGCCTGATGACGCCAGGATATTTATCGGGTGGATGAGCAATTGGGCCTATGCCAACGAAACACCTACGGAAAAATGGCGCAGTGCCATGACGGTGCCCAGGAAATTGTCCCTGCGGCAATTCGGGGATACGATTTCCCTGGTCAATTACCCCCTGGAAAGCCTGGCAACCATATTAAAGCCGGAAGGCGCTAAATCAATCGAAATTGCCCCGGGGGACCCTGAAATTATTCCAAACGCGGATTATAACCAGTCCGAAGTACGGTTCAACACCGTTTCCCGCGATTTTACACTGACGTTCAGCAATGACCGGGAGGAGGAATTGGTATTGACGGTGGATGGGAAAGGGAAGGAAGTGCTGCTGAACCGGTCCGCTTCGGGAAAAACCGACTTCCAGGAAGACTTTGGGAAGGAGGTGATCCGGATGCCCATTCCCAATTTACCGGAAGGAACGGTGGAGGTTCGGCTGCTGTTGGATGCTTCTTCGGTTGAAGTGTTTATCAATGGAGGGCAGTATGTGATGACCGCCCAGCTCTTTCCGAATGCCCCGTATACAACCCTGAAAGTTGAAAATACGGGTACTGATCCACTGGAATTGGACGGTTTTGAAATAAGTGCAGCCGAGTCCATTTGGTAATCCCGGTTGGGAATTAAAGGCCAGGGTTTCTCCCGGCCTGTGCGTTATGGCCAAGGTTTGGAATAGGTGATATGCAGGCAGACTTCCTTTAACAATTGGAGCTGCAATGGGGGTTAATCTCCTTCTTTCTCGGCCTGGTATTGCACTGCAACCAGTGTTCGGGCAAGGCTTTCCAGGTCAATTCCCAGCTGCTCCTTGTTAGCCTGCAGTACAATGGTTTTCAACTCCTCTGGCAACGCATCAAACCCTTCCCGGGCGCCAAGTATCATCCCCGCAATGGCTGCTACCGTGTCATTATCCCGCCCATAATTGATAATAAACTGCATGGTTTTTGTAAAATCCCCTCCTCCAAATTCAAGGCCGGTAATCAGGATTTCCCAAATTTCCGCCGCATGGAAAGGAATAGCCCGCTCGTTCTCTTCCAGCAGGTTGAACAGGTATTCCTGTTGGGCCCAATCATTTTTGGATCCGGGAAAAACAGAGGGTACCTTTTGTCCCAGGGAATCCGTAAGCGGGATGGAATCTTTTTCCGGGCGCTCGCGGGTAAGCCATACATTTTTCCGGGAAGCATCAGCAATAGCAGTGGATATACGGCCAACAAGCCGACTGTCCTGGTAGCGCAGGGGGTCTGTGAACACCGTCGTATTCAGGATTGAGTCCATACTCGCCGAATGCAATGCCATATTGGTCATTGCGGCCACTGATGCGGTAATATCCCTGGCATAACCGATATCAAAAAGGGCATGCCGGTAGGCGAGGGTATAGGCGGTTTCAGGATCCGGTGCAACAAGCCCGAACACAGGGGAATACAACATACCTGCGCATGACATCTCCCCGCCATAGAACCGGTTCAAGGCATCTTGATAGGCCTCAGGACCTTCCTGATAGGCAAGGGTAACCCTTGCCCATTCCCGTATCCAGTCTACCTGTTCCAATTTGCCGGAAAGGACATCCGGATCTGATACTATTGCCGGTTCTGCCAGGGCTGTTGCCACGTGCTTGTAATAATCAGTGATGAAGTTTGCAAAATTTCCGGCGGTTATGGCTTTCGGAAATTTAGCCAGATATGCAACCATAAGGAATTTCCAGCGCGTATCATCGGTGGTAGCACCAGGTCCCAGATTGTGTTCCCAGGTCCCTTCGGGGGATTGTTCCCGGGTGGCGGGGGTGAGCCCGGTAATATAGCCATACTTCAGGCGGATGTCCCTCCGGTGCCACATTTCAGTAGAAGCTCCCATAGCGTCTCCAATGGCTGATCCTACCAGTGCCCCCAGGACCTTGTCATAGTAGGCATCCTTGTCTATTGTATGGATCCCGGCCCCATACGTGGTTTTATGAGGTTCGGGGATTTCCGGAACGGGTTGTTTTTCCTCACAGGAAGTCCAGGCCACGATGGCCATACATGCACAAAAAGTAAATAGATTTTTCACACTTTCAGTATTTGAAATTTGCGATTCAGGGATCAATTCCTATCCATTATTCAGGGAAGGACCATCTTCCGGGCCAGGGACAAAAGGTATTCTTTTTCCTCCAGGTCCCGCTTTATCGGTAATTGCGCCAGGCCAATGATCCGCCGGATGATTTCCGTCCCTGCTAGCTGCTCCACCAATTTGGTATCGACAGTGTGCCGGTATGTCGCAAGGATAGCTTGTACGGTATCCGTCTTCATAGTGGCCATCAGGATATGTGCCGCCATGACCCCAATGTCAAATTCCGCGAACCCCATAAAACTGAATTCGGGGTCTATGATACAGGCCTTCTCTTTGCGGCCCATCCAGCTGCCCGGGTAATAGTCGCCATGCAGGAGGGTATCCCCGGGGGAAAGGTACTGGATTCCCAGGGTGTCCACAGTTTCCTTTAGGGCGCTGTCTTTTTTATAGGGCAAGGAGAGCTGTTGCAGGCCGGGTTGTACCTGGTCTAGCTGAAACCCATTTTCCTCCATAAAGGGCAGGACAAAGATATGCCGGTGGTTTAATTCCCGGAGGAGACGGTTATCAGGATAGCCCCGGGGTGCAGGCGTACTGTGGATGTCGGCAAGGAGGCTGATAAGTTGTTGCAGTAGCATATTGTCGATTGTCCGTGTAGTATAGCTATGCGTCATGTCTTCACAATGCCCCAGGTCTTCCAGCAGCAGCACATAGTGATCAGGGTCGAACCCCAGCACGGCGGGCATATGGGGATTTTTATTATCCGGGTTTGTGGCCCTGTAAAAACTATATTCTACTGCTATCCTTTCCGGGGGTGCGGCGATCTCCGGGTATTTCTGCACGTAGGGCCGCGATTGTTTGAGGATAAATGAGCGGGTATTTGTGACGATACGAAGGACAACGTTCATATTGCCCTCGCCAGGTTTTTCAATGCCCAGGATATTTTCCGAACTGCCCAGCCACTTTTTGGACAGCAGGTAATCCCGGATTACGGAGAGTTCGGTATGGATGTCGAAGAATTTCAATGGATGAATTTGAGGGTTTCCCCACTGCAATATGATGCCCCTTTATCCTGAAAAGTTATTTCAGCATAAAAAGATGCAGTATGGTAACAAAGGGGAATTTAGAAATAAAACCTAGGAAGCCATTGGCTTTCCTTTCAACCGTTTCTCAATCTTTCGTTTTTTTTCGGTCAACCGTTTCATAAGGTCCATAAGGTCTGAGTCCCGGGTCTTTTTATATATTTCGTTTATGGCCAGAATGAGCCTTTTGGCTTCCCTGGAAGCGACGACCCGATCACTGGTCGACATATGGCTTAGGGTGCTCTGTTCAAAATCCAGAGCTTCTTTGATTAAATCCATATTACTGATTCCTGTTTACGTTTGCGTAAAGTTATCTAATACATCTCAACAATTCATAAATCTACGATATGGCGTGCTTATAGGGTAATTGATATTCATTATTTAAGAAAATTTTAAGGAGATTTCCCTTTGGATTTCGTGCGTTTCAGGATGATTTGCAATTTTATGGCCCGGGAACACCCGAAAAGCCACGGAATGATCCTTCTATTTTGGTATGGGGCTGTGGTTAATTTTTTATACATTGTGAACTATAAAACAACAAGATGATGAAACATAGTTTGCAATGCGTGCTGATCCTGGTCCTCCTGATGGGGGTTTCGTTCACCGCCAATAGCCAGGAGATGAAAGGGGAGTCGGATACGGGCTGGATACCCCTTTTTAATGGCAAGGACCTGGAAGGCTGGAAAGTCGGGGAAAATGCGGATACCTTTTCGGTAGCGGACGGTATGATCAAAGTATCCGGCCCCATTGCCCATTTGTTTTACGCAGGCGATGTGGAGGACCACCATTTTACTGATTTTGAATTCAAGGCGAGTGTTATGACCCGGCCCAAAGCAAATTCGGGCATCTTCATCCATACCCGTTACCAGGAGAAAAGCTGGCCGGAACATGGGTATGAGGTGCAGGTGAACAATTCACAGGAAGACTGGAGGCGCACGGGGAGTTTGTATGCAATACAGGATGTCATTGAAAATTATGCCGTTGATAATGAATGGTATACGGAATATATCAAGGTGGAGGGGAAGCGGATCATCATTAAAATAAATGATACGGTTGTGGTGGATTATACGGAACCCGAAAATCCCAAACGGGAGGGATCGGGGGTTCACAAGATCCTGAAAGGGGGGACCTTCGCCCTGCAGGGCCATGACCCGGGCAGTACCGTATTTTATAAGGATATTATGGTTAAGCCGCTGAAGTAGGGTTTGGGAAGGTTTATATCCAACCGCAAAAAGGCCTATTTGGATTCTTTATTTGAAGATTTATCGGCTTGTACAATGGCTACTTTTGTTGCATAGTTATTCTCCTTCAAAAAAGTCATTATCCACTTCTTTAACTTCATAAACAGTTTTCACCTGAACACCTACTTTATATTGATGCATTAAATCCACTAATTTAGCTCCGTCAATTAAGATTATTGAATGGTGTGCTTCTCGAGCCTTTTTAATGGCAGAATCGTCAAAAGTTGATGTCGTAATAAAAACGCCTTTGCTTGTTTCTCCACTCATTGCTCCGATGAAGTTTCTTATGTCTTTTTCCCGTACTTTATTTTCATTATAGCGTTTTGCCTGAGTGTAAATTTTTTCAAGTCCGAGTGTGTCTTCGTTTATAATACCATCTATACCACCATCACCTGATTTTGAAGTTTCGATGAAATCTCCATAGCCCATTCTTTTGAGAAGAATAAGAATTACTTTTTCAAAATAATAAGGGTCGATTTCTTTTAGTTTTTCCAAGAGTTCTGTTTTAACTTCTGTTTCAATAGTCGAGAATCCAGAATCGATTAAATCCTGTGGAGAAGCATTTTCAACGTTAACTGTGTCAAGCTCGACCTCGTGGTCTTTTTTACTTTTCACAGATTCTCTATGATTTATAAAATCGTGGTCGTTCTGAAGGTCGTGTAAGGACAGATTACCTAACTCTAAAATTCGATTACCTTTTTCTGTAATTTGCACCATACCTCTTTTGGGGTAAGAAACAAATTTTGCCATTTTGAGATAAGATTTGCCCCAAAGTATTCTGTCAAGTAAAACGTTGGCACCCGAACTTGTCTTTTTGCTGAGGAGTTCTTTTGGTAAATCGGAATAATAATTATCACGAACCCGAGAAGCTAATTCTCTGCTACTTAATGATTCTACAGTATTTAAAATTTCTAATACAGGTATGAATGTTTCGTGATATTTTGGTAATTCCATTTGGTTTTATTCTAATTTTGACTAGCGTTTAGGTATAGTATAATTTTCCTACATAAAAGCAAACTCGTTAGCTTAAGAAATTAATAGAGTTCCTTTATGTAGGGAATTAGGCACAACGTTTAGCCTATGATTTCGACTGGAAAGTATGCCCCTAAATTCGAGCTGCGAAATCGAGTCATATAAAGATAATAAATTTAAGTTCCTGAGGAGGGGTAGGTTGAATCAAAGTAGTGGTAGCAGGTGGTGCCCTAACCGTACGGTTATCCCCGGAACACTTTAAAGATTCCCGAACCACCTTTTTAAAAATGTTTTTAATGGGACCGGTCCCTAAACCGCCCAGGCGGTTTCGGGTGAGGTGAAATTCTTTATTTCAATTGAGCAAGCCCCCTCCGGCAGAGTAATCCTTAGTGGCACTAATGCAGCTAACGGTTTGGTTATGAACAGTACAGGAGCAAACCAGCGTTTGCTTTCCACCACGCAAATATCGAAATCTTTTGGTTTTCTTTTTTCTTTGTCCCACTAAAAAGCAAAATCCAAAAGATTTTGCGGACTTCATAAAAATACGCAAACTCCTCAATTAAGCCGTAAACCCGTATTATTTATAGGTGTTGTTGTGCTTTCGTGTTTTATTTCTCATTTATCATTGAATGAATCTCGTTCGCAACTGCAAGACTTTTTTCATCGTCCACATAAATACCAAAAGCTTGTCCCAAAACAGTCCTTATCATTTTTGATATTTGCTCCACTGAATGTTTTTTGTTGATATGGAATAAGATGTCCGTTGCTTCAGATTCATAACTTTCCAAATCACTGATTCGGCTTGCTTGGTCGCCAAGCGGATTCCACTCGCTTAAAATGTCCTTTAATCTTTCAATATGATTTACGTTCATTTGATGTTAGATACAAACTGTGACCTCGTTTTTCCGTTATTTTTAAGTCCATTTTCCTGGCAATATTTGTCAAGTATTGTTAAGTCCACTTCAACATCATTAACTTTAAGTCCGTTAACCAAGAGTTCTTTTTTAGTTCTGAGATATGATTTGTGCCATTCCTTCCATGTGTCAAACATACTTTCCCTGTCATCAATCATTGACAAGAATTTTTTCCAGTCCTTCTTTCTATAAAAAGCAAGATTTACCTCCATTTTTTCAGTGTTACAACATGAAGCACAACGTCCTGTTGCTTCGCCGGGTTTTGACATTGAACTACGTACTTTCTGCCAAAATATTACGAATATTGTAAAATAGTTTTTGTTTTATTAACGTGAACGAACAATTTGGCAAAACCGCTATTAGTCGTTCGGTTTTTTATTTAATTTGCTATTGAATTCTTGTTAAAATCGCTAAATATGTTACTCCAGAAAGAACAAATTTTACTTTTAAAGTTGTATTAGATAATTCCAAAATTTCGGCATTAACATTCGGCTCATTTGGGTATGAAAATACCAATGAATTATTATTTTTATTCCAGGTTCCAGTATCAATTGTTTCTTCGCAGTTTGGATTGTTAAAATAATGGTCTTTTAAAATATTTCCTGTTAGTATTTCTGTATAATCCTTTGTGCAATCAGATGTATGTTGATAATCAGTTAAGGTTTCTTGATTATTTGTAATTGTACCTTCTTTTGTAAATTGCCATTTTCCTTCTAATGTGGATACTGCATTTTGTTGAGTAGAATCATCTTTGCTACAAGAACAAAAGCAAATGATTATCAATGGTAGGACTAATAAAAGTTTTTTTAATTTGGACATAATTTTAAGTTTTAAGTAAATATTTTTGAATATAATATTTGTAAATTTAGAATTTTAGTTGTAAGAATTTTTTTTAAATGATTAAATAATATATACGATTTTTTTTGCGTTTTTGCTTGTACACAACCGGAGTCTGTGCAAAAACCCCATAACAAATAATAATAGGTTATCGGTTTTGATTTATAGTGTAGTTAAATAGTTTTTATAGATTGTTTTTTGGCAATCGAAAAATTTGGGATATAAAAAAGCCCTCGCAAAAGGGCCTGTTTGGATCCTTTATTTGAAGATTTCCTTTGCTACGGCTACCATTGTGGTGCCGTTTTTGGTTTTTTCGTTAAGTTTTTTGATTTGAAAATCAGACTGTCCAATTCCAGGTATTTTTCCTTTATAAGGCTCAAAGCAAAAGCTCCGGCAGATGCACTAAAAACAGAAAAGTCAAAGGCTCCTTTAATTCCTGTAGAAAAAGTCATTGACAAAGCAAATATTAAAATCAGAAATCCGCTCAGTTTTGCGAACAGTTCTGTTTTAAATCCGATTATCAGGAAAACGGCAAAAATAATTTCAACAGCGGTTGCTATGATTCCGATTAGTGGAATTAATGATTCTGGAATCCAGGGATTTATTAATTGAGTATACTTTAAGAAATTTTCCCAATTTCCCCATACTGAAACTTCTTTATTCCAAATTCCAAATCTGTCGGCTACTGCCGATAAAAATCCGAATGAAATTGCAAGTCGCAAAAAGAGTTTGATAATTTTAGTACTCACATTATTTATAGTTCGTTTCTCATTTCCATTGAGTCTGGTCAAATGCACCACAACGTGTTTGTATAAAATTAATTACGTTATTAAAGCACCTAATTTAGCAAATACAAACCGAATAGAAAACCTGCAAGGAAGTTCGTAAGCAGGATTACACTACCAGTTAATTTATACGGTGTATACCTTGTGTTAGTTCATTTATTGGTCAATTGAATTATTTTTCCTGATATAA